>NZ_CAXIED010000001.1:0-663125 GCF_964023145.1 Chlamydia sp. BM-2023 | reverse complement strand
CGGGCTTCTATTTCTAGCATTTTAAAATCACTTTCTACTTGCAAGGCAGGAGCGTGTTGACATTCAGGAGCATGTCGAGGAGCTATTTGCATGGATCCTTCATCAGCTTCCCAGTTATATCTGTAGCCTTCTTTATTTGTTAATGTTGTGCCTTCTTCAAAACTACTGATAACCTTAGGCTTAATGAACATCATAATGTTTCGTTTTTGCCTTTGATCTATAGTTCTGCTGAACAAACCTCGAATTAAAGGTATTGAGTTTAGTAGAGGTACGCCTGTAACGATTTTTGTAGTTTTATCTCTGATATGACCACTCATTACTAAGAAACAACCATCGGGAACTTGCAAGCGTGTAGCAGCATATGTTTTATCTGTTACGGGGGTGAGGGTTCCCTGAGCAGAATGAAGTTCCGATATGGTTTGTTCTATTTGTAAAGTGACAACGTTATTCGGAGCAATTGTTGAAGCAACAACAAGGTTAACACCGATATCTTCGTATTCGATATTTTGTGTTACAGTTCCTGTCTCTTGGATAATGGTACTTGTCGTTTGGAACGGAATGGTCTGCCCAACAAAGAAAGATGCCTGTTGAGTATCTTGAGCCATAATTCTTGGGTTAAGAACAATGACAGTATCTCCATCCTGATCTAAAGCGCTGAGTAGCCCCCCTAGAGTTAGGAAAGACTTACCTTTATGGCTAAGAACGTTACCGATGATCCCCAAGCCAAAAGCTGAGGATGCATACATCATATCACTAATCCCTGCCAATTGTCCGGGTGTGGGTAAGGGAATATTCCCTGGTGCAGGTTTTGTAGGAGGTACGGAACCTTGTGTAGGCTTAGACAAACCGGTATTACTTAATAATCCCGAAGCATAAGCTACTTTACCTTGTTCATCTCCAAGAGCTACCCACTGGACTCCAAAATCCCAAGATTTTTCCAAACTTGTTTCTAGGATGAGAACTTCGATGTACACTTGTTTTGGTGGTAAATCCAAACCATTGAGCAGGCTGACAACTTTATCTACATTGGTTTGATTACCAATAACAACAATAGAGTTGTTAACATCTAACCATTGGATACTATTTAGCGTATTGATGAAATCTTCATCCATAGCTGTTGTGACATAAAGATTGTAACCAATGTCTTGAATAGCTTGGGCAATAGCTGCGCCATTTTGATACTTTAGCTTGTACATGAAAAAGCGCAAGCTTTTAGGATTAGATGCTCCTGACGTTCCTAAAGCAGCAGCGGGACTCGTGACGTCATCTAAAGTATGTGCCATTTCTGGAACATCTAAAGATTTTAGCAATTGTATTGCTTTGTTAGTTAACCTCGGAGAGGAAACTACAAAAATTTTATTTGTTCCTGGTTGTATGAAAATCTGAAAAGCTTCGTCTTCAGCCATAGCTCCAAGGACATCTTGGCAATAGCTTACTAAAGAAGCTGGATTTGCATAACGCACTTCGTATTCTGACATATCCACAGAAGTGCCTGGGCCATCTAAAGCAGAGAGTAGTTCTCCTACTTTCTCAACATTTCCGGCGATATCAGAAACGATCACATGACGGGTAGCTTCTGATGCACTGACGATAGCATCATGAGATAGTAGAGGCTGTATGATGCTTACAGCAGCTGAAGGACTGACGCTATATAAACGAAATACTCGAGTTACAACAACAGCTTCACAATTATCTTTTGCGGAACCGTCGGTAACCACTGTTGATAATTTAGAAAGCCGTGGATTGCGATAAATAAGAACGTTGTTTCCTTGTTCTACAACTTTTAAGTCATGCATTTTTAAGACTTGTAAAAGAATTGTAGAAAGATCGTCTACAGAGGTAGGATCATGAGAAACAATCGTTACATTAAAATTTAAGTCATTACTATCAAAAACAAAATTCGTTCCTGAAATTTTACTGACAAACTGTAATAGCTCTAAAACGGAAATATCCTCGAAGTTTACGGTATAACCGTTATCTTTAAGATCTTCGCAGGTAATTTGCTTTCCTTTAGATAAAGAGTTAGCTTTTTCTTCATCTCTTTTTGAATCTGGATGAATAGCTATGGTCTCTATTGAGGGCTGCTTATCAGGAGATTTTGTCTTGGATGGTTTTGAAGAAACATTCTCATTAACTTTTGAGCTTTCTTCTTTTAAGTTTTTTTTCTGTAGCTCTTCAACCTGTTTTCTAACGCTGAAATTTACAGCATTAACAGCACGTTTAGCATAAGCTTGCTTATCTTCCCAGATTTGAGCTTCTTCGTTTTTCTCTTCAACAACTTCTTTTTTTTCTTCTTTTTTAGGGAGAAGACGTGCGGTTTTGTTTCCTATAGCAGCTGGTGCGTAACGATTATCTTGGCGCTTTTTAACCTCAGGCTTTGCAAATGGCGAACCTTCTGAAAAACCCGGAGAAAACGTCTGAGTGGACTTTTTAAAATGACGAGACTGAGGAACCCCTTGAGGGACGCTCTTAGCAACGATCGAAGGCTTATCAGACTTTCTTGCTGAAGTTTTATTAACTATATTTTTAGGGCAGGCGGCAACTTGTTTATTATCGTCTACTTGAGAATTTTTGGTTCGTGATCTTTGTTCTGTACTTGGCGGTTTTTGAGAATTCACACCAAGCAAAAGCAAGTCAAAGAAAAGTAAAGCTGAGAGTATTCCTAATTTCCCTTTTTTTCTATTAATGACCTGCAAGATCTTTCTTCCAATGTTCGACGTCACTATTTTCACCGGATTCTTTTTAAGCTGATAAGTGTTGAGGGACAAAGATTTCCGTCATGTTTTTCTACTGTCCCGTACTGTACGCTCTCTATTGGGCAGAATATAGCTGTTTGTCCCCTATCTTTCAACTCTGTGAATGAAGGACTATATAAAGATGACATGGAATTGTCTGCCTGTAAGGTATGTAATACTGCTCCATCACCTATTTCCCATGCAACCTTGGTTTCCTGAATTTGTAAAGAACTAATTTTTCCTAGTCCTACTAATGAAGTATCAAAATTCTGAGGAACCTTTCTTTGCTTTTTTAACCAGAAAGTAGTTTTCCCACAAGAGGTCCAAGAAAGTTCCTTCTTTTCCTTAGGGATAGACACGCAAATTAAAGAAATCCCTTTGTTATCAATAGGAGCATCTATACGAATTAGCTCATTATGTATTTTGCGAATCGTACTTCTGATGTTATCCTCATACCCCCATTGATTTAAGAGGCTTTTTATAATAGTTAATACTAAAGCAGCATTTCCTGAAAGACTATAACAAAACCACAATCTAAAAGCATCCTTACTTATAAAAGTTTCGTAATACACGTTAGGATATGTAGGATTGCCATGTTCGCATACTGATGCTGATATAAATTCAGGAACAGGAAGTTCTTGAGGTGCTAACCAAAACCTTTGTTTGTGGAGTTCTTCATAAGAAAGCGCTGTAAGATCTTTTTGGCGAGTATCTTTTTGGAGATCTTCACCATGACGGTAGGCAGCTAAGTCACTAATAAATTCCTTCATTGAAGAGTAACGATCTTTAGGGGAGGGCTGGAGAGCCTTTGCTAAGATTTTACTTATTCTTTCAGGAATTAAAGATAACAAGACTTTGCCGAGGGCTAAATTCCCTGATATCAACTCATAGGCTATAATTCCTAAGGAATATATTTCTGATAATTCAGAAATTTTTTCTCCCTGTCGTTGTTCAGGGCTCATATATACAGGCGTTCCTAAGCACACCTGGGGAAGAGGTTCTTCTGAAGAAGAACCTGCGGCAAGGCCGAAATCTATGATCTTAATTTGCCTTTGAGGAGTAATTAGGATATTTTCTGGTTTTATGTCTTTATGGAGGATACCCCGGCTATGCAAATAATCAAGAGCATTTGCAATGGCTAGGATAATATCAATAGCTTGGGATAAGGAAATCAATTGGGAGAGAATATATTGTCGAAGAGAGCCCCCTTGAATGTATTCCATGGCTATGTACAAACCCTCTTTACAGGTCCCATGTTGGTAGAATTTAACAATATTGGGATGTGACACTTGAGAGAGAATTTGAGCTTCTCTTAAAAAGCTATTTACACGCTTTGTGTCTGCGATTAACGGTGTCGTAAGAACTTTGACTGCGATAAATTGCAAAGTGTCGGGTTGGATACCGTGGTATACTGCACAGCCTAACTTCTTACTTAGGGTTTGTTTAATGTAGTAGTCACCCACCTGACTAGGTGTGGAAACTTCGGATTTACAATCCATAAAGAGACAATGAGGTATTTATACTTCTAGGACTCTAATGCCTAAAACATCGCCTAAAGATACTATCTCACCTCTTCCTACTTTTGCTCCATTGAGGATCATGTCGACACCTCTGGAGGGATGAATGCCGTCGAAATTTAAAACACTTCCTGGAGCTAATTTTAAAAATTCTTCGACAGTTAATGAGTACCTAGCAGCTTCCGCTACTAACTTACAATGTCCTGGCAAAGGCGCTGCGGGCAAAGCCTCTGGAGTTTCTTCAGCGGGTTCTTCCTGTTGCAAACTTGGATAGCTAGTGATTTTAAACTCTCCTGATTTTGTATCGAGAAAGCGCCCGCCGAAAAACTGATGCCCCTGTACGGTAAGGAGACCTCCGCTATCTTCGGTGTCTGGGTCATATAAACAACTATCTAACAAGATAAAACTACCAGGTACCACTTGTTGCCATTCCTCCTGTGTTAATTGGCAATAGCCAACTTCTACAGACATTGTCAAAGGAGTGGTTCCTAGTTGAAGAACATCAAAATTTTGATCTGAAGTAGAAAGAAACTTTTTACAGCTGTTACATACAGCATCGGAAAATAGCAAACGAAAACGCATAGTTTTCCCATCTAATCCGCATGTAACATCGATAACTTGGTAAGATCCCTGAAGATCCTTTCCGGAAACCTGAACTTCTCCTGCAACTTTTGCGGATAATGAAGGTATCCATGCCAACTCTTGAAGTAACTTACAAAACTCAGCACAACAGTAATAATGGAAACCTAATAGCTTATCTTTTTCATAAAAATAGGAAGCTAAACTGGAGTCATTAAATACAGCAACCATGAACGACTGGAGATCTTCTTCTGAGGTAACAAAAAAGAAATTCCCCGGTTCTAAAGGTTGAGCTAAAAATGGCTGCACTAAAATATGGGTTCCGAAATCTTTAATAGCTTGGGTAGCAGAGAGAGAGCCTCGCGCCTGAATAGTAAGACTAGTATCTTCTAAGCGAAACTTTTCTTTTAATCTACGTTCGCACACCTCTTTAGGAAATTGAGGTAGAGAAACACTCTCCTCGGTTTTCACTAAGGAATTGAGAAAATCATTGCGAGATTTTAACCAACTAGCGCTAGGCTCCGCTGCTACTGCCATAAGAAATCGTCCTTATAAACGTGCTTCTTCAATTTTATATTGGTTTTGTTCTTGATCTTGCTGCTGTTGCTGATCTTTTCCTTCTTGATCTTTCTCTTCATCTCTTTGATGAATTGTCGCAGCGATCATATGTAAAGGTGTTTGCATTTCTTCTATTGTTGGCAATTGGACAACACTGCTTCCAACAGCAAACTCTGTTAAATTTAATTGTCGGCCTTTTAAAGCTCCAACTAAAGAAGCAAGCTGTTCAGGATTGCTTGTAATTAAGTTCATAGCTTCTGCCATTTGAGCATTATCTACAAAATTAGTGATTTTTACAGAAATATCTGCTCCAGATTGTACTAATGTCAAATTAGCACCAGAGAATACCTCTGGAACATTTCCTTCACTATCTAAAACTAATTCTACCAATTGCTCTCCGTTCATATCGGCAATGAACATAGATTCTACTGTATTAGCAATGATATCTTGTACCCATCCTAAATCAGCACTAGCAACAGCTACTGTAGAGGTCTCTACAACTATGTCGCTAGACATAGAAGCAGCAGCATCAACAAGAGCCATTCCTGCTGTAGGATTTTCAAAATGCATGAAGCCTTCTTTCTCTTCACTTTCTTCTTCTTTAGAGCATACTGAAGAAGTTTTATCATCTACATGCTTATCTTCAGCTCCGCGAGATTCCTGACGGGAGCTTCTACCTTTACTGGAGATGTTATCCTGACGATCTTGTCGAGATTGCTGACGACCTTCCAAAGAAAACACTTTAACGTCGCGATTATCCTGAGGTTCTGGGCCTAACTCTTGTTGTGACACATGACTCTCAGTCTTGCAATTATACATAGACTCGGATGTTTTATTTAATTCCATGAACTAGATTCCCCCGATTCACGTTGTTTTTTCTTGCGCAATTGATGAAGCAGTTGACCCATTTCATCTTGCTCTTTTTCTATTTCTCGCGCTTCTTCTTTTAGAGCTTCTTTCATCCACTCTTCTTTATGCAAACGCGTTTTTTCTTCTTCTTTTCGCCGTTTGGCTAAATTAACTTCTGCTTTTTCCAGCTCTTTAGAAGCCGCTAAAACACTTTCTTTTTGTTTATTAACTTTTTCTTCTTCTTCAGAAAGTTGCACTGCTACAACTTTAATGTACGCTTTTCTCTGTAAAACAGCATCACTTGTTGTACCTTCATCTAGCAGTTCGCGCAACTGCTGAATCTTTTGCATGTAGTGATTTTTTACTTTATCACGAGCAGCTTCTAATTCTCGTAATTTCTCTTGTTCTATCTCTAAAAGACGACGTTTTTCCTTAACAACTTTTTCTGCTCTATCCACACGATCTTTTTTAATCGCTAGAACAGGCTCTAACGGGTATTTAGGCACGGCATTCTACCCTTGTAATTAACGGAAAATCGCTCGCAGTTGTTGTGCTGCTTCCTCATAATTTGTCTTTTCATGGATATCTTGCTTTAAGAATCGATTCAGCTTGTCTATATGATCTATAGCAAAATCCACTTCGCGGTCGGATCCCCGACGATATTCTCCAATACGTATAAGCATTTCGTTTGCTTTATACTTTGCCAATACCTCACGAGCTTTTCCTATGATACGCCGCTGTTCCTCGGGAACAATGGCTGTAAGTAGTCGGCTAATAGACGCTAACACGTCAATAGCGGGGTAGTGATATGCCTGTGCTAAAGCATTGGATAAAACAATGTGTCCATCCAGGATTGATTTTACCTCATCGGCAACCGGTTCGTTCATGTCATCGCCAGCAACAAGCACGGTATAAAACGCTGTGATTGTTCCTTTATCTGAAGCTCCCGATCGTTCTAGCAATCTCGGTAAAGTTGAAAATACTGAAGGAGTATACCCTGCTCTTGCTGGGGGTTCCCCTGCTGCCAATCCGACTTCCCGTAACGCTCTGGCAAATCGCGTTACAGAGTCCATCATCAAGACGACAGTTTTTCCTTGGTCTCGGAAATATTCTGCTATAGCAGTTCCTACATAAGCAGCGTTTAATCGCAATTGTGAAGACTGATCTGATGTAGAAACGACGATCACAGATCGTTTCATTCCTTCTTCTCCCAGGTCCCCCTCGATAAACTCACGTACTTCTCGGCCCCGCTCTCCAATAAGAGCAATTACGTTAACATCGGCTTCTTCAGCATTTCTGGCGATCATCCCTAAGAGGGAAGATTTACCTACCCCAGCTCCAGCGAAGATTCCTATACGCTGACCCCGTGCTACTGTGAGCATACCATCGATACATCGTACGCCTGTGGATAAGATAGTTCTTAATTTTTCCCGGTGCAACGGATCAGGTGGTGCACGGAAAATAGGGAAGGTTTCATTCACATCGACTAAAGGTCCTTTAGTTTCAGCATCGATAGGTTCTCCTAAACCATTCAATACTCGTCCTAGCAGTCCATTTCCTGCGCGAATGTGTAAAGGGAGACCAGTTGGGATAACTTCTGAAGAAGGGCTCACTCCAGAAAGCTCTCCCAATGGTGATAAAAAAGCAAAATTTTGTGTAAAGCCAACAACTTCGGTAACAAGCGGCTCCATACCATGACGCTTAACCAAGCATACTTCCCCGACACGCACGTTAGGGACAACTGCTTTGATTAACATACCGACGACTTCAGTGATACGACCAACAACAGTAGTTAAGTGCACGTCGTTTAATTGCGACATGAGGGTGTCAAAATCTGTCGTCAATTCGTCCATGTTAACCTAATTGTGTGGTCATTATCGTTTTCACACTACTTACCGTAGTTCCTACGATACTAGCAAACAGTTCCGCTCTTTGTGTTGCTCTTTGAACTGCGTACTGTACTTTTAAAAAGTCGGCTAGATTTTCACGCTCTCCATTTCTGTCAGAAAAATAAAGAAGAGCTCTGTTCAAAACTTCCTCTCCTGAGGACACCCAATCAATCATCTTACGAGTGACGGATTCGCTCTCATCTTTTTTCTTTTTCTCTATATCCTGTTGGGTATGCTCGGCTATTTCACCGAGATCTCCATTGATTAAATCAATAATTAAGTTAACAGCTTCGAGATGTTCCGGAGATAATTTATTTTGATCATGGCTTTGTATAGTAGAGTTTGCATCCCATAAACGCTCTTTAAGATTGTTTATTTGTTCTTCGAGCTCTTCAGAATCTAAAGCCTCTTCTAATTCAGGGTCGATAATGTTCGAATTTCGATCTTGCATCATCGCCATGGGATTAGGTCTTACATCTTCTATGTTTTTATTATGAAAATCCGAAGACATTCCTAAAGAAAACGCAGGAACTTCTTTATTTAACTCACTAGCTAATGGAGTTCCTGAAGGTTTTTGTATAGAAGCTGTTTCTTTATCAGAGTCTAGCTTCGGAAAAAGCTGCATGGGATCTATCATAAGACAACAACCATATATTTATTTAAGGTCTAAGAGGGTTAACCTAAAGGTCCACCACTTTTAGCTACTAGCGTATCATGCCAGTCTAAAACCGATTGAGCAAGAATTCTTGTAGATTCTACTTCACAGTTTTCCAAAACTTGGTCTGCTAATTTCAAGCAATTTTCTAAGCTTTCACGGCGAACTTCAAAAGAACTTCCCTGATGCAAAACGATCATCATATGTGTTAGCGATAGAAAAGACTTAACGCTCCAATTATCGACTTCTTTTTGTGCTAAAGCATTGAGTTTTTCTTCAGCTGCAAAAATTTCCATTTTATGTAAATCAATCAATGCCAAACCTAGCTCATAACCGTAGTGGTCAGGACTTAGGATGTGTAGAGATTGAAAGAGCTTTCTTGCGCTTTCTTCATCGCCTTGTTTAATGGCCAACATACCAGCTTCAAACAACAACGCAAAATCTGCTTTAAATAATTCCAAATCTGCCATGATCCTTCTCTTAATTTATTAACTTCCTTTAACAGCTCTTGCCATGGTGATCATTTCTGTGTTCACCGCTGTCAAGACGTTAGATACAGCTTCCATGTACTGTGATAAAATTTGCATACGAAATTGCAAATTAAACATCGTACCCAAATCGACTGTACCCTGCGTTGAAGTCTCTAGTTCTGTTAGGTATTGTTGGACACCTTGGACGTATTTACATACGCCATTAAGCATGTCATTAAAATTAAATGCCGAGCAACTGCTCCCGCTACCACCACTCATAAATTCTCCACTTATCTAGTCTGTTACACCATTTTGCGGTTGATCCGCCCGAGAACTTTCTGAAGGGCGAGATATCCTGCTAATAATGCCTGTTGTTTCTCGAAAGATTCTCTATCGGAACCTTCTCGAAGAGAGGTATTCAACTTGTGCACTTTATCCTGCACGCTAGCATTGATCTCTTGAGCTTTGCCCAGATCCTGCATTTCTTTCTCTAAATCGAAAAGCTGACGAGAAGACTTATCTTCTTGAGCAGCTGTATTTTCCATATTAAACATAGTATTTCTTCCTAAAAACAAAAGAATTAACAAGCCTTAATATCAGCTATTTATTGTACTCGATTTTATATTTCAACCCTTCCTTCTCTAAAAAGATACAGCTTGGTTGTATACTTGTTACCGTCATTCCATCGATAACATCACCACGAGTTAAAATCCTACCATTGACTACAACATTTATGCTTACGTCACCGTATTTTGAATATCCGGTTACGCGATAACGGCTAGGATACCGCAAATTTAAATCAATTATTCCCTCTTCAACGGGGAGTAAAACTACAAAATTTTTCACCAGACGCACGCCTGGGATAGCAGATATCTCTTGAACTACAGCGCGGAATTTTTCTCCATCATCATTATTTACATAACCTGTGAGAACAACTTCGCCATTCACAAAGGCTACGTGAATATTTGCAAATCCTGACTGCAAAAGCTGACCTGCTATTGCTTTTAGCATTTGCGATTCTATGATCACCTTGTTTTCAAGAAGAGAAAGATAGTTGAAGTGCACATTAAGATAATCGGAGAGACATGCTGCTTGCTCTTCTGTCTTTAAATATCCTGTTATCACAAACAGTCCGGGCTCTGGTGAGTGCATACTCACACCTTTAAACTCCGGCTTTTTAGACAATAATATGTTGATTTCTTGCCAAATAGCCTCATCGTCTATCACGTTGTCATCGACCGTTCTGACGAAAGACAAAGCATCCACTTTATAAAGAAGCTCGCTTTTATCTATACTATTTTTTACGTGCCCTATTAAAAAGAGCTGACCATTGTTCTTGTTGAAAGTATAGCGCACAGTTGGGAAAGCATTAACTACACGCTCAATATCCTCTTGGAAATCGACATTTTCCATAGGAATAACTTCTTTCGTATGGAATAAAGAAGCCGTGCCCATACCAAAAAGTATTGCTAAACCACCAATAAACAATGTTAGGATGAACGATCCCGTTGGTAATGTAGCCCGCTTTCGTTTTTCTTCTTCTTCTTGAGCTACTTGCTCAGCAATAGCTTCAGCATCTTGAGGGCGGCCGAATAAACCGTAATCTTCTGGAGCAAAAGACGCTACAATAGTATCTGCGGGAGCCGAATGATCTATCAGCAAAAATAAAGTTGTTCCTAGAGCAACCACTTGATTGGAGCTTAAAGTAGAGTTATGCTCTATTTTTTTCCCTTCAACAATGACGCCATTTTTACTTCCGAGATCTTCCAGCATGATAGAACCGTCATTGCTGACGATAATTTTAGCATGTTGGTGTGAAACACTAAGATCATTAAAGACAATATCCGCAGATGCAGGGTCACTACCTAAAATATAAGATTTTCCTGTATCGAGATGAAACTCAGCGCCAATATTAGCGCCTGCTAATACTTTTAATAGAAAACGCGAAGGTTGTGAAAGATCTACAGAAACGTTTTTTTGAACAATGTCATCTATTTCTGCGGGGAAAATACCCTGATCAAACCGAAAAAGATCCTGAACATTAAATGGAGTTAAAACTTCCGGTTTAGAAAGTTTCTTATCCTTCTGCTCTTTAGATTGAGCATCTTCAGCCTCTTCGCCGGCATCTTCACCTTCTTCAGGCTGATTTTCATCTTTGTCATCAGCATCTTTATCATCGGTGTCTTTGTCTTCAGCGTCTTTATCTTCAGAATCATCCTCTCCTGCTGCTTTGTCTGCAGGAGCTTCATTCTCATCTGTTTTTTGATCTTTGGGTGCTTCTTTATCTTCCGAAGGAGCTTTCTCCTCGCCAACAGCTTTTTCTTTGGGAGCTTTTTCCTCAGATGGTTCTTTTTCAGCTTCTTTTTTATCAGCTGCAGCGTCATCCTTAGGAGTTATTAGATCTGGAGTCTCCTTGACAGGCTCACCCTCTTGAGGCCGATTACCTTCTTTAGGCTGATCCTGTTTTGCAGAATCTTCAGGTAACGGCTGCTGATTTTGATTGGGCAAAGCTCCGTTTTCTTCCATAGTAGCGTTTTGGGGTTTGTTATTTTTCTCATCCCTCGACGAGGGTTTTTCCTGTGCCTCACCAGAATCTTCTGGAGAAACAGCCATATCTATCTGTGCATCGGATGTTTTTTTTTCCGATTTCGCAGAAGCTAAAAATGCCTCAGCAAGTTCTTTATCTTTATCGGTAGGAGAGGTATCGGAAGCGGACTGTTTTTTTGAGGAAGTTTTTTTAGTGCCTTCTTCCGAAGGCTTACTTTTCTTCTTCGTCTTCTTTTTACTATCGGCAGGTTCTGCCGAGACATTAGCACCATTTATTTCGGAAAGGTCAAAATCATAAACAACATCTTCAGGATCAAACTCATCCACAAGAAAAGAATATTGGTTACTGCCAAACTCGATAACATCAGCGTTTTTCAACGTTGTTACACTTGTTATAGCTTGACCATTTACAGAAACAGGAAGCTTAGTATCTAAATTTTCAAGGTTATAAACATCTTCATCTTTAGTGATCATAACTTGCGAGTCTGCAAGTTCAGGATCTTCTAAAGGGATATCATTAGCAGTTGGGTCTTTGCCTATAGACCAACTCGCCCCTTCTTCGAGAACAAGAATAACTCCTGACAACGGGCCTTTAACAATAACTAAACGTGCACCCATGTTCTTTCTACCCCTGTTGCCTATTGTCCTTGTTCCGCTTTATTTAATTCTAAATCCCCAACCCAGGTTTCAGAAAAATTCATAAAACTCTCTACGTAACGCGCAAAATCTTCATAGGAAACCTCTTCGGGAATTCTCCGTGTCATCACTATATGACCCTCAGAATCTAATCCTAAAGCACTACCTCCTGTTTCTCTTCCAAACAAGTTTGCTACCATCATTTGTAAGTATACTTTATTTGTGTCCGCAGAAGGAGCTAGCTCTCCTAAAAAAGCACTAAATACAATTTCATTATCTGCATTTTGCCGTACGCGAATCTTGACAAGATCACTTATAGGCAAGACATATGCTCCATCAGCATCAAATTCGAGGGTTGACGTTATACCAATATACGTGGCAAAATTTTTTATCAATTTCTCCAACATGCACGTTCTTCCTGTACAGGAATGGCTGCCTTTCTTTCGTCCAAAATTGAGACAACCTCTTTTCTAGAGTTAGCTTTTTCAGCCCTTAAATCGAGTTATGCCAATACAAACTTTAAAAATAAAAACGATTTCTTGTTTCTCTAAACAATATTATGTTCGTTTTCTTGTTCATCTTTTTCACTATAAAGAACAAAAGACCTAAGAAAAATCGGGCTGATTTTTATTGTACTTGTTATCAATTACAATCTACCGGTGCTAGACCACACTTGCATACAAATCCATCGTAGTTAACGATGAAAGCCTAGAGTATTTTCGATAGCTGTATATGTCAAGAGATGAATTAGACGCTAAAGAATCAACAGCTTAGGACGAGAAGATCGAACCTGGCTCGAGGGCATACACGAGCACTTTTTTTCATAAACTTCCCATTGTTTTCTTGCTGCTAGAGCTAAAAATGGCTTTTCTTTATTTGTAGATTGCTTATTAACTTGAAGTTTTTTCTGCACACGCTCACTAATAAAATCCATATCCAAACATATGATACCTTTGGGACGCTCCATTAAAGTAAAGGTGCGTGGGACATTAAAATCAAAAATCACACGGCTTGGAATGCTTGCCAAACTTTCTAAAGATAATCCGGAAAAGTCATTAGCTGATTCCGATGATCCAAAGAAAATGACATCATAAGGCTCTCTAAAGGAAAGCTGACTACGAGCTATTGTATCGTAAGGTATGGAAAGATTTTTTCGAGAGCAAAAAATCAGGTTCCGGTAACCCTTCGCGCTCAGCCCCTTTGCGATTTTCCGATTAATATCGGAGTAACCGATGAATAAAAGTTTGTCTTTTATTGATTTACCATGCAAGTCTAGAGTTTCTTCAACAATTGACTCTATAGTGACAACAGGATGAGATAAAGATACTTGTGAGCGAAATCCTTTCCCTTCTTTTAAAGCCTTTTGAAATAGAAAATGTAGCGCAAAAGGCAAACTGCGTTCTGTTTTTGCCTTAATATACGCGCGTTTCACTTGTCCTTGTATTTCTGTTTCTCCAGAAATCAAGCTATCCATACCACTAGTGACTGTAAACAAATGATTGAAGCACGCTAATCCCTGATAACAATATGGGCGCGCCCCTAACGAAGAAATGCGAGAAATCACATCTGATTGAATTTGGTTGTCGCTTTGAGAAAAATAATAGATTTCTGCTCTATGGCAAGTGAGCAATAAAATAAAAGAACCACCGTCACCAAAAAAACGCTGCGCGAACAATGGATTAGCTTCAAAATCCTTTAAAATATTGATAGCTGCTTCCCTTTCTTTTAAAGCAGCCTCCCGATAGCTAATTCCAACAACCCCTAGAACCATAAGCACGTTGCGATAATTTTCCCATAAATTCCCTGTATATAAGAAAAATATTAGAGAATTGAGAACGAAAGTAATCTAGGTGTATATCCCAAGACAAAATTAGATGCTATCTATTTATCTTCTAATCATCTTTTTCTTGATAAGACCCAAAAATAGATGATGATACATACAAATTCTCTCTGAACATTAAAAAAAACTCTTATTTCTCAGTCTACAACCAAGAAATATCTCTATCTTGATTGAGAAAAAGAAATGTCGTAATCTGGCAAATCTTCTGGGAGAAGAACTTAGACGCCTGTACATCTAGTAAGGAAAAGAGCTGTTATTGAGAAATACTCGCAGCATTTGGTATGGCTGATCATTAAGTTTTTATAATCACAACTCACACAAAACAAGAGTATCATCTTAACAATAAACTCGTTTCCTCAGAACAAGTAAGAAGAATAAAAGTATGGCAACATATACTGAAGCTAGCGTTGTTTCTCTAGCATCTTTAGAACACATCCGCTTACGTGCAGGCATGTACATAGGCAGACTAGGAGATGGCTCACAAACAGAAGATGGCATTTACACTTTATTTAAAGAGGTCGTAGATAATGCTATTGATGAATTTATTATGGGTCATGGAAAAGACATTTCCATTACTGCAGATGCTCATACGATAATCATCCGCGATCTTGGCCGAGGCATTCCCTTAGGGAAGATGATAGAATGTGTTTCCAAAATCAATACAGGAGCAAAATATACCCAGGAAGTTTTTCATTTTTCTGTGGGATTAAATGGAGTGGGATTGAAAGCTGTAAACGCGCTTTCTGAAACTTTCACGGTACGCTCTGTTCGTAAGAAAAAATATCATTACGCTACATTTTGCAAAGGCATTTTGCAAGATTCCCGTCAGGGATCTACAAAAGATCCTGACGGCACAGAAATTACTTTTTCTCCGGATCCAACGATCTTTACAAATTTTTCTTTCAATGATGAATTTCTAAAAAAGAAAGTCCGTCGTTATGTTTATCTTCATCCCGGGTTGCAGATAACTTTCAACAAGGAAATTTTTACATCTCAAGACGGTCTTAAGGACCTATTTAAAGAAGAAGTTCCCGAAGAAACTCTCTATCCCCCATTATCTTTTCAAAATTCTGAATTATCTTTTTTATTCACCCATTTAGAAACCCATAACGAACGGTATTTTTCTTTTGTTAATGGTCAGGAAACAGTAGATGGCGGCACTCATCTTGCGGCCTTTAAAGAAGCTATTGTTAAAGGTATCAATGAGCATTTTGGAAAAACTTTTACAAGTAATGATATCCGAGATGGCTTGGTGGGATGTATTGCTATAAAAATAGCTTCTCCTATTTTTGAGTCTCAGACAAAAAATAAACTTGGAAATACACAAATTCGCGCTGGCATACTTAAAGACGTTAGAAATGCGATTGTTCAAGAACTTAAAAAGAATAGATCTACTGCAGAGCTACTTTTAGATAAGATTAAACTAAATGAAAAGACTAGAAAAAATATTCAATTCATTAAGCAGGATCTTAAAGATAAGCAAAAGAAACTTCATTATAAAATTCCTAAACTCCGCGATTGCAAGTTTCACTACACGGAACGTTCTCTTTATGGTGAAGCTTCTTCTATTTTTATTACAGAGGGAGAGTCTGCCTCAGCTTCTATTTTAGCCTCTAGAAACCCTCTCACTCAAGCGGTATTTTCTCTTCGAGGAAAGCCTTTAAACGTGTTTTCGTTAGAAGAAGAAAAAATGTATAAAAATGATGAGCTATTTTATCTGGCCACCGCATTAGGGATTTCAAAAAATACGACACAACACCTGCGTTATAATAGGATCATCCTTGCTACAGACGCTGATGTTGACGGTATGCATATCCGGAATTTATTAATTACATTCTTCTTAAAAACATTCCTGCCTATTGTTGAAAATAATCACTTATTTATTTTAGAGACCCCTTTGTTTAAAGTGCGTCATAAAGACACCACTTTGTATTGCTATTCAGAGCAGGAAAAAACTCAAGCTGTTCAACAATTTGGGAAAAAAGAATCTGCTTTAGAAGTGACAAGATTTAAAGGTTTAGGAGAAATCTCTCCTAAAGAATTTAAGACTTTCATAGGTGCGGATATGCGTTTAACCCCTGTAACCATTACCTCGCTAGAATCTTTAGAGACCCTGTTACAATTTTACATGGGTAAAAATACAAAAGAGCGAAAACAATTTATTATGGATAACCTTATTACCAACTTATAGTTTATGCATGATGTTTCAGATCTTTTTAAAACGCATTTTATGCACTACGCATCTTATGTAATTTTAGAAAGAGCTATTCCCCACATTCTTGATGGCCTTAAACCAGTACAACGACGTTTGCTTTGGACATTATTCCGTATGGATGATGGCAAAATGCATAAAGTTGCTAATGTTGCTGGAAGAACCATGGCTTTGCATCCCCATGGGGATGCTCCAATAGTTGAAGCTCTCGTAGTCCTTGCAAATAAGGGATACCTTATAGACATGCAGGGAAACTTCGGGAATCCCCTGACAGGGGATCCCCATGCCGCAGCCCGTTATATCGAAGCTCGGCTTAGCCCGTTAGCAAAAGAAGTCCTGTTTAATACAGACCTCATGACTTTCCATGACTCATATGACGGAAGAGAGCAAGAACCTGATATTCTCCCTGCAAAACTTCCCTTACTTTTATTGCATGGCGTTGAGGGAATCGCTGTAGGAATGACCACTAAAATCTTTCCTCACAACCTCTGCGAACTTATAGAAGCACAAATTGCAATTTTAAATAATCGCCCATTTACATTACTCCCTGATTTCTTTTCTGGAGGGGTAATGGATGCCTCTGAATATCAAGATGGGCAAGGTTCTATAACGATGCGAGCATCTATTCAAACCGTTAATGAAAAAACATTAATTATAAAAGAAATTTGCCCATCCACAACAACGGAAACGTTAATTCGTTCTATCGAAAACGCGGCAAAACGCGGTGTGCTCAAAATTGATTCGATTCAAGATTTCTCAACAGATCAGCCGCATATAGAAATTAAGCTTCCTAAAGGAGTGTATGCTAAGGATATACTTGAGCCTCTCTTTCAACATACGGAATGCCAAGTAGTTTTAACATCAAAACCTACAGCTATTTATAATAATAAGCCTGTAGAAACCTCTGTTTCTGAAATCTTAAAACTCCATACGGAGGTTCTTGAAAGTTACTTACAAAAAGAATTACAAATTCTTTATGACGAGCTCTCCCAAGAACACTACTATAAAACCCTGGAATATATTTTTATTAAGCATCGTTTGTATGACACTGTAAGAGCGCATCTTTCTCACCTAGGAAATAAGATTTCCCAAGACAACTTACATGATGCAGTTTTAATTGCTCTGGAGCCTTTTATTTCAGACCTTCATGAAGTACCTAGTAAACCAGCAACTGCGCAGCTTGCTTCCTTAGCCATAAAAAAGATCCTTTGCTTCAATGAAAATAGCTACACAAAAGACCTTGCTAGCTTAGAAAAAAAACAAGCTGCTGTGCAAAAAGACCTGAGCAATATGAAAAAATTTACGATTAAGTATCTCAAAGGTCTTCTAGAAAAATACGGCAGTCTAGGACAAAGAAAAACACAAGTTTTATCTTTGCGCAAAAAAAACAAAGCCCTTCTTAAACAAAAAGTTTCGTGTAAATAAAGATTAAAAAGTTTTATTTTCGGTAATTTTTTGTTTTATGATGATAGAAAATAACTTCTCTACATAGTAAAATACATAATTACGCTATGTATCACGATGGACAAGGTTATGGAACCACGACACATCAATATCAAAAAAGCTGAGACTCAAGAAACTTCTCCAACAAGTGAAGTAAAAACTCCTGAATATCTCTCCCCTACAAATATGACATTTGAGGGTCCTGTACGTACACTAGATCAGTTACGATTAGCTCTTATTCAAAAAATGGGCGAAGAAAAAGGAAAAGAGATGTACGACAGCTTCATCCAATCTATTTTAATTTCTTCTTTTGGCAATATACATAAAGAAATGGATCGCGCTCAGAAAGCATCTAAGAAAATGCGTTCTATTTATAAAGAATAGCATGGGAATTACCTATTTCTTAGCATTACCTCTTAATGAACAAGAACTCTCGCGCTTTCTAAGTTCGGCAAAACGTTGGGCTTTCTTTTTAAATCAAGAGCTTTACCTCTCTTTGATTTCCTATAGGGATACTCCTTACCTAGCAAAAGAAGTCTCTTCTTTTCCCTGTTCTATAGAAAGCTGGCAAAGAAACATCTCTCACGTTTCTAGTTTGCTAAAACATACGTTTTTATGCCCTTCTCTTTCTGATTTTACTTTCTTAGCATGCACTCAATATAAAACCATTGATTTAGAAAATCTTACAAAATAAATTCTTTAAATCTAAAAATATAAATTAAATTTAGTGTTATCTTTTAATAATTCTCAGAAACAACTTCATTATAGAGCAGTTTTTTAACGGCTTTTCTCTAGAACCATAAGCTTTTTTATTTTAAAATGTTTTAATAAAAAAACGCTCACTGTAATGAAATCAAATAGTTCTCTTGTTTTTATTGTTAATGAAGCTAGTAGTAATCGTTTGGATAAATTCTTAGTTTCTCAAAATGGGCAATATTCTCGAGCTTTTTATCAACAACATATTTTAGATAAACGTGTTCAAGTAAACGGTCGGGTGCAAACCAAGGTCTCAACCCAGGTTGTTCCCGGGGATTCCGTTACTATCACCATTGAAGAAAGCGAAGAGCTATTAGAGCTATTACCCGAGGCTATTCCCTTAGATAAGGTTTATGAAGATGAGATGATCTTAGTGATCAATAAACCTAGGGATATGGTGGTTCATCCCGCTCCTGGACATATCCGAGGAACCGTTGTTCATGCTTTGCTTCATGAAATAGGAGAAAGACTAAAACAAGAATTCCCCGAGGAGCCTTGGCGCCCGGGAATTATTCATAGGCTTGACAAGGATACTTCAGGGCTATTAATCACGGCAAAAACCCGGGTTGCAAAAACGATTTACAGTGAGCTATTTGCTTCTAAACAATTACAAAAAAGCTACTTAGCTATTTGCGTAGGAAAGCCCTCTGCAGAAATTATTCGTACGAAACTTGCCAGACACCCTATTAAGCGTAAGGAAATAGCTGTTTCCTCCGAGGGAAAAGAGGCCGTTACTCACTGTGAGGTAATTGCCTATAATGGCAAACTAAGCCTGGTGCTTTTACGTCCAGAAACGGGACGCACTCACCAACTTAGAGTACATATGAAACATTTGAACACCCCAATCTTAGGGGATCCCGTCTATGGATCGGCCTCTATAAACACGGGTTATGGTCTTGACAAACAACAGTTGCACGCCTATAGCTTGGATTTTATCCATCCCAAAACACTTAAACAGCTAAAGCTAACAACACAACCGCCCCACGACATGAAGATCTTGATAATAAAAGAGTTTCATAATAGTAACACTGTTATTAATGACCAACTATTCAAATTATTTATAAATAATAATAGATAATTAATAAGTTTGATTATTTTAGCAGACAAATTAAAATTAAATTAATTCGAGTTCGATTTTTTTACCGACCTCACGCAGATAGCGCGAATTTAGTTATAGGATTACTTTATGAAAGACTTTTTAGCTTATATTATCAAAAACCTTGTAGACCGCCCTGAAGAAGTACACATCAAAGAAGTACAAGGGACTCATACCATTATTTACGAACTAACAGTATCAAAGCCTGATATTGGTAAAATCATTGGTAAAGAAGGCCGCACTATCAAAGCTATCCGTACGCTTCTTGTTTCTGTAGCTAGCAGAAATAATGTGAAGGTAAGCTTAGAAATCATGGAAGATAAGTAACTTTAGATCGCCCTAATCATCAACTAAATTTTCTGATCTCCCTGTCTTGTTTCACCAAGGGATCTCTCAGATAACGCAGAGCTTTGTTTCTGTTTAAGCGGGAATTCTAAAACATTAGAAAAGTTCGGACCGAGCAGGATTCGAACCTGCGACCATTCGCTTAGAAGGCGAATGCTCTATCCTCTGAGCTATCGGTCCAGATCTATTTGGGGAAACCTTCGCCAAGGGTAGCTCTCCTCAGCACAGGCACAGGGATAATTTAGGTTCTAGTATAAATCTAAATCTAAAAAAGTCAATTAAGACTCGCTCCTTAAGCTGTAGTGTTCCCCGGAGAGCGCTCCTCTCTCATAAAATTCGTGAGTAGACTTGTTTCAAATAAACCTCTATAGTGGCTTTTTTATCAAAGAAAAGAGTAGTTCGCGATGTTCTCAGATAAGATGATTCTCATTACAGGCCCCTGCGTTATAGAAGAAGAAGAAACTACGTTAGAAATTGCCTACCGCATTCAAGAGCTATTAGCTCCCTATTCTGACCGTATTCATTGGATTTTTAAAAGTAGCTATGACAAGGCTAATCGCTGCTCTATAGATTCATACCGAGGTCCTGGATTAACCGAAGGTTTAAGAATCTTATCTAAAATAAAAGAAAATCTCGGAGTGCAAATTCTTACTGACGTGCATTCCCCAGAACAAGCTCGTGAAGCAGCAAAAGTATGTGACATTCTTCAGGTCCCTGCATTTCTATGTCGCCAAACAGATCTCCTTATTGCTGCTGGAGAGACAAACGCTATCGTCAATATTAAGAAGGGCCAGTTCCTCTCCCCTTGGGATATTCACGGGCCTATTGATAAGGTTCTTTCTACTGGGAATAATAAGATTATTTTAACAGAAAGGGGCTGCTCTTTCGGTTATAATAATCTTGTTTCGGATATGCGTTCCATTCCTGTCCTTTCAAGCTATGGCTTCCCTGTCGTTTTTGATGGTACTCACTCTGTACAGCTTCCTGGAGGCTTAAAAACACAAAGTGGTGGACAAGCAGAGTTTATTCCTACATTAACGCGAGCAGCACTAGCAGCAGGAGCTCACGGGCTTTTCGTAGAAGTTCATTCTAATCCAGCTGAAGCGAAAAGCGACGCTGCTTCTATGCTATCGTTGCAAAATTTTGAAGCGCTTCTTCCGATATGGGATCAGCTATATACCTGCGTGCGTTCATTTGATATGGCAACAGTATGACCAAATTTTTGTTCTATGGCATGCTATGTTCTCTAGGGATATTTGGAATTGCCTGCACAACAATCATTGCTATCATCAAAGTAGATAGTATTTGTGACGTTTCCTGTTTGAACAAACATTTTGAAAAAGCTCCCCCATTTTTAAAGATCAAAAAGCTTGGCGTACATAAACAAATTGCCTCTCCCGAAAGGCAATTTTTTAATTGCCATGTGGATAAGTCTTGTATGGAGCTGCACCTTTCCGACGCTAGTTATGCTTGTAAAGAAGCTTTGTCTAAGATTTCAGGTCATATTCATACCCAAGATTTAGATAAGCTAATGACCTTTCAGGGCAATGGAGGTTTGTTAAATTACCAAGATTGCTCTTTAAACATTTATGACTGTCGATTTCATGTAGACCCTATTCATCCTGATCCACAAGCTCCTGATGAACGTGCAGAAGGAGGGATGAAAACCCTATCTTTATCTTTATTAAGAAAGTGAGTTTATGCCCGTACTTTCTGTCTGTAATTTAGTAAAAAAATATAACAAAAAGCCAGTAACCAATGACGTATCTTTCGAGGTAAATTCTGGAGAGGTTGTTGGACTTTTAGGTCCCAACGGAGCTGGAAAAACAACCGCCTTTTATCTTACTGTAGGGTTGATTCGTCCAGATTCTGGAAAAATTATTTTTAAAAATACAGACGTTACTAAAAGAACAATGGATTACCGAGCAAGATTAGGAATTGGCTATCTAGCTCAAGAACCTACGGTTTTTAAAGATCTTACAGTAAAAGAAAACCTCATCTGTATTTTAGAAATTATCTATAAAGCAAGAAAGCAACAATCCCACCTTTTAGAAACATTAATAGATGATCTTCAGTTAGCTTCATGTATTAATAAAAAAGCAGGAACCTTGTCAGGGGGGGAACGTCGTAGATTAGAAATCGCTTGTGTATTAGCGCTAAACCCTAGTGTACTCCTACTTGATGAGCCATTTGCAAATGTGGATCCCCTCGTCATACAAAACGTGAAATACCTAATCAAGATTCTTTCTAGTCGAGGAATAGGTATTCTCATTACTGATCACAATGCCAAAGAATTACTTTCTATAGCGGATCGTTGCTATCTAATTATCGACGGGAAAATTTTCTTTGAGGGCTCTTCCTCACAAATGATAACCAATCCCATGGTAAAGCAGCACTATCTTGGCGATTCCTTCTCTTACTAATCTAGAAAATCATCCTCTGTAAGTACTTCTTTTGCTATCGCTTTAATAGTTGCCAACCCCTCAGGAAAGCCTATATCACACAATAACGTGTTCACGTATTGCAATTCTGTGAGCAACTGATCGTTAATGAATTCTAAACGTGCTAACTCTTGCTGAACATGCGGTGCTGACATGGTATCCTCTCGATTTTCTTGCTTTCACAAAAAATTAAGAAGCAAAAATCGTGCCAATTACCGCATGTTCTAAGAAAAATTTATAAACAGATTATCCTGTTAAGCTTCTAGCTAGGCTTAAATACATCTGATTTAACATCTGTAAGGAAGTCGCCACTACAGTCCATTCCTGTTGCATAGATGTTAGATGCATTTGCAGCTCTAACTGATAGTTCTGTCCCATATCAGCATAAGACTGCTGATCCGACTGAATAAGCGCCTGCATAGGGAACATTCCCCCGCCGATCACATTACCCGGCAATCCAGAAACTAAAGCGTCTTCTAAAATCTCTAATCGTGCTTGCCACTGCTCTTCACCGCCTGTAACTTTAAATGTGCCTGCGACTCCTCCTTTAGTCACTTTCAAAGGAGCTAAGTAGTTTTGTAATAGCACCAACGATCCTGATATAGAATTAAGGTTGTCTCTGTAATTGTTTAACGTATCTAGAATGCGTGTACGCTGCTCATTAGTAATTTTGTCATCGTCAGTGACCTTTTTTACCTGCTCTTCAAGTATAATTATTGCTTGTTGAGTGCTTTGAAGATACAAAGCTGCTTGCTGTCTTTCTGTTTCTAATTTTGCTCGCGCACTCGCTTCTGTTCCTGGAAACTCGTCTTTAGTGTTTTGCCCTACTGCCGGCTGTTGACCCACGTAACTAGCAAAAGTAAAGTAAGTAGCCGCATTAACATACTGATCAACAGAATCAATCATAGCATTTCCTACGGAAGAACCGAGATTGCTATAATAAAGCTGAGCGTAAATATCATTTAAGAAACCTACTTCTTTCGGCATATAGCGATCTATCAACACAGAGGCTACTGCAGAAGGCAGAGCCATAGCTTTTAACCCAACAGCTTGTGACATCAACTGATCCGAATAGAGATCTGTTCCCATAGCCTGAAACTGTTTCAACTGTTTCTGCGTGGTTTCTATTTTATTTTGTAATTGAGCCGACTCTACTAAAGCTAGTCCTTTATATTGGAAATATGCCCGAGCTGTAGACTCTGCTTGCTTGTTTGCTGCCTCCGTTATTTTTGGTAAAAATCCCACATTACCACGATTGAGAAGCTGAGCATTGATAGTTACTTTAGTAGCTCCAGAAGCTTGGGAATAAATAGTATAATTCTCATTTGAGGCTCCATTTAGATTAAACGTACCGTTAGCAGAAACAATAGTATCCATAGTACTTTTAATGTTGGCTGCTAGAGCAAATTTCGAATTTTCCATTTCCTTAGCAGCTGCTGTAACAGCTGCATTTACTTCTTGGATCGTTGCTGTTGGTTTATTAGCGAGAACAGTTGAAGCTACAAAATAAGCCCAAACAGCGGCTATATATTTTTCACCTTGGAAGGACTGTAAAGATTTTATAGCATCATCTAGCATCTTCCGCTGACCATCTGTTAAATCAGTGTATCTAGAGTTAATAGCACGTACGGTTTGTAGCGCACCAGCTATTGCAGCACTGCTAATTTCAGAAGAGATTTTCCCTAAGTCAATAGGAGCAAAAACTCCTATTAAAGAAGCTGTCAAACTAGAAATCATATTAAAGATAGAGTCTTGATGACGATTTACAAAAATCGTCGCCTCAAGAACCACATCAAAGGATTTTAGCGCAGCGACCTGATCCTCATATAGAGAAGACATATGTGCTGTAAGCTTAATCTTATCATTTCTCGGTAAAGCAGATGCTGAAATTGTCGCGGAAAGATCATCTCCAGCTTTGGCTATTCTTTCTAAACGAGCTTCGTCATATGTGTGTACTGTTGCTTTCAAATCAGCAAGCTCCTGCTCAATAGGAAGAAAAATCTTAAATTGTTCCTCTGTTAGCATAGACTTTACGACATTAAGCACATCTTGAAAGCCCTCTACACGACCGTCAGCAAACACCTGAGTAAGCTGGGCAGTCTCTCCATAGCAAGAAGCTAACTCGTTAATATAACTTGTTTTTTCTTGCCCCGTAAAAATAACGGCTCTTTGAACTGTAGTAAAAATTTGGCTTGGGAGAGTATACAAACTAGTAAAATCGGCATCTGTTAGATTAGTCCCCGCAGTAACTAAGCGATCCACCTCTGTTTGAATCTTCACAAGCGCAGTCTTATCGGGAGAATCGCTCGTAGCTGCCGTAACAATCTTATCAACAACCTTTTTTATTCCCTGAAGCAAATTATGCGCCCACTGTTGCTTAGTAGCGTTATAATAAGGATCGCTAGTAGGTTGCGCTGCCGTCCCTCCGGTTGACGGAGTAGAGGCTGTTACAACAACTGACGCATGCGAAGAAGATAAGGGCTTATGATGCACAGCATTAGTATGTCCCTTCTTACTGACAACTCTCTGCTCCACCTCGCCCTGATGAAGCTTTTCTATTAATTGTCGGTATTTTTCATCAGATTTTTGATCTAAAATACATAACAAACGCTGGATAACATGACGCTCAGCTTCAGTTCTTTCGTAATGAAAAATGCTCTCCAATAACTGATGTGGTTTTTGTATTGGTACAGAGAAAGTCGCTATTGGCAACTTTTTATAATTCGCTGAAACAGAATAACTATTGATGAAGTCCATACAGAAAACAGTCTTGTTAACTTTTATTTTTAATAAAATTAACATGAAAACTATTTTTATTTTTAATCAAAAATAATTCGTTTTCCTTAACAACAAAACAAACAATATTATAAGAACAATAAAAATTTTTAATTAAAAAGCAGAATAGAAAAAAACTTCATAAAATAAGAAAATAAAATAAAAACTATAAAAATTTATTTTCTATGTCTTCTTTTTATATACAAAATAGACCTCAAACTATTTCCGGTACCGCTTTATTTAATATTAAATTAGATAATAAGTTCTCTAATTTTAATACTAAAACACAGCCTGCTATAGACATAGAAGCTTTGAATTCTGGTTTATACGCTTTAAAACGTTTAGCTAATGTTTTAGAAGCCGGGAATTGTCATGCTTCCATGTTATTAAATCCTAATAACACGATATTCCCAACAGCCCCATTACCTAAACGAAGTTCTAATCCTAGTCCTGGAACAAATCCCACAAGAACCATGGAGGCTATTCAAGAAGAAACAGCGCTGGCCTTAGTTCCTGTTATTCTCAGCGGGTTAGATACTCTTATTGCCTCAGTAACGACCCTTAGCCTAGCACAAGTATCTTCAGTAATTCTAGCTATTGCACTTGTGAAACCTCTGAAAGATAAAACTTCTCTTGATGCCGAAGAACAGAAAAAAGTATTTGGCAACTGCTATCAACCAACTCAAGATGATCTCCTAGCTCAAATAAAAAAAGAAAAAGCTCCTGAAATTCAGGTTGGTAAAGACAAACTAGAAGAACAGCTTACAGCCTCAGGAGCCACAGAAGAACAAATTAAAAAAGCTCTAGAAGAATATGAAGCGCAGTTTGCTTCTGACTTTTTTGATGCTAATGTTGCAAAACAACTTATGGCCTACCGTTCTGCCATTGGGGCGGAAACATCGAAAATGATGCAAGCTATGAAAGACGCCGCTACAAAAATTCCCGAACCTACTAAAGACAATGTCGAATCTGTCAATGGGATGGTGGCACTTCACGCGATTTTTGATGGTCTTACAGAAGCTGTTAAAAAAACTCCTGCTCTTGGAGGAGATAAGGAAGTCATTCAAACACAACTAGCTTTAGGTCAGTATCTCAATAAAACAATCCTAACTGCAGACGAGCTAAAGACTATTTATACCGCTACAGTTCTACCAAGCCAAGCAACATTAGACGCGTATTTATCCTCTAAAGACGGGGCTACTTATCGTGAAGGGATTACAGGGGCATACCAAACTGCTGTACAAAATCTAACGAATGTTCGCGCTGCTATAGAAAATGAGAAAAAAACTCTAGAAAATCAGCTAGCGCTGTTTCAACAAGCGGTAAGCTGTTTTACTACATGGGTAGGTAGAGCTAGTAGTATGCTTAATCTAAAAAGTTACACTTCGGAAATCGTTACCGTAGCAATGGAAAGTGTCGCCGGATTAACTACCCTATCCCAAATGTACGGGTATCTCACCCCTAAAGAACAGGATATGCTAAATGTTAGTGTTGAAGGATACCTAGATTTACAAATAAATACAGGCAACCCTCAACTTAGAGTTGCTGACTTCATAGCTCGACCCAATTCTTTTCAAGAAATCGCAGAATTCACGCTACAAAACGCCATCGATAAAAAGGCCGATTTAAAATTTTACTTAAAATCAAAAGGTTATGCAATTGCAACTTTCCGTTTCTTTTCTAAGGTTGGAAATGCGATAGTCGACATAGCTGAAAATTCTTTAAGCAATTATGCTCAAGATAGTGGCGGCTACCAAATTCCTCACTTTGAGGGATTCGTTAACCAAATACAAGTTGTCAATAGAAGCGACTTCCCCTCTGATGCTCAAGATATATCTTCAGGTTTCAATACAACAGCAAATACTCATATTGCAGAACTTCAAAAACAAATCGCAGAACTTGAAAAGAGACATTCAGCTTTAAATCCTGCTGACGCCAGTTTCACCGAAGAACGTAAAAACGCAGTTGTGAGCTGGTTAAATTCTGAAAGCCTAGGATCTGCATTTGTTTACTTAATTTTACATTCGCAACTTCCCAAACAATCTGCTTTCTTAAATCCTTTGATTGAAGAAATTAACTTTAACAACCTTGCTGCGAATGCTATTAATGATTTGCTAAGAATCACTAACAACTTCTCCACGACCTCGGTATATTACAACCTTTCTTCCTATCTGATTCAAAGTAAAAAAGGTGTGGATCTATTTGCTGGGGATTACTATGAGACTCTCGTAGCTATCTCAAAAGAAAAAGAACACATAGCTCGTGATACCGACCGTTGCAAACGTGCTCAGGCATTAGTAGATGCTTTACTTAAAAAAATCCAAGCTTTACCTGGGATTTCTTCTTCTCAAAAATCAGAAATGCTAAACGCTACTGCTAACTACCACTATGCATTAACTATTACATTTAACCAGCTCAATACGTTAAACGCGTTATTATCCAACTTAAAATTGACCCCTGAAAAACAAGACAACTTAGCAGATGAAACTATTTTTAAAATGGTAGGCCCTAAGGATTGGATTCCTACTCTTGCAGCTTTAGAAGGACTCATTGCTAATGGATTCCCAAATATTACTGTTACAGGTGGATTAGGACCATTGTTTACTCAGATTCAATCTGACCAACAAAATTATACCACTCAAAGTCAAACGCAGCAGTTAAACCTGCAAAACCAGATGTCTAACATCCAACAAGAATGGACATTAGTCTCTACATCTATGCAGGTCCTCAATAAGATTCTGTCAATGTTAGCGGGCGAAGTTTACCCTAACTAGAAACTTAGCATCAGAAATAGGGAGCTAACAGCTCCCTATTCCCCCTTTAAATTCGCTCTATTCGCATTTTAAAATTTTTAGACTTCGTTATGCCTTTATTATCCCACTTTAACTAACGAACTTTCTAGACATAAAAAAAAGCCTGTCTTGCGTAATACAAGACAAGCTTTCTTAAGAAAGTTCCAACAGCTCTTAATCTTATTGTAGATATTGCGAGAATAGCGAAGCGACGTTTACTAATACCTGCTGGATAAAAGAAGATTGCTTCTGAAACGCAGCGTTTTGTGCTTCAGTAAGCCGTTTTGATCCTGCAGCAAACTCTCTTTCTAGGTTACCAATAAACTTCTGTACGGAGTCATTGGACAGCTGTACATAAGGATAACCAAATCGTGGAGCTTTAGTAACCTCTGCGGTAAGCTTCTGTCTAATTTCCTCGGCATTAGCTTGCGGGTTGTTTTGAATTACACCCAATAAGGATTGTAATACCCCTACTCCAGCATACACATCACCAAGAGTATTGCTATTTCCGGCTATAGTTCTTGCAAATCCTAGAGCCGCGTTATCATCGTCTCGAGGTCGAGTCTCTGTTCTAGAAACAGTTTGTGTTAATGATGGTGTCGCTGTTCTATCTAAAACATTACGATTAGCCTGATTACTTTGTGCATAGGCATCGTTCAAAGATTGATAAGCGCTGTAACCTGAAGAAAGAGAATCAGCATAAGATGCAGATGAGGGAGAGGCAGCCCCAGACTTGTAAAGCTGCTTTACAGCTGAACCTCCCTGTTGTGCTAAACCAACTGGCGCTCCCGCAGAAAGAGAAGCTGCTGTTGTTATCGCTCCTAAAGCATTGATTATGCCTTCCTGGCCTGTAGCCCCCTGCATTGCTTGTTGTAGGGTTTGTTGAATCTCTTCCATTTGTCCTGCAGCTTCTGCAGGAAACTGATCCGCCGCACCACCTACTTGAGCAGTAATATCTTTTAAAGAGGCTGTGGCATCCGCGCTTCCATCATGGAAAAGATCGATCATTCTTCGGAAACCTTGAAGTAATATACCCGCGGTTTCGTTATCAGCATCTGCAAGCAACATCGATATTCGAGCTTCTCCTACGGAGCCGCCCTTCTCTTGAGAAGTTCCCACATTAGCTGGCGCTCCAGGTCCTCCAACAGGGACGTCACTACCGCCACTGGGTTTAACCTTACCTATCTCTGTCTCTGCTTGTTTCTGCTCTTTTAAAGCAGCCTTTACTATGGGAGAATCCGGAGCAGTTTGAAGTAGCTTTTCCAGATCAGCCTTAGCATCAGCAATGATCTTCTTACATGCCTCAATATTTGCTGGACTGTTATTTGCCTTAGCTTGCTCAACAGCAGCAAGACACCCCTTTCCAGTATCATATGCTTCTTGAATGGATCTTGATAAATCCTGTACAGCTTTAGCTCCTGCTTCTGATTCTTTTTCGAGATTTTTCACGAAAGCAGAATCTGGGTGGCTCTTTTTTAATTCATCGATTAGCTTTTGTGCAGCGATTTTATTTTCCTCTGCCTGACCCGCAGCTCCGGAAACCTGATCTATTGACGAAGAGGTCTTAATCGCTTCTAAAAGCGTTTGATTAGCCTCGATTAGTTTGCCAACTTCTGTAACCTTATTTATATAGTCTTGCTGAGATGAAAGCGTTGCCTCCCAAGTAGCGGCTGTTGTCTTTTCTGCATCCGTAGAGGCATTCTTATTCATATAATCAACAGCTTGCTGCAAAGACTCTACGGCGGCCTTAAATTCGGCATAATTAGACGCACTATTTAAAGCAGTATTTGCACTACTTGCCTGATTTTTAGCTTCATCGAAAGAAGCCGGTCCTGATTTTCCTGAAAAAAAGTTGCTTATCTTCTCGAAAAACTTCGATAAAGCGTTCTTAGCCGCATTTAAAGTACTCATCCTGCCAATAGTATTTACTGAGGGTTGAGAGGTCTTAGATGCATCCTCTGTCCCGGCTATTTTTTGAGCCTCAGCACTGCGATTTGCCGCGCTAGCTTGCATGCCTTCAGTAGATAGATCCGCAGGAGCGATATTTACAGATTCGTCAATAGGGCCAGGGCCGACAGGATTAACCATAATAAAAAAACTCATAAAATCTTTCATTCATTATAAAACATAAAAAAAAAGCTCACATCTTTTTATTAGATATGAGCTTTTTTAATGAGTTTTGTTAAAATTAGGTTAAAAAGCAGAAATTAATCCTAAATCAAACTTCCTATAAGTAAAATCGCTACCTAAGCGGTTGTCCGCGGGTTTTGAATAAGCACCATAAGCTCTGAAAGATAAAGAATCTGTGATTCCATACATAAAGAGATAGGAAGCACCCTTGTAGTTTGTAAATCCATTAGCTTCTTTAGGATCGTAATTTCCAGCTATTGCTTGTGCAAACCAAAACTTCAGCTGATTTCCACGACCGATACCGGAAACATCAATTTCAGGAATTGCTAAAGCCTCTACATATTCATAACGTACTGTTGCAGACCAGTCTCCGGCCTTTCTTAGTCCTCCTAAGGTTCCTCCTATAAACCAAGCTTTGTTTTGCTTTTCGTCTAAAGTAGTCTTAGTTGCTTTTGCTAAGGTGTTCATTAAGTAAGCACCATAAACATAAAGGGGCTTTTTCTTACCATGGAACCAAGGCATTTGGGAATGCTTCCCTACCAGCCATTGCCAGACACAATATTTATACTTTAGCTTTGCTGTGGGAGTTCCTGTTGCTTTTGCTGTATTTGGAGTCTCTGCAGGAGAAAAGGAATTCCAATCCACTACGCTACATTTAAAAGCAAAGTTTCCTGGGAGTTTATTAATAATACCTTCGACTACCCATGCATAATGTTTTTGCGTCATATTCACGACAAAAGGTCCACCGTGAATAATTACATTGTATGGATAACGTTCGCTTAAACGGCGACTTCCGTAAAGGTGTATTCCATCGAAGTTACTGTTGAATTGCACTTCGGACTCAAAAATGTCTCCTAAAGAAGAACGCCCAATTTCAGCAAAGATGTTAGCACGTGTCGTAGGATCTTCGTAAAAACGGTATCCCAAGAAGGCTCTGTTAATATCTAAACCGGCTGCTGTAGACTCTCCGCCTGCTATTGCAGCCCAGTTCATTTTTGATGTCAGCCAAGTTTTACCAGCGTTGTAGTCTACATAAAGATGAAATTCACTACGATAACGGTTTACAGGTAACGGCTTATATTTATCTGGTTGCGTAGGATTTTTAATATCTTCTCTAGAATGAATCCACTTAGCACGTACATCTCCTGCTAACCTTAAAACGCCGCCTCGTTTTCTAGTTTCCACGAAACCTCGGGAGTCTAGATACGTCTTAACCTCATCCAAGCTTACATATGCTTGAGAGTTGGTTGTACCCTGTTTTTTAACAGGAACGTCCGCATAAACCTGAGACATTGTTGCCGTTAAGCTTATGCACGCTAACCATTGATAAATATACTTCTTCATAGTTTCCTTAGCGTCGATTTAATTTTTCAATAAGAGAAGATCAAAACAGATGGTTATTCAAACAACCCTGATGAAAAAGTTGCAAAGAGAAAGGAGGAAACAACTTGTTAATTCTGACTATCTTGCATAACTTGCGAACTATGCAAGAGGCTTCGGCGTCCTTTCCAATATTGAAAAGATGTTAAGTTTACAAGATCTTCTACTCGAAGTAGTTTTGCAAAACCAAACAAAAAAGCCAAGAAAATGACGCTTTCGCAGAAAAAAGCCGTGCTCTGCGCGACAAAAGAGGATAAGGGCCAAGCTAATGAGGTGCGAGGCTTGAGGAAAACTATGTAGGTGGTATGTGTGAAAATATTCATCCCTAGGGTAACTGCAAAGGCCAAACATGTAGTTCCAACGACTTTTATAGACCGTTTAAATGTGATCCACATCAATCCAGAATACGCAGGATGGTGTTTTGAAGCATATTTCCATAAGAAGAATAACTGTCCCCAGGAAACAAGAGACGTCGCGTAGGCTAGTCCTGAGACGTGTTTGAATATCCAGCAACCAAACACTACGTTTAAAAACATATTACATACAGCGGCTATGATTCCAATAACAAGAGGTATTGTATAATGCCGCTGAGCATAAAATAATACTGAGATTAAGGGAATGAGTGCCATGGGTATGATACTTCCGCTATAACCACGAAGCACCTCTACAATTGCGTGTACGGCAGTTGTGGGAAACAGTCCATGTTCGTATAAAACACGCACTCCTGGAAGAGCTAACAATAGCAATCCCATGGTCATGATTACCATTACAGCGACAGTGAGGTTTAAGGCGAACTTCATGAGTTCGTAACCTTCTTCATCATTTTTTTCTTGAACACATCGAGAAATCGCTGGCAATAAAACAGTGAACACACCAAGTCCGAATAAGTGCACAGGCAGCTGTTGAATTCTTATTGAATACATTAAGTATAGCGGGCCGATTTCGTTTATGTAACGAGCTAGGCACATATCACTCAAAAGATTGATTTGGAAAACCCCCATAGAAAGTAGGCCTAGGGAAAGCGGAGCTAGTAATGCTTTTATGCTATCGCGCTCTTGAGGAGGTTCCGTTGCTGTTCCTAAAAATTTCTTCACTCCTGGCACGGTTACAAGCCATTCTAGAGTAAATCCTATGACAAGAACGACTGACAATCCCACGATTCTTTGTCTAGGGTCGCTGTCTCTTGCTAAAATTACAGTTAGGATCCAAAGAATATTTACAATAGCGGGCGCTAGACCTACGCTAAGGAATCTTTTTTCACAATGTAGCAAAGCCGAATTGACGGTATACATCATGAGAAATATCCCAGAAGGGAGAAGAATCATCGTAAGCTGCACGGCGTCGGCAACACTACCTTGAGCGTAGTAGAGCCAAATTCCCAAGCATATTTCAATGAGTAGAGTAAATCCGCAGGCATTATAACAAAAAAATCTTGAGAAGCTTCTGAAGAAACACGCTGCTCTGCTGGCATCTTTTGCTCTTAAAAATTCGAAGTGAGGGATAAATGCCAATCCTAAAATTGGCCCGCCTAAAATTTTCCTTAAAAAGAAAATAGTTCTGAATGCCAACCAAAAAGCCGCTACTAAAGGATCGGCTCCAAAATAGGCTGCCATAACGATTTCGCGTAACATTCCCGTTACACGACTAAAAAAGGTTCCCGACAATAAATTAAAAAGTGAGCTGGCTACTGATCCCTGGCTGTCTTTTTTATTCATTAAAATGTCGCTCTCCTTTAATACTTGATTTACCCATACCAGATAGAGATTTTCGGAGCATTAAAATGCAGGTATTTCCGCCTCCCCAAGTTCCTTTATTAGGCGCTCACACATCTACTGCGGGAGGCCTTCAAAACGCCCTTTATGAGGGGCGAGAAATTGGGGCTTCTACTATTCAAATGTTCACTGCGAATCAAAGACAGTGGCGCAGACGCCCTCTTACTGATTCTTTAATAACAGCTTTTAAAACAGCTCTGGAAGAAACCTCTCTATCTTATATTATGAGTCATGCTGGCTATTTAATTAATCCAGGGGCTCCCAATCCAGAAATCCTAGAAAAAAGCCGTATCTGCATAAATCAGGAAATCGAGGATTGTATATCCCTGGGAATAAATTTTGTTAATTTTCATCCCGGTGCAGCAGTCAATGATACTAAAGAAGCTTGCTTAGATAGAATTGTTTCAAGTTTTTCGTTGATGGAGCCTTTATTTGAAGACTCGCCACCACTTGTTGTTCTTTTTGAAACTACTGCCGGTCAAGGGACTCTTATAGGGAGCAATTTCGAAGAGCTTGGCTATCTAATAGACAAGCTTAAGCATAAAATCCCTGTAGGAGTCTGCATAGATACTTGTCACATTTTTGCTGCTGGTTACGATATTACCTCTCCTGAGGGTTGGAAGCAAGTACTCAAACACTTTGATGATCAAATAGGCCTATCCTATTTACGAGCTTTTCATTTAAATGACTCTATGTTCCCTCTAGGGAAGCACAAAGATCGCCATGCTCCTCTCGGAGAAGGAGATATAGGTATAGAAAGTTTTAAATTTCTTATGCAGGACAAGCGAACTTGCATGATTCCAAAATATCTAGAGACTCCTGGAGGGCCAGAGTTGTGGGCGAAGGAAATTCGTAAATTGGAAAGTTTTCAAAAATAGATTGATAGCGGGAAAAATAAAAGCGCCGGTGGTTATACCGACGCCTCTCTTTTGGAAGAAAGAGATGTTTATGTTCTGTGAGATAAAAACTCACATACAACAGAAACGTCTACAGGCAGAGGAAGCTGAGCTTCTATTTGGTCTTGTTCCGGAGAAACTAAAAGTTCACCTTTAAAGCCCGCCTTATCCAAAGAAATATAGGCAGGTAGAGAACTTTCATCTTTCCCTTCCAAAGCCTCTTGAACAGACTGTAGTTTTTTAGATTTTTCCTTCAATGAAACTTGCATTCCAGGACGCAGGAAAAATGATCTTCTGTCAACTTTTCTACCGTTCACCATCACGTGACCATGAGAAACTAATTGCTGTGCTGCAAAAATAGTCTTAGCAAAGCCCATACGGTACACCATATTATCTAGGCGACATTCGAATCTTTCTAAGAACATCTTTGTGACGCTGCCTTGTTTATTAATCACCTCTTTAAAGGCCTTAACAAGCTGCTTCTCTAAGATCATGCCAAAGCAAGCTTTTAATTTTTGCTTTTCTTCAAGCTGCAGACCGTAGTCAGACTTTTTCTTTCTCTGCATACCATGCTGACCTGGAGGATGGGGCTTTTTGAGCAGAGGGTTTCGGCTTCTTCCAAAAATATTCGCTCCAAAACGCCTTGCTATTCTATTTTTAGGGCCGCAATATCGAGCCATGTATTTTAGTCCTTTATTTAGTCCTTAGAAATTATTCACGCCTTCTTGGTCTTCTTTGTAAATTAGACAAGGATAGCGGCACTACTTTCGGTATAACCTGGAAGATTTTCTTCGTTTTCACAAAGAGACGAGTACTCATCTACTTGACAAAATACCAAAGAGCATTTTAGTTCCAAACCTAATTTTCTACAATGGAATTATTTCCGAGAATTTGTTAGGGTATTTCTTATGAAAAAGAATTATTATGCTTTAGCTTACTATTATTTAACTCGTGTAGATAATCCTCAACAGGAAATTGCGTTGCACAAGGAACTATTTAAAAAACTTGATGTTTCTTGTCGTATCTACATATCTGAACAGGGCATAAATGGTCAATTTAGTGGCTATCAGCCCGATGCCGAACACTACATGACCTGGCTAAGACAGCGTCCTGGATTTTCAAATGTAAAATTTAAAATTCACAACGTTGAAGAAAATATTTTTCCCCGTGTGACTGTTAAATATCGCAAAGAGCTTGTTGCTCTTGGTTGTGATGTTGATCTTTCAACCCAAGGAAAACATATTTCGCCAAAAGAATGGCATGAAAAATTAGAAGAAAATCGTTGTCTAGTTTTAGACGTAAGAAATAACTACGAATGGAAAATCGGTCATTTTGAAAATGCTGTCCTTCCTGATATTCAAACTTTTCGTGAGTTCCCTGAATATGCTGAGCGCCTTTCAAAACAACATGATCCTGCAACAACACCTGTTATGATGTATTGTACAGGAGGCATTCGCTGTGAGTTGTATTCTTCTCTTCTTTTAGAAAAAGGTTTTAAAGAAGTCTATCAACTTGATGGTGGTGTCATAGCTTATGGCCAAGCCGTAGGAACAGGAAAATGGCGAGGAAAACTGTTTGTTTTTGATGATCGTTTAGCTGTGCCTATTGATGAGGCTGATCCTAACGTAGCGCCTATTTCCGAGTGTTCCCATTGCAAGACTTGCTGCGATACTTATTACAATTGTGCAAATACTGATTGTAATAATTTATTTATCTGCTGCGATGACTGTATTGCTACAACTAAGGGTTGCTGTTCTAACGAGTGCTCTCAAGCACCTAGAATTCGCTCCTTCTCTTCTTCTAGAGGTAATAAACCTTTCCGTCGTATGCATCTATGTGAAAGCAACGAGCAAGTCGAAGAATCTTCTTGCTGTTGCCTGGTAGAGTAGCTTTCTTTAGCTTATTATTGAGCTGTGCTTTCAGCAGGGCTCAATGATAAGTGATAAGTATTTCTTCGATGGGATATTTGTTTACAGGACAGATGAATACTTTTAAGATCAATGCCTTGTTCTAGTAATACGCTGGAAAAAATTTCGATATTTTCTTCTTTTCCCAAACACACCACGCAGAGATCTGGTTGTTTTTTCAATAAGTTTTGCAAACGTTTAGCTTGCAAAACGGCCCAAGCCTCTTTAACCCCTCTATCACTTGTATCTTCTATGTCGGAGACGACTGTGGGGACACAATAAGAAATCAGCCTGGTTGTCCAGCCTGGTTGTAATTTTTCATCTAATATTACCACAGTACTTCGTATTGTTTTTGGCAGCATGGCTAATACGCGACGTACTTCCCGATAGGAGTGGGTATGAACAAAATAGCATATAGGAACCATCGATTTTGGCAGTTTAAGATAGCTTCCCAATTGTTTTACTAATACTGCACTTAGCAGCAATCGATATACGAGCTCTTTCCACACCCAAAGCATCCACGCGCCTAAAGCAAAAACTAGCATTCCCATATACAAAAAACTAATCTCTGGGGATAGACCGAGCCCCGATCCCATTATCCTTACGATTCCGGCAGCAATTAACACTCCCACAAAATCTAAAAAATTATTTGCGGCTAGGATTTGCCCTCGTTGATGTTCAGGACTTGCATATTGTACATAAGCATGCAGTGGAACTTGGTATATACCTCCTAAAAATCCTAAAAGCAGGAGGAAAAACATGACACCTATTAACGATGATGAGGAAGCATATAGCCCCATAAAAGCAAGACCTATTCCTATGGCCATTACTGGGACATAACCCAATTTAATATCTTTTCCGGATAACCATCCTGCAATATAAGATCCTACTCCCACGCCTAAAGCTACAAGAGGAAATAGGTAACCTCCGTAATGTTTAGGGTATCCTAGAGTAAATTCTACAAAAGGAATAATTTCTACTTGAGTATAGGCTCCGACTAAAAGAAATAGGGCAACAAGGAAAATAGACAACATCAGGTAGTGAACATGACGAGTATCTTTTAATATTTCCCAAAGATCTTTAAAGCCTACGTAGGTAATTTTTTGACTACGATTTTTGATATTACTTGGGCGTATACGCCAAGCAATGAAAGTGCTCAATATAGAGGAAGCAACACAAAATCCTGTGGATAGCATATAGCAATTCACTGGGAGATTTTTTGTGATGTCTACAAGGAGCGGTGCAAAACACGAACCAAGAATGCTCCCTGCATATGTAACAGCGGTCATAATACCATTAGCTTTCGATAGGTAATCTAAAGAAAGCATTTCTGGGAGTATTCCCATTTTTGCAGGGCCAAAAACTGCTGTATGGCTTGCCATTAAAATTAAAACTACATAGCCACCTAAAGCAGATTGTATATAGAAAAAATACAATCCTAAAGAGGTACAGATTATTTCAATAACGCGAGTAACTAAGATAATGTTTCGTTTCTGGTATCTATCTGATAAACTTCCTGCAAGAGGTGCTAATAGCAAAAACGGCAAGGCGAAGAACAAGCTGACATAAGATAATATCTTAGCGTTTTCTGTTAGGTTTTTCCCTTCTAGAAGGAAAAACACTAAAAGAAACTTATAGAGATTATCATTTAATATCGTAAGAAAATGCGTTATTACTAAAGCACGAAAAGATTTTTTTTGTATTGAAACATCCATGAATGCGACCAAACATAGCCAGGCAATTTTTAGCAACTCTCCCACTCACCTGATCGCAAAACTCGCAGAAGACCTATTTTCTACTTATCAGCAGCCATTTACTAAAAGATGGATTCTTGTTGCCAATACAGAAATAGGGCATTGGCTACGTAGAGAACTGACTAATGCTACGAGCAACCACACTTTCATGGGGTCGGCTATTTTCTCTTCTTCAGACTCCCTTGTCAAACATTTATTCGCTGAAGTTTGTCATGAAAAACTATTAATTCCCGATTATATAACACTTCCGTTATTTATACACGAGGTGCTAAATAATATTCACACCCACTCTTATCCCTATGAAAACCAAGATTTTTTTTCTGAGACTTCTTACAACTCTACAAAAAAATTAGGATCTATCTTTAAGAAATTCTATACTTTTTCTCAGACTCCTTCTGAAAAAAGCCATTACCACAAGGATGTTTTTGCGAAGTTAAACGAACATTTCATTTCTATGGACGAGGTGTTTGCTTCTATTCTTTCTTCTTTAAAATCTACACCTCAAAATCGTTCTCTACATATTTTTGGTTATTCGCACCTTCCGAAACATTTTGCGACTTTTTTCACAGAATTGAGTCATTTTTTCCCCGTATATTTCTATTGTTTTTCTCCAAGTAAAGAATACTTTGGAGACTTGCTTTCGGATAAGGTTATTGATTTTCTTTGGCGACAGCTTGCAAATCAGCCCTATAGAGACGCTTGGGAGCATTATGTATTAGCAGACAGGCAAGCCCTACTTGCTAATCTCTCGCATAAATCCCAGGCGTCTCAAAATTTCTTCTTGGACAAGGAAATTGATTACCATGAGGTTTTTATCCCTCCTGATGAGACAACCTCTTTAGGAAAACTGCAAAGTAATGTTTTTCATCTTAAACCAAACATTCCTTCCAGCATCCCAAAAGATCAAACTATAACCATTAGTAAGTCTTTAAACCCTTCTCGAGAAGTTCACGAAATCTTTTTAAAAATTTCTTCTCTGATACATCGTGGAGTGCATCCTGAGGAAATATTTATTTTATCTTCCCAATTAGAAACTTACGAAGTGTATTTACGAGCGATATTTGACCCGCATTTACCTTTATATTTTACGAATACGGAATCAACCCAAGCTAAAGAATTAAAAGAAAAATTCTTGTTATTATCCTCTATTTTACAAACACAAGGAAATTTGTATCGTTTATTACAGCTTGTTACCCACCCACAACTACAAAATCCTATAGAGATAAATAAAACACCTTTTCTCTTAAAAAAACTAGCTCATGAGTGGGAAAGAATATATAAAGGCAAGGGCCAACCCATTCAAAACATCTGTGATAGTATTTTGAATGAGTATCCCTTTGTTGAGGAATACGGAAAAGTCAATCAAATAGAACTTTGGGAGAGGATTCTTCCCTTACTCTACGACATACAAAAATTTATAAATCTTTATTCTGAAACAACTCTACAAACATATGAGCAACATTTTACTAACATCATTACTTTCTTAGAGTCTACCTTTAATTTATCCTCTGAAGAGCTCTCTTTTATTACTTCTCTTAGAAACTCGCTTTTTCCAACTTTCTCCTCTTTCAAGTGTTCGTTAACCTTCTTTAGTGACTTTTGTTTAGATTTCTTTTCTCATTTTTGTAGCCATAGTCCTATTTATGACAAACCTGGTCCTTATGTTGGTTCTTTAGGAGATTTAAGTTTTATGCCTAAGGGCTATACCTTTATCCTGGGAGCAAACAAATGTGCACAGTCTATCGATTTACTTGACCTAGTGGATAAAACAGTATCGCAAGAAGAACTAGCATTTTCTTCATCTGAAGATGAGGAAAACTTCCACTTCTTGCAGACATTAATTTCTACTCATTATGAACTACATATTAGTTATCAATCTTCTGCTCACTGTCCGGCTTTACCTAGTGCTTATATAAACTACATTCAGGAAGCTTTGGATCTCCCTATTAACAATCTACCGACCAAAGCTTACGTTCCTTCATTATTTTCCAATCCAACACATGTGCATGCCTCACAAGCATACTATTACAAATTGGCTAAATCTTTTTGTTCTACCAAGGAACCTTTACCATCTCTATTTCAACCTTTGGATACTGTGCAAGGTTTGCCTGAGCGTCTGTCTGTTTCTCAAATTATAAAAGCGATTTTCTCTCCCTTAGATTTCTTTTTAAAATCTAACTATCACGTGTCACTACATCCCCCACGGACACTAGAAACTAGAGAAAAGCTATTTCCTACGAAAAATCAGATAGTACTATTTTGGGAAAAGCATCTTTCGCATTCTTCTGAAGAAGTTGCTAAAAATTATTTATCTGATTTTTCTAAAAATATTTTTTCTTCTTATGAAGAACTTATAACACAATGGCTTTCCAGGGTTCGTCAGGATCCCCATACAGCTCCTTATACAGCAATATTTTCTTCTTCATTATTTCATGACAATCTTCTGGAGGAAGATAAAGTATTTTCTCCGATTCCCGTAAGTTTTAACGACAAAACGGTTTACTTAGATGCAAAATTTTGTGGTGTATTTTCTAGGGGTATCTATCTTTGTTCTATAGACCCTACATCCTCAACAAGAAAAACAGTAAAAAAAACCAAATCTTTCCCTGAGAACATCTTTGAGATGCAGAATTACTTAAAAGCGCAGATTGCTCTAGCAATGCTACAACAAGAAAAAGTTCTTGGTAACAATGCTATAATAAAAAATGTGACTTCTCTAGATAGTCTAGAGGATATTTCCCCATCTTTTTCTGATTCCCAAACCTATTTAAATCAAGTTCTACGGGTATATCAAATGATGAGGAGCACCCCAATACCATTGATTTCTTCTGATTGCTGGAAATTCCTAGACAATCCTGAAAAATTCCATGAAACCGTACAAGCTACAATTGAGACTGATGCGAGTAATCCTTCGTTATCTCTTTTTTGGAAATTTCACAATCGTGATTTTCAGGATCAACTAAAGGTTAGTGAAGAACAACGCTTATTGATTCTTTCTTTATTTAAGGAGATACGTGAAACCGTTTGATATTTTTAATCCTCAAACTTCTATTCGAGGAAAATATTTTCTAGAGGCTTCGGCAGGAACAGGAAAAACATTCACGATTGAGCAAATTATTCTTCGAGCTATTTTAGAAGGATCAATCTCTCATGTTGAAAATATCCTTGCTGTGACATTTACCAATGCCGCTACTAATGAATTAAAAATTAGGATTCAAGATAACCTCAAACAAGCTTTATCTTTACTAAAACTTTCTCTTACGAATCCCTCTACTCCACTTCCTTCTTATTTACCTGACACTTGCGATGTAAAGCAGCTTTACATGCAAGTGCGCAATGCTTTAGCGACGATCGATCGCATGTCTATTTTTACGATCCATGGATTTTGCAATTACGTTTTACAGCAGCATTTTCCCAACATGCAGATTTCCCAGCAAAATGCTGCTCTTACGCACTCTCAAGCTGTTTTTCATCATATTCGTAAGTATTTATCTCAAGATCTTTGGCAAACTATTTTATTTCCTGAGCAATTTTATTTACTTGCAGCACGTTACAACTCTAATTCCAAACATACATCTTTCTTAATAGATAAATTATTATCCTGTTACACACAGCAGACTTTTGAGTACTTACCATCTAAAGAAGATACTCTCTCTACTTTGCAATCTTGGCATAATGCTGTCAGATCAAAAATAAAAGACATTCCAAAGGAAGAATTCTTAGATCAGCTGATTACCTTTAGAGAAAGTTTTAAAAAACAATCCTTTTCTATAATCAATGATTTAAACCTGTTTGTAGATCATTTATATGCTTCAGAAGCATCAGTGAAACTGTTTTCTTTTTCTAAAATTGCTGAAACGTTTCATCCGAAAAATCGTTTAGCGCGTTATCAACCCTGCCAAGCTTTTAGTTATATAGAAGAGACCCCGTGGTTTCATTACACGGAACAATTTTGCAATCTAGATTTGATTTTCTATACGCTACTGCATGATCTACAATTGCACTTAAAAAAACACTATACCAAGTGGCTATCCCCTGATGAAAGTATCTTAGCTTTAGACAACCTATTACAATCTTCAATCTCCGAAGAAATTATCAAATCTTTAAGAGAACGTTTTCAAGTAGTATTGATTGATGAGTTTCAAGATACAGATAAAAGGCAATGGAATATTTTTTCAAAACTTTTTGCCAATGCGGATTTTTCGGGATCCTTATTTTTAATAGGAGATCCTAAACAATCTATTTACGAATGGAGGAATGCTGATCTTGCCACGTATTTAAAAGCTAAATCTACATTTTCAAAAACTTCTCAGCTACATCTTGTAAACAATTATCGTTCTACACCTCAGCTAATGGAAGCTATAAATCATCTTTTTTGTAGGTGCTCGCCATTTTTAGAACTTTCTGGTTATGAACCTATAGAATATCACTCGCTATATCCCAAAAGCCAAGAACTCTTTGTAAATTCTCTTCATTCTCCTATTCATTTTTTCTCTTATGATGATATTGATGATCAAGCTGCGTGGATTTCTCACACAGCAGCTTATTTAAAGAATGCTTACGATATTCCCTTAGGAAGAATGGCTATTTTAGTATCGGATTCTTCTCAAGCTTTCGATTTAATTACTCGCTGTTCTCTTCCTGTATCATTTTCTAAGAACAAATCTATTTTTCATCTTACAGAAACCTACTTGTTAACTTTAGCTTTTTTAGAAGCTGTTCTTTATCCTGAAAGCTATGAAAAAATACAAAGAGTATTACTAAGCAGCTTTTTCAGGCTTACTTTAGACGACGTTGTCGAAAAGAAAGAGCTTTTTTCTTCTTATTTCTTTTCTTTACGTGGTTATATTTTTGATCATGGTTTATTAGCGACATTTTATTATTTTATGACTCTTCAAGGTGAAGCGTTGCTAAAAACCCCTCAGGGGGACCTTATTTTCCAAGAAATGGAAAAACTTTGTGCTTATTTAGATTCAAGATCTTCTCTTCCTCAGCATCAGCTGCTCTATTTACAATACTTTTCTGAGACGGGACTTTGGGAAGAAAATCTTTCTTTTTCTTCTTATTCTGAAGATACGGAAATACTAAAAATTACAACTATTCATGCATCTAAAGGATTAGAATATGATGTTGTTTTTTGCGCAGGACTGGACAAATCTAAAAAAAATAAAAGCGCATCAGAATGGATACGGGAGATGTACGTAGCTTGTACACGTGCAAAAAAACAACTATTTATCCCAATACAAGCTTCTTCTAATTCTCGAAGAAATTCAGCTTTGACAAGTTACGTAAAACAAGAAGGTTCTCATACTTCTGCTTTAGAATTAGCAAAACAACTTTCAAAAGAGCATCCCGGTCTATTTTCATTATCTACCTCTCACGATTATCCATCTTCACAACTTGCTCATCATTTAACCGAGCCGAAGGTATTTTCTATCGTGCCCTATCCTGCTAAGCAGATTTTTTCCTTCTCCTCTATCAAACTTTCTCTAGATAGCGAAGTTACCGATAATGATTCTTTAAAAACTGAAGAACCTTCTCTTCCCAGGGGGAAAAAAACAGGTGTTATTATTCATAAAATTTTAGAAAATATTTCTCCTAATTTTAAAATTCCTTTTTCAAAAATTCTTACAACAGTAACGCAATCTGTTAAAAATACGCATTTAGAGGGGTATGAAGGAATCATTGCTAAGCAGTTATTTTCTTCGTTTTCCAGTCCTTTATCATTTTCTAAGGACACTTTCTCACTAACAGAAGTTTCTCCAAATAAGATAGCAACTGAAGAAGCATTTCTATTTTCTAACAAAGATCAGCTCTGGCAAGGTGCTATAGATCTATTTTTTGAGCATAAAAACAGATATTACATTATTGATTGGAAAACATCATTCTTAGGTGAAACAAGTTATGACTATTCTCAAGAAAATCTCTTAAATTACGTAAAACAGCAAAATTTAGACTATCAAGGACAAATCTACATTCATGCAGCAAAACGATTCCTTCAACAATTTGATGTAACAAATGATGTAGAAATTGGCTTTATTTTTATCCGAGGAATGTCTTTAGGTAGTGGTTTTCTACATTTACCTAGTCAGGAAACTAGTCCCATAATAGACCAAATATATCCGGTCTATCATTAGGGTTGAATTCCATAGCGGGAAGAATCAAAACCGAAGAGAGATTAGACAAATCTTGAGCCAAAGATTTAGCTTCTATTTTATAAGAGCAAGCTCCTTCTCTTGGTTTACATACTTTTGTAATTTCAGCAACAAAGAGTCCTGGAGGAAAAACTCCATCTAATCCTGTGGTAATTAAAACATCCCCGACTTGGAGATTTTTCCCCTCCGCAAAACAAAATCCATCTCCGTGTAAAACTAGAGTTTCTTCTTTCCATAAGGGTCCGCCGTTACCTGATAACGTTCCTCTTAATAGCAAGGTATTTTCATCATCACATTTTATTGAAGTGTTGAGCTCTTCTAGTTGATCGCACTTTTCATATTTATCTTTTTCAAGAATATAGGAGTTAGAAAGTCGCTCAAGCTGTTTTGTGAGGCTATGTATTTGATCTTTTACCAACCCTGCTTGTATGCTACCACGAACAGCCACAACAGAAGGTTGCATACCTACATCAGTAATCAAACGAATCCGTGATTGTTTCTCTCCTACGTAATCTACAAGACCTACTAAAATCTTCCCTGACAGCACTGGAGAGTTTTTTTGGATGTTTTGAGTTTTCCCTACATTTACCCAACAAGAACTCCCCCAATAAGCAGGATCACGGTAAATAACTCTACTGGCTATCAAATTGCGAAAATAGGGAGATAAGATTTCTGAAAACAAAGGAGGGACGTAGTTGGCTAATTCATACGCCTGTAACCGCTCTTCTAAAATCATTATCCGATCTTTTAAAAACAAGCTTTCTATATCTTGAGAAGGGGTATCTGTATAAGGGACCTCTGTTTTTTTAAAAGACAAGCGAGAATATGAAGCTACGAAATATTTTTGCATATTTTCATAGATCCCTCGGGGCAAACTCCAACACAAAACAATGCTAAATAAAATCAATACGTATACGTACAGCTTATTTTTTTTATGACGACGATAAGCAACAGAGCTTGCTGCTTTTATTGGGGAATGATCTGTTTTTTTGATTGCACACATAGCTCTTATCGTGTTTCTGAAAAATCTAATTAAAACAAGCTTTCAATATCAAATATTATGAGAACATTTTTGTTTTATGATACTAACGGGTAAAATAAAACATAATTCTAACTTTAATTAAGACGTTCACAAAACTAGGCGTGGGTTGCACCCACACCTATATTTAGCACTTTATGAGATAGAGTAATTTAGAGAATAAGGTTTTCAAAGCTAATAACAACGAAAACCTAAAGAATTATTGTAGCAGAAAAGCTTCTGCAAACCCGCGTGCTACACGATCAATATTTTCGTCTGTGATTCCTTTAAGATTTAGTCTTGCTCCGCTAGTGGTATATATTCCCTTCTCAGATCTTAAAAACTCGACCTGTTCGGAAGAAAACCCTGGATAACCAAAAAAACCTTTCTGAGACAAGATAAAATCAAAAGAATGCCCGACATGCTCACGCATAGCCTGAACAAACTTCGCGCGTATATTTCCTAAAGACTGACGGATACCATCTAATTCTGACAACCATTCTTCCCTTAACAAAGCATCTGACAATATCGTAGCAACAATTTTAGCACCATGTCTAGGAGGAGAAGAATAAGCTCCGCGTATTTTCTCTTCAAGGCAGCTAGAAATATTAGCTAAATCATCCTCAGATCTGCTGTAAACAGAGAAATACCCCACACGCTCACCGTATAGAGAGAAATTCTTACTAGCACATGCAGCTACAAAAACCGTATGTCCTCGTTCTGTGAAAATCTCTATGGGTCGTCTATCTTTTTCTATTCCTTCTCCGAATCCTAAATAAGCAGTATCAAAAAATGGTAGTAAGTTACGCTTTAGCATTAACTCGGCAAGATGTTCCCACATTTGCTCACTGAGATCCATTCCTGTGGGATTATGACAGCAACACTGCAAGAGCACCATAGAATAACTAGGAATAGCTTCTAAAGCGGTTACCATCTCATCAAAAACTAAACTTTTACTTTCAGGGCTATAATAAGGGTATCTAAGAACTTCTAAACCTTGCTGAGCAAAGATTCTTACATGATTCCCCCATGTTTGCTGAGGAATGTAGACCTTTCCTTTAGGATAGGCCATGGCAAAAATTTCCGCTCCCAAATGCAGGGCTCCGGTGCCCCCTAAAGCTTGAACACCTGTAACAAATTTAGAATCGACACCACCAAAGACAAGCCTTTGCATGTCTTTAAGAAAAGAAGACAAACCTCGAATAGGTAGATAACTCTTATTCATCTCGTCTTCTAAAAATAGAAACTGAGCCTTACGAACACTAGAAAATCCCCCGTAAGCCTTATTAGGATCTTCATAAGAACCTACGACAAGATTTACTTTTTCCTCACGATCATCTTCCAAAAATAGCTTTTGCAAACCCAAAATGGAATCGGGAGCAAACACAGGTAGTTGATTAAAAAAACTCATCTTAAAGAATATCCTTCTTAGTACACAAAGATTGATTCTAAACCTATCTCGTGATAATTTTATCCCTTTGGGGTATTAGCTCAATTGGTAGAGCGCAACAATGGCATTGTTGAGGTCAGCGGTTCGATTCCGCTATGCTCCATCCTTTACTCATCCCATATAGTCTGTATACTGCTAATCGTGTAATTCTTTCCTTGAAACATCAAGGTGTCTCCAACACTTTTGCCTATCATTTCCTGAGCGAGTTTGGACTTTAAAGATAGGATATAATTATCAGGATCAGCATCCCACTGGCCCAAGATAGAGTATTCTATACTATTTCCCGTTTCGTCTTTCAAAGAAACTTTACAACCCACGCCCACCTTATCGGTAAAGACGATATCTTTGGTTAATACTCTAGCTCGATTTACCTCTTCAGAAAGCACACGAATTTCTTCTTGCAAACGTGCTCGTTTTTCTAAAGCAAATTTGTACTCTGAGTTCTCTCTAAGATCGCCCAAAGCCCTAGCATCCTCTATTTCCTTAGCATTATCTACCATTTCCTTGCCAACAAGAGATTGAAGCTTGTTTTTCATCTTTGTGAAACTATCAGAAGTAGTCCAAAGAATATCCTCTTCAACAACGACCTTGTTCTTTTTTAAATCGGGATGAACAACTTCAGCGAGACTTTGTAAAACACTAAGATCTCCGGAAGAAAACTGACTACACTTCGTAGAGAGCAAAAGAAGCTCTTTTAAATAAGATAAAGGAGCGCCTTCTATCATATTGCGAACTACTAAATAGCGCTGCGCAACAAGAAAACCATAAAGCTTTTTCCCAAGATCTTTTTGTGGCGTTGAGGCTATATGATACATAAATACAAAAGCAGCCTCTAAGAACATCCTTTCTATATTTTTATCTTCAGGATCAAAAATACCATCTTCGTGAGTACCCAACTTTAAGAAAAACCAAGTAAACACCTCAGGATACATCATGGGGTGCTCTATACACTTAAGAAGCTTTTCCTTAATTAGCGCACACCCAGACTCTTCTGATTTAAAAACTTTAAAAGTAAGCTCTCGAAGAGCAGGAGCCGTTGTAGACAGGAAAATCTTCATAAAGACGCTTTCCCACAACTGAAAATGTTGTTTAACCAACATTAAGAAGGCTTTTTGCAAAGCTATTATAGAAATGTTATATACTATCGATAAGACTTCTTCTTCAGAAAGCGAAGCTATAAGCTCTTTGTCTACTTTGCAAGACTTATCCCCGAGAAACTCAGAAAGAAGTATATCTCTTTGAATTTCTAGAGATTTGCTTTCTTCTAAAGGAAGCGTTTTTAAAGCGTTTACAACTATAGCTCTGTTTTCAGGCTTTTTTAATTCACTGTGTAAGTCTCTAATAAATTGATAGATTTCGACGATTTTCTCAGAGCTGTTTCCAGATTCTGACAGACGTGTTTCCAGCTGGGAAATCAACGAGTCCCCACCAGGATTAAATCTGTAAGGCTCTTTTATTGTCTTAGGAGCCGTTATACGGTTATTCTTCTTTAACTTGCTTTTAGTAGCTTGCCACCAACGGTTCCACTCCTCTTCAGGAATAACCAGGTCTACAAGCTCATCTTTTATCTCTTTAGCCGTTTTAGGGCCCATGTCCTTAAGGAGTATCTCTATAACTTCCACAGGATGTTCTTTAGCATATGCCTCAAAACCATCAGGGTCACCAAATCTTCTAGATAAAAAATGATCCTTAGCTAAAGGAACTAAACTTTTAAAAGCTGTTTCGAAAGAGATGTCCTTAGCCATCATAACTCCCTCGAACTCTATCAACACCTTTTGCTGAAGAAAAGAGACGCCCATAACCTCTCCAACTCCCCAACCACCAGAATGGAAAACAAAGTTCCCTTCTCTAAGGTGCATCAAAAAATCAAAACGACTTAAACTATACTGAAACTCTCTACCATCACGAAGCCCCACAACCCTTAAAGCCTCAGAGAAATTTTCACGTCCCTGGTACTTTCTATTCACATAGTCTATGGCTGCATCATAAAACTGCTTAGAATTCGTGTTTTGTAAATCTAGAACTAACTGAAGAACTTGATCCTTGTCTTTGCCGTCGGGTATTGCCTCCCACAAAGGAAGAACCGTATCCGCTATCTTACCAAACAAATGAGCTAAAGATGAATGTTTTACCTTCTCCAGGATTTCGATAAGTTCTTTTTCCCTTACTACATCGTTAAAACAATATTCTTCCCACAAATTAAAGAAACTTGAGGGTTGCTCTTCGTCTATTAAGACTTGCAACTTTTCTAGATAGTCCACGATGTCTCCCGTTTTTAACGGGAAATATACGCTGAACTATAAAAAAGAGCAATAACTCAACACAAAAATAACAACATTGTTTTATAATAAACTAAAATCCATGGTGTATTAATGAATAGTAATTCTGCACAAAAAATAATAGATTCTATAAAACAAATTCTTACTCTTTATAATATAGACTTCGATCCTTCTTTTGGTTCTGCTTTATCTTCCGACTCTGAAGTAGATTACGAGTATTTAATGGAAAAAACCCAAGAAAAGATCCAAGAACTAGACAAACGATCGCAAGAAATTCTCCGTCAAACAGGTATGACAAAAGAGCAGATGGAGGTTTTTGCTAACAATCCTGATAATTTCTCTCCTGAAGAATGGTTAGCTTTGGAAAATATAAGATCTTCTTGTGATGAATATAAAAAAGAAACAGAAGCTATTATTAACGAAGTATCAAAAGATTTAGGAGCTGAAACTCCTGCTTCTAATGTAAATAAGAAACAAAAAACCACATCTACGAAAAAAAATAAGAAAAAAAACTGGATTCCCTTATAAAAACGCCTATAATCCCTAAGGTATGAAAATTACGATTACTCGGGGTTTAGATCTATCCTTACAAGGGTCTCCTAAAGAATCTGGGTTTCTTAAAAGAATAGACCCAGCTTTAGTTGCTGTAGACCTGCGTCCTTATGCTTCCTTAGCTTTAAATCTTAAGGTAGCTCAGGGTGATACTATTAGCTCGGGATCTCCCGTTGCTGAGTATAAAAATTTTCCAGGGGTTTTTATTACCTCCCCAGTTTCTGGAATAATACAAGATATTCGAAGAGGAGAAAAACGCTCTCTTTTAGATGTTGTTATTAAGAAAACTCCTGGTAAAAATTTAACAGAATACTCCTACGATCTGTCTCAATTATCACCTAAAGACTTGTTAGAAGTTTTTAAAAAAGAAGGACTTTTTGCTCTTTTTAAGCAACGACCTTTTGACATTCCTGCTCTTCCAACTCAAGCGCCCAGAGACATTTTCATTAACCTAGCAGACAATCGACCGTTCACACCATCAACGGAAAAACACCTAGCGGTCTTTTCTTCTAGAGAAGAAGGTTTTTACGTTTTCAATGTTGGTGTTCGTGCCATAGCCAAGCTCTTTGGCTTATGTCCTCATATTATTTCTACTGATCGACTTGTTCTCCCTGAAAAAGACTTAAAATCTATAGCGCATCTTCATCAAATTACAGGACCATATCCTTCAGGTTCACCGTCTACCCATATTCATTACATAGCGCCTATTGCTAATGAAAAAGATGTTGTTTTCACTATATCCTTCCAAGAAGTCTTAACCATAGGCCATCTATTTCTAAAGGGTAGAATTCTTAATGAGCAGGTTGTTGCATTAGCTGGATCAGGGTTAAAACCATCCCTAAGACGCTACGTTATTACCACCAAGGGAGCTGACTTCTATAGTTTACTTCCTATTGATGAGGTCTCTTCTGAAAACGTAACTTTAATTTCCGGAGATCCTTTAACAGGAAGACTCTGTAAAAAAGAAGATCTTCCTTGTCTTGGTATGAGAGACTCTGCAATCTCTGTTCTTCCTAATCCAAAGAAACGCGAAGCATTTAATTTCTTAAGATTAGGCATTAACAAAGCCACCCGCACTAGAGCATATCTCGCGGGATTCTTAAAAAGAAAACGTACTTTTATGAATCCCGATACAAATCTTCATGGAGAGGCTCGTCCTATCATAGACACTGAAATCTATGACAAAGTCATGCCTATGAAGGTCCCTGTGGTACCTTTAATCAAAGCTGTTATCACCCAAAATTTTGAATTAGCATGTATGCTTGGACTTTTAGAAGTCGGTCCTGAAGACTTTGCTCTTCCAACTTTCATAGATCCATCTAAAACTGAAATGCTAGAGATAATCAGAGAAGCTCTAACACAATATGCCAAAGAAACAGGAATTCTCAATCCTGAACATGTAGAATAACAGTTCTTCGAAGAACTGTTTACAAACTACTAGAAGATAGCATTTCTAATACCATCGGAGTTGCATAAGAAATAATCATATCAGCTCCCGCACGTTTTATAGCTACCAAAGATTCATAAAACATTGCTTCTTTATCTAACCATCCGAGTTTAGATGCTGCGGAAATCATGGCGAATTCTCCGCTAACTTGATATGCTGCCAAAGGTAAATTTGTGCTTTTGCGTACCCGGTGCAACACATCTAGATAAAGTCCAGCAGGCTTTATCATCAACATGTCAGCTCCTTCCTGTTCATCTAAAGAGCATTCCAACAAAGCTTCTAAAACATTTTTCGGATTCATCTGATAATTTCGTTTATCACCTGATTTCAAGTGAGAACCCAGAGCATCTCTAAAAGGATTGTAGAGAGCAGATGCATATTTAACACTATAAGAAAGAATCAAAGTCTGTTTCCATCCTGACTGATCCAACTTAGAGCGAATGTGAGCAACTCTTCCATCCATCATATCACTAGGAGCTACAACATCTACTCCCATTTCAGCATGTAAAGTAGCAATATTTCCGAAGATTCTAACGCTTTCATCATTTAAAACTTCTCCGTGATCCATAATCCCATCGTGACCATGAGTCGTGTAAGGATCTAGAGCAATATCACTAATAACACATAAATCAGGAAAAGCCCTTTTCACCTCATAAATACCTCTGCAAAGGATATTTTTAGGATTGGAAGAGTAAGAACCATAAGCATCTTTAAGATGATCTGATATTACTGGGAAAAGAATAACAGCTCGTAGACCAAGCAAACACAATCTTTCTATCTCTTTTAATACAAGATCTATACTCCATCTAAATACCCCTGGAAGACTTTCTATTTCTTCACGGACATTTTTTCCTTCTACAAGAAAGAAAGGACAAATGAAATCTTGGGGTAATAAAGAAGTTTCAGCTACCAGATCTCGGATAGCAACCATTCTTCTATTTCTACGAGGACGTCTGAGTAACGCTAAAGAGCTCATTTTTTACAATCCTTCAACAATTTCCACAGGTTCTAATAAAGAGATAATATTTATATTAATATTTCTTCTTCTTCTTTAGGGGGTGTGGAAAGTGTTTAAAACTTAATTTTTAGAGGGGAAATAGGGTGGTTAACCTGTTTAAAACTTTGTTAAAACAATGTTCACTTTGTAAATAAATCAAGATGTTGCATGTTTATGAACACAATATCAACTGTTTTCTAACAGGATTTTTTCAGCAAAAACGCCTTTGTTTTTTCTGATTCCTGTGGCAGGCTTTTTAATTTTTGAGGTTTTTCATGTTGAGCAGAGATGAAGAGTTTTCTATAGAACAAAAAAAGAGTCTATCTCATTTCGTTACCAACTTAGAAACAAACATTTTTGCTTTGAAAAACCTTCCCGAGGTAGTGAAAGGGGCATTATTTTCCAAGTATTCACGATCAACATTAGGTTTGCGTTCTTTGCTTCTAAAAGAGTTTTTAGAAGGAGAAGGAGGCAGCTTTTTAGACCCTTCAGCTGAAGATTTCGAAGTCGGCATACATAAAGCTTCGGATTTTTATCGGCGTGTTCTTGATGGTTTTGGTGACGATTCTATAGGTGAGTTAGGTGGAGCTCACTTAGCCATAGAAGGCGTTTCCATGCTTGCCGCAAAAATATTGGAGGATGCTCGGATTGGCGGCTCTCCTTTAGAAAAGTCTTCTAGATACGTTTATTTCGATCAAAAGGTAAAAGGGGAGTATTTATATTACCGCGATCCTATTTTGATGACCTCGGCCTTTAAAGACGTGTTTTTGGACACTTGTGATTTTCTTTTCGATACCTATGCTGACTTAATCCCAAAAGTTCGTTGTTTTTTTGAGAAAATTTATCCGAAAGAACCCGAAGTTTCACAATCAGTTTATAGCATTTCTTTAAGAGCCAAAGTTCTTGACTGCTTGAGAGGTCTTCTTCCTGCTGCAACTTTAACGAATTTAGGTTTCTTTGGTAATGGAAGGTTTTGGCAGACCCTATTACACAAATTACAGGGACATAATCTTACAGAAATCCGCCAGATAGGAGAAGGCTCCCTAACAGAGCTCATGAAAATCGTTCCGTCTTTTGTTTCTCGTGCGGAATCACACCATCACCATCATCAAGCTATGTTAAGCTATCGACAAACTCTTAAAGATCAGCTGGTAAGTTTAGCAGACAAATTTAAAAATACTGTTCCTTCATCAAAACAAACGGGAGTACATTTAGTTTATGGGGATCCCGATGGAATTTATAAAGTTGCAGCAGGGTTTCTTTTCCCTTATTCACAACTCACTCTAGAGGAACTTATAAGCGCGTGTCGTTCTATGCCTATGGAAGATCTTACACGCGTTTTAGAAGCAGGATCCTCATCTCGAGAGAACCGTAGGCACAAATCTCCTAGGGGATTAGAGTGTCTAGAGTTCGGTTTTGATATTACCGCAGATTTTGGAGCTTATAGAGACCTTCAAAGGCACCGTATTCTCACTCAGGAACGCCAGTTGCTCACCACAAACTTGGATTATCATATTCCCGAGCAGCTATTAGACACCCCTATGGAAAAAGACTTCAGAGAAGCTATGGACAAAGCTAAAGAAGCTTATGACCAAATCTCCACTGAATTTCCTGAAGAAGCACAGTATGTTGTTCCTTTATCTTACAACATACGTTGGTTCTTCCATATCAACGGAAGAGCTCTGCAATGGCTTTGTGAGCTTCGTTCTCAAGTCCAAGGACATGAAAATTACCGAAAGATAGCTATAGATATGGCTCAAGAGGTAATCAGATTTAATCCTATGTACGAAACATTTTTTAAATTTGTTGATTATTCCGACTGTGATTTAGGTAGAATCAAACAAGAATCCCGTAAAAGACCCACTCCTTAGTTTTTAAATATAATCTTTGCGTTTACAGGAACATGAGAGGTTGGTATTTTTATTGTTTTCCAATTGGAAGGCCATAAAATGAAAAACCTCATCGATAACAACTTAGTCAGATTTAAAAATATTTCAAAAACTAAGCAGGGGATTTTTGTTAACTTTCAAGTCAAGGGAGAGAAGGGAGGAGCATCTTTTACGGCTTCCATAGCTGTAGATATAGAAGCTGCTGAAGTATCTTCAGGGGACACTTTGGAAACAATAATCGAAAGATGTGCCCAAATTGGTGTTGCAGAATTTAAAAAGTGTGAATTTCAATTCGAAGGAATTACCTGCTTATAAGACTTATATTTTCCTGGGTGTAGCGCAGCCTGGTAGCGCACTTGCATGGGGTGCAAGGGGGCGGAGGTTCAAATCCTCTCACCCAGATTTTTCCAAGTCTTTTTTAATAATCCCGAACTCTCATATATTCTATAAGCGTTTCTATTTCTGAAGAGTCTTTCAGACCATGAAGTTTAAGATAATCCAGTAATTTAAAACATTTTTCTATAGAAGAGTTTAGAAGGTCTTTTGCAGCATCTAAACCAAACAATAGGGCATAGTTTAACCCTATATCTTGACGATCCTGATGAATGTCTAAAATGTCGTCTTTTATTTGAAAAAGAAGACCAAATTCCTTCGAAAATTCTAAGATTTGTGGGATACACTCGGGATCCCCACCGCCAAATAGCCAACCCGATACACACGCGATTTCAAAAAGAGCTCCCGTTTTTTTATTAATGATGGACTGAACATATTCAGGACCATCATTTTTAAAGAACATATCTTCATACTGACCTCCGAGAACCCCATGAATACCAAAATTTTTATCGGTAACATCAGAGATAATATCGTAGGCGATATTTGTTTCCTCGGGATCTACTCCTTGAGCTTTAAGTTTTTTTGCATTCAAGCGAATACGAGCATAAGCCGCAGGAATTAACGCATAAGACGCTAATAAAGCAGAGGCCTCATCAAAAGCTTTGTGTACTGTAGGGCGTCCTCGACGCTCATCATCATCATCCATACAAGGGAGATCGTCAGCTATTAAAGTAGAGGTGTGAATAAATTCTATAGCCAGAGCAGAGTCTAAAACATCTCGGTTCATACCAAGTCCTTTAGCGATCATGCAAACCAACATGGGACGGATACGCTTTCCTCCACTTGTTAAAGCGTATTCTATAGGTGCACGTATAGATTGTCCTGGGGAACCAAAATCTTCTAAGGAGCTTTTAATTGCATCTTCTATAATCAATTTATAGGTTTCAAATAAGTCCATAACAACCATAATATTCCTCTAAATTACCTTTCCCGGACGAATATGCGTATACGCAGGAATGCAATGTCCAGGATTGATAACAGTGTTGCATCCTATAGAAACTTTTTTTCCAAGAAAGGCCCCTAGTTTTCTTAATTGGGTGTCTATTTTTCCCTCTTCAGAAGAAACTGAAATGGTTTTCTCATCAAGACGAAAGTTGGCACAACGTACACCGGCACCGAGGTTGACTTCCGCAGACAAAACAGAATCTCCAACATAAGCGAAATGGCCAGCTTTAGCGTTGTGTCCAAAATAAGCATTTTTTACTTCACTACAATGCCCTATCACACAATTAGAACCTGTAATGATACCGCCTCGTAGATAAGCTCCATGGCGTATTTCTGTTTGGGGACCTATTATGCAAGGACCAACTATATAGGCTCCGGACTCTACATAAGCCCCCTCTGCAATCTCTATAGTATCTGCATTTTTTAAAAATGCACCTTTTTCAACAGTGCCATGAATGCCTGAGAACGTATGAGAAGACAATTTTTTAGATATTAATGCTAAAATATCCCAAGTATAATACGCTTCTGTAATAAGTTCTGGAAAAGGAAAATCTTCAGGAGAAAATAAAGCAGATGCTAGTATCATGACGTGTCACAACTTTTTAAGACATTGTCTCGTTATATTGATTTAGTGACAAGAGGTAATCAAGCGCTATTTTAAGGGTAGTTGGAAGTTGATTCGCTGGTTGATTGGTTAGTGAGACTGTCATCTTCAGAAAATAAATAACCTACTCCACGAATTGTAGAAATTTTTGATCCGTAGGGGCCGAGTTTTTTTCTTAAAGAAGCAATATGAACATCAACGTTTCTAGCGATAATTTCTTTTGTATTTCCCTTTATCTCTTCTAATAGATGCTTTCTCAAACATAGATGACCACGATTCATTAGAAGTTTTTTTAATATCCCAGATTCCGAAGGAGTTAAATGAACTCTTCCCTCGGGGGAATCTATAGTGAGATTTAAAAGATAAAAAGTTCGATCACCAAAAGAAATAGATTCAGGAATAGCATGTTCTAAATTAAGATGATGGCGCAAAAATGCCCGAATAACGGCATCAATAACTTTAACTGTTAAAGGACGAAGTAAATACCCGCTCGCACCATTATTCAAAACTTTTACAACAGCCTCTTCCTCAAAAGTATCGAATAATACTATACAATCTGTTTCAACTGGCAAATGTTCAGAGAATGCAACTTCTGGAAGAAGTAGGTATTCGCAGAAAATTAGATCAGGCTTGAGGGTGTTTGTAAACACAGAAGAGGTAGTTATTTGGTAATCTACGTTCTGAGATGCAAACTCTTTTAATTGCAGAGATATATTATTGTCGTCTGTAACAAATAATATAATTTTATCCGTAAGCATGAGCAAATAAAGTAGGCTATATTATTCGACTAAGTAATATAAAATCTTTTATTTTTCAAAGATCCTTTACAGTTTTTTAGTTTTTTTTCTGATTAAAAATAATTTTGCATAAAGACAACTCAATATATATAATTTAACTTTAACTAGTTAAAATTGATTCTAATAAACGGTTTTAAGCAAAGCCGATAGAGGCTCTAATGGTTCGCTACATATTGTTTTGCGTATTTTTTTTATCATGCTTTGCTATGGGAGGGGGCTTGTATTTCCTGTGTTCTGTTTGCCCTTCCATGATTTCTGCGGATAATGCAAAGATCACAGATTTATGGGTGGATGGTAAGAAAGAACGCGTGGAGTCTTTTCTACATCGTTTACCTCCTAATCAACAACGACAGAGCCTTCTTTGTTATCAGGGCTTCCTTTTGCAAAAGCAAAGGAATATGACGCAGTCGGATAAGATTTTTGCGAGACTTTATGATGAGGTAGAACACTCTCAGTTTTTATTTAAGGAAGAAGTTATTGGTGGGCGTATTCTCAATGCGTTTTTCCTAGAAGATATTGAGCGTATGAGGGAGCTAATAGGAACCTTGCGTCAACAATTTACAAAATCTTCTTCTTTGTCTTTGTTTGAGTTTCTTTTGAACTACAAACAAAAACAGTTTTCACAAGCTTTAGAATCACTATCTATATGGAAAGAGCGTTTAAAGGGGTCTGAAACTTCTTTGCTAGATGTAAATATTCAACTTTTGTTTTCTGATTTCTTTTTAGAAAACATTGAGGCCTATTGCTTAATAGAGCTGGGGGAATTTTCTGAGGGTAGAGCTATACTTAACTGTATCATAGAAAAATTGCTAAAGAGAGAGTGTGATTGGAACTCCGATACCTATGATAATGCTGTATTGATGTTAAGCAGGAGTTATTTTTTAGAGCTGCAACAATCTTCCTCTCCTAAAATTTATCCTGACTATTATGAGATGATTCTTTTTTATAAGAAAAAAGTTCACACGGTAGACCAAAGGTCCTACGAGAAATATATTCCTCAAGAAGAACTGTTTTCTATGCTTATGGATCATATATTTATAGTCCCTGAGTCAAGGTTACCTTCTTTATTGCAGATAATAAAAAATTGGGAACGTTTCTATTTTGATCCGAACTTCGATTTGGTTATTAAGCCTCTAGTAGACCGATTTTTCTCTTATCCTGAGCGGGTAACAAATATTTGTCGTTCTATAGCTTTTGTTGGTCTAGATCCTCTTAAAAAAAGACTTATAGATACGTTTGGAGCTATTTTATCTGAGAAAGTAAAGCAGGTGCAGACTAGCAAAGCCCAGCAAACTCTTTCTTTATTAAAAAGGTTAGACTCTGACATGTGGGTAAGCGAGAAGTTGATAATTTCTCCAGAAGCCCTGCAGGACATCATCTCTCATGATGACGATAACTATACAAGCTTAAGAAAATATTTAAACTTATGGGAAGAAATACAGTCTTACGATATCGATAAGCAACAGCTTGTAAAATACTTGATAATAGGAGCAAAGCAACTTTGGAAATTAGGAACTTGCGATGATAAAGCCCTAAATTTACTTAGAGTTATTTTGCAATTTACTAACTATGACATAGAAAGTGAAAATATTGTTTTTCGTTTTGTTAAGCAGGTTCATAAGCAGCTATTATCGGGACATTCTATTTCTCGCTTATTGAAATTAGAAGATTTTATAGCTGATATTGGGATCAGCCCTATAGCTGTATGTGAAGAAGATATTGCAAATTTTATAGCAGATGCGGAGTTCTTGTATTCTCAAGGTAAGTATAAAAAATGTTATCTTTATAGCTTATGGCTTACGAAAATCTCTCCTTCACCTTTGACGTATCGTTTACTGGGATTATGTCTTTTAGAAAAGAAATGTTATTCAGAGGCTTTGGATTGTTTACAATCGCTTCCTCTTCATGACCGTACATATGATCCGAAGGTTCAGAAGGCACTAGCTCTATGCCAAAAACATCTATCCAAAGATCTCGGAGCAGGTTATAAAAGAGGATAAAAACGCATGTCGCTATGCTTTCATTAAGTTTAGACGTTTCCCATCTTCTTTATGATGCCGTTCAACAGCAGCTTATACTACCTCTGGACCTAGCATTTGCCAAAAAGCATGTCTCTTCATCAGAGAAAACTTTTGCTTTTTTGGCTGTTTTTTCTGCTCTTTTGCGTTGTGGTTACCCATTTATTACTATAGAAAAAGATAGGTTGTTTCCTTCTATTCCTGGGATTTCAGAAAATCTTTTTTATGAATGTTTTAAAGATATGCCTGAGGAGCTTCGTTCTTCTTTATTTGTTATAGAAAATAACAAAATTTACTTACGTTCTTTATATCTTATCCGAGAAAAGTTATTTCAGAAGCTTTCTTTATTATCACAAGCATCGCCTAGATACAATATCGTCGCAGAAGAAAACCCAAAATTATCCGAAGAACAAAATTTTGTTTTTCAAAAAGCTCTTAGTTCGTGTTTTTCTTTGATTTGTGGGGGGCCAGGAACAGGAAAAACATTTTTAGCTATACAGATCATCCTTACTTTACTGAAACGTGATCCCAAAATACGTATTGCTATAGTTTCTCCAACAGGTAAAGCTACCTCCCATATTCGTCAGATTCTTTCTTCTTATGGTATTGCAGAAGATCATGTGAATATCCAAACAATCCACAGGTTTTTACAAGAACATGTTTATAGTCAGAGTGGTTCTGTAGATCTTTTATTAGTGGATGAGGGATCTATGGTTACTTTCGATCTTCTTCATAGTTTAGTGAACACCTTGTCTGGAACGCATTTGAACAAGGGAATAGTAGCGGATAATTTAATTATATTAGGGGATGCGAATCAGCTTCCTCCTATAGGTGTAGGAGCTGGGAATCCTCTTCAAGATTTGATTAAGCGTTTCCCTGCAAGAGCCCTAAATTTACGAATATCACATAGGGCAAAAACAACTCAGATTCAAAATCTTTCCCAGGCAATACTGGAAAAACAATCGATTCCCTTTACTCCTTTGCCCCCCATGCATTCTGCAATTGCTATGATAAAAGAAGCATTTATAAAATCACCTTCTTCTCGAGCGCAATTATGTGTTTTGACTCCTATGCGTCATGGACCCTGGGGTTATCTGCAGTTAAATGATCTTATTTTTCGTTCCATTCAGAAAACTCATCCTGATCTACCAATTCCTATTATGATTACCGATCGTTATGAAACTTGGGGATTGTTTAACGGAGATACAGGATTTCTTTGTCCCAAAACACAAAAACTGTTCTTTGAACATTGTCCAGCAATAGATTCTAAAGTGTTTTCTTACTACACCTATAACTATGCGATGTCAGTTCATAAAAGTCAGGGAAGTGAATACGAAAATGTTATTGTTATCATTCCCAGGGGAAGTGAAACTTTTGATGTTTCTATTCTCTATACAGCAATTACACGAGCAAAGCATAGTGTTTCTGTGTGGGCAGACGGAGAAACTTTAAATAAGATTATAAAAAAACCCCATAAGTATACCTATGGGGTGACGTAGTCTTTTCTTTTTGAGATGCTGAACTAGCCAATGAAATCTTGGATGAAGTTTGCAGCCGAAGATAGTAACCAGAAAATTCCAACGATGAGCAAAGCGTGAGGTCCAAGTAAAGCGGGAGCAAAAGTTCCAAATAGACCCACAACTTCCGCTACAGCATCAAAGAAGTTGCAAATAAGAGATAATACTTTCTCTCGAATTGTTTTACGGCATGTGGCAATAGCTTCCGCGGTAGTTGCGTCTTTTGTGCGTACAGCAGAGGCAATATTCACGGCATCGTCGGCCATGCCGCATACAGAGCTGAGGATTGATAAGCTGGAGCCAACACCACCTAATCCTTTAGCATGTTTACCGAGTTTCCCTATTTTGAATTCTGAATCAGCGAAGCACACTGAGCCGATGGCCTTTGAAGCTAAACGTGTCACCTTACTTGAAATTTCCAGCGGGGATCTCAGCACGCGCTTATGAGATATTGTCGTAGTTCCATCTTCATTTTGAGTGACGCATGTCTTAACGACAAAATTGCCAGATCCATTAACTTCGTAGAACATCGTTCCAGTTAAGCACTGCGTAAATAAAGCTCCGGTATCTAACAGGTTGTTTATCCCCATCCCTGTTCCGCAAGCAGATTCTAGGGATGAAAGCCTGTCAAAAGTGAGACCAGATTGCAGATGTGAAGATGCTTTGGCAATTGTCGCTGACGAGCCAATTAACCCAATCATATCACCAGCAAGGCAGAGCTTAGCGTGGAGATCGGTTGATACTTGTCGTAACTTACTGAGCCCGGAAGTTATTAAAGGATTTGATCCTAAACAAGACGTTAAAGGACAAAGTCTGCGAAGGGAGGGGGCGCTCATAAGTTACCTGCTCATTGTTCAGTTATATTTTCGAGTTAGCTCTTAGTGTAGCTCGTGATTTAATGCGAGCTGCCTTGTTATGTTTGAAAATTCCTCTTTTTACAGCTCTATCTGTGGCGCTATAAACCAGTTGAAGCCCAGAAGTGATGCTAGCTTGATCGCCAGTTTTTAAAGCTGTTTCGAATTTTTTCATCAAAGTTTTAACTTTGGATTTGAAACTTTGATTGATCAAACAACGCTTTTGTGCGGTAAGAATACGTTTTTCTGCAGAAGGTCGTTTTTTTGGACCACCTTTCTTAGTTGTTTTTTTCGGTGCCATGATCACTCCAAAACTAAGGCATTTTCTCGGGCGGGACCTAAATCCAACGAATCATTTAAGACTCACACTTTGGTGACAGGCCGCTTGAAATTAAGTTTGGAATTATAAAAAACTCAGAAATAAAAATAAATAAAAACACGGAGAATAGACGGTATTTTATGGGAGAGATAAATAAACTTTTATGCGAACATAAAAGTTAGAAATAATCTCTTGGCTTTTTCTAAAACAAATCTTAACAGTAAACGTGAGCTTTTGCAAAGGTACGATCAAAGGATTTGAATTTTTATGTCGTTCGTGAAAAAATTTTTTCACCCTCTTTTACGGTACTGTAATTACCTTTTCCCTCTAGCAGCGTTTCTTCTTCCCCTTATTTGCCTACCCTTTTTCTCTGCTTTTCAAAAAGTTTATAGCTATTTTATTTTTTCAATTATTTCCTCGGCAGGCTGGGTCTTTGCTATTATTCGCAGAGAAAAGCAGTTGAAAGCTGCCGCGGGACAGTTGCTGCAAACGAAAATTCGTAAAATTGTTGAAAAGGACGAAGGGTTAAGAAAAATTTGCGCAACTGTGGAAGAGCGTCAGCATGAAAGTCAACAGTTGAAGTCTCAGAATCAGAAATTGCTTAACCAGCTGCTTCTTGCTCGCGGTGCTTTTATGAAATCCAAATCTGAGGCTCAGCAAGCAGAAGGTGTGATAGGTCGTTTAAAGGAAGAAAACCAGTGCTTGCAGCTCCAATTGGACGCCTTGTTTCAAGAGTGTAAGGAAAAAGAAGAGGAGGGGCAGCGGCTAAATCGGGAGTTGGCAGATGCTTTAGCCTACCAGCAAGTTCTTAATGAAGAGTATCAAGCGACTTTTGAAGAGCAGCATAGCATGTTAGATATGCGACAGGTTTACATTGGTAAATTAGAGTCCAAGGTGCAAGATTTAATGTGTGAAATTCGCAATTTATTGCAGCTTGAGTCTAATATGGTAGAAAGTTTGCCAAGAAAAGCTGCTGCAAGCGCGAAAGATTTACCTCAGCAACTTCTATCAGAGTTAAAAAAAATAGCCTTTAGGGTAGAAAATGCAGAAGCTGCTTCATCCCTAACAGCCTCGCGTTATATAAGATCAGAATCTTCTATATGTAACTATTCATTAGAATGCCGTCAGTTATTTGATAGTTTAAGGGAAGAAAATCTTGGAATGCTTTTTGTTTACGCACCTCGGTCCAAGCGGGCTGTTTTTGCTAACTCTTTATTTAAAACTTGGACGGGATACGGAGTAGAAGATTTTTTAACCATGGACGGCGATGTTGTTGTCTCAGGTTTAGCCCAGTGGGAAGCGGATCTTCGTTTACATGATCGCCAGGAGCGATCAGGAAAAATAATAATTAAAACAAAAAATCATGGTCAGACTCCTTTTTATTATTGTTTAACTGTTTTAAATAAAGGACCCCTTCGTAATCATATCTTGGGTGTTCTTTATCCAGTGCATGCGGATGCCCTTCGTGGATAGACTAATGAAAAATCCCTAGATTTCCTATCTTTCTTTGGCTAAACTGTTACCCAAAGGCTGGGGCCCTATGATTTTGTTGCAACCCAATAAATTAAATGCTCATGAATACACAAAATGGCCAAGCTGTGGAAGCGGCTCATGAAGAAGAAGCTCAAAAGAAGCTAGAAGAACTAGTTGCTCTTGCTAAAGATCAGGGCTTTATTACTTATGAGGAGATCAATGAGATCCTTCCTATGTCTTTCGACACGCCTGAACAAATTGATCAGGTGTTAATTTTTCTTACGGGAATGGATATCCAGGTCCTGAATCAAGCAGATGTTGAAAGACAGAAGGAAAGAAAAAAAGAAGCTAAAGAGCTAGAGGGCTTAGCTAAACGTACAGAGGGAACACCGGACGACCCTGTACGTATGTATTTAAAAGAAATGGGAACTGTACCTCTGTTAACTCGAGAGGAAGAAGTTGAAATTTCTAAGAGAATAGAAAAAGCCCAAGTCCAAATCGAACGTATTATTTTACGTTTTCGTTATTCAACAAAAGAAGCTATTTCCATTGCACAATATTTGATCAATGGGAAGGAGCGCTTTGATAAAATTATTTCAGAAAAAGAAGTAGAGGATAAGACGCATTTCCTGAAATTGCTTCCTAAGTTGATTACTTTGCTTAAGGAAGAAGATGTGTACTTAGAATCCCTACTCTTATCGTTGAAACAGAACAATCTATCGAAGCCGGAAATTGCGAAGTTAAACGATAATTTGGAAAAATGTCGTATTCGTACGCAAGCATACCTGCGTTGTTTTCACTGCCGTCACAATGTTACGGAAGATTTTGGTGAAGTTGTTTTTAAGGCGTACGATTCTTTCTTGCAGCTAGAGCAGCAAATTAATGATTTGAAGGTTCGTGCTGAAAGGAATAAGTTTGCGGCTGCAAAGTTAGATGCAGCTAAGCGTAGATTACACAAACGAGAAGTTGCTGCAGGAAGAACGCTCGAAGAATTTAAAAAAGACGTGCGTATGTTGCAACGTTGGATGGACAAAAGCCAAGAAGCCAAAAAGGAAATGGTGGAGTCTAACCTTCGTTTAGTAATTTCCATAGCTAAAAAATATACAAACCGAGGCCTATCCTTTTTAGATCTAATTCAAGAAGGTAATATGGGTTTGATGAAGGCTGTAGAAAAATTTGAATATCGCAGAGGATACAAGTTTTCTACTTATGCCACCTGGTGGATTCGTCAGGCAGTTACACGTGCCATTGCTGATCAGGCACGAACGATTCGTATTCCTGTGCATATGATTGAAACTATTAATAAAGTTCTTCGTGGTGCCAAGAAGTTGATGATGGAAACTGGCAAAGAGCCCACTCCAGAGGAATTGGCCGAGGAATTAGGGTTAACCCCAGATCGGGTGCGGGAAATTTATAAGATTGCCCAGCATCCTATTTCTTTACAGGCAGAAGTTGGTGAGGGAGGTGAAAGCTCCTTCGGTGATTTCTTAGAGGACACAGGTGTGGAATCCCCTGCGGAAGCTACGGGATACTCCATGCTAAAAGATAAGATGAAAGAAGTCTTAAAGACACTTACGGATCGTGAAAGATTTGTGTTGATTCATCGTTTTGGTCTTCTTGATGGAAAGCCTAAGACATTGGAAGAGGTTGGTTCCGCTTTTAATGTAACTCGAGAACGTATTCGTCAGATTGAGGCAAAAGCATTGAGAAAAATGCGCCACCCGATTCGTTCTAAGCAGTTGCGAGCTTTCCTTGATCTTTTGGAAGAAGAGAAGACAGGTTCAGGTAAGGTGAAGAATAGCAAGGGTTAAAGGGAATATATCGTAATTTTTAGGTGTTGTCGCAGAATCTTATCAATTAGTAATACCAGATTTTCGTGTATGGGTGCGACTAGGATGCTCTAAGGAAGAGCGTCATTTCCCGCAGCCCATTTTAGTTTCGGTGACTCTTTTTTTCTTTACAGAGCCCCATGTTTGTGTTTCGGATGATCTTAACGACGCCTGCTGTTACGTTGAGATAACTTCTCTAATAGAAGAGGTTGCTTGCAGTAAGCCTTGTGCTTTAGTAGAGCATTTGTCTAAGCTTTTAATGGATGCTTTAGAGACAAGGTTAAAGGGCAAGGTTTCTAAAATAGAGTTGGAAGTTCTAAAAGAACGTCCCCCTGTTCCTAACTTGTTGAAGCCCATTCGCTTTAAAATAAGTAGGGAAATCTTGATATGACAACTTCAAATTTTATTTGCCTTTCCTTAGGGTCTAATCTTGGAAACCGCTTTGAAAATTTTCGGAAAGCGTTTTCCCTATTAAAAGAGCTAGATATCGAGGGGATGCAGAGCTCTATAATTTTAGAAACAAAGGCTTTGTTGTTTCCTGATTCTCCGAAAGAATGGGATTTGCCTTTTTTCAATTCCGTGTTGATAGGAAGAACCTCTCTTCCTCCCAAGCAGTTGTTATCTAAAGTAAAAGGTATAGAGCACAAACTCGGTAGAGATCCACACGCTTTACCATGGTCTCCTAGGATTTTAGATATAGACATCCTATTATATGGAGATGAGGTCTATAATCAGGGAGATGTTATTATTCCCCATGAGAGAATTCTAGAAAGGCCTTTTTTACTTTCTCTTATAGCTTCACTTTGCCCTTCTAGGCAGTTATCCCAGCCTGGTTCGCAATATCATTTGAAGCCCTTTAGTGAAATCGCTCATCTTATTCCTTGCCCTCAAGAAATGATCCTCAACGCGTTTTCTCCAGCAACTATGTTGATGGGTATTGTTAACGTTACTGATAACTCTATGTCAGATGGGGGAAAATATCTTGAGCCTGCTAAGGCGGTTGCTCGCGCTGAAGAATTGTTTTCTCAGGGGGCTGCTGTCATAGATTTCGGGGGTCAAGCGACTAATCCCAGAGTGCAACAGTTGCTTTCCATGGAACAAGAATGGGCCCGTCTTGAGCCTGTTTTGAAGCTGCTTTCTGAACGTTGGTCTGGTCGTGTTGCGCAATATCCTGATATTTCCATAGATACTTTTTATCCCGAGATTATTAGGAAGGCCGTTGAGCTCTATCCTATTCGATGGATTAATGATGTTTCTGGAGGATCCAAAGAAATGGCAGAGGTCGCTAAGGAATTAGATTTATTATTAGTTGTTAATCACTCGTGTTCTATTCCTCCACGTCCTGATAAAACGTTAGCTTTTTCAGCATCTGCTGCGAACCAGTTGTTAAGCTGGGGAGAGGTGCAAATAGAGGCTTTTGTTGATTTAGGGTTGAGTCGTGATCAAATTATTTTTGATCCAGGTATAGGCTTCGGAACCACGCAAATACAAGCTTTGAATGTATTACGTGATATGGATAGGTTTCGTCAGTTGGGTTGTGCTACGTTGGTAGGACATTCAAGAAAGTCGTGTTTTTCTTTGTTAGGGAAATATGATGCTAATGATCGGGATTGGGAAACGGCGTGTTTTTCCGTGCTTTTGCAGCAGCGCGGGGTAAATTACCTACGAGTGCATGATGTAGAGGCTAATCAAAGGGTTCTAGCTACAGCGGCATGGCCTGGAATTTCCATATGAAAACGATATTTGGGGTAGCTGCTTGTGATCCTAATGGCGTTATAGGAAATCAGGGAAAGTTACCCTGGAGTTATCCTGAAGATATTAATTTCTTCTCAACAGTTATAGGGAAACGACCTATTATCATGGGAAGAAAGACTTGGGAAGCTCTTCCCAGCAAGTATTCAGCTGATCGTCAAGTAGTAATTTTTTCTAGAAGTTATCATGAAGATACCCGAAACATCTTCTGGGTGTCTTCCTTAGAGGAGTTTAATAGTTTAGAACTTTCCTTTCCTGTTTTTCTTATAGGTGGTGGGGATATATTTTCTCTATTTTTAGAGAATCATATGTTGCGCGGTTGTTTTATAACACACATCAAAAAGTGTTATGAGGGTGATATTTTTTTCCCATTATTTCTATTAGAGGGATGGAAAAAGAAAGTTTTAGACGAAAAAGAAGGTTTAACAATTTGTTATTATGAAAATCTCTCCTATTGTCACACGCACAATTCATGTGCTCGATAATCTCTATGAAATTTTAGAAGAATCGCTTCCTTTGCTGGCAGAGAATTCTATAATTGCTTTATCCTCAAAGGTTTTAAGTCTTTGTGAAGGTGCTGTTGTTGATACAAAGACCACAACGAAAGAGACTTTGATAAAACAAGAATCTGATGCTTATGTTTATTCTGAGCTTCATGATTTATATTTAACTAAAAAACAGGGAATTCTAATTCCCTCTGCGGGCATCGACGAGTCTAATGCTCAAGATTATTATGTTTTGTACCCGAGGGATTTATTAGCATCTACCAATGCCCTAGGGGCTTGGTTAAAGAGTTTTTATCATTTGAATAATCTTGGAGTGATTATTGTAGATAGTCATACGACCCCTATGCGTCGGGGTGTTTTAGGTTTAGGGTTATGCTGGTATGGGTTTTCTCCTCTATATAGTTATGTGGGGAAACCGGATTGTTTTGGCCGCCCTTTACAAATGACGCATATTAATCTTTTAGATGCTTTATCAGTGTCTGCCGTACTTTGTATGGGCGAGGGAGATGAACACACTCCTATAGCAGTCATAGAAAATGCACCTAAAATTACTTTTCATTCTTCACCCACACTACAGTCTGATTTATCTTCGTTAGGTATAGATGAAGCCGAAGATTTATATGGCCCTATACTGAATTCTGTAGTCTGGGAATCTACTCACTTTTAACTTTTGGAGGCGTTAATGAAACGATGTTTAGATCTACTAGATAAGAATATCAAAGCAAAACAGATGTTAGATCATCCTTTTTACATGAGATGGTCAGAGGGGAAATTAACGATAGAACAGTTACAAGTGTATGCGAAGGACTACTACTTACATATTAAAGCTTTTCCTCGTTATCTTTCAGCTGTGCATAGCCGCTGTGATAATTTAGCAGCTCGTAAATTGCTTCTTGATAACCTTATGGACGAGGAAAACGGTTACCCTAATCACATAGATCTTTGGAAAGATTTTGCTTATGCTTTAGGTGTTACAGAAGACGAACTAGAAAGTCATATTCCTGGTCCAGCAGCTCAAAAGAAAGTAGATACATTTTTACGATGGTGTTCAGGAGACTCCTTAGCTGCTGGTGTTTCAGCTCTATACACCTATGAAAGCCAAATTCCTGAAGTTGCAGCAACAAAAATTTCCGGATTGAAACAGTATTTTGGTTTTAAGGACCCTCAAGGTTATGAATACTTCACAGTACATAATGAAGTAGATATCAGACATGCCAGAGAAGAACGTGAGCTGATAGAAGTTTTAGGAAATAACGATCAAGATAAGGTCTTACAAGCCTCTAAAGAAGTATGTGATGCTTTGTGGTGCTTTTTAGACTCTTTCTTAGAAGAAGAAAAACCTGCAGAGTCTTCTTGTAAATCATCTTCTTGCTGCTGTAGCTGCCGTCACTAATTATAATGACTGGTTATACCCTCCACAGCTTTCACTAATTGGAGGGTATAAAGGCTTTATTTCTTTGTTTTATAAGCTTGAGATAGGTAGACCCATAATTTTCAAGGGTTAGAAAATCTGCCCTCTAAATTAAGAGAGCAACACCTATTCAGCGACTTTAAAAGTTTGATGTAGCTTGTCAAAAGCTTCTTGAAGTTTTGGATGCTCGTGAGCATGGTCTTTTAAAAATTTTTTCAATTCTTTCAGATTATCGAAAAATTTTTGCATGTTCTCAGAAGTTTTGTATTCTTCTATAGTCATTGGTAAAAACCTCTTATTTTTATCTTTATATTTCGCAATAGCACCATCCCTAACATGAATGTTGCTTTTGTTCGTAATACTCGGGTTTATACATTTGCTGTGGACTAAGAAAAGCCTTGTAAGGGAGATCCTAGAAACCATAATTTCTAGTGTTCTTTTGGCTCTTAATATAGTCTTCTTATCCTTCCTCATCACGTTATGAGGAAAATAGAAGCTACAAATAGCAGTATTTTTAATGATTAGAAAATTGTAAAGACTTTACGAAGAAATACTTCGTTTTTAAAAATGAAAAATCCCACGAGAATATCGTGGGATCTCTTAATTTCTCAGAAATTATAAATAGTTTAGAGACTTCTTAGGCTACAGGTGCTGGTTGAGCTTCTTTTGTTTCTTCTACAACAGCTGATTTTGGAGAAGAAGTAATCTCAAAAATACGTTTTTCCAACTCATCAAATAGCTTCTTATTTTTCTTGAGTTCTTCGCGTACAGCTTCTCTTCCTTGTCCTAACTTACGATCTTGATAGTTGAACCAGGAGCCTTTTTTCTCGACGATATTATGTTCTACAGCGAGATCTAATATGCATCCTGCTGAAGAAATACCCTCATTAAAGAGAATATCAAATTCCGCGGTTCTAAATGGAGGTGCTAGTTTATTTTTAGCAACTTTGACTTTAATACGGTTTCCTAGATCAAAGCTTTCGTTGCCTTTTATGGCTCCTATACGACGGATATCCATGCGTATAGATGAATAGAATTTTAAAGCGCGTCCACCTGTAGTAGTTTCAGGATTGCCGAAGCTAACTCCTATTTTCTCACGAATTTGGTTAATAAATATCGCGCATGTTTGGCTACGTGCTAGTGTTGCTGTAAGTTTTCGTAAAGCTTGAGACATCATACGAGCTTGTAACCCTACGTGCACATCACCAATATCTCCTTCGAGTTCACTTTTAGGAACCAAGGCAGCTACAGAGTCAATTACGATTACGTCAACAGCTCCTGATCTTGCTAATAGCTCAGCAATACTTAGGGCATCTTCACCACAGTCAGGCTGGGAAATCATTAGGTCATTGATATTTGCACCTATAAGGGAAGCGTAGCTAGGATCTAGAGCATGTTCAGCATCGATATATGCAGCTACTCCGCCCATTTTCTGAGCGTTAGCAACAATATGAGTAGCTAGTGTAGTTTTCCCGGAAGATTCAGGACCAAAAATCTCCACAATACGGCCTTTTGGAACACCCCCAATACCTAAAGCTAAATCTAAAGATAAAGCTCCCGTTTTGATAGTGGAAATTTCATGAGTTGCTGAGTGTTTCCCCAGACTCATGATAGATCCAGAGCCATATTGTTTTTCGATATATGCAATAGCCGCTTCTAGTGCTTTTTTACGATCTGGTACATTCATTATAGGTGCTCCTTTTTTCCACACCTCTTATGCAGGTCCACCAGTTTTGGACTTTTAGAGAAGAAAGGGTAAGCTTCTTCTCTGAATTAGCTAAGAGATTTTCAGAGTGGTCATTTTTGATGATAGATGTATGTTAGGCTGTTTTTTTGATTTGTATGGATAACCCAATTTTTCACACCAGTCAAGATAGAAAGCAGAGGCGTTGGTAGCATATTCTGTATCTGTAGAGTTCGTATCAATATAGGCATAAAGATCATAAAAGATTCTTCGTAGTTCACCTTGACAGTGGATTGTCATCATACACACAGATTGTGTTATTGACAATTCACGGATTTATTAAAGAAAACAAGACGCGGTTGCAAGTAAGAAGTTACAAACAGAAGTTCTTTTTAGGGATTGTGATGAGGTCTGTTGTTTTCTAGCACAAAAATATTTTAGCAACGGGAATATCATGAGGCTCTTTAGGAAGAACTTCTGTTTTTTGTTCTAGATAACCGACGCCTATGGTTAAAAGGTGCGGGTGCATTGCTAACCAACGGTCATAATAACCGCCTCCATAGCCGAGGCGATAACCCTCATTATCAAAGGCTAAAGCAGGAACAAGAACGTGAGTAATACGTTCGGGAGAAACAAATTCTAAATTGAACTGTGGTAAATGTAGGGGATGAGATAGTTCAGATAAAACTTCTATAGTGGGAATGTGTACCGGAGACAATTCATTATTGTCTATTTGAGGAAGAGCTAACGAGAATTCTTCAACAAGAATTCTGTTTGCTAGGTTTACGTTGATTTCTCCTCGGAAGGGGAGAAAGGAAAGCACGAAGCTTCCCTTAGGAAGCTCACGAACAAAAGCAGCAACTGCTAAAGAGGCTGCGGATATACGTGGTTCTTGTATCGAGTGCCTTAATGAGATAAAAAACTCACGTTGCTGCTTTTTAGCAGTTGCTGAAGAATCCATACTCTAATTAATCAGAGGTTTACCATCTTGATAGGGAATCTTTTTAGTTACTGTGCCTGAAGAGGTGAAGAACACTGCTGTTCCACATCCTTTTTCTACTCGAGAATATGGATGGCGATCTCCAGGACGGAAGTACTCTCCTTTTATGAGTAATTCATTATCATATTCTTCTGTAGCCATAATTTGACCCTCAGGATAGTACAATGTTAATAATCCTGACTTCTTATTGTTGACTAGTTCTTTACAGCTTTCTAATGCCCCGTTGGGGTACCAAGTTTTTACAGGGCCCTGTAAAATTCCTTGGCTCCAGGTTAAAAGGAGCTTGGATTTTCCGGAGTTAGGGTAGAAAAAGATCTCTTCTCCATTTTTATTTCCGTCTACTAGTGAGTATGTTTGAATAACATTATCACCAAGGTTATCAAAAACGGTAACTTTTCCACAGGCTTCTCCGCGAACAAACATTCTTGTTTCTACGATCGCATGTTTACCATAAATAACTTGTGTGCCATTGCCATTGATTATCTCAGAAAATCCCTGGTGAGTTTGAGGATCTAGGTAAAAGCCTTTTACTAGCAGTCCATTATCATATTCTTCTTCGCAAAGTACCACTCCTGAACGTTCTTCATAGCGTATGGAGATACCATGTTTTTCTCCATCTTGATAGGTTTGCTTTTTTAATAAGCAACCCTCTGATGTGTAGGTGAGAAAATCCCCATGAGCTCGACCTTTATGATAAGAACACTCTTTCCATGTCTGACCATTGGGATGATAGTAGTGAGATACTCCTTGTAGTAACCCCTTATCGTAGTTAATAGCGGCTTCTAACACTCCCTCATCATTATGAGCTAATGTTGTCCCATGAAATAACCATCCAGATTCCGCAGAAGGATGCAGATCTGCAATTCCTCCTATCACCTCTGCTTGGATTCTAATTTTCCCATTGCCATGCCATTCTCGATAACGTCCGCAAGCACGGTTATTCACACATTCCAGGTATTGTTTTAGTTGCCCGTTAGTATGGTATGTTGTTAAACAGGAGACGTTCTCGCCTCTTGTATTTTTATACATACGCATAACTTTTTGGTAGGGCTGAGGAGAGAGAAAGTCTACTTTGGAATACTTTTTAAGTTTTTCCTTAGAGCAAATTGTCTCCGACAATCCATTTCTATCAATAATATTGATACCTGTTAGAGTTAGCTTCTCATATGTTCCAGCAGCCTGTAAAGGCGCCGTACTGGCAAAACATAGAATAAGAAAGTAAAAACATTTTCTTATAACCATCGACTTATAGCCTCAGCGTTTATAGACCACACCTGATTACTTAATGGTGTGGTAAGTTTTGTCATTTCCCAACGGATGAAGAATGCTAGAGGAGCGTTGGAGTTCTTGGGATCAAATAAATAAAAAAGTTCTTCAATATTGCTGTTATCAGCTTCTATGGGATGGCTCAGGCGTATCGACATCAAATCATCAGAGATTTGTGCTATAGACCATGCCACTTGATTTTTTGATGAGAGAAACATTTGCTTCCTCGCCCAAACTTCTTTACTTTGAGAGATTAAAGAGTTGTCTTTAAGGGCTGCTAGGCGATCCTGCTCTTCACCCAGCAATCGAATCTGTTTACTTGCTTGTAGCAGCTCATGCGGCTGCACGTTTTTATGCTGTTTTTTGACCCGCTCATTCGTTTTTACAATAAGATCTGATTGGTCTTTCATAACTTTTAAAGTAAGTATATGAGAATTTAGTACTTCCCACCGTTTCGTTGTTTGAACATGCTTATACACAATACCAACAACAGGAAGACAACTAACCAAACTTAAAGCTATAAGAGCGCAAACTAAAGACCATTTTTTCATAAGACTTCCTGGGAGACGATAGTAAATTGCAAATCGAAGGATTGGCTACCACACGTTGTTTTGGTGATATTGGATAGCTTCGGATGCAAGGATATTCTTTGGAGAAATTTGGATATTTCTTCGGGATTTCCCTCGCCTTTTACGGAAATATTTGCTCGATAAGGGAGATCAGGCGTCTGTTTTGAAGGAAAAGATTCTAGAGAATAACAGAAATAGGAAAGTTTTACAGAAGGTAGGGTCTCTGCTAAAGCTGAAAGAAACTGCATGGTTTCTTTGCTTGTTGGAATAGTCGGCAGATAAGGGTAATCCGTATGTACATGCGAGGAAATAGTAGTAAGCAGAGCTTCTTCTACACCGCGTAACGACTTCGGGATTTTTGTGTTTTCAGGACACACTAAAGCAAAGTGCTCTCGAACTCGATGAGAAAGAGAGGCTAGTTTAATAGTAGAGCCTATCCCCACAATTAGTGTGGATAGTAACGCTAATTTCCCAATGAGAAATGAGGAGCGTTTCAACCAATGTTTCTGAGATTCTGAACTGCTAAAAACCGGATTATAAGGGAATGATAACGTTTGTTTAGAAGTTCCATGATACGCTGTAGTAATCGCATCGCCATAGTTAGCCCATTCCTCCTCTTCAAGACCGAAGGTCATTGTCTGGCAGGAGATCAGGGGTAAAGAAACTTTTTGTTCTAAAGATTTTTTTAATGCTGCAGGAAGCTGAACCGTGTGAATTGCGGATAGTGCGACCGTAGGATAGGTATCCTTCACGTACTCTAGAGTAGTTTGAATATCTTCAATATTTTTTTTGGGGGAATTACAAAAGGAGCGAGACACTAAAACAGACCCATCTTGGACAAACAGGCATGTAGTTTCAGAAGATCCCGTGTAAACTAGAAAATACGCAGGTAGAGCTTTTAAAGGCGTTTGCTGAGCAAGGAAAAAAATATCAGCAGGCTGGCAAGACAGTGTATCTGGGAACACCCGAGCTTGATGCAAAAGAGCGACCTCTTGCTCTATGGTAGCCTTTTGTGTGATCCACAGTGTTACAGGAGTTTCGCCATTATCTCCTTTTTTCCCTAGCTTAGGGGCAACTATTAAGGAGTTCCAAGGAAATGCGGCATTAGTTTCTAAATCAGTTAGAGCTATTTTTAAAATATTTTTTTTATTTTTTAGAGGCGAAAGGGTGCTTCTAATCAAGCTATCGGTTCCCCGTAAGGAGAAGGTTATGGATGCCGATAAGTATTTTTTGGGAATGCGCCACTCGTGATCTTCAGAGATGTGTTCACAGTGAGAAACTATCCACCCTTTACATGTTTTCTGCAAAATTGCTATTTTAATAGTATTATTTGCATCTTGGGTTACCCCGATGTGGTATATGGGCAGTTTAAAATCCATAGTACGGTGTTCTTAAAAAATAAAGATAACCATTTTAAAGAATAAATGGCTGTTTTTCAAGAAAAACACATATTAATTGTTTATAAAGGGAAAAGAAATGGTATCTTATTTTTTGAGAACAGCTATTAATGTTTATAGTTTTTTAATTTTGGTGTATATTTTGGCCTCTTGGGTTCCCGAGTGCCACAATACAAAATGGTATCAGTACGTAAATAGGTTTGTAGACCCTTACCTCGCCATATTTAGAAGATTTATTCCTCGTATCGGCTTTATTGATATAAGCCCTCTGATTGCTCTTTTCTGCTTGGAAGCTGTCCCTTTTATTGTGATACGAACTCTAAAGTTTGTTGTTCTTAATATTTTCCAGTCTCCATGGCTTCTTCAGTATATATAAGAAATATTTTACTAAAATCTCCTATAGTCTACGCCCCCTTGGCAGGTTTTTCAGATTATCCCTATAGGAGAATGTCCTCACTTTACAGCCCGGCTTTAATGTTTTGCGAAATGGTGAAGATCGAAGGTTTACACTACTGTCCAGCACGTACGTTGAAGCTATTAGACTATTCTGAAGAGATGCGCCCTATAGGGGGGCAGCTCTGCGGTAGTAAACCAGAAATGGCCGGTGAAGCTGCTAAAGTACTAGAAGGCTTGGGTTTTGATTTAATAGATTTGAATTGTGGCTGCCCGACCGATAGAATTACAAAAGATGGCAGTGGCTCAGGATTGTTAAAGTCCCCACAACTTATCGGTAAGGTCTTAGAAAAGATCGTAGAGGCAGTTTCCGTCCCTGTTACTGTAAAAATACGTTCAGGATGGGATGGGAATACTATCAATGTCGAGGAAACCGTACGCGTTATAAAAGAGGCAGGAGCCAGCGCTGTTTTTGTTCATGGAAGAACGCGAGCTCAGGGCTATGTTGGTCCGAGTAACCTTGATTACATAACACGGGCAAAGGCAGAGGCAGGGAAGGATTTTCCTGTCTTTGGTAACGGAGATGTTTTTTCTCCTGAGGCCGCTAAACATATGTTAGAAACTACAGGATGTGACGGCGTGCTTATTGCTCGTGGCACCATGGGAGCTCCTTGGATAGTCAAACAAGTAGAAGACTATCTTGCTACGGGAACGTATCAGACAGTTCCTTTTTCCATGAGAAAGCAAGCTTTTCTTCAGCATTTGCACTGGGTAGAGGAATACTATCAAAGCGAAGCGAAATTTCTTACTGAAACACGTAAACTATGCGGGCACTATTTAATATCTGCTGCTAAGGTACGTTTCTTGCGCTCTGCTTTATCTAAGGCTATCTCATCTCAAGAAGTATACCAGCTTATCGATGATTATGAAGAAGCAGATGATGAATGTCGGGATCAACCAGCTTTAAACAAGTGCTGACTTAATAGTTTTGGTAACTGAAACATATCAACAGGTTCAGGCCCAATAACCGCTTTGAATTTATCATCAGGAATTAACAATTTTTTATTCTCTGCAGACTGTAGATTGTTATCCTTAATGTATTTCCAGATTTTTTTTGTAGCTTCTCCGCGAGATACAGGCTCATCGCCAATCATCAGCGCTAATTCTGGAGAGGGAGTAAGTAAGGACCCTACTCTTGTGGTCTTCCCTTCGCTTTTTTTCTTTGCAGGTGCTTTTTTACCCTTGGCAACTGTTTTTTTAGCTGCTGTGCTTTTCGTTGCGCCTTTTTTCTTAGTTGTTTTCTTTTCGTAGGGAGTTTTAGGAGTGCCTGTGTACTTTGTAATCACAGCATCCACAGTGTTTCCAATAACACTGCAGTCAGGATATTCCGAGCAGGAATAAAACGTTTTATTATACCGAGAACGTTTCTTAAGGATTTTTCCAGAGCATCCTGTTGCAGGACACGGCACAACTTCATTTTGCTCTATTTCCTCACCCTTTTTATGAAGAGTGACGGTTCCACGACATTTGGGATAATTTAAACAACCTAAGAAAGTGCCAAAACGTCCATGACGGACTTTCATGGGACCTTGACAGACAGGGCAGGGGCCATCCCAGGGAGTGTCAACAGCATAATCATCCTTATTAAAAGCGAGCTCTTCTTCAGATGTTTTGTAGTCACATTCGGGATATTCCGAGCATCCGTAAAAATAACGATTTTTCGCCCAGATTTTTACAAGTTTCCCTTTATGACATTCTGAACAATCAATATCCGTTACGATGCGTGGGATAACAGCTTCTTTTTCTGCTGTAGTAACCACAGGAAGAAACTGATCCCAAAACTCCTTAAGAAGAAGTTTCCATGACTTTTTATTATCAGCAATAAGCTCTAGCTCGTCTTCCATAAGAGCTGTAAAACCTATGTCCATAACCCTTGGGAAATTTGTCTCAAGGAATTGGGAAATAATTTTACCTAGTTCTGTAGGGCGTAGCCGTTGATTTTCTTTGATAGTGTACTCACGACTTTGAATTTTATTCATAATCGTTGCGTACGTAGAAGGTCGTCCTATTCCAGATTTTTCCAACTCTTTAACTAAAGAAGCTTCCGTGAATCTAGGAAGAGGTTTGGTAAATGCTTGTTCTGCAGAAACCTCTTTTTTATTTACGACATCTTGAGCGTGTAACTGAGGTAATGAAGGATTTTCTTCCTGATCTACATCGTCATCATGCTTCTCTTCATATACGGCAAGAAAGCCTTTGAATTTTAGTAATGATCCTGAGGCGCGAAGATCAATCTGTACATTTGTAGAGATTGTCATAGCTAAGGTGTCATAAATCGCAGGATTCATCTGAGAGGCAACAAAGCGCTTCCAAATGAGAGAATAAAGCTTGTACTGATCGTCAGAAAGTTTCCCTTGGAGCTTTTCTGGAGATAAATGAATGTCCGTAGGGCGAATTGCTTCGTGGGCATCCTGAGTCATTTTTTTTGTAGCATAGAGATTGGGAGATTTTGGTAAGTAGTCATTTCCAAATGTCCCTTGGATATAGTCTCTGACGTTATTTAACGCCTCGGGATCTATACGTACGGAGTCCGTACGCATATAGGTGATCAATCCTGTAGCATCTTCATTATCTAATTCTACGCCTTCGTACAATGTCTGTGCAACAGACATGGTCTTAGAAGAAGAAAATCTAAAATGGCGACTAGCCTCTTGTTGTAATGTCGAAGTAATAAATGGCGGAGCCGCATTACGACGCTTTTCTTTAGCTTCTACTCGCGTTATTCTATAAGAAGCATCTTCTAATAGACTTGCGTAGTGCTGAGCTTTAGCTTCGGAATTAATTAATAGAATTTCGTCTTCAGACTTACCTTTAGGAAGTTCTTTTTCCCATTTTTTCCCATCTGCAGAATACAAATGAGCCCAAAATGTTTTCGAAGATTTAGGATCTTGAAGAAAAACGCGAATATTCCAGTATTCTACAGGAACAAAAGCTTCTATAGCTTTCTCACGATCTACAACCAATTTTAACGCTACAGATTGCACGCGTCCTGCGGAAATTCCTGAACGTTGTTGTAATTTCCGGCTTAAAATAGGAGAAATCTTATAACCCACAATGCGATCTAGTAAACGCCGGGCTTGCTGGGCATTTACTAAAGCCATATCAATTTCTCGAGGATGTTTTAATGCCTCATTAACAGCGCCCTTAGTAATCGCATTGAAAGAGATTCTTTGCATTTGGGTATTCTTAGGCAGCTGATTGGCAATATGCCAAGCTATAGCTTCTCCCTCTCTATCGGGGTCGGGAGATAAGTAAACAACTTCACAACTGGCTGCTAGCTTGCGAATTTGGTTGATAACTTCTTGTTTGTCAGGAAGAATTTGATAGTCGGGCTCAAAATCATGATCGATATCAATACCGAACTCTTTAGCGGGAAGATCAACAACATGTCCTAGTGACGAAGCAAAAATAAAACCTTTCCCTAAGAGTTTTTGTAAGGTTTTAATTTTAGCAGGGGATTCCACTACGATTAAGGATTTTTTCATTAATATTAAATGGCGAACTCCGCGTTTTTACTCGGAGGAAAAACGCCTCTCCTTTTTTATTGTTTTTGTTCCCTATCTAAAAAAAAATTCTCATGCAAGCATCCGCTATTTATTGCAAGCATTCACTATTAGCGCTGCTTGATGTTAATGCAATAGCCAGCATATAAAATTTTTCGACAATAATCTTCTTAATTTAGAGAAAAAGAATCTCCAAAATATGGAAGGGTTATAAATTGGTAATTTTATTTTTTCTCCTAAAGGCAAGCATTGCTTAATATGGAGAATAAAACGTTCTCCAATTTTTACAATGAGTAGAGTTTGTTCACATAAACATTATTAAAAAGAACGCAACTCTAATTTTGCTATTAGAGATTTAACCAGAGGCCTAGGCACGTCCTAATGGTTATTCAGTATGAGGTAGATTCTTTTCAAGGGAATAATGTAATAATTAAAGAATGTGGCTCTATAAGAAACTTCTCTTAGGCTTAATTAGAGTCATTGTTGAAAAATACCTCTTATTACAGATGTAGTGCTAAGTTCTCTATTCCTCCTTGAAAGAACGTTTTATTGTAACAAACAGGTAGACACTATGATCGATTTCCTTCGTGTAGCACAAGAAAATGGGACTGAAATGTGAAAAAACTAGATTTTTTAATCCCTCCAAAATCTTTCGAAGACGATTTACTTGATTTGAATAAACAGGGAATAATAGCTGGTCCTGAAGAATTAAAACCCCCGTTTTTATATCGTGCCGAGGAAACCCTAGACAACGCTCCCGATTATCCCACAACTTTCCCCTCAAGACTTCAGGAAATTTTCGATATAAACCCTACACATTTAGAAGTGATTTATTCTAATGAAGGCATGGACGTTTGGGAAGCAGGATGCACATGGATAGCGAATAATCATGTAACTATACAATTACGCAAACACCTGCGCAAAGCTGCACGATGGTTTTATCTGTATTCTAAAGAAGAGATACTTTCTCATGAGGCTGTTCACGCTGCAAGAGTGAAATTTTATGAGCCTATGTTTGAAGAGGTTTTGGCTTATCAGACATCTTCACGTATATGGAGAAGATTTTTAGGCCCGTTATTTCGCTCTCCTGGAGAAAGTTATTGTTTTTTCTTTTTCGTACTTTCCGGAATAGGCTTAACTTTATGGTCTCCTTTATTAGGACTAGCCTGTATCCTTGCAACTCCTGTTTATTTCGGCACGAGATTGTTAATCATACAGAGCTATTTCCGACGTGCTATGAAAAAAATTCGCAAAATGTTGGGAGTGCCTCCTTTATGGGTAATGCTAAGACTCACAGACGCTGAGATTCGTATGTTTGCATCACAACCCATTCCCGTTCTTGAAAAATATGCTAGAGAAAAAAAATTAGAAAGTGTGCGTTGGCAGCAAATCTACATTGCCTACTTCACTTAGTTCCCATATTCAAATGTAAAACTGCTTTACATTTGAATATAAGATCTTCTTTTATGCGCAGGGAGAATCTTTAACTGAGAACGATATTTAGCTACGGTACGACGAGCACATTGAATGCCCTGTTCTGAAATTCTCGCGCTAATATCAGCATCAGATAATGGAGAGGTTTCCGATGCTATCCATTGATGAATCCATTGAAGTATGGTCTCTTTAGACTGCACGTCATTATCAGCAGCAGCACGGGGAAAAAGTTGTTTCATCGGGATAATACCTACAGGCGCTGCTACTGTTTTGTTTTCTATAGCACGAAATATCGTAGATTCATGATAAGAAAGCTCTTCTGCTAATTGTTTAACAGATAAAGGTTTTGGAGAAGAGGTTTCCCCAAGAAGAAAGCTTTCCTGATGAGGAAGAATTTTCTCCACGATAGTAAATAGCGTCTGCTCTCGTTTTCTTAAGTTTTTAATTAGCCATTTTGCAGAAAGAATTTGTTGTTTCAAGTTCTTCTTTTCTGCTTCAGGAAGCTGTTCATAAAGATGAAACACTTCATTGTTAAGTTTTATAGGAGGCAAGCCTCGAGAGCTAATTTGAATTTCCCAAGTTTCTTGTTTATGATTCACATAAACATCAGGAAGAGCAGGTTGTATGTTAGGTAGTGCCGAGCTATATCCTTCGGCAGGAGACCAGGGAATCTTAGAGAGCGCTTCTTTTAAAGCTGTTCGTAGTTGTGATGGAGAACAGCAGCATTTTTTCGCTATTCGTGGAAAGTCACAGTTAATCAATAAGGTGTAGTGCTCTTTGATGATCTTAAACGCGAGCTGATGTGGAGAGTTTTGCAAGAGGAATAGCCAATACTCTTGCAGAGACGAAGATCCTATTCCTAAAGGATGGAAATTCTGAATTGCTTTTTGTACGTTATTAACAGCTTGTAAGGAAACGTCCAGCTGAATAGAAAGTTCTTCGGGAGATAATAAAAACAAACCCTGATCTGATAAATTTCCTATGATGTGCTGAGCGATCGTCCGGTCTTCGGCATTATTGAAGGTTTGCTCTACTTGAGTTAAGAGATGGGTAAATAATGATTCTGGGCGGGAGTAGGATGTGTCTATAGAAGGTAGAGAAGAACATGAGGACCACTCGTCATCTTCTAAAGAAGAAAGATCAAAAAACGGATTATGAATGATTTGCTGTAGTACGTAGGTGGAAAGTTCAGTAATTGGTGATTGCAGCATCTGCAATCCCTGCTGCATTCGCAGCGAGGGAAGGTATTTTAACGAAAGCTTTTGCTGTTGCTTAAACATACCTAATGTACTTGAATCAAGTAATCTCTAGGGATCTCCTTAAGAAATCTGCTCGGTTTCATAATGCGGACCGTGCCCCAAAGAAAACGAGTTTGTGCGGCAGTTAAATAAAGTAGGTCTTGGGCTCTAGTTATTCCTACGTAACATAGGCGTCGTTCTTCTTCAAGATTTTCATAGTTTCCTTTAGAATTTGCATGGGGGAAAAGGTTTTCTTCCAGACCTACAACAAAAGCAACGCGAAATTCTAATCCCTTACCGTTGTGAATAGTCATAAGATTGACACGATCCGCGGTGAGTTCGCTGTCATCTGTAGAGCTTTTTAATGCAAGGTCGTCTAGGAAAGTTTCTAAGGTAGCCTCAGGATTTTGCGCTTCCCATTCAAATGTTTTAGAAGCAAGCTCATCGAGGTTACTTTTCCTATCTTCGAAGGTGTCGGGATCTTCTTTTAATACTTGGAGATATTCGGTGATTCTGATTGTAGCAACAACAAATTCATTAAGGGGAAGAGTTTCGTAAGCATGCTCAAGCTGTTGGAAAATCCCTAGGTAATTTCTAAGGCCTTCCTGTTGTTTCTTAGATAATTTTACAGCTTGAGTGTCTAAAACAATTTGACAAGCCTGTAAAATGGGAAGGTTGTTATCGAGAGTATACTCTATTAACGCAGAAATCGTAGAAGGACCTATGCCTCTTTTAGGAAGGTTTACCGTTCTATCAAAAGCAACAACATCGCATTTCGCTGTAAACATTCTTAAGAAGGCTAAAATATCTTGGATTTCCTTACGTTTGTAAAAGGATAATCCTCCAAGAATTTCATAGGGAATCCTACGGCGTAGCAAAGCATCTTCAAAAGTTCGTGATTGGAAGTTCGTACGATAAAAAATACAGATATCACGTAGGGGAACGTTTGCTCTTCTATGAAGGCTTGTAATTTCATTAGCTACAAATTCGGCTTCTTCTTTGTCTGTTTTCCCTAAAAATACACGAATTTTTTCTCCGGGACCTTTAACACTTCTAAGATCTTTTTTTAATCTTGAAGCGTTATTTTGAATCAAAGCATTCGCTGCATTAAGAATATTCCCGTAACTACGGTAATTATCTTCAAGACGTAGAACAAGAGCTCGGGGATAATCTTTTTCAAAATTTAAAATATTATGGATATTTGCTCCGCGCCAAGAATAAATAGATTGGTCAGGATCCCCTACAGCAAATATATTTTGATGTTGGCTCGCTATAGTTTGAGCCATCATGTATTGTGCATGATTGGTATCTTGGTACTCATCAATAAGAAGAGCCTTCCATAACTCGCTATATTCTTTTCTTACTTCTGGGTACTCTTTGAATAATTTGACAGTAAGAAATAAAAGATCGTCAAAATCTAAAGCATTAGTTTCATTGAGGCGTTGTTGGTATTCTTTATAAATAGAAACAACAGGGTCGACATACTCTTCAGGATCTAAATCTTCGGGGGAAAGCATGCGATTTTTTGCTTGAGAAATATGATATTGTATCGAGCTGCTCAAGGTTTTCTTTAAATTAAACTTTTGCAAACATTGCTTGAGAAGTTTGTCGGTGTCACTTTGATCATAGATAATAAAATTATTTTCTCGATTTAGAATATGTATAGAACGGCGTAGGATAAATACTCCTAGACTATGAAAGGTGCACACCATAGGAATGTCAGAACCCTGGGCTTGAGGACAAAGGTGTAAAATACGTTCTTTAAGTTCTTTTGCTGCTTTATTAGTGAAAGTAACAGCTAAGATTTCCCTTGGGGCGATACCTTCATTGATTAGGTGGAGAATACGACAGGTAACAACCCGGGTTTTCCCTGCTCCGGCTCCTGCGAGAACTAGGATAGGGCTAAGTGGTGAGGTAACAGCAGCAGCTTGGGCGTCGTTTAATTCTGAAGTAAGCATATTGGTATCCTAGTTTCTAGCTTCTGACTGAAAGAATCAGGATCCCTGAAGCTAAAGTAATATGAGAAGATTATACTTCTATTTTCAAATAATAAAAGTAGGTGGTTTATGCAAAATGCCTTTACTATAGACCAGCTCCCGGTGTCTTGGCAAGAGCAGCTTGAAAATGAATGGTCTCAACCTTACATGCATAAGCTTCGGGAATTTTTACAATCAGAGTATTCCCAAGCAACTATATACCCTGCAAAAGAAAATGTCTTTGCAGCATTAAAAAGCACACCTTTTGATAACGTGCGTGTTGTTATTCTTGGGCAAGACCCTTACCCCGGAGAAGGGCAAGCTCATGGATTGAGCTTTAGCGTCCCGAAAGGCTTGCGTTTGCCGCCATCTCTTATAAATATTTTTCGTGAGTTACAAACCGACTTGGGAATAGAAAATACCACGGGATGTTTGCAAGCTTGGGCAGATCAAGGAGTATTACTATTAAATACTGTATTAACTGTTCGTGCAGGATCTCCTTTTTCCCACGCGGGTCAGGGATGGGAACAATTTACAGATGCTATTGTTGCCAAACTTATAGAAAAGCGTTCACATATTATTTTTGTATTATGGGGCAATGCCGCAAGAAAAAAATGTGACCTGCTATTTCATTCTTCTCATAAGCATGCGATTTTAGCAGCTCCTCATCCTTCTCCTTTAGCAGCGCATCGTGGTTTTTTTGGTTGTTCTCACTTTTCAAAAATTAACTACCTGCTTAAAAAGCTAAATAAGCCCATGATTAATTGGAAGCTCCCATGAATGAAGGTATTCAAATAGTGTCTTTTAGTAAGACCCACCGACTTACTGCAAAATCCACTGTTAGTTTGGAAATGCCAGTAGCAACGCAAAAACTCCAGGGTAAGGAAGGCATGCCAGCAGCAGCAAGCTTAGAAGCTGATTTTTTAAGAGCAGAAGCTATCCTTGCAGAAATGCGTGAGATTCGCGGCTGTTTAGAACAGTCATTACAAACATTAGTTCCTAGAGACTAGGTGGTTTTCTAACAGGTTTTGCAAATAAGGAGTAAGTTTTTGTAATGCTTTTGCTCTATGCGAAACCTGATTTTTCACATCTTCAGAAAGTTCAGCAAAAGTTTGTTTGTAATCATATTTTAAAAATAACGAATCATAGCCGAAGCCTGAAGACCCTTTTTCGTGATTACTAATATATCCTTCGCAAATTCCTCGGGTTTTAAAAAACTTCCCTTCTGGAGATGCTAAAACAATACAACATTCAAAATATGCAGAACGGTCTACAATACTCTCCAGACTTTGCATTTTCTCTAAAAGTTTTTTCCTATGGTCTTTATCAGAGGCATCTTCTCCAGCGAAAGTCGCTGATAGCTTGCCAGGAAGCCCATTAAGAGCAGGGACCATAAGCATGGTATCGTCAGCAATTACCCAAGAGCCTAGTTCTCTGGCTGCATGTAGGCCCTTTGCTAAAGCATTTTCTTCTGGTAGACAGCCTGACTCTTTTGGAGAGCAATAATCAGGAAAATCAGTTAATGAAAAAATGTCAAAGCTTCCTAACTGTTTTAAAAAAGTCTTAGTTTCTCGTATTTTGTAACCGTGGGAGCTAGCAATTACTATCTTCATGGGTTTCTCCTTAAACAAAAGGGAAAGAAAAAAACTACAAAGTTTTTATCTCACTTGAAATCACACTAGCAGCTTTGTCCAGCGTAGAATCCGTTTTGATTATACAAAATAATCTAAATAGACGCATCTACACAACTACCAGCACAGTTGCATAAAGATTGCTTTTTTGCTAGCAGTACTTAATCAACATGCAAACTATCAGAATGTTGTTTGTGAAAAGATAGGTGTGTTATGAAGCTTGTGCGTTTATTTTTAATTTTTTTGAGTTTATTCCCTTCTCTAGGGTTCTCTCAAGTATACGTAGGATTAGATCGTCTGTTTCAAGATGAATATTTATCTTGGATCCAAGGTAAGAAGATCACCCTAGTATCTCATAATTCTGCTATCAATTCTCAAGGGAAAGATGCTCTTTCTGTTTTTCAGGAACATAAAAATCTATGTTCTGTGAATGTTCTCTGTACTTTAGAGCATGGTTACTATGGTACGTCCCCAGCAGAAACCCCAGGATTAACTCCAGGGGCTCATGATTTGCGTACGATGTCTTTATACGGGTTACAAGATATTCCTGAGAGTGCTGTGCACGGTAGTGATATTGTAGTTTACGACGTACAGGATATTGGAGTGCGTTCTTATACTTTTATTTCTTCGCTACTCCAGTTGGTACGCGCTTCTGAGAAATATAAGAAAACGTTAATAATTTTAGATCGTCCTAATCCCATGGGGGGGAATATCATAGATGGTCCTATGCCTGCAAACCATCCAAATAGCATTCCTGAAATTCCTTATTGTTATGGTATGACTCCAGGGGAGCTCGCTTTGCTTTACAAAGCAAAATATGCTCCTAATGCTCAGGTCCGTGTTGTCCCCATGAAGGGATGGAAACGTTCTATGACATTTGCTCAAACAGGATTAAGTTGGATTCCTACTAGCCCGCAAATTCCTGATGCGCAAACAACTTTTTTCTATGCAGCAACAGGAATAATAGGAGCATTATCTATAACAAGCATAGGTGTAGGCTACACACTTCCTTTTAGGCTGATTGGAGCACCTTGGATGGATGGTAAACTTGTAGCAAAAAAATTAAATGAGGCGCGACTTCCTGGAGTATCTTTTTACCCGTTTTGTTATGAGCCGTTTTTCGGAAAATATAAAATGGAATGTTGTTCTGGAGTGTTGCTCATATTAGAAAAACCAGAAATTTTTCTTCCTATGGAAACGCAGAGCGTTATTTTAGGAACATTGAAGACTTTTTATCCTAAGCATGTAGAGACCGCTTTCAAAACCTTAGATAAAATTCCTTTGCGGCATAACTCTATTTGTCGCTTTTTAGGGGAGGAACGGTTTATTCAAATCTGTCGCAGTGAGCGTTATATTATCTGGCCATTAAGACAATTGTGCATTGATGGAAGAGAGAAATTTCAAGATATTCGCAAGCCTTTCTTAATATCAGATTATTCCGACGAGTAAGAATTTCTTTAGTAGCTTCGACAGTTTGACAGGAATTTTTGTTATTTCTATAAGACGACCTTACAGGGCTCCCCAGATCTCTGGAATAGGGAGACATTGAGGATAACGTGTCTAAAGTATTTAAAAATCGATTGGAAGGACTTAGTGCATTAAATCGAGGTGTACGTGCTTTAACCAAAGCTGTAACGACAACGTTAGGGCCTCAGGGATCTCAGGTTGTTATCAAAAAAGATCATTCTCATCCCTATGTTACAAAACATGGGGCTTCAATAGCAAAAGCTCTGATGCTGTCAGATGCTTTTGAAAACATAGGTTTGAAAATTGCCAGAGAGGCCTCCACGCAAACTGAAAGCCAGGTAGGAGATGGATCAACAACAGCTATTGTTTTAACAGATGCATTATTTTCCGCAGGCCTTAAAGGTATTGCCTGTGGATTAGATCCCTTAGAGATAAAACAGGGAATTATTCTGGCTGGAGATATGCTAACTGAAGAGTTGGCAAAGCTTGCGGTATCTGTAAAATCTCCTGACGATGTTTTGAATATAGCAACAACGTCGGCAAATAATGACCCTATTATCGGAAAGATTATATCCGATGCCATAGCTATGGTAGGTGTTGAAGGAGTGTTTTCCATAAAAGAGAGCTTAGGGACAGAAACAACTCTGCAAACAGATGCTAATTTTGGATTTAATTCGGGTTACCTATCTTCATATTTCGTAACAGATCCAGAAACCATGGAAGTTCGTTATGAAAATGCTTATCTGCTTTTGTGTAACCAGACTCTCTCTAGTTTAAATCAATCTTTTATACGTTTCTTGGAGCAAATCTCTCAGGAAGGAAAGCATCCTTTGATTATTATCGCTGAAGATTTTGATCCTCAGCTACTTTCTATTTTAATTGTTAACAAGCTCAAGGGAAATCTTCCCATATGCGCAGTAAAAGCCTCAGGAGATGGCGAATATCGCAAGCAAATATTAGAAGATATTGCAATTTTAACAGGGGGAACTCTTATTGGCGATATGTCAGGAGTCTCTTTGGATGAAGCGGGATTCGATGTTCTCGGCCATGTGGGGAAAATCATCATAACAGAAACTTCGATGATTTTTTCCGAAGGTAAGGGGGATAGTGCAAAGATCGAAGAGCGTATAAACTCCTTACGTTGCATTATTCAAAGTAGCTCTGAGTTGGCCGCAGAGGATATCGAAAAACGCCTTGCTGGGCTTGTAGGCGGCACGGCTCGAATATCTTTAGGAGCCGCTACAGAAGCCGAGTTTAAAGAAAAAAGATCTAGATTAGAAAGTGCTCTTCAAGCAACAAAAGCTGCTTGTAAAGAGGGGTGCCTTCCTGGAGGTGGCGTAGCTTTAGTTCGCGCAGCTTCTGTTGTCAAAATTCCAGATACATTATCCACCGGGGAAGTTTTTGGATGTAAGTGCCTTTTACAATCAGCGGAAGTTCCTCTTAAAGCTATAGCAGTAAACTGCGGGAAAGCCTCGGATAATGTTTTAGATACTATTTTAAAACACCCAGATCCTTATTTTGGATATAATGGAATCACCGACTCTTTTGAAAATTTAATTTCTTCGGGGGTATGTGATGCTCTCACCGTTACTAAATTCGCATTAAAATATTCCATTTCTATAGCGTGTTTACTTTTGACAAGCTCTTTTTTCATTGTAGATTCTTCAGTAGAAGTGGAAGACTCTCAATTTCCGGGGACATAGCTCCCTAAGGAGCAATAACACGGTTAAACGTTTTGCATAGGTGTAAAATTAAAAGTATCTTTTTGGTTTAGAGCGATCTTTTTTTCAAAGAGAAGGAGAAAGACTTGATCATTTGGCCTAACTTGACTACACTTTTCTTCGAAAAGAGCTGCGCACCAGTAGCTCAGTGGATAGAGTACCTGGCTACGAACCAGGTGGTCAGAGGTTCAAGTCCTCTCTGGTGCGATGCATAATCATAAAAAATAAGGTAATCATGGGATCACTATTTATTGGGAAGCCTGCCCCAGATTTTGTTGCGCAAGCAGTGGTTGATGGCGAAATAAAAGATATTTCGTTAACAGATTATCGTGGTAAATACGTTATTCTTTTCTTTTACCCTAAAGATTTTACTTATGTTTGTCCTACGGAGCTTCATGCTTTTCAGCACGCTCTAGAGGAGTTTAAAAACTGTGGAGCAGAGGTTATAGGTTGTTCCGTAGATGATTTAGACACGCATAAGCGTTGGTTAGATACCGATAAAAAAGCTGGCGGGATTAAAGGGATTACCTATCCTTTAATTTCCGATACAAATCGCGAGCTTTCTGAGCTTTACGGTGTATTGGATTCTGTATCGGGGTTGTCATTCCGAGGATCTTTCTTAATAGATAGAGATGGAATTGTGAGACACCTTGTGGTCAATGACCTTCCTTTAGGCCGTTCAATAGACGAAGAAATTCGTGTATTAGAAGCGTTGATTTTCTTTGAGAACCATGGATTAGTATGTCCTGCAAATTGGCAGCAAGGAGAGAAGGCAATGGCTCCTACTGAAGAAGGCTTAAAAGAGTATTTCGGAACTATAGATTAAAAGAACTTATTAAAAGTTAATAAGTCATAGAGATCTTGCTCGAAGAACAAAAGAAAACTTTTGTATTTCTGGCATAGGGATTTGGAAGCTTCTATGATGTGTTGGTCTCCAACACCAGGAAGTCCCATGGCTATGATATTTTTTAGAGTAGTTTGTGTATTTAAGAAGTGCAGACCGAAAAAGTAACTATCCACGCAATACCCTTCTTCTTTTACTCGAAAGTAAAGCACATTATAATCATACATTAATGCTTGTATAGCTAGAGAGATTCCTGATTTGGTTGTAGCAGATCCGCAGCCTAAGTGATCATAAAGATCAGAGGCACTACGGCATAGGTAAGCAGTATCGTAGCTTCCCTTTTCTGCTTCACCAAATAAAGCAATCGTCAGTTTCATTGAATTATGGATAAGTAGGACTTTATTTCCGATCCTACAAGAGACATTGTTTATTATCTATAGTGAGAAGTAGATATTAGTTATGAAAAAACTGATGATTATTTCTTATTCTCTGGTAAGCAAAGCTTTTGATTAGCATAAATAACATCAGAATTTAATTTATTAAGTTTTTTTAATTCTGATACGGGAATTTTATATTTCGCGGCTATTTTCCCTAAGGTTTCTCCAGGTTTCACAATGTGAATATGAGAAGGAACCTCTTCAGCAAAATCAGGATACGTTTCTGGAGAAGACCCGTCTACAAGTGCAAGTAGCGAACGTCTTAAAAGACGGATATCTTGAGAAAGTGTTTTGTGGTCTTTTTGTATTTCTTGAAGTTTGTTTTGCAGAGTAGATTGAATATCTTTTAAAGAAGCTGTCAGTACTGTAACAGTTTTTGCCAGAGTCTTTTGCTCAAGTTCTAATTTTTGAATTTTTTGAGCGAGAGCTTCTGGTTTTGTGCTGGATAGTTGTTGTAGTTTACAATCTTGTTCGTCCAAACGTTCTGCTAATATCTGAATTTCAGATTCATGACATAATAATTTTGCCGAGGCATCTTCAACCTCAGCAAGAACAGTTTGTAAAGCAGGGGGTTTCCCTGCTGCATATCCATGTGTTGCAGTTCCTAGAAAGAACCACAGTCCGTAGAACAGGTATTTATAGTTAGCGTGCATGGACTTTAAATTCTGTACGACGGTTTTGCTGCCAAGCAAGTTCGTTATGACCAAGGTGTGCAGGCTGTTCTTTTCCATAAGAAATAGTAAATAAGCGGTCTGGAGAAATTCCCTGTTTAATTAAATGCTGTTTAACAGCATTAGCACGTCGTGCCCCTAAGGCTAGGTTATAAGCCGCCGCTCCACGTTCATCAGTATGACCTTCTATATACAACGTCATACGTGAAGACTTTTGCATCTGGCGAACAAGACTAGATAAAATAGCTAAGTTTTCTTCTCCCTTAATGGTGTAGCTGTCGGTAGCGAAGGTAATATTACGAAATGCCACTGACTGACTGCTAGTTTTATACAGCTGCTCTTCCTTAGAATCATAAGCATCTATAAGGCTTTGATTCATCTCATCGTCAGAATACAAAGGAACAAAAGCAAACGAATTATGTTTCTTTCTTTTAGGATGTTGGCAATCTTGGCAAACGACATCCCAATCACCATAAGGATAAGAGCACGAAGGTAAAGCGAAAAGCGTAAGTAAAAAACAACTCAACACGCTTAAATGTTTCTTTTTCATAAGGTTCTCTTTATTTGGTTATTGAGGAATTCTCCCCATGAAGGGAAACGTTTTTCCCCTGATCCTATAACAATTTTCTTAGTTTTTTGGGTAATCAGACTTAATAAATAAATCTCTGACTCTCCTGAATTTCCTGCACTATAAACAAGATGATTGCTATCAATAGCCCACGAAGGACCTTCCTTGTCTATAGTTGTTGTAGTAAGTTGGTAATCTTTTCCTGTGGAAAGATCATACACGCAAATTTGACGAACTCCCTTAATCACAGAGCAGAAGGCTATTTTTTTACCATCTGGAGACCATGAAGGGCAACTGCTATTTCTATATTTTTTGGTTAGTAACCGCGGTGCCTGTATTTCAGGCTCTATCTGCATAATGTACAGGCGAGGCCTACCATCCTTATTAGAAACAAAAACAAGTTTAGATCCATCAGGACTAAAAGAAGGATTTCCTTGTGTCCCGTAAGTTTCGTTTAATACCCTTCGGGGCTTTCCCATAGCGCCTTTCGCTAAAGAAAACGACTGAAGAAATAAATCTGGATTTCCATAGGTATCAGAAATAAATGCGAGCAGTTTTTTCCTTGGGGAATAGGCAGGCATAAATTGATTGCCTTGCAAACTAAGGACCTTTTTCCCGGAAGTGTTCTCTAAAGAACCTAAAAAAATTTTAGGAATACCAAATTTATAAGAAACGTAGAAATACGAGCCATTATTTCCCATATTCATCCAGTTGGGAGTGATGGATAGAGAGTTTTCCTGCGTTAGGGAGCGTAAATTTCCTCCGTCATAATCTACAGACCAAAGTTCTCCTTGTTTTAGCTCATTATCCTGAGGATTCTTACATAATGAAAAAACAATTTTCCCCGAGCTAATTCCAGGGATGCTTGTAAGGACATAATGAATTTTATCAGCAGCTTCATGTATTTTTTGACGATTTATTCCGATATTTTCAGTAAGCACTATTGAGTGAATCGGTTGAGGTTCTTGCTTATCTCTTGCTATTGTGAAAACAATCTCGGGATAACGTGAAATAATTGTAATGCTAAAAGGCGTTGATGCTGTTCCTGATTTAACAAAAGAAGGTTGCAAGCGATCTCCCAGAGCTAAATCATTAACGAAGATGTCGCAGAGAGCTCGTAGATACTTTTGTTGTTTTGTATCATTAGAGTTCGTTTTTAGTTCTACATGAATAGGTAAGAGAGAGATTTCCGAACGTACGGTAACTTCTAAATCTTTAGCGTGGACAGAGACCAACCCAAAAACAAGGAAAGTGCTGACAAGAATACGTTGTAACATTCCAACAGCCCCTATGTGTTAAGACTCATTACTCAGGAGTTTAATATGAAAAACGATATTTTTCGAGATTTTGTATTTGTCTAGAAATTTTTTAAAGGGAATTTCGTGAATGCGAATAAGAATTAGTTGTTTTTCAGCTTCGCTAACATGAGATAGCACAACACATTCCTGAACTTGCCCGTAGGGCGTTAGCATAAGCTTTACTCTAACTTCTCCAGAGAAAGGTAAGACAATATATTCACGAAGAAGTTGACATAACTCTTCTTCTTGGGTTTCTGCTAATGATGTTTGTATGGATAACTTTTGACTCGAAGAAAGTGCATCAACACGAGAATCACTATCATCTAAATGTTTGGACAGGGTTTTTGTAAGATCTGCGATAGCTTTAAGTTTTGTTTCTCGTGAGGGACTTTGCTTCGTAACGATTTTCTCTTTCTGTTTTTCTTTTTCAGGTTGTTTAGAAACAGATTTTTCTTTTTCTAGAGGCTTAGAAATAGGATTTTTTTTAGTAGCTTCTGAAGGTTTTTGTTTAACAGGCTGTTGAGAAGGGGTATTTTTTTCTACAGGCTTGTTTATTGTTTTTTGCGTTTGTGGAGCAGGAGAAGATATAGAGGTTTTTATTAAAGAGGGTTGCTCATGCAAAATCACTAACTTCTCTTTAAATGGTAGCAATTTAGGGGGTTTTTTCTGCCCTGGAGAATACGCTAGGAGAATAACAAATGCTCCATGAATAATTGCTGCAAAAAAAATATAAGGAAGAGTTTTATTCATAGCTTAGCTTTTTAAAGCTATATGGAGTTCATGAAATCCCGCAGATTCTATTGTGGTTTTTACTTCTTGGTATAGTTTAAAAGGGGTGTCGCCGTCTTGCAATAGTAAAGGTACTCTACTAGGGTGCTGCTGATGCAATAGCGTTAATTGTGTTTTCAATTCTCGTAATGAAAGAGGCTTATCATTTAGCGTAATCGTATGATCGGCTAATACTTTAATAGTTGTAGGGAGTTCTTCATCTTTTCCGAGAACTTTATGATTTTTTGTTCCTGGAGCTAAGGCTATAGAATCCAGGCGTATTAAAGGCATCGCAATCATAAATGCCATTAAAATAACAAAGACGATGTCTATTAATGGTGTGAGATTAACACTAGGATCTTCTTCAGCTTCTTCAAAGATAGAACGCTTCATAATTTTGTCTGGCGATATTTCACTTCTATAGAATTTAACAACAAATACGCTGTCTGCTCTATTTCTAGAATTAATCGAGAGGAATGAGCTTTAAGATAGTTAAACCCTATTAAAGAGGGAATAGCAACAAATAATCCGACTATTGTAGTACCTAGGGCGGTTGCGAGCCCTTCCATCATAGCTGTTCCTCCTGCCTGTCCCGAGCTGATCTGAGAAAAAGCTACTAGAATGCCCCAAACGGTCCCTAGCAACCCTAGAAAAGGCGCTAAACTTATAGTTGTCGCGGGAATAAAGTTATTTTCATGCATAAGAGCACGATATTTGGGCATAACAGCTCCTAATAGGGTCTCTAGAGACTGTATATCCTCAACGGATAACATAGGGCCGTGGTCGGGAGCCTGCTGGCGATTTTTATCCAAAAGCTCGAGGGTTCCCCTCTTAATTGTGAAGTAAAGATCTGCAAAAGGGTTTAACTCGGGGTGTATTTCTAAAGACAGGGGGGCATGACGATTTTTTATTAAGAAATCTTTAAGAGATTTTCCTGATTTTAAAAATTTTTTTTGAATAGCTAGTTTTTGATGTAGTACTGTCCAAGTACACAGGGAGAGAATCAGTAAGCTAAAAAATATCCCCTTGCCGAAAAGGTCAGCTTCTCTGTAGGCCTGGATAATTGGGTTATGGGTGAATTGTAACATAGAGTATAAAATTCTTTACGTGGTGGGGGATTGATTACAAGACGATCCTATCAAAATTCTAGTATAGAGCCAAGTAGGTTTTGTTAAAGAGATTTACGAAAGCTATTATAAAAATAAAAGTATACATAGTGTATAATTATCTACCTGATTTAGAAAGAATTGGAGTTATTTTGAATAAAATCAAAAAGCATTTTCAAACTGTTTTGGTAGCCTTCCTTTTTTCTCTGCCTGCCTTCACTAGTTATGCTCATAAGCTGGAGGCTGCGCAGCCTGCTGTAGAGGCAGGTGAGCCCGGAGCTACTTTAATTTCTGAGGGGTCTCATATTCCCAGTGATGGGAAATTTAGAGTTGGTGTTAAAATCTCCGGCCCTAGAGGGAGCCATATTTATTGGAAAAATCCCGGAGAGGTGGGTAGTCCACTAAAGATTAACTGGAATTTACCCAAGGGATTCGTTGTTCGTGAGGAGCATTGGCCTGCTCCTAAGGTCTTCGAAGAGGATGGAACGACATTCTTTGGTTACGATGATACCGCGTTTATTGTTGCGGAAATTCAAGCTCCCCAGGGGAGAGAAGTCGAAGAAGTTGTTATAAAGGCTCATGTTGAGTGGTTGGCCTGCGCAGAAAGCTGTGTTCCTGGTAATGCAGATGTAGAATTATCGCTACCCTATGGTGATGGGGAGGCTACCCTACACCCTAACAGTGCCGCAGATTTTACTAGAACTTTACAAGCACGGCCTCGCCTTCTGGGAAATAATCAGGAGGTTACCCTGGGGCGTAGCCAAGATGGTGAGATTATTGTAAACATTTCCTCATCGAGTAAAGCTCAGAAAGCTTGGTTCGTTTCCGAGAAAGCCGATAAGATTTTTGCTTATTCTGAGGAAGCAATACAAGATGCTTCCGGAACAGCTTGGAAATTAAAAATTAAATCCCTTGCGGGTGTACAGAAGAATCAGGAGATAGAAGGGGTTCTTTTACTTACTGATAGCTCAGGTCATCAAGTAGAGTCTTTCGCAATTCGTGGGTATGTTACTTCTCAGGAAGATACCTCAGGAATCTGGAATTACGTGACTATTTTAGCCATGGCGTTTCTTGGGGGGCTGCTGCTTAATATTATGCCCTGCGTTTTACCTTTAGTAACTCTTAAAGTATATGGTTTGATTAAATCTGCCGGAGAGCACCGCTCTTCTGTTATTATTAATGGCCTATGTTTCACACTTGGAGTTGTGGGGTGTTTCTGGGGCTTGGCAGGAGTGGCTTTCCTTTTGAAGATGTTAGGACATAACATCGGTTGGGGCTTCCAACTTCAAGAGCCTATGTTTGTAGCCACCTTAATTATAGTATTTTTCCTATTTGCACTCAGTTCTCTGGGGTTGTTTGAAATGGGAACTATGTTTACGAATCTTGGTGGTAAGATCCAGTCTTCTGAGTCTGGGGCGTCTAAGAATAAAGCTGTAGGAGCTGTTTTTAACGGCGTGCTGGCGACTTTAGTAACAACACCTTGTACAGGACCGTTTTTAGGGTCTGTATTGGGATTGGTAATGTCCCTATCGTTTTTCAAACAGTTGACGATATTTACCTCTATTGGCTTGGGAATGGCTCTGCCTTATTTGGTATTTTCTGTATTTCCTAAGATGCTTTCTGTGCTTCCTAAACCAGGGAGCTGGATGAGCACATTTAAGCAGCTTACCGGATTTATGCTTTTAGGAACGGTAACTTGGTTAGCATGGATATTTGGATCAGAAACGAGCACGACAGCATTGATAGTTTTACTATCAGGGTTATGGCTAGCAGGAATAGGTGCATGGGTCCTAGGGAAATGGGGAACTCCTGTTTCGCCTAAGAAACAAAGAGTGGTAGCCTCAACCTTGTTCTTTGGTTTAGTTGCTGGGGCACTATCCTTAAGCTTTGTAGCCTCTCGTCATTTTGTAGATGCTGGGGAAACTGCCATAGTCCAAGAGGGTAGTTCTTGGCAGCCGTTTTCTTCCGATAAACTTGCGCAGTTGCGTAAAGAAGGACAGGCTGTTTTTGTGAACTTTACCGCTAAATGGTGTTTAACTTGCCAAATGAACAAACCTGTGTTGTACGCAAGTGCCGTGCAGGAGATGTTTAAAGAACGAGGAGTCGTTACTTTAGAAGCAGATTGGACTCGTAAGGACCCGGGAATTACCGAGGAGTTAGCTCGATTAGGGCGCGCAAGTGTTCCCTCTTACGTCTATTATCCTGCTGGCCAAGCCGATCCTGTAGTGCTTCCTGAGAAGATTACTCAAGCAGTTCTTCAAGACATGGTCTTCTCCAGAAGCTAGGTTCTTAAATATTTCTGACTATTTTTTTAGGGTGTATTTTTCAAATACACCCTTTTTTTTATCCTGATTTCATAGAAAACCCTATTAACAGAGTGAAGATATTTCGCTAGGAGATGTATGATTAACCCTTTCCTCAATCAAACATTTTAAGGAGAAGGATGATGAACCTAGCAGATGCTCACGTGCATCTTTCAGATGATGCTTTTATTGAGGATGCCGACGAAGTAATCTCTCGAGCGAAAGACTCAGGAATTTCTCTCGTGGTTAATGTGACAACAACTATTGACGAGCTCAATAAATCTTTTGGTTACGCTGAGAAATTCCCCGATATACGTTTTTGCCATGTTGCAGGAACCCCTCCTCAAGATGCTCAAGAGGATATAGACGCACATTTCAAATATTTTCAAGATGTGGCTCAAGCTGGAAAATTAGCGGCTATTGGTGAGGTGGGGTTGGATTACTGCTTTGCTGATACCGAAGAAACTAAAGAGCGCCAAAAAGAGGTTTTAAAGAAGTATTTATCTTTAGCTTTAGAATGTGAGTTGCCCCTTGTTGTGCATTGTCGAGCCGCTTTCGATGATTTTTTCCATATGATAGATCACTATTATCATCATGATGAACGCTCTTGCCCTGGAATGCTACATTGTTTTACAGGAACTTTGGAAGAGGCTAAGGAGCTATTGTCTCGAGGATGGTACGTCTCCATTAGTGGGATTGTGACATTTAAAAATGCTCAAGGTTTGCGTAATGTTGTTGCTGAAGTTCCTCTTGAGCATTTGCTAATAGAAACAGACGCTCCTTTTCTTGCTCCTACTCCTTATAGAGGGAAGAAAAATGAACCTGCATATATTTCTCATACCATTGAGGCTATCGCAAACATTAAAGATATAGCTCCAGAAGAACTTGCAGAAATAGCCCGTGGGAATGTTTTGCACTTTCTTAATGGAAGTAAAAAGAATTAATTTTCTCTAAATTTTCATATGTAGAAATTACTTCACATAATTCTATTTAAGCTTTTATGGTTACTAGAAAAAGAGATTGTGAAATAAAGGCTTACGATGAACGAAAGGGAAGCGTGTTCTGAGGTGACTCAGAAGTCATGGAAGTACTACACTAGCTTTATTTTACGTTGTGTTCACTCCCTAGCTGGAGTTGCGTTTACGTTGTTTCTTTGTGAGCACATATTTACGAATATGCTTGCTTCTTCTTATTTTGGAGAGGGAAAGGGATTTGTTCACCTTGTGGGTAAATTTCATCAGATTCCCGGTCTTAAAATAATAGAAATCTTCTTTTTAGCTCTTCCGTTTTTTTGTCACGCTATCATAGGTATTGTTTATCTTTTTCAAGCGCAGCCAAATTCTGGGCATTCTAACGGGAGCAAACCCGCCTTACATTATGCTAAAAACATCGCCTACACCTGGCAAAGACGCACAGCGTGGATTTTGCTTTTTGGTCTGATATTTCACGTTGTTCAATTTCGGTTTCTTCGTTATCCCGTTCATGTGGAGCTACACGGACAGACATATTACGCTGTAGATATTGACACGGCACGTTACCAAGCAATAGTTCGTGGTACTCGAGGTTTTTTTACTATAAATTTCTCAGATCCTAAAATGGAAACTATTCGTTTGGATATTGATGATCTTGAAGGTAGCGAGGTGGAAAGGCTGTCGGAACGTCATAGTTATCTGCTTACACCTAATGTAGGCACAGCTTTTCTTTATATCGTTAGGGATTCCTTAGGATCCTTATGGATGGCTATTTTTTACACAATACTTGTGATTGCTGCGGCATTTCACGGTTTTAATGGCTTATGGACATTTTGTTCTCGGTGGGGAGTAGTTATATCTTTGCGTTTACAAGCTCTTTTACGCAATTTGTGTTATTTTGCCATGGTTGTTGTTTCCGCCATGGGAATTAGTTTGATTTGGAATTTATATAGCGTGGCATAAGAGTATGGAAGGACAGAGTAGTGTAATTGTAGTTGGTGGTGGATTAGCAGGATTGTCAGCAGCTATGAAATTGGCAGATAATGGTGTTCGTGTCGATTTAGTATCATTAACGAAAGTAAAAAGATCCCATTCTGTGTGTGCTCAAGGAGGAATAAATGCTGCTCTTAATCTTAAACCTGAAGAGGAAGACTCCCCCTATATACATGCTTACGATACAATAAAAGGCGGAGATTTTTTAGGAGATCAACCTCCTATTTTAGAAATGTGTTTAGCAGCACCTAGAATTATCAGAATGCTAGATAATTTCGGATGTCCTTTTAATCGTACTCCTAATGGGAATTTGGATGTTCGCAGGTTCGGAGGAACCCTATATCACCGTACGGTATTTTGCGGGGCTTCTACAGGTCAACAACTGATGTATACTTTAGACGAGCAAGTACGTCGTCGTGAAAGCCAAGGTAGAATTAGTAAATACGAAAATCATGAGTTCATACGATTGATTACCAACAGCTCTGGAAGAGCATGTGGAATCGTATTAATGAATTTATTTAATAATCGCTTAGAAGTTCTTAAAGGAGACGCTGTTATTTTCGCTACCGGAGGACCCGGAGTGATTTTCAAAATGTCTACAAATTCGACATTTTGCACAGGAGCTGCAAATGGACGATTATTTTTACAGGGAATGGCTTATGCTAATCCCGAGTTTATACAGATTCATCCTACAGCGATTCCTGGAATTGATAAGTTACGGCTAATTTCAGAATCTGTTCGTGGTGAAGGTGGCCGCGTGTGGGTTCCAGGGGACTCTTCAAAAACGATAACATTTCCAGATGGTTCTCAACGCCCTTGTGGGAATACAGGAGAACCCTGGTATTTCTTAGAAGATATGTATCCTGCCTATGGTAACCTAGTCAGTCGTGATGTAGGAGCTCGTGCTATCTTACAAGTTTGCGAAGCAGGATTAGGTATAGACGGACGTATGGAAGTCTATTTAGACGTTACCCACCTGCCTGCGGCTACACGACATAAGCTAGAGGTGGTTTTAGATATCTATAGGAAGTTTACAGGGGAAGATCCTGATTGCGAACCTATGAGAATTTTCCCTGCTGTGCATTATTCTATGGGGGGAGCTTGGGTAGATTGGCCTGCTGCTGATGATCCTGATCGTGATAGCCGCTTTCGTCAGATGACGAATATCCCCGGATGTTTTAACTGTGGGGAGTCAGATTTCCTTTATCATGGAGCAAATCGTTTAGGAGCAAATTCTCTATTATCATGTTTATTTGCAGGGCTTGTAGCTGGAGATGAAGCCGCGCGTTTTATTTCAGCATTTGGTTCTTGTCAGACAACATCAACAGATTTTTCAGACGCTCTTCAACAAGAAAAAGAAGAAAATGCTCTTTTACTTTCTAGACGTGGTGGAGAAAATATTTTTGTATTACACGAGGATATTGCGAATGTTATGGTTAGAAATGTCACCGTAAAGAGAAATAATAAGGATCTTAGGGAAACATTAGATCAACTAAAAGTCTTTAGAGAGAGATTACAGAGGGTTTCTGTGCACGATTCTTCACAATTTGCTAATAAAACGTTCCATTTTGTACGTCAGATGGGACCCATGATAGAATTGGCATTAGCAATTACTAAAGGGGCTCTTTTACGTGATGAATTTCGTGGTTCTCATTATAAAGAAGAATTTCCAAAACGTGATGATGAACATTGGTTAAAAACAACATTAGCATCTTATGCTCCCGAAGAGCCTGAGATTACCTACGCACCTGTAGATACCCGCCATGTGCAGCCTACATTACGAGATTATACAAAATCTTCCACAGGGAAAATAGAGTTTACGAATGTTCCTGACAACATTCGTTTGCCTATATAAATAAAAAGAGATGACTATGGATATTCCTGAGACTTTTATATTGAAAATTTATCGGGGCACCCCTGGAAAACAATATTGGGAAAGTTTTGAGTTAGTGTTGCATCCTGGGGAGAATGTAATTAGCGCTCTTATGGAAATCGAAAAGCGTCCTGTAAATACTCTCGGAGAAACAGTAAATCCCGTTGTTTGGGAACAAGGATGCTTAGAAGAGGTTTGTGGTTCCTGTTCTTTATTAGTTAATGGTGTCCCTAGACAAGCGTGTACAGCTCTTATTCATGAGTACATTACAGCAACAGGATCGCGAGAGATTACTCTCGCTCCCTTAACAAAGTTCCCTTTGATTCGGGATCTTATTGTAGATCGTGCTGTTATGTTTGATAATTTACAGAAAATTCAAGGATGGATAGCTACCAATACCGAAGGGGAAACTTTCGGAGAGAAAGTGTCCCAAGAAGAACAAGAGCTTATGTATGCATTATCGATGTGTATGACGTGCGGATGTTGTACGGAAGCCTGTCCCCAAATTAATGATCATAATGAGTTTATTGGGCCAGCAGCTATTTCTCAAGCACGCTTGTTTAATACTTATCCTGGTGATAAGCAATCTACAAAACGCTTAAAAGTTCTTATGGGTAAAAAAGGAATAGGAGGTTGTGGTCAGGCTCATAACTGCGTTCGTGTATGCCCGAAAAAACTCCCATTAACAGAAAGTATTTCTGCTATGGGAAGAGAAATCTCTAAATATTCCTTAAAAGCTCTGTTTCGAGCTATTTTCAAAAGAAAGAAAAAGAATCCTAAGAGCTAAAAGAATCCCTTAGGCATATGACTGCGGTATCCTGGAGGCGGAGGCATTCCATAGTCTATAGGATTGGCATAGAGAGTCCAAGGTTGTTGAACAGAAAGCTGCTCATGAATATTTTCCAAGGGGTAGCCTTGCAAGCCCGCATAGTTAAATTGCCAAAGATCTATTTCTTGAGTTCCTGGATGCAAAATAAAGCCAAAGTAGCTGTATGCCCAGTTGCTATCTCCAAATAACAAAGGTGCAGGATATGCTAAGCGATGATGACGCATAGCTGTCGCTAACCTTAAAAACATATCCTCTTCAAAATATAGACGCTGATAGCTTTCCATTAGCAGCCCTTTAAAAAGATGCCGAATTTCTCCAGAAGATAATAATGATAATTTTGGAATGAACTTTTCTATTAACTTTTGGAATTTTTCGTAAGCTAAGCGTGAGGATATTCCCAAGTAAGAGCTGACATTATCTAAAACGTCGGGGAGCTGCTGTTCAGAAGTATAGGGAATATCCTGAACTATTTTATGAGCTAAACGTCGTTGATATAGGGCAAATATTGTTTCAGATTTTGGCAACACTTCCTGAAGGAACCTAGAGGCTTTGTCATAGAGTTCAGGAAGCATCAGCGAATGATCAGAACAAAAATCATGAAAATCTAGAGCGACATCTTGAAGGCTATACTTTGTGCAAAACCTTTCTATAAATGTATAAATTCCCTGTTGATTGAGAACAGTATCCGCTAGGAAATCTTGATGATCTTTTACCCAAACGTCACGCAACCAAGTATAACTATACCAATCATTATTCCATGCTTCTCGAAATAATGGAGAACCCGCAATTACGGAAAATACATGCGTAGGAGAAGAGGTTATTAATGAGTGCGAGCCATCTTCTAAGTAGCTCTTTACCGCAGTAGGAAGATCTTTTAAAGCGTCTGAAAAGAAAGCTGCTAATTCATGGGCATTTTCAGCATGCTTTTCAACTTGCGTTAGCTCTTCGGTATTTTCAAAGTAATCATGAATTAAAGAATCTACGGTTCCTCCGGAGACATATACCCAGGGTGTGTGGGAAACCTTATCGAGATTATTTAAAATCGAGGGGGGAACAGGTTGCTGATAAGCCTGTAATATTCTTGTTAGAGCGCCTTCTTGGAAAGAGTTGGTATGAAGCGCAGAAATAATCCGATAAATAAGCGATGAGGTCTCTTTTTCTATTCCTAAGACGCCATGTTTGCTAAGAAGATCTACCTCGGTAGAGGAAAAGAATTCCGAGAGGAATTTGATAAACTCATTTATGGAGTAGATAGGAGACCATGTATTTGGATGGGATCTTCCATGAGTGAATAATACACGAAATCCTGCAGGGGCATCGGTATAGAGATGGGAGAATTCTTGAATAAAAGCATCGTAAGAACTGCGGAAATACTCGGGAATGACTTTCGTGTAAAAGGATAGTAGGAAATCGGGAAGAGCTAAGAGTTTTTTTGCTTTTTCCTGAGAGGCATTCCAATCATAGAGAGCTTGGTTTAACTCTTGGCGAAAACGGATGTGGTCCATGAGAAGGATTTTGTTATCCTGCTCATTTAGAGGGTTTCTCATTCTGCTTTCAATATATTCCAGCTGCACACGAGCTTCGTTATATGTTTGCTCACATTTTTCTATGAGTTCTCGGCTATTTTGCACCTCTTCTTCTATGAACTCTTTGATAATATGAACCATACCGTGAACATCTTTCTCATCCCATCCTAGAGCTATGCGAATATGATTCAGAGTTGAAGAGCTGGTAGAGTCCGAGAGAGTCGCTAGTGTATATTCCCAAGATTTTAATAAGGGATTTTGCGTGTCGCTAATAAATGCCGATTTAGCTTCTTCATAAGCAGTGAGATAACCATAAACCTTTTGCGTTTGTGAGAGCTTATGGGAATGTTCCGCGGAGAAAAATACCTGTTCTTTACTATAGAAACCCTCTTGATAGAGAGTAGCTCGTACAGAATTTTGCGTAATTTGGTAATGATGTAGGAGAGTACTGGAAATAATTTCGTTAGCGGTTATTGTCTCATCAACATAGCGAAGCTTGTTCATGAGATGCTCATGAGCAAGAAGTTGCTGAACACGCACTTGAGGATCATCTAAAGTATCTACAACTCCTGCAGCTACAAATGCCTTTTGTAGCCCTGGAGAGGCTGAAAGCTTCGCTATAGGATCAGGATGTAAATCTAAAATTCTTAAGGGTTTAAATAGCTCTCCTATGCATCCTGATAGGTTCATAGGTACGGAAACTTCTCTCGTGCCGACAAATCTAGTAATCTTTCCAGATGTTAATAGATCATCGATGTCTTTTATAAACCGTAAGGGATATTCTTGATGGATAATGATAGCAAATGCTGTTGCAAAGCAAGATCCTACGTCTTGACGGAGATAGCAAAATAAAGCAGTGAGGGCTGCCTGACGAACGTGAATGGGTGTTAATATAACCTCAGGAGGAAGGGCTATAGTATTGCGAATAAGATCTTGAATGATCTTATATGAGGGAACAAAGAGCTTTCTGATTCTCTCTTTAATTTCTGATTCTTGTTTGATGGCCTGAAGCATATTTAAGAGATGTTCTCTAGGTTTGGCTTCGTTGTGTCTATGAGGACCAAGGGGATAGAGACATTGTGTTATATGCTCGATAGCTTTAACAACTTTTGTAGTGTCTATTTCTCCATTTTCTGTGAGGATATATTCTGCGGTATTTCTCGCTATGGTAATATTTTTCGCCGCTAGGGGAGATTGTAGAGACGTCGTCTGATAAGCACGAAATAACTCGTCATTTTCAGAACAGAAAATTTCTTCTAGTTCATTATGCTTTTGCTTAAGAACTAAGGAATCAAAAACAAAAAAATCCAGGCGCGACATAAGGGAAACTAAAGGCTTTTCCCATTTCTTAGCATGAATTCTTGGTTTCTGTCAGCAAGCTATTCCTAGGTGAAAGAACAACAATCCTGAATATAAGATGCTATCTGTATCAGTACGAATAGGATTGAACAAAAGCTTTTTTGTCTTAAAAATCAAAAAAAATTTTGCTAAAAACCTTTCACAAATACCGGTGAGGCGGTTTTCTAATTTTGTCATAAAACCAGTTTATGAGTAAAATCTTTGCCTTGAATTTTACTAGAGTCATTTTAGATGAAAATACAAACAAGCCTGCAGTCAATATGCCCTTCGTGTGTGCAGTGGGTGCAAAACCATGAGAAGAAACTTTCTAAGGTGCAAAAGTGCTTTATCGCTTTTGTAGTTATTGGAATCGCATTAGTTTTAGTCAGTTTAACGGTTACCTCACCATTGTTTATGACGATAGCTTCCGTAGGAACTATCGTAGGCGTTTTAGTGGTCGTTATTTCTGCTTTACTTTTATGGCTGGGGAAAATTCCTGTTGAGGCGGGGTGTGTGAGTATCACCTGTAACAACTTAGATGTTAGTAAAACTGAGGAAACTTAGAGTTCCATCTATTTGTGATTGTGTTTCTTTATTGAGCATTTCTGTAAGGGTTTCTACAAAATTGTCGGAATTTAGAGGTGCTAAAGGATCTTTAAGAAGTTCTTCAATGGGTAAGCGCATAAGATAGTCAGTAAGTTCGTTATTTCCCGTAATGCATACGAGAACATCCCCAGATTGTATTTTTTGCGACACTGGAGGGTGTAGCCGAGAAAATGTTTCCTGTCGTTTTAAGAAAACAACAGGAGGGGTATTCCCTACAGAGAAAAGTTCTAAAGAGGCTTCTGTAGAAAGATACCGAATAAATGTCATAGAGACAGTAGCTTCGTCTCCTTCTGTGGTTTTCCCAAAGGTTTCATATGTAGCTGTGCCTATTTTCTCTAAAGAGGGAAATATATTCGCGTAGGCGAGAAATAAGCTGCGTGCTGATAAAGCATAGAGATAAGAAGGCAGGCCTATATCTCCGGCGAGTCCTACAACACCTATCAAGCTATGATCTGACGTTGACGCTTTCCAACCATAGAAGTGTCCCGATAGCTGAGCACCTTGTAGGTGCTTAGAAATAAAGGTGATATTCGGAAAATCTGGAAAGTCAGGGCTTAGTAATGTTTGTTGTAAAGAAGAGAGAATAGCCAGCTCTTTTTGTAGTTTATTTCCTGAGATGTCTTCGATTTCTGCTTTTTCTCTAGAGTTAAGTAGTAGTAGTAAAGTGCAATTAAAGATGTTTCCCAGTTCATTGATTTCGTATCCGTAAGGTCGTGGTTCATAGCGTATGTTATGGTTTCCTCGCCATGCAGCTTCCATGCATGTGGTCAGCTCTTGAATAGGCTGGTTTAATCGTTTGTTTATTTTTGTAAGTATCCATCCCATAAGAATAAACGCTAGTGCGTAAAAGAAAATCACGTTTACAGGTAGGCGAATAGCTTTTTTAAGAAGCGTAGAAAGAGGAACAACAGAAAGTGTGTAGGTCCCTTGAATAGGAATCTTATTTAAAACGATTCCTAAATAGCGTTTGTTTTTAATTTTTACGCTGATGAGATTTTGCTCCTGGAGCATCTTAGGAGCTATTTCTATAGATGTTGCATGTGTTCGAGGAGTGATTTTCGGAAGATCAGGAATGTTTAGAGAAAATACTTCAGAAGAGAATAACGGGTTGGAAGAGAAAAGCACCTCTCCATATTTATTTAGTAGGCAGATATCCTCATCAGCAAGATGTAAGGATCGAAATAGGTCCTTTTGCAAAAAATGCATAGGGTAAAAACCTACAAGAAGTCCCGCATTAGTCGGGGAGTTCCATATTTCGATATCTTCGGTAATTACAAGGTAATTATTCGGAGAGGTTTCAGAAGGGACCGTGATTAGGCAAGCTTTCCCTGAGGACATGCTTAGCTTCTTTTTTAACTCAGGATGAGTTTTTAAATAATGGATAAAGGGATCATGGGGATTTTTGGTTTTTATATTTCCATTAACTAAAGGAATTAAACACAAAGAAAAATCCGTATCGGATAAAGCAAACATCTCATGATACGCTTGAACATAAAAATCTTCAGATGATGAGTAGGCTTTGAGAGCTAGCGTATTTGCTAATCTTTTAAGGAAGATTTTATGGATTGTGAGTTTCTTTTCAAATTCCAGGTTAAAGTGTGATGCATGAGTATGAAGATTACCAATAAGATTATTTTTTGCTGCTGAAAAAGAAAATAGCGATAGCACAACTAAATTCAGAATCAAAGGAATCGGAATTACCAAAAAAAGAAAAAGCAAAATGCGTTTGGTAAAATTTTGTTTCATGAGTCCGATATTTTAAGAATCAGCAGGGTGATATCATCATGTTGATGGCTATTCCCTACGAAAGTTTTTACAGCGAGCATTAAAGAGTGCATGGCTTCTTCGGCGCTTTTCCCGGTTAAGGTTTTTACGATGCTTTTTAAACGTTCTTCACCAAACATTTCAAAAGCTTTATTATGGGCTTCTGTAATTCCATCAGAGTATAGAACAATAAGAGAGCCTGGATCAGGCTTAAAGCTTTCCGTAGGGAGATCAGGAATGTTAGGGAGGAATCCCAGAGCCATACCGCGATGCGCAAGAAGAGATACTTCTCCGGTTGGGGAGAGATAACACGCAGGATTATGACCACAAGAGTAAAACTCTACGATTCCTGTTTTGTAGCTATAGCTATATACACATAGGGTAACAAACATTCCTGAATCAGCGGTATTTTGGTAAAACAGTAGGGAAGTTTGTTCTATAGCCTCTTTAATAGATGGCTTTTCCGAAAGGAAAGTGCGGAGCATGTTTTTCAAAAATAGGGAATACCCGCAGGCATAAACACCTTTCCCAGAGGCATCAGCAACAATGAGAAATAGTTTAGCGTTATCTCCTTCGCCAATGATAAAGGCATCAAAGAAGTCTCCCCCTACGGTAATAGCAGGAATATAAGCTTTTGCTAGCTCTGCATGAGGGTAACTAGGAAGTGTATTGGGAAGTAAACGCTGTTGCGCTTGTTCTCCAAGATACAAAGCATTTTGGGCATTTTCTTTTATTTCATAATTTTTCTGAGCTAGGGTTTGCTGTTGCGCTAAGCTTTGTACCATAGCATTAAAAATATGCCCCAACCTGTTTACTTCAAATCCTAGGGAGTCATCAACATAAGGATCGGGAATATTTTCTCTAGTTTGTATCATTGCTGTGGCGAGCTTGCGAATAGGTAAGGAAAGCCTTTTTGCAACGAGATAAGCAACGATACTTCCTAGCAAAACACAGGAAAAGTACGCAGAATACACCATAGCGCGTTTCCAAAAGTTCGCTAGGAGATCGGTTTTTGTGCCGTAGGAGAGTATGCTTATATCCATATTAGGAACTTTTGCAAGGTAGCTCCATACTTTTTGATTTTTGTTTTTAAATGAGAAGAAGTCCTCATCTATAGGTAATGGCGTTAGCTGAATAGGTTGTAATGAAATTTCCTTAGGGCAGTCATCCACATTTATAAAAATGTCACAAAATTGTTTTTTAGTGACATTGGGGTAAATAGCACGGAGATCTAGGGCGGGATCTGAAGATTTTAATATTATGCCATCTTTGGATAATATTGCTGTTTTTACAGTGAAAAATGGCTGGGTATTTACAAGAAGGTTTTTTAAGAATTCTTCTATGTTATGAGTGGTATAAAGAACTCCTAAAATCTCATGGGTATCAGAATCAAAAATATTAGCTTGCATTACTGAGAAAACATCGTGATTTTCAGCGGACTGCTTAAATTGTGCTGAAAATGGTAAGGTCGCAGGAATGTTTATTTTATTTTGGTAATTTTCTCCCAGGCGCTCAGGAACGCTAGAGGCTACAACGATTTTTTCCCCGTTAGGAAGAAGTTTAATTAATGAGATTTCTTCATATGTAGAGCTAAACATTCTTTGCATCTCATTGCTAAGCTCAACATTGGGAACTGAGGGAACTCCCTCATCAAGATCTAAAACTTCAGAAAATAACGCTAATACATCGGCATTTAGGGGAACTATTTGCATTAGGGTATCCACCTTAAAAGCAGCATTTTCTTTAAATGCTACGGCAACAGATGAAACTGTAGTGCGGTATTGCCTAAGGTTAAGTAGGACAATGTTAATCCCTAACGGGAGGATAATTGCCGCTACGCACGCTAACCATAAACGGTAACCGATCGTTTTTGTAAAGGGGATCATCTAACTAGCATAGGGTTGAAGATAGTATCTGAGAAGATCTCATCTATCTTAATACGTTATTTGCGTATATGCTTCTTTTCTTGAATATATAGAAAATTTTTCTTAAGCAAACATCTACTATTTGACATATTCCAAGACTTTGGGGCCTTTTCTGTTTATTAGCAGCTTAAGATAATTAAAAATAGAGAAAGGATAAAAAAGATAATCGCTTTCTAGACTGCACTAGAAAGCGATTAAATAAGATTTTATTCTCCAGAGAATGGATTAGAATCTTTAAAGAGTGCTTCAGCGCCGAGTTCTTCTTCGATGGCCATAAGTCTATTATACTTTGCCGTACGTTCAGAACGTGATAGCGAGCCTGTTTTAATTTGCCCTGTATTGAAAGCTACTGCAAGATCGGCAATTGTAGTATCTTCGGTCTCTCCAGATCTGTGGGAGATAATAGTCGTGTAACCTTGACTATGGGCAAGTTGGATAGCCTCGGAAGTTTCTGTTAATGTACCTATTTGATTTGGTTTAATTAACACAGCATTAGCAATTCCTCTGCTGATACCATCTGCTATTAATTCCGGATTGGTAACGAAAATATCATCACCAACAATTTGTATACTTTCTCCAAGTTCTGTAGTGAGTAGTTCCCATCCATCGAAATCTTCTTCAGCGAGGCCATCTTCTATAGAGTCTATAGGATAGCGATCACAAAGATCAGCAAGTATGCTAACCTGCTCCTGATAGTTTTTCCCATCGTAGGTTTGCTTTTTGGTATCGTAAAATGAAGATGCTGCGCAATCAAGAGCTAGAGAGACATCTTCCCCAGGTGTAAAACCAGCTTTTTCAATAGCCTCTAAAAGAAGATCTAAAGCTTCAGAGTTGGATTTTAATTGTGGAGCGAAGCCCCCTTCGTCACCGACTCCTGTGGTTAGATGCTTATCATTGAGAAGTTTTTTCAAAGTGTGAAATACATCCGCACCCATTTGTATAGCTTCTGTTATTGATGTAGCACCTACAGGGCGAATCATAAATTCTTGAAATTGCAAGCCATTATTTGCATGCATACCCCCATTGATAAGATTCATCATTGGGCAGGGAAGAACATGGGAGAAACAGCCCCCTACGTAACGATAGAAAGATCTTCCCAATGTTGCTGCGGCTGCTTTTGCTAACGCTAGGGATACCCCTAAAATAGCATTAGCACCAAGTTTTTCTTTGTTTGGTGTGCCGTCAGCTTCTACCATGACAGAATCTATGAGAATCTGATCAAATATGTTATAACCTTGTATTGCAGGACGGAGAACTTCTTTTACATTTTTTATAGCGTGTAAAACGCCTTTTCCTTGGTAGCGGGAGCTCTCTTGATCCCGGAGTTCTAAGGCTTCTTTTATTCCTGTAGAAGCTCCTGATGGAACACAAGCTTCTCCGAAGGTGCCTGCATCTGTAATTACTTTGACATATAATGTTGGATATCCTCGAGAATCTAAAATTTCTCTAGCTTGGATATCAGAAACCGTCACTTCTAACATGAGTCTTAAATCTCTTTGGTCAAGGGGTTGGATAAATCGCTCCGACAAGGTTATATAACACTAAGCATTTATATACTGATTCTAGTATCAGAGGGGGTTATACCCAGGGAGAACATAATGGCAATATTAGGATCTCATTTAAGAAAAAGCAAGCAGATTCCCATAAGGGATTTTTAGTAATTTATGAAAGATAAAGAAGCTGTTCTTTTGCTTCTTTCATCTTATCGCGATATTTTGCAGCTTCATCAAATCGGAACTCCTGAGCTGCTTGCTGCATAAGAGTCTCATATTTTTTTATAAGTTTTTCCAATTCTTCTGTGGATAGAGGAGCTTTAGGAGCCTCTTGGGTATCTTTTTTCCCTCCTTGAGGAATAGGATTGGCAAAAATACCCTTGATAATAGGCTTCGGGGTAATGTTATGAGTTTTGTTATAATCTAGCTGTATCTGACGGCGACGTTCTGTTTCTTTTAATGTTTGTTCTATAGATTGTGTTTTGTGATCAGCATAGAAAATGACTTTTCCTTTTATGTTTCTCGCTGCTCGTCCACAAAATTGTATTAGGGAAGAAGTACTACGCAAGAACCCCTCCTTATCAGCGTCAAGAATAGCCACTAGGGACACCTCAGGGAGATCTAAACCTTCACGTAGTAAATTAACACCTATAAGAACATCAATGTTTCCTAGACGTAAATCTGCAAGGATACGTGTACGCTCTGCAGTTTCTATTCCAGAGTGTAGATAAGCAGCAGCAATATCTAATTCTGAAAGAAACGCAGCAATGTCTTCAGCAAGCTTTTTAGTTATAGAAATTACTAAAATTTTTTCTTGTGATTTTGATAAGCGCTTGCGGATTTCTTCTAAGAGATCGTCTACCTGACCCGTTGCCGGGCGGATTTCAGGAAGGGGATCAGGAATGCCTGTAGGGCGGATAATTTGCTCAACAACATGTCCTTGGCTTTCGTTAAGCTCTGTTTCTCCTGGAGTTGCTGATACATAAATCACCTTATGGAAGTACTGCTGAGCTTCTTCGTAGGTTAAGGGACGGTTGTCATAGGCAGAAGGAAGACGAAAGCCATATTCTACTAAAGACTGCTTTCTAGATAGGTCTCCGCGATACATAGCGCGTATCTGAGGTAGTGTTTGATGCGATTCATCTATAACGAGTAAAAAATCTTCAGGGAAATAATCCAAGAGACATGTAGGAGGTTTCCCAGGAGGGATATTTGTAAAATGTCGGGAGTAGTTTTCTATCCCTTTACAAAATCCAGTTTCTTTGATCATTTCAATATCGTGAGTGGTTCTATGAAATAACCTGTCTTGCTCTATAGGGTGATCTTTAAAAAAGAGCATGCGCTCTTCAAGTTCTTCTTGGATTGAACGTATGGCTCTTTCACGCACCGCTTCAGGAGTGACGTAATGAGAACCAGGATATAAAATTACTGAAGCTACTGCTTCCGTAGGGATCATAGTCAGGGGATCGCTATATTCTATGGAGGATAACGTATCATTGAAAAACTCTAAACGAATAGCTTGATCACTTTCATATGCAGGGAAAATATCAATAACACTTCCTCGCTCTCGAAATGTAGAGCGTTGTGGCACCGGAGATGCTTGATAATGCATTTTTACAAGCTGAGCTGCTAGCGATGCTCGTGGGTATTCTTTCCCCACTTCAAGCTCTAAAGCCATGGAAGCATAGTTTTCAGGGGAGCCTATACCATAAATGCAAGATACAGAAGAGACAATTAGGGTATCGCGGCGCTCTAAAATAGACCGTGTTGCAGATAGGCGAAGCTTATCGATTTCACTATTGATTAGCAGGCTTTTTTCTATGTAGGTATCACTGCGGGCAATATAAGCCTCAGGTTGATAGTAATCATAATAAGAAATGAAGTACTCCACAGCGTTATTAGGAAAGAATTCTCGGAATTCTTGATATAGCTGTGCTGCTAGGGTTTTATTATGCGCTAATACTAGTGTGGGTACATTTACATTAGCCACAACATTAGCAATGGTAAATGTTTTCCCTGATCCTGTGGTGCCTAGAAGCACTTGAGAGGGTGTGTGATTGCGTATTCCTTGAGTAAGTTTTGCGATAGCCTCCGGCTGATCGCCACAAGGAGAGAAGGAGGCTCGCAAGTCAAAAGTCATAAGCGTCTAAAAAATTATGATGATAGGCGAGAGCGCCATTTATGGCTGAGACCTAAAGTATTATGAACTTCTTCCATGGTGGATTTTGCTACAGAGCGCATTTTTTCAGTTCCCTGTTGTAGAGCTTCTTGCAAAATCTGAGGTCGTGCTAATAGCTCCGCACGCTTTTCTTTAAAAGGTTGTAAGAAAAGAATCAACTCCTCAGCAAGCCGTGCTTTCACTTCAACATCTTTTATGCATCCCTGGCGATAGCGAGTCTTAAATTCTTCGACTTCTTCTTTATTGGGATTGAAAATATCGTGATAAATAAACAGAGGGTTCCCTTCCACTCTCCCAGGAGTAGTTGCATGAATCCGATTAGGATCGGTATACATCCTTCTGATTTTCTCTTTGATTACGTTGTCATCGTCAGAGAGGTAAATAGCATTGTTGGCGGATTTGCTCATTTTCCCTTGACCATCAATGCCTACTAAAGAGGTAAGCTCTCCTTGTAAAACATCAGGTTCTGGGAAAATTTCTCCATATAAACGATTAAAATTTCTGGCAATATCCCGGGTTAGCTCTACATGAGCTTCGTTGTCTTTCCCAACAGGAACTAGTTGGGCTTTTGCAAGGAGAATGTCAGCACTTTGTAAGACAGGATAGCCTACTAATCCGAAGGATAGACCTCCTTCATCTATAGAAGCGTTCTTAGCCATTTCCTTAAGACTTGGAATTCCCATAATGCGATTTATCGAGATCAGCATGGAAAATAGCAAGTATAACTCATAAATTTCAGGAATAGCCGATTGAAGATAAATCGTAGATTTACTTGGATCTATCCCCACACTTAACCAGTCCGCAAGAACCTCATAAATGCAATTATCAACATCGAGAACTTGTTCTTTGCGTGTTCTGGTTGTAAGAGTGTGGAGATCCGCGATGATGAAAAAGCAGTCGTAATCAGGGTTATTCTGTAAAGCTAGCCGATTTTTTATCGAACCAACCCAATGACCTAAATGCAGCTTACCTGTCGGTCGATCTCCGGTAAGCACGCGCTTTTTCTTGTTCATAAAATTTTTATTACTGAAGAGTTTTTTCTAATTCTTCGAAATGATTCTTCAACGATACTATATCTTCCTGAATTTCTTGGAGGTTTTTCTCTCCCACAGGATTTTTTTGCGCTTCTAAAAGTCGCGCTAGTAAATGACGAATTAAGTGGCAGGTATTTTGAACGTCCGTCATTAATAGGAATTCTTGACCATCTACTCTAGCTAACCGGTTTAAAAAGACACAGCGTTCTTGCTGAGTAAGCATGTCAGAAGTAATGAAGTTAATAAATTCCCCGCGCTCATGAATATCTTTAGCAACACGAATTAACATCATAAATTCCGCGATTAAACTCTGTGATGCTTGTTTTTGTTCTACGGGAAGGTCGTTGATAAGCTTCCCATTAATGAGCATTTCAAAAAAGAAATTTGCTGTTTCCTGTTGTCCATTAGCGCAGTTAAAAACAATATTTTGAAACTCTCGAAATGTGGTGTAACCAATAGGAGTGGCAAAAATTCTTTTCAGGTTCCCTTCAAGAATGAGAAAAACGTTATCTTCTAGTTCTAGAGCTTTTGATTTTGCTGCCATATATTACACCTTTATATTGGGGGAGAAATTACTTTTAACTTTTTGAAGCTTTTTTATCAATTTTTCAAGGTCTGCATGATCCTCAGGAGATAACTCTGAGCATTTTTTTAGTAATTGCGACCCTTTGGCAAGTAAAGCAAAAGCTTGTTTTGCCAAGCACGTTTGACGACGATCCGTAGAGATTAAAGGAAACTCTTTTCGGATAATGTCTAAGAGTTCTCCTTTACTTTCCCCGCGGTAATTACGAATAATGGCTTCTTTTTTTTCTTGAGGCCCTTGACGAGATGCTAATGTGTAAATAGCTTGTCTAGGCATTTTCTCTGCTTCTATTTTTAATGGTTCCGGAAGAGTAGAAAATAGTTCGTAATAGACAAGGAAGTTATAAGGAGTTTGCCGGTTTCCATAAGTAAGAAGTAGCCATGAGGAAAAAGCCCCTTCTCGATAGTCTTTTAATAAATCACGGGCTTTTTTAATGCGTTCTCCATGAAGAAGAACAGCTTGGTGATGTATTTGCTTGATTTGAGCAGAAAGGTTACAAAGATCTCGGAAATCTTCTTCAGAAACCTGATCTTCGAAGGTATAGTTTTCTAAAAGCCTTCGGAATTTTTCTTCTTCTTGTTGAGATAATTTTAAATTAGAAAATCTGCTTAGGAAAGGAGAGAGCTCCCCATCCATACGCTGACGTGTTAGCGTTTCCATTTTATCGCGAGAATTTTTCTTAAAACGGTTTTCTAACAACGTTTTTAAATTTCCCATAGGACTACATATCCCTCAGTAAAATTAACAGTTCTTTAGTTAGATTTAGGTAGTCTTCGGAAGCTCTTGCTGAAGGGGCAGTAGTAAACACAGGTTTACCATGAATTGCTGCTTCAGAAATGGTGATATCTCTACGAATTTTCGTATTTAATAGTCTTCCAGGAAATGTTTTATGGATAAGATCAGCAAATGCTGCGTTATTTTTCCCTCTATAGTTCCAAAAAGACAGAGCGACTCCTAAAATGTTTAGGGGATGGCGAGAAGATATTCCTTGGATAAACGAGGAGAGCCTTTCCAAACCCTTAACGCTGTAAAATTCCGGAGTTGCACAAATTAAAGCGTATTGCGCAGCAATTAATGCAGATTCTGTAAGCCAACATAGTGAGGGCGGTGTGTCAATAATTACATAGTCATAATCATTTTCTACAGAAGAAAGAATATGCTTAAGTCTTTCGTGAGAATAGCGATCGGCAGCTAAGCTCCCAGAAACTTCAATACGTTCTAGCCAGGTATCCGCGGGGATTAAGTCTATCCCGGTATCTTCAATAGGCCGAATTACTTCGCGAATATCTTTTTCTCCCTGTAGTACGACAGCTAAGCTGTCGTAACAATCAGGGTCGAGACCTAATCCCGAAGTAAGATTCGCTTGGGCATCGAAATCAATGAGAAGTACTTTTGCATTGTGATATTGCGCTAAAGCAGCTCCTAAATGCAGAGTTGTTGATGTCTTTGCTGTTCCACCTTTAAAGCTATTGACAGCGATGGTTTTCATTCCAGATGCTCATCCTTAGATCAGTGTTTTCTACAATAGTGGAGTTAAACTTAAAGAGTTCTTTTCTTCAAGTATAGTATTTATGAATCTCTCCACTGTCATGTCATTTAAAACGCGGTTATCTCGGGTTCGTACGGCTAAAGAGTTTTCCTCTATTTCCCTATCTCCCAAAGTAACCATATAGTTTACCTGCATATTTTGTGCATTGCGGATTTTTTTACTTACAGATTCGTTAGAATCATCCACAGTAACCACAAAACCTAACTGTTGCCATGCAACAGCCAGCTCTTTCGCTCGTGGTTGATGGCGATCTGCAACAGTAATTAATCTGACATGCTCAGGGCTTAACCATAGAGGGAATCTTCCTTTAAAATGTTCTATAAGAATTCCTAAGAATCTTTCTATAGAGCCGAACAAGGCGCGGTGTAACATAATAGGAGTGCTTTTTTCCCCTTGAGCATTTGTATATTCCAATTCGAAACGTTCAGGTAAGAACATGTCTAATTGGATCGTTCCACACTGCCATGTACGTTGAATAGCATCTTTTACATGAATATCAATTTTAGGTCCGTAGAAAGCTCCATCACCAGGATTAATAATGAAGGGAGTTTTGGAATTAATAAGGGCGCGCTCTAAAGCTGCTGTTGCTAAATCCCAAAGTTCATCACTACCTATAGTGCCTTTTTCTGGCCGTGTGGATAGCTCTAGGTGGTACTCTAAGCCAAAGGTTCCATACAATTCAGAAACTAAATTCAAAATATTTAGTGTTTCTTCTTCTACTTGGTCAGGGGTTAAAAATACGTGGGCATCGTCTTGATGAAAAGCTCGTACCCGCATTAATCCTGAAAGTGCTCCAGAAATTTCGTAACGATGAACATGACCAATTTCTGCAATTCTTAAGGGGAACTCTTTGTAGCTGTGTAGGCGAGTTTTATAATATAACATGCACCCGGGACAATTCATCGGCTTGATAGCATAATCTTCGTCATCTATTTTTAGGGTATACATGTTCTCTTTGTAGTTCGTCCAATGTCCTGAAACTTCCCAGAGACCACGATTCATAAGCTGAGGAGTTTGGATTTGCTTATAACCAGCAAGCTGATGAAGCCGATGCCAATATCCTATCAACGCATCCCAAATAATCATCCCTCTAGGATGGAAAAAAGGCATCCCAGCAGAACATTCCTGTTGGGAAAAGAGATCCAGTTTAGCTCCTAAAACGCGGTGATCGCGTTTTTTAGCTTCTTCCAACTGGTGTAAATGCTCTTTTAATTCTTTCGTTGTTGGGAAGGATACCCCATAGATACGTACTAAAGAATCCCGATTAGGATCTCCTCGCCAGTATGCCGCTGATGTACGTAAAAGTTTAAAAGCTTTTACAGGAGATGTTGAGGGGAGATGGGGACCTCGACAAAGATCCATAAACTCTCCCTGAGTATAAGAAGTTATCTTTTCTCCCTCGGGAAGCTCTTGTATTAACTCTACCTTAAATGGATTGTTAACAAACTCTTTTAGGGCCTCATTTTTATCATTAAACGTTCTTTTAGCTACTGTGTGTTTTTCCTGAACGATTTGGTCCATTGTTTTTTCAATCATTGCGAAGTCATCTTCACAGATAGATAAATTGGCAAAATCATAATAAAATCCCTGATCAATGACGGGACCAATTGTAGGAACAGCATTTGGCCATAAACGTAAAACAGCCTGAGCTAAAATATGCGCAGAAGTATGTAGAAAAATCTCTCGCCCTTCAGGATCTGAAAAAGTAACAAATTTTAAGGTGTCTCCTTCTTCTAAGGTCGTAGCTAGATCTTTAATTTGATCATTTATGACAACGCCAGCAAAGTAATGAGAATTTTTTATTTTGCTCGCGAAATCAGCAGCTGTAGAGCCTTCAGGAAGCTCAAAAGTTTCTTGGTTGCAAATTACGCGGATCATTTTCTCTCCATTAAGAGGTTTTTCTAAGTCTGTTATTGTAACGTTTTTCGGGATCTAAGCAAGGGAGTTTTCTTAAAAAAAACCCTAACATTTGAAAGGAGAGAAAGTAGGCATTTTCTAGAGATGTCTATTAGTAAAATATATTTGAGTTGGAGCCAAAGTTTTATTCTTTTACAATAAGCTATTTTTTACTCAGAAATTACTTCCCTATGTCTATTTTTTTAGTATTCTTTACGGCTTTTATTTGGTCCTCATCATTTGCTTTTAGCAAATTAGCAATGGAAGCTTCCGCTCCTTTATTTGTAACAGGGAGTCGCATGTTTATTGCAGGTTTGGTTTTGGCGGGAATAGTATTTTGGAAAAAAGGATCGTTGAAGCTTCCTAAAAAGGTATACATGCCAGTATTTATTTTGGCGGTGGTTGGGTTTTACCTGACAAATGTCTGTGAGTTTTTAGGGTTGAAAAATCTATCTTCTTCGAAGGCTTGCTTCATCTACGGATTATCCCCATTTGTATCAGCACTATTTTCCTATATTCAGTTGCGGGAGACCGTAACACTAAAAAAAATCGGCGGGTTAAGCCTTGGGTTATTTGGCTATCTGTCTTATCTATTTTTTGGAGGCGATGCTAGAAGTACATGGAGTTGGCAATTAGGAGTTCCTGAAATTCTCCTGCTATTGGCAACGTGCTTTTCTGCTTTTGGATGGACGTTATTAAGAAAAATAGAGAAAAACTCTTCTCTATCGGTAATGGCGATAAATGCCTATGCTATGCTAATTTCCGGGGTGTTATCTTTGGGCCATTCTATGGTTGTAGAAACATGGAATCCCATCCCCGTGAATAATACCGCACTGTTTATTCAAGCAATTTTCTGTCTCGTTCTATTCTCTAATCTTATTAGCTATAATCTTTATGCAAAGCTATTGCGAAAGTATTCCTCAACGTTTCTTTCTTTTTGCAATCTAGTTATGCCATTATTTTCGGCATTCTATGGATGGGTGTTGTTAGGGGAGAGCCTTTCTGGATCTTTACTGCTTGCAGTAGTCTTTATGATTGTTGGCTGCCGGCTAATCTATCATGAAGAATTTCGCCAAGGCTATATTGTTTCTTAAAGTAAAGCAGCTTTACATAAAAAAGGCCCAACTATTGTTGAGCCTATTTTCAATCTTAAAAGACGGGATAGTCTAGTTAAAGATTGATTGCGTTGTTTGCGTTTGCGAATCAGAAATGTTTTGCAGAGTTTGCAATGCAGAGTTAAAGCTCTGCATAGACTGTTCTTGAAGACCCTGGGCCTGACTAGCATATTGGCTTTGAACTGAAGATAGTTGTTTTAATTCTTCAGCCTGGGCTTCTGCCATCCCTGCAGCTCTTTGGTGATGGGCAACTTCAGCACCGATAATACCACCAGCAATACCATCAACAGCCGCAGTAAGACCGTGAGTTAGCTGAGCCATCTGCATGGATGTGGAAAGAGCTCTACTTGCAAACGCTGCAGCACGTCCACCTTGAGTTTTTACAACGTTCATACCTCTAGAAAGTTTATCTTGCCATCCAGGGTTGTTTAATACTTTGCCAAACAATCCACCGCCGCCTTTTGCAGCACCCGCGGTTGCTTTTGCCGTCGCAGCAGCAATGTCATCGGTTAGTCCTGCTGCAGCTTTTGCTGCCGCAGAACCAGCAGCTCCAGCTGCAGAAGTTGCGGAAGTTGCTGCTGCAGACACTGTTTTAGTTGCAGCGGTGGCTGCTTCTGAAGCCATCTTGGAAGCTTGAGAAGCTGCGGCTCCAGCCGCTCCAGCCCCAGCTCCAGCAGTTTCCTTTGCAAAAGCTGCGGATTTTATACCTCCCAAACCTTTTGCTGCGGAAAGAATACCCCCACCAACGGAAATCGCAAAACCTACGAGATTTGTAATACCAGAGATCAGACTCTGTTTCGCCTGAGCTTCTGTAGCGGAAGCTTGGTGATTAGCTTGAGTTCTAATGGCATTACCAATTTCTGGAGCCATTGCAACCTGGTTTTGAATAGCTTGGTTTTGTTGCTGGAATTGTGAAGACCATGATTTTGCACTAGATTGTGCTAATAAAGTCATGATTAATCCCAATAGGGCAAGAGTTCCCATGCCTTTTTTAATCACAACACCATTTACTTCGGCATTTTCAGGTGTAGGTAATTGAGGCAGCTCGTAGTTTTGTTTTTGCATGCCCTTAGGACCTTTTACAGCCTGAGCTGTTACAGTGTTCGATGCACTCGATACCGAAGAAGATGAGGAAGATTTTCCCGATTTTTCAGATTTAGAACTTTTCGATGTTTGGGAGGCTTCTTGTTTTTTAGAGGTTCCTTGAGTTTGCGTCTCTTGAATTAAATCTTCAAAACCTGCTGCTACTTCTTCGTGAACACCCTGCTTTCCCTGAGTGTTTGATTTTCCCTGAGCTGATTCCGATGCTTTACTGGCATTTTGCGCAAGCTGAGCTGCCAATGAAGGATCTGAACCTGGACTTCCGCTAACTCCTGATGTCATAGCAAAAAATTCCCCCTAATAAATAATTTTATACTGCAGACGCTAAGCCAGCACTAATTGCTGTGAAGGCTTTGGAAATTTGAGCGCCAAGTTTACTTGCTTGTTGTTGCATTTCACTTGCGCTGTCAGTTTGCTTCGCCGCGATTTTACTTGCCTGTTGCCAAAACTGTGTGAACATGTTCATCATCTCTGCCTGAGCTGAGAGCATCCCTGTTTTCTTCTGTATCTGAGCCAGTTCTGTTTGCATTTCAGATAGCTTTATATCCCCAATCCCTTTCACTAAAGCAGGAACAGCAATTGTAGCCCCTAAAGTAATAGTGACCCATTTACTTCCTAATGTATTTAAAACTTTTGCAAGGTTGGGGAAGGATTTAGCAATTGCGGATTTTCCCGCATTGAAGATCTTACCAATGTTTTTCGTCAGAGTTTTAACAACAGTTTTTACAACCGTCTTGATGACTGCCTTAAGACTTTGTTTTACAAGAGCTTTTACAGCTTGTTGCACAGCTTGCTTAACAGCTGTTATTATTGCCTGCTTAAGAACTTGCATCACAGCTTGAACAGTAACTTGTGTAGCTACAGACGTTGCAACTGTAGCACCAGCAGTAGCCCCAGCAGCAACACCTGCTGCCGCAGCAGTAGCACCAGCAGCAGCAGTTCCTATAAGACCTAAACCGCAGGTAAATAAAGCAGCAACAACAGAAATAACAGTTACGGCAATAGAGACCGCCATCAGAACAGTATTCACTGTGTCCATGGTTTTATTGCTTCCAGCCTGCTTTTCCATTTCTTGCATTTTCTGATATTCTTCACGCTCAGAATCAATTTTTAATCCTTGAGATTCTAGGGCTACACGACTCATAGTCGACGCTTGCGCCTGAGTACTTTGGTAGTCGGAAAGAGCAGAAGCTGTAGCTTCCCCGAGAGCAGCAATAGCTTTAGCTAACGCCATACTGATTTCCATAACCTCTTGGCGAGGTGTCACCGAAGGTTTAGGAAGATCAGGAGTTTCTAGTGATTTAGAGGAAATATTGCCTTTCCCTGAAACAGCAGCAGCAACTAATTCTTGAATTTGTTGAGATTCCGTAGCAGATAAAGAAGAAAGAGATGCGAGCGATGTCTCTAATGCTTTGTTTGCTTCTTCTAAGCTAGCTTGTATATTTGCTTGGGCAGCAGCAAAGTTTGCGGCTGATGAGCCTGCAGCCTGGCCTGCTTGCCCAGCTTCTTCCATCCCTTCGGCTTCTTTTCCAGCTGCAAGGCCTTGTTGAGAACCTAGTTCTGTCGCGTTTTGAGCTTCGCGAGCAGCAGAGGTTTTCTCCTTGCCTTGAGTTCCAGCAATGGCAGTGTCACTTTGCATCTCAGCGTTTTTCCCCTGACGGGTTTGCTGAACCTGCTTAGTTTCGTTGCCTGCCATCTTATCCTGATTAGGTACTCCCTGAGGTGTAGAGGCAAGTACCTGACTCATGATATTTTTGACATTATTACTGTCTGGACCAGAAGAAGAGATAGACATTATAAAATTACCTTATTTCTTAATGGTTGATTAGAGGCTATTTCTTGTCGGAAACATGCTTGTTAACCGTAGAAGAAAGATTTTTCAACCCATGTAAAACTGAAGCAAGATCCTTAGCGAATTTAGCGTCCTCTTTAGGATTGTCAAAAAGACCCTCTGTTAAACTCTCAATAGGTAAAGAATCTAAAGTGCCGTTTAAAGCAGCCATCATCTTTGCCAATTGTTTCTCATCCTGAATACCAGAAAAAGTCTGGGCTAAAGGTAAGTCTTGATAGATAGAAGAAACCAAATTTTCTAGGTTTGTAATTGCTTGCTCTTGCTTCTCTGTTTCTTGAGTGAACAGTATAGGTGCGTTATCTGCCTTTTTCGCAGTCTTTGTAGTTTTTTGCGTTTTTCTAACTTTTTTATTCATAATGGAGTTCTCCTAACCCTATTAATTAACGTTTCCCACCAGATTTCTTTTTCCCAGCAGCTTTAGCTTTTGGGGCAGTTGTCTTTTTCTTTTTCGGTTCAGATTCCGCTGTTAGCATATCCTTGAGGGAATCTTTCATAATATTGCAGCGCTCTTTGAGAACTTTGTACTCAGGCTTGTTCGAACAAATATCCATGGTGATATCTAGGAAATTTTTGGACTCTTCAGCCTGCTCCAACTTCATTAAGCTGTCAGCTATGTAGTAAGGAGGAATTGGATTCTCAGGTTCCGCATCAAAAGCAAGGAAGAAACCAAACGCAGCTTCATTGTAAAGCTTGAGCTGGTGATAACATGAGCTTAAACCTAAGAGATACTTATAACACTGAGGCTTCGATGCCGTAAGGATTTGAAATAAACCCACAGCTTCGTTGTATTTACCCTGAGAGTAAAAGCTATAGGCAATTGTATAAATCTCCTCTAACAAAACATCAGATAAACCTAAGATTTGCTGAAGTGTTAATCCGTCGCCAAGACCCTGTAAAATGTTCGTTAAAGCAGCTTTTGCTTCTTCTTCCGTAGGGACTGGATATTTCTGTTCTAAATCTTCAGCCTTAGCCTTTTTCTGTGCAGCAAGCTCGGCGAGTCGGCTACGCGTTTTTTTATTGAATGATGCTGACGGCTTTCTAGAATTATTTGAAGTGGGCTTGCTCATTAATATAATTCCTAAAATTAAAATTATTTAATTCATAAATTAATTTTAGAGTTTATTAATTCGTAAATACAAGTTATTTGTTGAAACATATAACTAACTTTTGATTTTACTATTTCCTAAGTCATTCTTATTTCGTGTTTTATAAATTATAAAAATTAGGTTTCTTGACTTTAGTCTTTCGGTATTCTAATTTTTGCTTTCGCAAGACCTTTTACTAGAATTCGCTATGGCTTCCAGAAACCCCATTCAACTACTAGATACAATCACTATTAATCAGATAGCTGCCGGCGAGGTGATAGAAAATGCCACTTCTGTTGTTAAGGAGTTGGTAGAGAATGCCTTAGATGCCGGGGCAGATGAAATAGAGGTCGAGACCTTAGGAGGCGGGCAGGGCCTGATCATTGTCAAAGACAATGGTTGCGGTATGGATGCTGATGACGTCCCTTGGGCTCTTAAACGCCATGCTACGTCAAAAATAGAAGAGTTCTCAGATGTCTTCTCCCTGGCTAGCTTCGGATTTCGAGGGGAAGCCCTACCCGCAATAGCCTCTATTTCTAAAATGGAAATCCTCTCTTGTTCTACCCCAGGAGAAGGGTCGCGAACAATAGTTCACGGAGGGGAAATTATCTCTTCAGAGCCCAGCCCCCGTCAGAAAGGAACGACGATTTCCATAGACTCCTTATTTTATAACGTTCCTGTACGTCGGGGATTTCAAAAAAGTCCCCATACAGATCGGCTGGCTATGAGGAAACTTCTAGAAAATAGGATCTTATCAGTAGAAGGTGTAGGGTGGTCCTGGATCAGCGAAAGACAACAAGAATTTCATATACTCAAACACCAGGGATTTGCAGAGCGTGTTGCCTTTGTAATGGGTGAGGGCTTCATGCAGGAAGCATTGAGTGTAGATAAACATGAAAAACATATGCGCCTTTTTGGCTTTTTAGGTTCTCCAAGTTTTCATAGGCCCACACGCCAAGGACAGAGGGTTTTTATTAACGATCGTCCTGTAGAATCCCCGTTTATTTCGAGGAAAATAAGCGAAGCTTATTCTATGTTATTACCTCCTCAAAGATACCCTGTATTTGTTTTAAAGTTATATTTACCTTCAAAGTGGTGTGATTTCAATGTACACCCTCAAAAAACAGAAGTAAGAATACTCAAAGAAGAGTACGTCGGGCAGTTTCTTTCTGAGGCTATTGGAGAGGTATTAGCCCGTCCTCAAGAAGCCTCAGAATTTGAAAATACAACGTTTTCGTTTCCTTCATTACGTTTTTTTGACGGAGAAAGTCAAAAAAATGTCTTAGAAGGTGTTTCGGAGCTCCCTTGGGCAGAAGATGCACCCTCTATGGAATCTCTACCTTTTCTTAAGAGAGAACAACATATTCAGCCTGTAGCTCTACAGACTTCTTTTGATTGGGGAGATACTCAAGAAGTGCGTTTTTTGACCTCTTTAGGGAAAATAGTGCTTGCAGAAGACCTTGAAGGAGTTCATGCTATTTTTACAGAAGCTGCAAGAAAACATTTGTTTTACCTGTCTTTAAAGGAACAACAACAAGACAAATATAAAAGTCAGAGTTTTCTGATTCCTTTATGCTTGGAAGTTACACCACAAGAAGGATGTTTTCTTGGAGCGCACACTGAAGAATTTAAAAATTTGGGAATAGAAATTTCTCAAATGGGTCCTTGTGTATTTGCTATTGAAAGTGCTCCGACATTTATAGGAGAGGAAGAACTCAAGTCCTGGCTACTATCTCTAGCAGCAGAAGGCCAAAGTAAAATAGATAAAACAGCTATAGATCTTTTAATCAAAGACACTTTAACACGCACAGTGTTTTGTAAGACAGTTCGCACCTTCGATACATCGTGGTTATCCTTGCTGTGGAAGATAGGAAAGCCAGAAAAAGCATTTGACGGTACGCAAATTCGTCGATTAGTTTTAGATGAGGATTTCATTAGGGAGTAAAGTATGTTTCAAGATCGTATTGAGAGAGCACAGGCAGCACTAAAAGACTATAATGTTGACGCATTTATTATAGAAAGAAGCGAAGACATTGCTTACTTCCTCGATGATCAAGCAAATACAGGAACTCTGCTCATAGGACGCAACGAAGCCGTATTCTTTGTTTACCGTATGGATAAAGATATCTATGCTAATGTAAAAGGAGCTTCTCTTGTATTCTGTGATAAAAATATCGCAGAATTTCTTATTCCTTATCTTGAAACTACCGATTATCAAACAATAGGTTTTGATAGTCTCCACACCTCTTTTCATAAATACCAAGAAAGAGAAAATGCCCCATGCTCATGGATACCCATGACGTTATTTTCTGAGAAACTACGTAGTAGAAAATCCGCAGACGAAATAGAAAAAATGCGTCAGGCGGCAACTCTTGGTTCGGAAGGATATGATCATGTGCTCTCCATATTGCAAGAGGGAATAAGTGAAAAAGAAGTCGCGCGGCTTTTGCGTGTATTTTGGGCTAAAGCAGGCGCTGAAGGCACTTCATTTTCTCCTATTATTGCTTTTGGAGAGCACGCGGCCTTTCCTCATGCCGTGCCTACAGATCGCGTGTTGCGTAAGGGAGACATCATCCTGATTGATATAGGAGTTTTATACCAAGGGTACTGCTCTGATATGTCTCGTACGATAGCTTGGGGACGACCCGATTCTCGGCTTGTTGAAAGCTATCCCGCAGTAGTTGAAGCTCAAAAATCTGCTATACAGCTCTGTCAGGCAGGAGTTCCCTGCCTGGATATTCATGAAGAAGCTGCTCGTATTTTAAGAAAATACGATCTGGAACAATATTTCTGCCACGGCGTAGGCCATGGTGTCGGCAGAAATATTCACGAACACCCTGTCCTGTCTCCAAAATCAGGAACAACCGTCTTAGAAACAGGTATGACGGTCACCGTAGAGCCCGGGGTCTATTTCCCAGGAGTCGGCGGTATTCGTATTGAAGATACCCTGCTTATAGAGGGGAATAAAAATTTTAGTTTAACCGACCGTCCAGTGTCCGCAGAGTTAGTTTTCTTATAAAAGTATTCATTCAGGGTTTAATTATTTTTTAATGTTAAACATTGACGCTTTTGTTTGTATAAATTGATTTTTTTTCTCTAATCGGTTATCTTATAACTTTATTTTTAGCTTGTTTCCACCATGCATCAGCTTTTTTCGATAGGATATAGCCTCATAAGTATTGCTGCTTTTCTCTGTATGGTATGTGGAGCCCCGAATAGAGTGGAAAACCTATATAGTATTTCTTTGAAATATGATGGCGGTAAAGAAAAGCAACAGGCTTTTCCTCAGGCCCAGGGCATCTCCTCAGGGATTTGGTCTTTAGACTTTCCAGAGCTAAGAGAGCGGTTGCCCGACCTTAGACAGGAAGTTGTGTTTTTGGGAAGCAACAAGCGCCCCGATGCTTTTGGAGGAAAGTTTTTCTTGGAGCTGGCCTCTTCAAAAGATCGTTGTGCTGCCAGCGCTAATGAAAAAATATATTTACAGGCGAGCCCCTCTTCTGAGGGAACATTATTTACCTTTAGTCCTGGGGGCAAGCCCACAGACTTGTGGCTAGAGTGTCGTCCTTCTAGTGTGGAAAATCGTGTAGAAGTGCGGGTCCGTCTAATAGGGGTAAATAGGGAGATAGTGACCTCTCCTAAGGAAAGAGAGGTCCTGTATTTAACAGCTCCTGCTAAGGGTTTGGAAGTTTGGGAAATTGGCGGCGTTCGTGTGGATGCAAGCTTCCCAGTGAAGCAAAAGATTCGTCGTATAGGCTCGGATAAGTTTCTCCTGATGCATGGGGGAGCGGATTATGCTGATAAGGCCGGTAAGGAGCGAGTCGACTTTGTTGCTTTGTCAGGTGAAAATTACAGTCGCTATCTTGCTGTTGGTGATATTTTACTTTGGGATGGGAACCGCTGGCAGACATGCGGAGAGTTTCAAGGAGAGAGTGCGCGGGCATCTCTTTTAGAAGTTAAGAAGATCGACGATAAGATGATGGTTATCGAACTTTGGAATGTGGGAGGGACCTCTCGACAGTCTATGAGTTTGGTGAAGAGTGCGAGCTCTTCTATAGAGATAGCAGAGATAGTTAAAGAATTTGAATTTGTAGGAATGCGCTCTTGGTCACGCCCTATTGTACAAGCTGGTGGTCAGAGAATGATTCTTTCCCCGGATGATTGGATTGTCTATGCAGGAGAGAGTTGGGAGAAGATCGTGCGCAAAGAACAACTGGAAGATTATCTTTCAGGGAAGACTCAAGGACCTTTGTTGGTTTTTGATAAAATAGAAAAAGACTCGAGGGGGTTTGTGTTGCGTGGTCACGTATTTAACGCACAAAGAACTTTAGTAGAGTCCGTGACGTTGCCATTAAAGCAGGGTTTTGATTCAGGAGCTGTTTCTAAAGCGGAAACGTCTTCTGGGAGGCCCATGCTTGTAGGTGGTGATGTAACCAATCGTGGTGGGGGATCATAAATGCGCTTTTTGCGGAGTCCTTTAGTTTGTTTTTTTGGATTGTCAACTATGGCTTGCTGTATGCCAGGCCTAGCTTTAACGATTTCTGAGAAAGCAGCGTCTTTAGAACAGTCCGGAGTTGTTGCTGATAATTTATTTGGGATAGCTTCATTTAATGCTGATATGAAAGAGCAGAATCTTCGTCTGAAGAGTCTCTATGAAGAAGCTGCTTCTTTACGTGCCGCTGGTTGTGAAGACGAAGAGGAGTGGCAATCCCTACGCAACAACCTTGCCGATGTAAAAAAGCAAATTAAGACTATCCAAAATTTATGGTCAGCAGAAATTCTCGAACGTGGAGATAATCCTGAAGACTATGCTTTGTGGCACCATCCTGAAACCTCAGTCTACAATTTAGTTTCTGATTATGGTGAGGATAATGTTGTTTATTTAGTTCCCCAAGAGATTGGATCTATAAAAGTTTCAGCATTATCTAGATTTACAGTTCCTAAAGAGGGTTTTGAAGAGTGCTTAACTCAATTACTCTCACGCCTCGGTGTTGGAATACGTCAGGTTAGCCCTTGGATAAAAGAGCTCTACACCACTCAAAAAGAAGGTTGCGGAGTTGCGGGAATTTTCTCTTCTAAGAAAGATTTAGAAGTGCTTTCTACAACATCGTACGTTGGTTATGTCGTTTCCTCAAAAAATATCGATGTGCGCGCTGATCAGCAGATTTTAAAGAAGTTTGCTAATGCTGATACAATGCACATAGATGTATTTGGAGGGAAATTATGGATTTTTGGTTCTGCAGGGGAAATTAGCGAACTTCTTAAAATCTATGACTTCATTCAAGCGGACAGTGTACGTCAGGAATATCGTGTTGTTCCCCTTACAAAGATAGAAGCATCGGAGATGATCTCTATTCTTAAAGCGGCATTTCGCGATGACATTACCAAAGAAGGCGATGAGGGGAATTTAGGGCTGAAAGTCGTTCCTCTTCAACATCAAGGACGATCTTTGTTTCTAAGTGGAACAGCTACTTTAGTTCATCAAGCGATTGATTTAATTAAGGATCTTGAGGAAGGAATCGAAAATCCTACAGATAAGACCGTCTTTTGGTATAGCGTAAAGCACTCGGATCCTCAAGAACTAGCAGTTTTGCTCTCTCAAGTTCATGATGTGTTTGCAGGGAAAGAAGGAAACTCTTTAAACACTGCCGATTCCATAGTTGCAGACTCAGGATCTACCATACATATTGATACAGCTGCAGGACCAGCTTCTAAAGAAGGTTCTGTAAAGTATGGCAATTTTATAGCAGATTCTAAAACAGGAACCTTGATCATGGTTGTGGAAAAAGAAGCCCTGCCAAGAATCAAGATGCTATTGAAAAAACTTGATGTGCCTAAAAAAATGGTGCGCATAGAAGTCTTGCTGTTTGAAAGAAAACTTTCAAATCAGCGTAAAGCTGGATTAAATCTTTTAAGGCTTGGAGAAGAGGTTTGTAAGAAATCAACACCCTCATTGTCATGGACAGCTTCAGGGATTCTAGAATTTTTATTTAAAGGAAGCACAGGCTCTTCTTTAATTCCTGGTTATGATCTTGCTTATCAATTTTTAATGGCTCAAGAAGATGTGCGAATAAACGCCAGTCCTTCTGTTGTGACTATGAACCAAACCCCCGCAAGAATTGCCATTGTAGAAGAGATGTCTATAGCGGTCTCCGCAGATAAAGATAAGTTACAATACAACCGTGCACAATACGGAATTATGATTAAGATGCTCCCCGTAATTAACGTGGGAGAAGAAGATGGGAAAAGCTATATCACCCTAGAAACGGATATTACCTTTGATACTACTGGGAAAAATCATAACGAACGTCCCGATGTTACAAGACGTAACATTACTAACAGAGTGCGTATTGCTGATGGGGAAACGGTAATCATCGGAGGATTACGTTGTAAGCACGTCTCCGATTCTCAAGATGGCATTCCTTTCCTTGGGGAGATTCCTGGTCTTGGTAAACTGTTTGGTATGAATTCAACATCTGATAGCCAAACAGAAATGTTTGTATTTATTACTCCAAAAATTTTAGATAATCCCATGGAGAGGAAAGAACGCCATGAAGAGGCGGTTCTTTCTTCACGCCCTGGAGAAAATGACGAATTTCGCAAGGCACTATTTGCTGGTGAGGAAGCTGCAAAAGCAGCTCATAAAAAATTAGAATTGATTTCTGCTATAGAGCTGCCTGCATCTCAAGTAGAGGGCCTCGAGTATGACGGGCGGTAAATACCTACTATCTCAAGAGCTTCTCGATGCTCTGCCCTATGTCTTTTTAAAGAAGCATTATCTATTGCCTCTAGAAGAGCGCGATGATCGTGTGGTCATAGCTCACGCTAAAGCTACATCACTCATGGCAAAAGATGAAGTGCTGATGCTCATTAAAAAGCCAGTGTCTTTTGTCCTTAAAGATGAGACCGAGATATTACAAAGTCTACAAAAGATCTATTCTAATTTAGAAGGGAAAGCTTCTGACATGCTTTTAGCTATGAAAGAAGGCGAAACAGTTCCAACAAGTGAAGAGGAAGATCTTTTAGAAAGTACAGACGCTGTTCCGGTAGTGCGCTTCTTAAATTTGATTTTAAAAGAAGCTATTGAGGAACGCACCTCGGATATTCATTTTGAACCCCTGGAAGATTCCCTACGCATCCGCTATCGTATAGATGGTGTTCTTCACGATCGCCATTCTCCACCAGCACATCTACGTTCAGCACTGATTACCCGTATTAAGGTGCTTGCAAAGATGGATATCGCTGAGCATCGTCTTCCTCAAGATGGTAGAATAAAAATTCAGATAGGCGGGCAGGAAATAGATATGCGTGTGAGCACTGTTCCTGTAATCTACGGAGAACGTGTTGTTCTTAGAATTTTAGATAAGCGTAATGTAATTTTGGATATTTCCGGATTGCAAATGCCGGAAAAATTAGAAAGTTCCTTTAAAGATATCATAGCAGTTCCTGAGGGGATACTTCTGGTAACAGGACCCACAGGAAGCGGAAAAACTACAACGTTATATAGTGTTATTCAGCATCTTTCCGGACCGTTTACTAACATTATGACAATCGAAGATCCTCCGGAGTATAAGCTGTCAGGGATTGCTCAAATAGCTGTAAAACCAAAAATAGGTCTATCATTTGCTCGTGGTTTGAGACATTTATTACGTCAGGATCCCGATGTTTTGATGGTCGGAGAAATTCGCGATCAGGAAACGGCAGAAATTGCTATTCAGGCGGCTCTTACAGGGCACCTTGTAGTAAGCACTCTCCATACTAACGATGCCATTTCTGCAGTTCCTCGTCTTTTAGATATGGGAGTAGAACCCTATTTACTATCAGCAACAATCATCGGAGTTGTTGCACAAAGGTTAGTAAGAAAAATATGCCCACATTGTAGGGAACAATGCACAGCAGATGTTCAAGAGCGCGTATTTTTAGAGTCCATGGGTAAGGATCCTGATTCTCCATTATATCGAGGAAAGGGATGCTCCCAATGTTTCCGTTCTGGTTATAAAGGGCGACGGGGAATTTACGAATTTTTCCATCCCGATACTGTTTTACGCTCAGAAATAGCCATGAACAAACCCTATCATATACTTCGTGAATACTCTGAGAAAAAAGGGTTTTGTCCATTAATAGAACACGGTATTGCTTTGGCATTGTCAGGAGAAACGACATTGTCAGAAGTATTTCGTGTTACGAAACGATACGACTAAGAGGAGGAAAAGATATGCCAAGATATCGCTATACCTACCTCAACGCAAAAGAACGAAGAAAACACGACTGGCTAGAAGCTATACACATTCAAGAAGCAAAAGAAAAGCTCTCTCAGCAAGGTGTTCAGCTATTATCAATTCGAGAGGTTCCCCCTCGGCGCGTGAAGATAAAAACTAGCGAGCTAATTATCTTTTCGAAACAGATGTTTCTTCTTCTTCGCTCAGGGTTACCCCTATACGAAAGCTTATCATCACTGCGAGATCAGTATCAAGGGCAAGCAATGTCGGGATTACTGACCGCTTTTATGGAAAATTTACGTTCTGGAGGATCGCTGTCACAAGCTATGGCAGCATACCCCGACATTTTTGATAATTTTTATCGCAGCGCTATTCTTGCAGGAGAAAGCGTGGGAAATTTAGAAGGGTGCTTGCAAAACATTATCGTAGTCTTAGAAGAGCGAGAGCAAATGTCTAAAAAACTTATGGCAGCTCTTAGCTATCCTATAGTACTCATGGCGTTTTCTTTTATGGTTATTCTTTTCTTCCTTACGGGAGTGATCCCTTCGCTAAAAGAAACCTTCGAGAATATGGAGCCCAATACTCTTACTACGATAGTCTTCGCTCTTAGTGATTTTGTTTGCAGCTACAAATATCTCCTTATAGGAGTTTTGGGAGCAGGTATCACAAGTATATTCGCTACAAGACGTAAGCCATTTTGGAAAAAATTACTCGAAAAAACCCTGTTTTCCCTCCCTGTAGTGAAAAAGTTTTTTGTTAAAGTAGGGTTTTGCAGATTTTGTTCTGTAGTGTCGGCAATTCTTCGTGGAGGGGGAACCCTCATTGAAGGACTAGAATTAGGATGCGGCGCGGTTCCCTACGACATTTTACGCGACGATATGAAGCAAATCATCAGCGCAGTTATCGAGGGAAGCTCGCTAAGTAAGGAATTAGCAAAGAGACCCTGGGTGCCGAAATTAGCACAGGGAATGGTCTCTTTAGGAGAGGAATCCGGAGATCTCGCGGATGTTTTAGGGCACGTTGCGCATATTTATAATGAGGATACCCAAAAAACACTAACCTGGATAACCTCATGGTGCCAACCAATAATACTCGTATTCCTCGGGGGAATTATAGGAATTATTATGTTGGCGATCCTCATTCCTTTAACAAGCAATATTCAAATTTTATAAAACAATAAGGGCAGAAATAATGAAAAAACATAAGCGTAAACAATCCATTACTCTGATTGAGATGATGGTGGTTATCACATTGATAGGTATTGTTGGAGGCGCTCTAGCCTTTAATATGCGCGGAAGTATCCAAAAGGGAAAAGCTTTCCAGTCAGAGCAAAACTGTGCCAAGGTTTATGATATTTTAATGATGGAATACGCTACGGGTGGAGCCTCATTAAGAGAAATTATCGATCAGAAAGAGTCTGTTCTTGAAGGCGCTGCATGGTGCAAAGAAGGGAAAAAATTATTGAAGGATGCCTGGGGAGAGGAAATCATTGTTAAAATCAATGAGACAGGTGATGACCTAATAGTTTTCTCAAAAAAAGCAAGCGGCCTGAATAGTAAACGCGGGTAAGAGTTAGCATGACTCTGGGGAAAAAAAGAATTAAGCGCGGTTTCATGCTGATTGAGGTGTTAATGGCACTATCCCTAGTATGTGTAGTGCTCATACCTTGCTTACGTTTTTACTGTGGCGTTCATAGATCTATAGAAGATGACGTTGTCAATTTACAGTTGCCCAATGTAATTGATAGCTGCTTTTTTGCTATCGAAGATAGCATGCGAGAGCAAATGCTTAACGGACATCTTCCCTCATCAGGCTCCGGAGAACTCCACACTGTTATCTATTCATGTCAGGGAAAGAGTATGCGTGTTCCTTACGTATACTCTATGGAAATTCGCAAGGGAATGCGCGGAGAATCTTACGTTGTAAAAGCGTGTTTTGCAGATGTTATAGTAGAAATTTTCCCAAATCAAAAACATACAACATCAGTGCAAAGAAGCCTATGCGTAGTACTATAAAAACTAGAAAGAAAAGGAAAAGATCCTTCCTTCTTATGGAAGTGCTCGTATCCCTAACACTATTTGCTCTGCTTTTTAGTGTTTTGGGATTTTGGCAACGGCATATGTTTGTCTCTAGTAAACGAGATGAACGCTCTTACAAAAACTTCCTACAGGAAAACTCTGCTTATAGAAAATTACGCACGATATTTCGTTTTACATCACAAATTGACGAAGGTATTCCAGGAGCGCTTTACTCTGTGATTTTTGATCGTGGTGTCTATCGTGATCCCGAACTCGCCGGAGAAGTAGCCGCCTCTCTATTTTATAAAGAGGATCAAGGTAAGCTGGAATTGCACATACGCAGTTTAAAAAATCAAGATAAGACGGAAACCCTACTACTTTTAGATCACGTTTCCCGGGTGATATGTGTTCCTCAGAGGAACACTGGAGATCTCCCAGAGAGAATGTTAATGAAAATTCATAGGAAGGCACCTAACAACCCCGAACACATATTGACATATCAATTTGCTGTAGGAAAATAGTCATGCAATCTTACATCTTTACATTACTATGTTTGGCCTCGCTAGTTTCTATGGTTTCTTTTGATGCTGTAAATGCGCGAAAACGCTGCATATGCTCGCGGATTATCGAAAGTGATGAAAATCTCTTTATAGCAGAGCGCTCAGCATGCGCCGAAGTCGAATATCAGGAAAAAACAAAGAAAATCTCCGCAGTAGAGAAGATTTCTAAAGATGAGGATATTTTCTCTCCGAAAAAGATCGCTAAAGTTGCAACTAAGAAAAAACGTAAACACCGCCTTCTTAAAGTTCCTTTTTCACGCCCGCCAAATAATTCCCGGTTTAATTTATATGCCCTGCTTCAAGAAACCCCTGAAGAATACGAAGATCCCTCATCGTGGCACTCGATATTCATAAGATTATTAAAACGTGTGTACGTAGATACCGGGTGTGTTCCCCCAGGATCAGAATACTTAATTACCGAAGCCCTGCTTAACAAAAAGGAAGAAATCTTAGAGGGAGGGAAAAAATTCGGAGAGGATATTATCGAAACTCTCACGCTTCCTTCTCAAGAGGCGGAGATTTTATATACCATGTTACGAGGGTCTAAAAATGCCCAGTCACTGTTGAATTTCCTCCACTATGAAGAAAAACTCCAAGGTTACTGCAAACTTAACCTGGTGTTTGTTGATCCCCTACTACTAGAAGTCGTTATAAATCATCCCGAGGCTTATCGTGAAATGGAAGTTTTACGCGGGGGGATTTGGGAAAGCGTTAAGCGTCAGGAACAATCGATCCAAGAACATGGAGAGGCCGCAGCCCTGGAGCTTTTTAAAACACGCACGGATTTCCGTATGGAATTAAGAGATAAAACCCAAGTTCTTCTTTCACAATACGATCTGCTTTCTCTTCTTAATAAGAAGGTGTTCGACTACACACTGGGAAGCGCGGGAAATTATATTTATCTTATTCATCCGGAAACAGGCGCTGTTTCTCGATGTCGTTGTTCCCCAAAGAGTAGTAAATTATAATTAAAAATTTCTTATTTATTTTTAAATAATTTTTTTGATAATTATGTATTATAAGTTTTTAAATAATAAAAAAAGATTTTTTAAGGGTAACGCCATGGCAGATGAGACACCAAAAGAAAACTCTTCTTCAAAAGAGTCGCCCTCTCAATTTGAGTCTTTGAAGCGTAAGGTGAAGGGGTTACACGCAAACCCTAAAGTAGGGAAAATGAAGAGATTCTTTTCTCATCATGCTCGCGAAGCTATTAGTGGAGCGCTTGTTCTCTTTGGTATAGTTACCGACTTCGTATCTTGGGTTGGCGGTTTATTCGTTGCTTGTGGTGTGGTACTAGGCTTTTACTCAGAGATTCGTGCGGTATTACAAAACTTGCAAAGCTATTACGCAAAGAACGGTACAGCAAAAAATGCTATTCTTTGTGGGTTATTATTGTTCTTCCTTTTGAACATGTTCCCATTTACGCTGTCCTTTTTAGTACTATGTGTGATTCTTGTTTTGCTTGTAGATAGCAGCAATAAAAAAGACGATTCTTCTCAAAAACCTCTATAAATAGAGGATCTTCGCGAAATAAACCGAGCGATTTCCGTGCGGTTTGTTTCGCAACAATCTTTGTTTTCTCAGTTTTATTACAGTTATAATACTTTAGGATCAGATCCTAGGAGCATGATTGGGGCTTCTTTAAACCAAGCAAGAGTGAAGTAATCAATCTGCTTAACTATGAACCACCAAGCAAGAGTTAGGAATAACAGACCCATAAATGCTTTTAGCGCAGAAAGCAGGTAGATAACCTGCACTTGAGGGGCCATCCTATTGATAATCCCTAAGAATAAGTCCGACATGAGCATGGCTACAGCCGCAGGAGCACTAAGCTGAATAGTCATAATCAAACATAGCTGGCACATTTTGATTAGGGTAATCCAAATTGGAGCGTCCAACGACATCATTTCCATAGGGAGGAATTTATGAATAGGAATTACCTCTAAAGACTGTAGTAGTAGAGATAAAACGATTCTGTGGCCACCAGCAAGCCAAAAAACAATAGTGACGAAGTAATGGTAAAATATCCCATGAGGAGAAGTCTGCTCAATAGAGATTAGCGAGGTGGCTCCTTCTAAACCTTGAATACCTTGTTGGTTAGTAATAAAGGATCCTGCAGACTGTGCTGCATAAAAAGGAAATGAAAGAATAAAACCTATAAGCGTGCCAATGCAGAGCTCTTTGACAATTAAAATATAGAACATATCGTCATCAAGGTAATTGGCAACATGCGTATCCATAAGGACTTTTGGAAAGATAATAGCCAACCACGAAAGACCAATGCCAATTTTAATAGGAGCGGGAAAGAGCTTGGCTCCTAAAAAGGGAACAATAGCAAATATAGGTAGTAATCGAGAAAAAAGAAGCAGGAAGACACTCCATACATAAGCAGGAGGCTTTTGCAAAATATAATCAAGATAGTTAGAACCAAAAACAGAAACAAGCTCTGGTAAAGAGATTGCCATAGCTGTTTATTTCCATTTGTAAAAGTTTTGGAAGATCTGCGAAGCAAAACGGTAAATCATACTACTTAGCCATCCCCCGGAAATCATCAAAGTTCCAAAAATAACAACCAACTTAATAGCAAAGGCAAAAGTTTGTTCTTGAATTTGGGTTGCTGCTTGAAAAATAGCGACCATAATACCCACGATAGAAGCAAGGATAATAGGAGGCGCAGAGATTATCAAAATCAGTAATAACGACTGATATGAGTACTCAAAGAGCATGGATTTAAAGCTTGCGGCAAGTGCTATCACGGCATATCCCTATTTAAAGCTAATCATGAGACCTTGAAGTAACAACGTCCATCCATCAACCATCACTACAAGCAGTAGTTTTAATGGTAGCGAAATAGATAATGGGGAAAGCATCATCATTTGCATAGCTACCAAAACGTTTGCCGTGACTAAGTCTATCACAAAAAACGGTAGGTAAATTAGAACGCCAATTTCAAAAGCATTTTTAATCTGCCCCATAATGAAAGCAGGAATAACAATTACAAAATCCGAAGCTGTCATATGCTCGCGGATTTCTTGAGGGAATGTCTTCTGAGAAATCTTATAGAAACTCTGAATTTGTGATTTCGGAGTATTGCGGATTAAAAATGACCGCAAGGGTTCTTTAGATTTATTTAAAGCTACAAAAACAGTTTCCGCTCCTTCCGCTGAGAATAAATCTCTCGGAATCGTGTTGGCTTGGATTTCTTTCCTAGCGTCGTTGTACATAGCAACTCCAGTAGGAAACATCACATAAATAGAAAGAATCAGTGCTATGCCATTTAAAACTTGGCTTGGGGGTGTTTGCTGAACTCCCAAAGCGTTTCTTAAAAGAACAAGCGTAATGATGATTTTTAAATATGATGTTAGCAACATCACCAAAAATGGTGATAGAGCTAGGAAAATAAGAATAATTGCTTGGGTTGTCAGATCAGGATAGGTATCTGAGAAGCTTCCCTCTGAAAGGTGTTCTCTAGGGAGAACATCCTCGGCATTAACCCTTTCTCGAAATGACGGTAACGGTCGAGGTTTTTTTTCTTCAGGTTGTTGAGGAGGTAAGGATAATTCTGAAGTTTTAGAGGGATTACAACGAGTAGAGCAATCGTAGGGACCGTCAGCAAAACACCACGATGCGCTCAAGATAAACATACAAAGGAAAGTACGAAAAATGGAACGCATGATGTTAAATACCTTTATTCTTGCTTGTCCTGAGTTTCTTCAACAGGAGCTTGTTGCTTAGGTTGAGGCTCATCTACAGGATTCTGTTGTTTTAGTATAGTAGAGAACGCTTTTTCTAAAGCAGCTAATTGTACATCTAACTGAGCATTTACAATACCGGCTTCTGTTTCTATGATACATCCCCCTGGAGTAACGTCCGCTTTTGGGGCAATAATCAAAGTATCAGCATATTCGACAATTTTTTTCAGCTCAGGGCGATTTTGCTCAACAATGGGAAGATCTTTAGGATTCACATGAATGATAATCTTTTTATGTTGCGTAAGCTCTTTTAATGCTTTTGCAATAATAGATACGATCGTATCAGGACGCATCTCTAATTCTTTTCCTAGAATTTTTTTTACACTAGCAATAGCTAAAGGAACAAGAGCTTCTTTGATTTTATTACGAAGATCATGAGTTTCTTTTTCAAGATAGGAAAGTTGTGTGCTCCAAGCTTCCCCGCCCTCTTTGAATCCCTGTTCTTTAGCTTCTTGACGAAGCTTTTCACATTCTTCGTGAGTTGCTTTAGTATAGGCTTCGCTATCTGCTTTGGTTTTATCTAGGAGTTCTTGTGCATCAAGAATAGCTGAAAAAGCCTCAGGAGAAAGGATTTTTTTATTTGGTGCGACTTCATCATGTTTAAAAATTAAACTAAAAAACTTCATCCATTTGACAGCGTAGGAAACCCTGAAAATTTTTAAGTTTTGGGAGGAAACGCTGCTCCTTCTTTTGTTGTTTTAATTCCTTATTCTTGCCTAACTCATAGAAAAGATAGGAAAGATCTCTCTTATTTCTTCTATGTAGCCTGATTAGAGATCTTATTGTACTAAGATCTTAATGCATTGTTCCAATTGGCTCTTAAAGTAGTCCGTATGAGGGTGCTCATAAGACTTCTTTAAAGCCTGTTCAAAAATGTATCCTCGGCCAATATCCAACCTACGAAGCAAATACCAAAAGAAAGAAGCATCTTCTTTTGCTAAAGCTATAGCAAGAAATTGTAATCCTTGTTTGTGGATGAAATTGCGAAAGTCATTATCCTTATCCCAAGAAACTAGAAACTCTGTTGTATCCAAGTGTTTCATAGGATGAGACTGACAATAAGAGAGAAATAGTTGCTCGGTAGGAGAAAGGATTTTATGCACACGGTCAATAATGACCTTATCAACAATATTTCTAAGTTCTTTAGCTACAGTAAAGAGCCCTAAGCAATTAATCAACGTCATCTTTGTTGCTCCAGAGTAATAGAGCATAGCATTGAACGGTGAAGGAGGAAGAAAAATTTCCTCAATAATTCCTGGAGGGCGGATTTTTTTGCTCAACATATCTAATAGATAAAATGCTCCAAAATTAGAGCAACGTTGATTAGCAGGAGAAATCCCAGGTAATAGGGGTAGTAATTCTTGAGTTAAGGAGTCAGGAAGCCACGCAAGTAACTGACTTTGCATAGCAGGAGGGAACTCTTTGATAGCCACGCTAATCCAAGAAGGATGTATTGTTGCTAGCCAACACATAGTAAAAGATAACGAACTGAGAGGAATATCCTCAGGATGCGAAGGCGTAACTAACAGATTTTCTGGCAAAAAATTTGCAAGATCATCCTCTTTGGAGTACTTCATTAAAATGTTTAAAGTTCCAAAAGTATTTGCAGTCACTAGGCATCCTCATTTTCTTCGGTTCCTTCTGACGCCTCTGGTGCATTGTCTTTAGGAGGAGCAGCTTCTTCTGATGCAGCCTGTCCCTCTTTTTTCTCTCCAGCAGCTTCTTCAGGTTTTTTAGGTGCCGCTGCTACTTTGGCATAAGGAGATGGATCAAAGAAACCTTTAGCTCCACCTAAGGAAAGAATTAAAGTATGAGTTTTCCAAATTATCCAAAGAAGACCGCAAGAAATAATGAATAAAGTAAGAATTAAGAAGTAAAAGATTAAACGAAACTTACTCAATGAAGATTTCGCTAAGATAATTCCCCATACGGAGACATAGTCAATCTCATCTGATAATCCCCAAGGACCATTAATAGTGATATCACTATAAGAGGCACGATCGCTAATTACGGAGACATTTTCAGTGGCAAGACCCGGAACAGCACTAGCAACCAACCGCTTGATTTTAGAGGTCATAACGCTGTTAGGATTATCTAAAACCCCACGATGCTTAATGTAAACAGATGCTGTTAGCGGTAGGTTGTCTTCGTTTTCAGTGGTGAAAGAAATCTGCACACTAGCGTCTACAATGCCATCCATTTTTCTAATGGTGGAAGCCATCTGCTCAGAAAGACCTTCTTGATAGCGGATCTTTTCTTGCAGTTCTGAAGGGACGAGACCCTGCTTAGCAAATAAGTCTAGCAGGCTAGTTCCTTTCATTCGCGGAAGACCTGCTTGGTTTAAAATCGCTAGGGCTTCAGTAATTTGTGGAGCAGGAACGGAAATGTCCCATAATTGTTCTGTAGCAGCACCTCCTGTAGAGGCTGCAGCTTGCGGTAGCTTTTGAGCAGCAACACCTTTGCTGACAAGCAAAACGACAATTTCATTGGCTTCTCTTCCAGGAAGCCCATGTACAATTAGCGATCTGCTATTACAGCTTGTACAGCAAAATAAGGTCATTACAAAGAATAAGCACCAAGAAATAGAACTACGAAACATAACCCACGCATACCTTTTTACTCACCATAACAAAAGGGGGGATTAGTGCCAATCGTGAACATTAAACAATAAATATGTTTTTGATTGCTATCAAGATGAGATGATAAAAACTCATTTATATAACGCTATTGTTATACAAAATTAAAGATAAAAAGATGATTGTAAATAGAAATCCCTTCTAGGGAATAGTATTAGCCAATACAGGCTAGTTAGGACTTTCTTCTGTCTCAGATTGTTTATCATTTACATCATGAAGAACAATATCAGCATTGAAGCTAGAACGTACAAAGGGCCCGGCATAAACATAGAGTCCTAAAGTTTCTCCTACACTGCGATAATAATCAAAAGTTTCTGGAGTGACATAGCTTTTTACTGGGATGTGTAATCGTGAAGGACGTAGGTATTGCCCGATCGTTACGATTTTTACGCCATGATCAGCAAGGTCTTTTAATGTTTGTTTCACTTCGCTTTCTTGTTCTCCAAGTCCGACCATAATTCCTGATTTGACTTTGAGATTGGGAAGATAGGAAGCGGCCTCCTTTAGCATAAATAAAGACCTGCGATAGGTTGCCTTATGGCGTACTACTGGAGTTAGCCTTTCTATAGTCTCAATATTATGGTTGTAAATCGTTAGTCCTGAATCCAACAAACAGTGGAGAGCTTCTACATTCCCTTGAAAATCTGAAGCCAGCATTTCTATAGTTGCACTAGGAATCTCTTTATGAAGAGTGTCGATAATACGCACTAGATAACTAGCACCGCCATCTTCTAAATCATCGCGAGCTACCATAGTGAGTACGATGTGTTTAAGCTGAAGAATTTTTGCTGATTCTGCGATTTTTTTTGGCTCTTCAGGGTCAGGAGCTATGGGCTTTTTCTTAAAATCGATATTGCAAAATCCACAACGTCGCGTGCATGCATCTCCTAATGCTAAGTACGTTGCTGTTTTCCTTGACCAGCAACGAGTGCGATTGGGACACATTCCCTCTTCGCACACCGTAGCCATTCCCGTATTTTTTATGGTCGCTTCGGTATGAGAAAAAACAGAACCCCTAGGTAAAACTTGCCTGAGCCATTTAGGCAGGCGTTCAGCGGGGCGTTTTCCTTGTTGTGGTGTATGTGACTCTTTAGAAGAACATTGGCTCATGATTTTTGAGGAGGTAGATGTAGAGGATGATTTGTCGCTAATAAAGCGCCTTCAGCCCAAACCTCAGCAAGCGTGGGATGCGCATGTATCGTTTCATAAATACATGGTAATGTTAGTTCATTACGCACTGCCAATGTCATTTCTGCTATTAATGATGCTGCATGAGGGCCTATAACATAAGCCCCAAGAATCTGCTGAGTAGTTTCGTGGCTAACAATAGCTGCGAAGCCATCAGCTTCTGCCATAGCTACGGCCTTGCCAATAGCTTTGAAAGGAAATTTCGTAAGTTTTACAGGAATGTTTTGTTGTTGGGCAGCTTCTAAAGAAAGACCTACCATAGCAACTTCTGGGAAGGTAAAAATTACAGCAGGCACAGCAGAATAGTCCATAGTTTCATTATGTCCAGCTGCATTACGTCCTGCAACAACCCCCTGGTGAGAGGCTACATGGGCAAGTAACCACTTTCCTGTGATATCTCCAATAGCAAAAATATGAGGAATATTTGTTCTCATAGTTTCATCAACAGGAATTACTCCTCGATCATCACGAATAACACCGGCATTGTCTAAACCAATATCCGTAGTGTTAAATTGACGCCCAATCGCAACAAGAACAAAGTCAAACTCTTCAGTTTGATTATTAACAACAATTTTAACTCGATCGCCAAGATCTTCTAGCTGACTAATCGTAGCCTTAGGAAGAACTCGGATTCCCTGACGAGAGAATTTGTCGAACATGGTTTTAGAAATGTCAGCATTATTCACAGAGAGAATTTGATCTGCCACTTCTATGATGGTGATTTCCACTCCTAAAGTGTTGAACAGAGAAGCAAATTCACAGCCAATAACTCCACCGCCGATAATTGCTAGCTTTTTAGGGAGTTCAGTAAGGTTTAAAATGCCTGTGGAACAGAGAATCCTAGATGAAAAAGGCACTCCTGGGAAAGGTCGTGACTCTGATCCCGTAGCTATTATAATATGCTTAGCTTTAAGAACGGTGGTATCCTGACCCAGCACTTTAACTTCGGTTGAAGAGGCTAAAGATCCTTTGCCGTTAAATATTGTAATTTTATTACTTCGTATGAGCCCCTCTAAACCTTGGCGTATCCCATTAATCACGGTATTTTTTCTTTGTACCATTGCGGGATAATCTACCGAGTAACCTTCAATATTCACTCCGAATTGTTTTGCATGCTTAATTTGTGCAACAATTCCTGCTCCTACTAATAAGGCTTTTGACGGAATGCAACCGCGATTTAAACACGTACCTCCGGCTTGCTGTTCTTCGACAAGCGCAGTTCGCAATCCCTGCTGTGCCGCGGTGATTGCTGCAACATAGCCTCCAGGTCCGGCGCCAATAACAACACAGTCGAAATCTGTACTCATAGTTTGTTCCTAGTAATCTTAAGTGTCGAAAGTTAAAAGTCCTTAGAGAGATTTTTTAAAGACATAAGAGTCGTAATTTTTTTTGCGGAGCTTTTTGCTTATTCTAGATCTAAAGATTAATTTTCAGCATTGATTTTTTCCCAATAGAAATTATAATTTAAGTTATGTACTGTAATTAGGCATAGAGTGTACAAATCAACATATAAGAAATATTCTATTTCTTTTATAAATCCTGAAATAGGGAAAGTAGGTTGCCATGCCATTCGCTAAAGAAGCAGAGATGCAACGCACATGCTGGAAATGTGAAGGTAGTGTGTCTATGCATATGCCTCAATGCCCTTATTGTAGTGCATTCCTTCAGGATCCACCCGTTGCTTCAGGAGGATTTTCCTCTTGTCATATTTCCTTCCCAGAAGGTTCTGCGAAAGGAGAAGCTGAAGATCTTTTTGCTGTTTCTTCGGAAGATTGGGAAGCTGTTCTCAGTGATCAAAATACTTTTCAAAAGCCTAATGAACAATCCGAAACGGAATGGAAATGGCTACAACAATGGCCTCTTGTTGCGCTATTTTTAGGCTCAGGGTTGTTGGTATTTGCTTTGGTGATTCTTTTATTTGCTAGTGACGCAGGTTTGACATTAACATGGCCTAAAAATCGCGCGTATCTATACGGGATTTTAGGTGCCGTATGTGCTTACCGCGGATATCTTAAACTTTCATAGCTAATAAGCGTATTTTCTCTGCTTCCTATTTAAGAAAGCAGGTCTTCTTCTTCCGGAATGCTCTCTGTTGTATCGTCTACCCCATTACGTTCGTCTTTGTATGATAGAATAGTAATAAGGTCTTCCCGATTTAGCATATGGAGAATATTAGAATCTTGAGTGGAAATTACCTTGTCTAACAGGCGAATTTTCTTTTCAATGAGGTAATGAATACGCTCTTCTAACGTATCTTCAGTCATCAGCTTGTAGATAAATACTGTATTTTTCTGTCCTATTCTATGGACACGATCTAAAGCTTGGTTTTCTTTTGCGGGGTTCCACCATCTGTCATACATAATTACGACATTTCCAGCGGTAAGGTTAATACCTGTTCCCGCAGCTAGTAAAGAACCTACAAATACTCGGCACTCAGGATTTGTAGAGAAATATTCGATTTCTTCTTTTCTATTTAGGGATTTCCCTTGAATAGAAGCGTATTTCACTCCGATTTCTTCAAGATACAACATGATAATACGAATCATGTGAATATACTGTGAAAAGACAACCACCTTATATCCTGAAGATAATGAATCATGGAGAAGTCTCACAAAGGCATTCCATTTTCCTGATTCATGTTCGTGATACTTATCAGGATTTTTAAAGAAAATCGCAGGGTGATTGCAGATTTGCTTTAAGTGATTCAATAAGGCAAATACATGAAGATAATTTACCGTTTGTTCTTCCGGGGACTCTAATTGCTGAATTTGAGCTTTCTCTCTCTTTAATGTAGAGAGATAGAGCTTTTTTTGCTCTGGAGATAAAGAACAAGGAATAATGGATTCTACTTTTTCAGGAAGCTCAGGAAGCACGAGCTTCTTTGTTCTTCTTAATATGAACGGTCGTGTTAGCTTTAGTAATAAGTCTTGAGAAGGGATGATATCATCATCCAGGTCTGTATTTGTGGTAATCTTTTTCGTAAATAACTTCTTAAATAAAGCATCCGAAGGAAGATAGTTAGGAAGAATAATGTCTAAAAGACCTTTGAATTCAAGAAGGTTATTCTCTACGGGAGTTCCTGTTAACCCCAATTTCATTTGAGAATCTAAACGGCAAAGAATCTTATGAATTTGGCTAGTTTTATTTTTAGCCATGTGGATTTCATCAAATACAGTGACCGTGAAAGAAATTTTGTAAAACTTGGCATAGTTTTGCCGAAGCGTTCCGTATGAGGTGATAATGACATCTGCAGGAGGAAGGTTTTCCGGCTTGTTAGGACCATGAAAAGCAAAAATACTTACTGTAGGCAGATGCGTCGCTAATGTGTGTTCCCAATGCGGCAGCACACTTGTTGGACAAACAACAAGGAATTTCGGCCGTTCTGTAGTCTCCGCAGATTGGAAAACAATATCTAATAGTGCGGTAGCCTGGTGGGTTTTTCCCAGCCCCATTTCATCGCAAAGCAATCCTGATAAACGATGGTTGTATAAGAACCAAAGCCATAATAACCCACTATTTTGATACGGGCGTAGCTTGTGATCCGTAGAAAATAGATTTTGAGGAATAGGGGGCAAGCAAGCAGCTTTTAGCTGAGAGAAAAATGCCAGGTCGGATTCGCTAGCATTTATTTTTTCATGGGGAGATAGCGGAGCTAAAGCGTCTAACTTAAAAATATCAGTAACCGTCGCAATTACAGTATTTTCAGGAATAAGACTTTTTTGAGCGGAGATAAACTGTTTTAAAAATTGAAACAAACAATGCTGGAAGCTTAAAAAGCCTGCTTTAGTAAAGGCAAATGCCTTTTTATTTTTCAGTGCTTGTAAAACCATTCCTAAAGGAATAGAGCCAATATTCGTTTTTAATTCTAATTGTAAGTGTAAAGGTGAAGAAGGATGAGGACGTGTGATAGATAATATAGTAAGCTCAAAAGTTTCCGGGGGGCAAAGCTGAGAATCAGCAAAGACTAATTTGTCATTCTGACAATTTTGAGCTATGAATTCAGGGACCTGTTCCGGGGGAATTTTTTTAGGTAGGGAACATAAGGCCTGTAATGGTGTGGGGAGTAAGTTAAACCCACGATTCTCACGATAAAGAAACTGACCAAATAATCGGCAATTTTCCTCTTCGAGACCTTGAAACACTGGAGTGAGATATAATCCAGAACCCTTAGATTCTTTATGCACTTTGAAAAATAAATTTTTCAAAGGTGGTGTAGGAGCAAAAAAATTTGGAATAGTTCTTAATAGCACTTCATTTTTCATAATGAAGTTGGGGATATCATTAGCCTCTACGATTAAACCATCTTGAATTGCTAAATCGGCCTTTCTTTGTAAGAAGAAACCTTGGCCAGAATAGTATGTCCAAGGGCCATAATGAATATCTATAGCCGCAGGATCTCCAGTGTCATAATGAAATAGTAAGACACCTTGCTCGGTAATATTGTATGTTAACTGACCCTCAGGAATTTGATCATTAAATACCTGAAAACCTGTTTCCTGAATTAACGAGCCTTCATTATTTAAAAATTCTTCAACTTGGTCTGCTTTAATAACAAATGATCCTTGAGGAGAGAGCAAGCCTGTTATTGCAAATAACCCTTTTTCAGGAAGGTAGCAAAAGTCTGGATAGATCAAATCCCCATTTTCGAGATCTCCCGGGGTATCTAGATAAGCTGAAAAGGAAATAGAAGAGTCCCTAAGGAAATGAATAGCATAGCGAATAGGGCGCTCTTCAGCTTCATAATGTAATAGGGATAGCACCTTCTTTTTTATCTCTTTAGGAAGAAGGGAGAGGGTGTGGATAGAAATCGAGGTCTCTTCCATGGGAAGTAATACTTGTTGGGATCCTGCTATATAACCAATAGAACCAATTTGAGTGACTGAAGAATTTTTAAGGTCTTGATTTTGAACAGGATTTTTTGCAAAGTATATTTTTGACTCTTCGGGAGCGACGCGAACTTCCTGAATGGAAAAATCGTTATAGTCTCCAGGAAGAGATGTTTGAGCAAAGTTAATTTTTGGGAATAGCTCTTCTAAAGTTGCAAAATCTAAGATTTCTCCTTTTAGAGCTATTCCCTCCCACTGCATGGCAAATTGCGTGGGGAATCCTTGGCTATTTTCAATAAGATCTAGGCGAGCCCCTGCTTCGCAGCTAAAGAAAAAGTACTTCGCTATTCGATATAAAACCGATTGTACGAAGGTTTTTTCAGTATGAGTAGTGGGTTCTGGAGTATCATGAACTACAGGCAGCCATTCTTGAAAAGCTTCGGGAGATAGAGCTGAAATTTCTAAGGTTATATGTTGATGTTGTAAAGAATAGTGTTTGTCACCATCAGCATGTAGCTTTGCTTGTTCTACGAACAACTTTAAAAATAGAGCATACCAAAAAGATTTAGAAAATTTATAGTGTACGGGTAGCCAACCGTGAACGTCATAGACAGACAAACATGCTGTCATTAAATGGACACAACAGTCTCCATCTGGGCAACTACATGATGCAAAAGTTAGGGTATCGATATTGCTAAATTTTAATGTGCTTACCCAGTCGCCGTCGGGGGAATCCTCGTCGGGAATACGGATATTATAACAATCTCCGGAGAAATCTACGATGATGTCATGGCGGTTCGTAGCGAGATAATTCATCGCTGTTTGACGAAAGCCAGATAAAGCGTTTAAAACCATAACGTTATGCTAGTTAGCAAATGCACGTGCAATCTCAACCCACCAATCGCAAAATAATGGTAAGAGAGAGCGTTAAATAAAACAAAGCTTGGACGTGACGGAAATTCCACAACTTATAAGCAATACTTCCGCAAGTCAAAGCGATTAATGCAGGGTAACTTAGTTGTAGTAGGGGCAATAGGAGGAGACTGATATTTTCGAAGTTTAAAATGGAAATTAGATAAGAGGGTATCAGAGTAAAAATTACTGCATTAGAGTACGTCATTCTTTTTGATGAGATGATGCGGGCTAAAAAGTCAGCAACAATCCCAACTAAAGCGATTTCTGTTGTCAGGCAAGCAATAAACACACACACACCAGTAAGCAAGCTGTTTGGTCCAAGAGCAATAGCGGAAATTCTTCCTAGAATTTGTCCTTTATTTGTGTGAGCTAGCAATCCTGCATGACGCGAGGCGCATAAGGCAAACCCTAAATAAATTGTCCCTAGAAGTAATCCAGCTAAAATGAAAGCCAGTATGAGGGTGCGTTTATCCTTTTTATTGATTTTTTTAAAGTCTAGAGGTGTCTCAGCATCATTATCTCCGTGGTTCGCTAGCTTTTGTCTTATAGAAATCAATACGATAGAGCAGAAAAAGAATGCTGCAAGAAGGTCCATAGTGTTGAATCCTTCAGTAATCCCCGCCAATAAAGATGTCTGGATGTTCGCAGAGGCTATCGTACTGGGTTGAGAAGGAATTATTAGTCCTTTAAAAATTATCCAAAGCAAAGTGGCTAACATAATCGGGAAAAATACAGACCCGAGCCATTGGATAAGTTTGCTAAGTTTGCAGGCAAATAAATAAATTAGAATACAGCAGATTAAACTAAAGACATGCAAACTAGGAAGTAAAGTAAAGTTTTTGTCTGATAGAGATGCCAAAGTAGAATGAGAAACAGCAATAGCTCTGGGAATGCCGCCAAAAGGGCCTATTAAGCATAAAATAGCTACGATAAATATCATTCCTGGGATTTTACCAATGGAAGAAAAAAATTTTTGATAGTCCCCAACATACAGTAACATGCTCACTAAACCTAATAGAGGGACACAAACTGCGGTGATTATCATCCCCAGACAAGCGAACCAAGGGTGAGAATGATAGTGATAACCCAAGGCTAAAGGAAATACTATATTGCCAGCTCCGAAAAACATAGCAAAAATAGACCCCCCAATCGACCAAACAGAAAGCCCTTTGGTAGAACTAGCTCTATTAGAAGCGTGTTTATTCATTATACTAAAAAAACTGTGGTATCGAAGTAGTAGATAGCTGCCCAGTCTAAAATATTTCTCCGTTAGAAAGCAAAGTAAATTTCATTCACGATATATATGAAAAGACGGTTTTATTAGCAGCTCTTCTGTAGTTATAATTCTGAAGTCTTTATTTCTTAAGCCCTTTTGTTTCTTCTAGATCTAGCCCTTTGATATAAGAGCATAGAATACACTCACTTATTTTATGGTGGAGAGCAGGACAATATCGCCTTGCGTAATAGATAAGTTGCAGGTGAAGCTTAGGAGAATTAGCATCGCCGAAGAAGGAAACAAGGTCTTTTTCTGCTGCCGAGGGACTGCGTTTATTAGAAATTTTCCATCGCTGTGCTAACCTTAAAATATGAGTGTCTACGGGGAAGGTGGGAATGTTATAAATAATTCCAAGGAAAACCGAGGCGGTTTTCCTCCCTACTCCTGGAAGCCGTGTTAACAGTTCCATGGAAGCCGGAGGCTCTCCATGATAGTCTCGAGAAAGAGTTTGAGATAAATTGAGAATGTACTCTGCTTTTCTTTGCCCGAGGCCGCAAGGAGCGATTATTGAGTAGAGCTCTTCAAAAGAAAGTTTTGCTACAAGGTGGGCGTCAGCAGCTATTGAAAATAATTTTGGAGTTACAGAATTTACAGCTTTATCCGTAGAATTTCCCGAAAGCAAAATAGCAATAAGTAGCTGAAAAGGGGTTTCCCAGCCGGTTAATGAAGGCTTAGGATCAGGGAACAGTTCGTTTAACGTCGAGACAATAAAATTTTTAATACAGTGCTTATTTTCCAATGCAAAACCTGCTGAAAATTTCTCCTAAAATAGTCTCATTGACCTCAGATCCCGAAAGGTTGCCTGTCGCTTGTAGGGCTTGTCTTAACTCTAAGGCAACAAGTTCAGGAGGAAACTCAGATTGTAGCCCTTCCTGAGCTGAGAGTAAATATGTCCGCATCTGCTGGAGTATTGTATGATGACGAGAAGAAACTAAAAAGACTTTTGAACTTTTCCCTAACTCTTCTCTTTGCATCCATTTTTGAATAAATTGTTTGAGCTCTAAAATTCCCTCTCCAGTTTTCGCTGAAATTTCTAATTGAGGCAGGGAAGTTTGTAATTTAGGTGGGGAGGCTATGTCAGCTTTATTCCAAAGAAGAAGAGTGGGTTTTTGAAATAAAATTTCAGGAAGCGGAGGCGGTGGTTGCGTGGCGTCCATAACCCAAAGGATCCCCTCAGCATGTTCCATCGCGAAAACAGCTCGTTCAATACCTTCTTGCTCAATAGGGTTGTCTGTTGTACGTTGCCCAGCAGAGTCAATAAGACGAATACGTTTCCCTTGAAGCGTCCAATTCTCTTCTAACACATCTCTTGTAGTTCCCGGGATGTTAGTAACAATAGCGCGATTTCTATTTGTTAAGGCATTCAAAAGGGAAGATTTCCCTACATTTGGAAGACCGGCTAATACTAAGCTTGTTCCTTGAGCCAGGCGTTGTCCCTCATCAAAACTAGAAATCAGGTCTGTAATAATCAGAATCGCTTCGTTAAGCCGCTGGAAGGCAACAACCATGTCCGGTTGCTCCTCTTCAGGGAAATCAGCAACAACCTCAACAAAAGCTAAGGCTTCGATAATTAACAAAGAGATTTGCTGAACCTTGTCTGAAAAATTACCTTGAAAATGATTTTGGGCAATTTCAAAAGCATCTATGTTGTCAGCAGCTATAATATTTTGGATAGCTTCTGCTTGGATGAGATCGATTTTCCCATTGAGAAACGCTCGTTGAGAAAATTCTCCGGGCATGGCGGGGCGTGCTCCTGCAGCAACCAAGGCTTCAAGAATTTGAGAGCAGGCAAAATACCCTCCGTGGCACTGGAGTTCGATCACGTCTTCTCCCGTAAATGAGCGGGGAGCACGCATGATTAATAACAGCGCTTGATCAATGCGCTTTTTTTGATGACTTACTACTCCTAAATGAGCTGTGTGGGAGGCAAAAGTAGCAACCGGTCCTGAAAATACTTTATCAGTGATGCTAATAGCTTCAGGGCCCGATATCCGGACAATAGCAATGCTTCCCTCTCCAGGAGGAGTGGCTATAGCAGCGATAGTATCGTTTTGCATCGTGAAAAACAGGAGAAAAAATAACTAACTTATGAGGTAGGATACCAGTTTTCCTATTAAAGAGGCACGTTGGTTTTTAATGATTTCCTATTAATTAGTTTGGAATATTTCTATTAACTTTTTATAGTCGCCTAGTAATCTCGTAAAGATTGAGGGCTTGTGAAGAAACCACAGTATATAGATCGGCTAACAAATCGTAAAGTTGTGGAACCGGTGTGTTATGAAAAAATAATGTTTTTCCTATACGATTCTAGAATAGGAAGGTGGGCATCCAAAATTCTGTCACGTTCGCCTCTATTTTCGCGTATTTATGGTTGGACCCAAAAACTCTCCTGGTCTCGTAGAAAAATTTTAAAATTTGTGCGAAACAATCACATCAACACACAAGAATTCAAAAAGTCTCTTTCAGGGTTTTCTTCTTTCAATGATTTTTTTACTAGGGAGCTTACCCCCGAAGCGCGGCCTATAACTCCTGGAAAGGATGTTTGTATAACACCCGCGGACGGTTCGTATCTTGTTTACCCCAATGTCGCAGAATTTGACGAATTTGTTGTAAAGTCTAAGCGATTTTCACTGCCTAAGCTTTTAAAAGACCCTGGATTAGTTCAAAAATATGCTAAAGGAAGCATGGTGTTTGCCCGCTTAGCTCTTTTTGATTACCACCGTTTTCATTTCCCCACCGATTGTGTCCCCGGTCCCACACGATGCATCAATGGTTATTTATTTTCTGTCCATCCCATCGCAATGAAAGATAATTTTATTACCTTTTGTGAGAATAAACGTATGGTCACTGAGCTCGCAACAGATGCTTTCGGAGACGTGCTTTATCTGGAAGTCGGGGCTTTAAGTGTTGGCTCTATGATTGAAACCTATACACCAGGAAAAGCTTATTCTAAAGGTGATGAGAAAGGCTTTTTTGAATTTGGTGGATCCACGATTATTTTGTTATTTCAACCTAAAACAATTCAATTTGATGCAGATTTATTGAAAAATTCCCGCATGGGATTAGAAACTCGTTGTCTTATGGGGCAGTCTTTGGGACAGCCTTTGAGAGAATAATTTTAAAGACTTTAAAGGTTTTTTTTGGTATTGCAAGGAGAGAGAAAAGTGAATTTTGGCGAATTATGTGGCTAGTCATCTTATGGGCTTTAGTTGCAAGTTTAACAATAGCTTTAGTTTTTAAGGTCTATTGTTGCGTTTCCCAGTTCCGTCGTTATGCGGCGCAGGTTATTCGAGAAGTCCATTTGAGCATGGAATTGAAAGAATGGGCTGCTGCTGAACAGAAGCTTTTACCCATTTTAAAAAAGCGTTCTTACCGTCGTCAGTGCCTGTTTGATTATATGCGTATTCTTCGCGCAATGAATCGTTTTGATGAGGTGGAAAAGTTGTTGGCAGAAGCAAGAGCCTTAAATTTGCGAGGTCCTCAATTTTTCTTGGAAATTGCTTATAAGGCTTATCGCCATGGGGCATATAAAGAGTCTTGTCAGGCATTTTCTTTGATTGCCCATGAGATTTTTGAAGAACAGGACGCTGCCAAATATGCATCAGCTTTGGTACATTTAGGGCATATAAACGCTGCTTGTGGTGTTATAGAACCTTGGATCTCTCCTCTTTCTCATCAAGAAACCTACATTACTGTTGGTGATATCTATTTCATCTCTAAGCGTTACCAAGATGCTATAGAATTTTATAACCGTGCTTATGCTCTTGGTCCCTGCCCCCTAGAGGTTATTTACAACCTCGCACATTCGTCTCGTATTTGTGGTAATTATTTAGAAGCTGGAAAGCTATTTCGAAAGTTATTAGCAGAAGCAAACTATCGAGAAGAGGCTTTGTTTAATATCGGCCTGTGTGAACAAAAGCAGGGAAGATCACGAAAAGCATTACTAATTTATCAAAGCAGTGATTTATGGACTCGAGGCGATGCCTTGTTAATGAAACATGCTGCTTTAGCTGCTATGGAGCAGCGTGACTACCGTTTGGCTGAGTATTGCTGGGGTATAGCTTTTCAATGTTGTACATATGCTGAAGATTGGCAATGCGGTTTAAGCTACGGGCTTAGCCTGTGCTGTTTAAAAAAATATGCCGATGCTGAAAAAATGTATCTCAAAGTTATTCAAAAATTTCCTGATTGCCCGACAGCTTGTAAAGCTTTGGCGTGGTTGTCCGGAGTGGGTTATGCCTCTGTAGTTACCGCAGCAGCAGGTTTAGAATATGCGAAGAAAGCCCTACAGTTAAATCATTCCTTGGAAACTTTAGAACTGCTAAGTGCTTGTGAAGCTCGCTCAGGAAATTTTGATGCCGCTTACGAAATTCAAGCTTTTTTAGCTAACCAAGACCTCTCTTTAAAGCAGAAAAAACGTCGTGCGCAAATTATGCGTAATTTACGTCAAAAACTTCCTCTGAATCACCAACATGTCGTGGAAGTCGACGCGCTTCTTGCGGCTTAAATTCTTTTTTGATTTCTTGTTTATTTAAGGAAAAAGTTTTTTGTCTCTTGTTCAGGAGTAGGAAGAACGTAGCAAAGGGAACTTTTGTTCCTTTTATTCACCAGAATCGAGTATGGTATTGACAGATGAGTTTTCGTAGGAATTATTAGATTATTTTCCAAGCAATTATATTGAATTAAGCGACGTATGTTAGATTTTCTTAAACGTTTCTTTGGATCTTCTCAGGAGCGTACCCTAAAAAAGTTTCAAAAACTTGTGGATAAAGTAAATGTCTATGATGAGATGTTGGCACCTTTATCTGATGAGGAGTTGCGTAATAAAACAGCAGAGTTAAAAAAACGCTATCAGGAAGGCGAATCACTAGATGACATGCTCCCTGAAGCTTATGGCATAGTCAAAAATGTATGCCGCCGTCTAACAGGAACTCCTGTAGAGGTGTCCGGATACCATCAGAATTGGGACATGGTGCCTTACGACGTGCAGGTCCTTGGTGCTATAGCTATGCATAAAGGATTCATTACTGAGATGCAGACAGGAGAGGGAAAAACTCTTACTGCGGTTATGCCTTTGTATTTGAATGCTTTAACGGGAAAGCCTGTCCATTTAGTCACTGTTAACGATTATCTTGCTCAAAGGGACTGTGAATGGGTCGGCTCTATATTGCGCTGGCTAGGCTTAACCACCGGAGTTTTAATATCAGGGTCTCCTTTAGAAAAGCGAAAAGAAATATACCAGTGTGATGTTGTCTACGGTACAGCATCCGAATTTGGTTTTGATTATCTTCGCGATAATTCCATAGCGACTTCTGCTGATGATCAAGTCGGCAGAGGTTTTTATTTTGCTATTATTGATGAAGTCGATTCGATTTTAATTGATGAAGCGAGAACTCCTTTAATTATTTCCGGTCCAGGGGAAAAACATAACCCTGTATATTTTGAGCTTAAAGACAAAGTTGCGGAATTAGTCCAGTTACAACGAGAGTTATGTAGCCAGATAGCCTTGGAAGCAAGAAGAGGCTTAGATGCTTTCTTAGATGCTGATATCCTCCCTAAAGATAAAAAAGTTGTCGAAGGTATTTCTGAGTTTTGCCGTAGCTTATGGCTAGTCAGTAAGGGTATGCCTTTAAATCGTGTTTTACGCAGAGTCCGTGAACACCCTGATTTACGCGCAATGATTGATAAGTGGGATACTTATTATCATGCGGAGCAAAATAAAGAAGAAAGTATAGAAAAGCTTTCTGAGCTCTTCATTATTGTTGATGAACACAATAACGATTTTGAGTTAACAGATAAGGGTATGATGCAGTGGGTTGAAAAAACCGGAGGCTCTGCTGAAGACTTTGTCATGATGGATATGGGACATGAGTACGCTGTAATAGATAGCGATGAAACTCTCTCCCCAACAGATAAAATTAATAAGAAAATAGCAGTTTCTGAAGAAGATACTCAGAGAAAAGCACGTGCCCACGGCTTACGTCAACTACTGAGAGCGCATCTTCTTATGGAGCGTGATGTGGACTATATTGTTCGCAATGATCAAATTGTGATTATTGACGAACATACTGGCCGTCCTCAACCCGGACGCCGTTTTTCGGAAGGCCTACATCAAGCGATAGAAGCAAAAGAACATGTAACTATCCGTAAAGAATCACAAACTTTTGCGACAGTAACGTTACAAAACTTTTTCCGTCTTTATACCAAGCTTGCAGGAATGACGGGAACCGCTATTACAGAATCTCGAGAATTTAAAGAAATTTATAATCTTTACGTTGTTCAAGTTCCTACGTTTAAGACTTGCTTGCGTGTAGATCATAATGATGAATTTTACATGACTGAGCGTGAAAAATATCACGCTATTGTTCGGGAGATTTCTCAAATACATCAAGAAGGCAAGCCTATTCTTATAGGTACGGAATCAGTTGAGGTTTCAGAAAAGCTTTCTCGTATTTTGAGACAAAATCGTATAGAACATACTGTTTTAAATGCGAAGAACCATGCTCAAGAAGCTGAAATTATTGCGGGAGCAGGGAAATTAGGAGCCGTTACTGTAGCTACGAACATGGCTGGTCGTGGTACTGACATCAAGCTGGATAAAGAAGCTGTGGTAGTCGGAGGCCTTCATGTTATTGGTACAAGCCGTCACCAATCTCGACGTATTGATCGGCAGTTGCGAGGCCGTTGTGCTCGCTTAGGAGACCCAGGATCTGCAAAATTCTTCTTATCTTTTGAAGATCGTTTAATGCGTTTGTTTGCCTCTCCTAAATTAAACGCTTTGATTCGCCATTTTCGTCCTCCTGAAGGAGAAGCAATGTCGGATCCTATGTTTAACAAGCTCATCGAAACAGCTCAGAAGCGAGTAGAAGCTAGAAACTATACGATTCGTAAGCATACTTTAGAATACGATGATGTTATGAACAAGCAGAGACAAACTATCTATGCTTTTCGTAATGATGTTTTGCGTTCTGAAGATATCTTTAGCTTGGCTAAGGAAGCAATATACCATGTGTCGTTAATGATAGCGTCGTTGCTTGTCAGCCGTAATCACCCCTCGGGACATTCTCTTCCTAGATTAGAAGATTGGATGAACTACTCCTTCCCTGTACAGCTAGACCTTGAGGAGTTGAAAAAGCTAAATACTCTAGATGCTGTTGCTGAAAAAGTTGCTGCTGAGCTGATTCATACTTTCCAGAGAAAGTTTTCTTCTATGGTAGAAGAAATTAATACTGCAGCAGGAAATGAAGTTGATGCTAATGGTATTTGTAGAGATATCATACGATCAGTAATGATTATGCATATCGATGAGCAATGGAAAATTCACCTTGTAGATATGGATCTATTACGCAGTGAAGTAGGTTTACGTACTGTTGGACAAAAAGATCCTCTAATCGAGTTCAAACACGAATCTTTCCTATTATTTGAAAGTCTTATTCGCGATATCCGTATTGCGATCGTAAAGCATTTATTCCGTTTAGAATTAACAATGACTAGGGAACAGCGTCCTCAAAATGTTATTCCTGTTGTTGCGACATCTTTCCAAAATAATGAAAACTTTGGCCCTATGGAATTGACTGTCATAGGAGAATCTGAAGAAGATTAAACAAAGCTTTTAGGGCTGGGCTAGCTTCCAGCCTGCTTTTTTCCCTTTTAGATCTTAAATGAATGTGGACCACTCAGACCAAGATTTCGCATCATGATGGCGTATCCAGAATGTTCTGTGATTATCTCCAATTAAAAACTGCACGCGATGATCCATATTTAGTGTTGTCATGCAGATGATAATATTATTTAAAGATTCCGACCCCTTAGGAAAATCTTTCGGAGCATTTGTGAATGTCTCTACGTTAGTTGTAAGAAGAAAGTCTGATTCTTTTAAGGAATCAAAGTCATAGCTTTTACTTTCTATTGTTTTTGGGGGGATATTAAACCACAGTTCCCAGTCTCCTTTGAGACAACTGCGGGTGTAGGCGTGATTATCATCACTAATGTAAAATTGGCGTATAACGCCTTTAAGGATAGATTCTCCGAGAACTATAAGAAGGTCACCAGCATCTTTTTCTTCTTCAACATAAACTCCAGTTTCCTGGTATTTGTCTAATGAGAGAGCTTCTTCCGAGTTATAAAGAAGCTCGTCAAGTGAGTTTTGGTATTCGGCTTCCGACGCGTCATAGTGATCATAGTTCATGGTTAAAGTCTCCAAGAAATAATTAATTTGTTATTATTATTTTTTTAATAATAATATTTTAATTTTTAAACAAATTAATTTCTTCTTTTCGTTTTTTCTTTAAATTCTAAATCAAAAGGTATTCCATACAAATTAAAAGATGATTTTAAAGTGTTTTTTAAATAACACTCATAATGCTTAGTTAATAACGATTTTGCATTAATAAATAACAAGAATTGGAAAGGGTTTGCAGTTTTATGAATCGCATAATAAATGCGTAACCTTCTTCCATTAATTACTTGAGGATGATGTTTTTGCAATGCAGAAGCGAGCGTTTTATTAACAACAGGCGTAGGGACTTTGTTAGAAACTGTTTCATATAATTCATCAATAGATGAAAAGATATGCTTGAGATTGCGTTTCTTTTCTGCAGATATACAGAGAATGCGCGATTGGCCTATATAAATATCGGTATTACGTAAGTCACGAACATAGTGCTCCATACGGATGCCCTGCATTAAATCCCATTTATTAACGAGGATAATGTGGGGTTTTTTATGTTTGGAAATTAAAGACAGAATGCGTTTGTCGTAAGAAGATAAACGATGTGTAGCGTCAATAACTAATAAACAAATATCAGCACGCGCTATGGCTTTTTCTGTTCTTGATGAGGAAATCCATTCTATAGAGTTTTTTACGCTTTTCATTTTTCTCAGACCGGCAGTATCTATAAATAGATATGAACGGTCGTTATGAGAATATAAAATATCGACATTATCACGGGTAGTTCCCGGGATGTTATCAATAATACAGCGCTCTTCATTTAATAGTCCGTTAATAATAGAGGATTTCCCTACGTTAGGACGGCCTATGAGGGCAATTTTCAAAGGTCTATCTAGTACTGGAGGAGTCTGGAAAGATATCTCCTCATCTTCAAAATCAGATAAAAGTTCCTCAGAGGATTCAGGAGATAGTACTTCAGGGGAGAGGAGTTCTTCTTCTTCGATTTCTTCTTCGCATTCCTCAACAACATCAGGGATATTGGATAAAGTTTTGATTCTAGCCAATAACCTATCGATGTGTTTGTCATGACTTGCTGACACCGGAAGAATCTCAGAGATTCCTATTTTATACAGCTCATGAATGCGATGTTCGTCTTTAAAGGTATCAGCTTTATTTGCGACAAGAATAAGAGGCTTTTTTAATGGGAGGAGTTGTTTAGCAATCTCGGCATCTTGCTCTGTGATTCCGCAGCGAATATCTACAACAAGGAGAAGAACATCTGCTTCATTTGCTCCGGCTAAAGCCTGCTTATAGATATGTTTTTGAAAGTGATCTTCGGAATCTTTATCTACTCCTCCAGTATCAATTACCTGAACGGGTACTCCCCATCCGCGGATTTCTCCGTATAGTCGATCTCGAGTAGTTCCTTCTTGGGAATTAACAATAGCCAAAGATCGCTTACACATCCGATTGAAAAGGGAGGATTTTCCAACATTGGGTCTTCCTAAAATAGCAATCCGTAGCATGATAAACTCAATTAATCTCGTTTGTGAATAATTACAAAGAAAATGATAAAAGCTAAAAAATTAAATCTAAAGCAATAAAATCAATTGAGAGTTTAAGGGAAAAGTTTATTTGTTCTGAATTTTACTTCCAGAAGCCTTTTTCCTTGAGGAGCAATAAAATTTTTTCCTTGTCAAGGCAGTCGTTTTCTATAGAAAGAATTTCAGCTTCCCTTAAGAGGTCCCCAAGTAGGCGGCCTGGCGTAATCCCTCTGGAAATTAGGTCAGGAGCAGAAATCACAGGGGATGCAGTTTTAATTCTTAGGATGAATTGTTCTAGACGAGTTTCTAGTTCTTGAACGCGAGCAATGAAATGTTGTTGTTTTGAAGGATCTTTTTGAGTGGCAGAGAATAAAGATAAAAATAGATGGGCTGTTGGCGAGGCTAAAAAATTAGCCCAGAAAACACGGTTATTATTGATATTTTGAAATTGTGGAAGAGCTTGGTACCACAGTTGTATTAGTTTTAAATCTTTATTTGAAACTTTTAGACGGGAAAAAGCTACGCAAGCAGCTTCTTCGCTGATTCCTTGAAATAAAGGTAATAGAAAAAGGATTTCAGGGAAGTCTATAGGATTGAGTTTTTTAGCAAATTCGATATTGGTTCGTAATAGGCTGTAAGGAACATCACGAAGCTCAGGGAAGATGGTCATAATAACTTTGAGTTTTATGAGCAGAGAAAGAGCTTCATAGGGATGTTTTTTTAGCATTTTCCTTAATTCCTGCCAGATTCTTTCTGGGGATACGGAATTAACTAAGGCAGGGGCTTCGCGGATAACAGCGCGTTCTGTAGCAGGATCTAGAGAAAATCCTAACGAGGCACTGAAACGTATGGCTCGGAGTATACGTAATTTATCTTCAGAGAAACGTAATTTAGGGTGTCCAATAGCGCGAATTATGCCTTTTTCAATATCTCTTCTTCCTTCAACAAGATCGAAAAGTTTGTCTTCGAAAGGGTCATAATACATCCCATTGATAGTGAAGTCGCGTCTTAAGGCGTCTTCTTTCATGGATGAGAATACTACGCGTTCGGGATGGCGGCCATCTTCATAATTTTCATCACTACGAAATGTGGCTACTTCAAATAAGCGATCGCTTTCTTTAACGACAATAATTCCAAAAGCTGCGCCCAGAGCTAGGGTATCAGGGAAAATAGTAGAGACTATGACTGGGGGGGCGTTAGTTGCTATGTCGATATCTTCTATGGGTTTTCCCATAAGCATATCGCGAACGCAGCCACCAACAAAATATGCTTGGTAACCGGCGTTACGCAACTTTGTAAGAATTTTTTTTGCAGCTTCTAGGGCGATTGTTGTCATTACATCCCTAATAAAGAAGAGAAGAAATTTACGCTATAGCTTCTGGAGTTCTTCTGATAATCACGGGAGATTTATTCTCTAAGATTGTATCTTCCTGAATCCTTATAGCTTCTACTGTTGGATCGGAAGGAATCTCAAACATGAGATCTCTGAGTAGGTTTTCTAAGATCATACCCAAAGCTCGAGCTCCTGTTTTTGCCAGCTTAGCTTTCTTTGCTATAGCATATAAAGCTTCTTTTTCGAAAATCAACTTCACATTTTCTTCTGAAAACAGCTCAATATACTGTTTTACAATAGCATTTGTTGGTTCGGTAAGAATGGCGACTAGTTCATCTAATGAGAGCTCTTCACAATTGACAATACAATTGAATCTGCCGACAAATTCAGGAATCATACCAAAGGCAATAAGATCTTCGGTTTCTACTTTTGTGAGTAGATGATCGCGATCTTGTTGAGAGAAGTCTCCTTGCTCGTCAGAAAATCCGATTGTAGTTTTCCCTAAGCGTTTTGCTATAATTTTATCTAGGTTAACGAAAGCACCACCCACAATAAAAAGAATATTTTCAGTATTTACACGAATATACTCTTGATTAGGGTGTTTACGTCCTCCTTTAGGGGGAACATTTGCTGTTGTTCCTTCGATGATTTTTAGCAGAGCCTGTTGTACACCTTCTCCGGAAACATCTCGGGTAATTGATACATTCGCTGTAGTTCTGCCGATTTTATCAATCTCATCAATATAGATTATCCCGCGTTCTGCTCTGGCAACATCATAATCAGCAGCTTGTAACAGTCTTAGAACAATGTTTTCTACATCTTCACCGACATATCCTGCTTCTGTAAGAGTTGTGGCATCAGCTATTGTAAAGGGCACGTCTAAAATTTTTGCCAAGGTTTTAGCGATGAGGGTTTTCCCGGATCCTGTGGGACCTAAAAGTAAAACGTTGGATTTCCCGTAGCTTACATGTTTATTATTTAACAGAGCGCGTATACGTTTATAGTGATTGTATACAGCAACAGCGATAGTTTTTTTCGCTCTTTCCTGTCCCACTACATAAGCATCAATATGCTTCTTTATTTCTTTTGGGGTGAGGGCCTGAAGATCTGGATTATGTGTTGTTGTTTCTGGTGCAGATCCCGTTGCTGGAGTTGCCGCGGGTTTCTTATCTAAAATCCCCGAGCATAGTTTAATGCAATAATCGCAAATGTATACAGAGGGACCTGCGATTAGTTTTTCCACATCTTTTTCAGAGCGCCCACAAAAAGAGCAAATAGTGAGATTTTTTTTGTTCATAATAACTCTCTAAGAGACGGTATCCTTATCTTTCGTGTCTTTTGCAGAAGAAACAACCTTATCAATTAGACCATAGGAGATAGCATCCTCAGCTCCCATAAAGAAGTCTCTTTCGGAATCTTCTATGATTTTTTCTACAGGTTGGCCAGTACACTCGGAAAGAATGTTCGCGAGGTGTTTTTTTAATGTTAAGATTTCAGCTGCTTGTAATTGAATATCCGCGGAGGTTCCTATAATACCTCCTGAAGGCTGGTGAATCATCATTCGACTATGAGGAAGAGCATAGCGCTTACCTTTTGTTCCTGCGGAGAGCAATAGGGCTCCCATAGATGCCGCTTGACCTATGCAATAGGTATTTACATCGCAGCCCAAGAAACGAATGGTATCATAAATAGCCAATCCAGCTGTGATATATCCGCCTGGGGAGTTAATAAAAATTTGAATATCCTTTTTAGGATCTTCAGACATTAGGAAAAGTAATTGGGCAATGACGGTATTTGCAAGTGGTTCCGTAATTTCTTGGCCAATCATTACAATGCGATCTTTTAAAAGACGCGAATAGATATCCATGGCGCGTTCGCCACGACCTGTATCCTCGACCACATAAGGCACCAATGTCATTTGCATTTCCTCTCAAAATAGTTTCTTTTCGCATATATACTTAAATGCGTAAAAGCAATTCCAACAATAAACATAATCTATTTTTTTTACGCTATCGGCTTACAAATACGCCTACGCAGTAAAATGTTGAATTCTATGTTTAAGACTTTCTTGGGTCAAGTGTTTTCCTCTAGGATTTACGCAGAGGGAGCAGCCGCCAACTCTTTTGCTTTGGATAGAACTCTTTCCAGAGCTTTATGGTAAGTTAAGCGATCACGCGCGGCCATTACTAGGTCTTGTAAAACTTCATTAGAGATGTCCCGAGGAGGCTGCATGCCAAAACGTTCTCTAGAACATACGTCCATCATATATTGAAGCTCTTCACGACTAATCACAAGTTTTTCATCTGTGAAAATCTTATTAGCAAGGAAAAACAATTTTAAAGTTTTTTGAGCTTCTTCTTCAGCTTCTTTTAATAAATCGGCTTTTTTCTTCTCGAGTTCTTCATCGGAACAGTATTGAATTAAGCGAGCATTTAAGAGCTTTTCTCTAGTTAGCATATCTTTACGTTCTTCCAACATTGATAATGGAAGATCGAAGTTTACAATGCTTGCAAGAGCATTTTCTGCTTCAATAAAGCGCTGCTGATTCTGTTTGTCTTTTGCTTGATTTTCTAGTTGAATGCGAAGTTTTTTTTGAAGATCTTCTAAGGATTCTGCTTGTAGCTGACGAGCTTTTTCATCATCGAGTTCCGGAGCAACGACTTCAATGACTGCGTTAACAGTGAATGTTAAAATATCGCCGTTGAGGAAAGATTGAATTTCTGGAGAAGAAATCACTTCGGTAACACGATGGCCTGCAGAAATGCCTACAAATTTAGCTCTGAAAGAATCTGTCATTTCTTCTTCGCAAAGTTTGAAATATTTATTTTCAAAAATTGCTGCAGGAGCGACTTCCTCTTGATCTTGTTTGGACACATGAAGAGATAAAGAAATAAAATCCCCTTCTTGAGAGGGCCGTGTCACAGGAGTTTTTGTCGCAAAGAAGTAAGCGATGTTGAGTAATCCCTTTTCCATCTCTTCGTCTGTGATATCTTTTGCAGGAGCTTCTTCAGGTAAAGATAGCTTTTCCCAAGAAATATCAGGCATTACAGGGAAAGCTTCATAAGTAAAATCTACTTGTCCACCTTCGTTTAAATCAGCTTTTACTACTGATGTCGATTTAATAGCCTTTGGAGAGAGCGGTCTTCGGTCTCCTACATTAGATAGGGCATGGTATGCCGATTGAATCAATAATTGATTCAATTCTTTTGTTACTTGATTAGGGTAACGAGAAATAATTGTTTCGTCTGGGGCTTTGCCTTTGCGAAACCCTGGAAGTGCAACATCTTTTTTGAGTTTTTTTACAGCCTGTTTTTGAAGTTTTTCTAGGAGGTTCGGAGTGGTCTGCACAACAGCAGAAACAACACATCCTGGTTGTTCTTCTAAATTAACAGAAAATTGCTCGTTAGAAAAATTTCGAGACACAAGACTACCTTTTGAAGCTTTTCTGGAAGGAAAAGCGGGTGATGAGGCTTGAACTCACGACCTTCACGTTGGCAACGTGGCGCTCTACCACTGAGCTACACCCGCACGAAAAGTGATATTCTAGATATTTGACGAGTTTTTATCAATGACTAGTCAACTATGTGAGTATTAGATAACGCAAAAACACCCGTCAAAATAGGTGGTAAAGCACCTGATAAAATTTTTCATTGATTTAGCGAGGGTAAACAGGTACAAGTAAGCTGATTCAATCAGAACTCTATAGCTTAGAGGAGAAATGCTCAATTTTCGCAAATTACGAAGGGATTTTACAGCTAACATTTTGCAAGATGGCAAGGAACTTTTTGACCAGGGAGCTGTGATTAATGCGAAAATCCTCTCAATGAATGGGGAATCGGTGTGTATAGGAGCACAGATTCGGGGACTATATGACAACGTATATGAATGTGAAATAGAAGTTGATCGTTCAGAGTCTGACACTGTAGATTCCAACTGTGACTGTTCTTACAACTATGATTGCCAGCATATCGTTGCTTTGCTGTTTTATTTGGAGCAGTATTTTAATGAAATGGTCGTGGCTTATTCTCAAGAAGCCAATTTAGATACTAATGAGGAAATAAACGAAGAAGTTAAAAAAGAACTTCAGGAAACTTTTGTTGTTGCGGCAACAAGAGAAGAAGAAAGAAAGGATCGTGAGCATCAAAAAGAGATTCTGAGTGAGTACATCCATGCGGCAAATGCTTTAAGTGCTAATCCATTTTTCCTTCCTAAGGAATATTTGGATAAAAATGCTGCTGAACTTGCTGTTTTGTTTGTTTCTGCTAATGATGAGGTATTCCAACCGAATCAGCATGTCGAATTTCAATTAGTTTTACGTCTTCCCGGTCGCTCTAAACCTTTTTATATTTCCAATATTAAAACTTTCCTTGAAGGGGTTTTGTATCAAGAGCCGATTATCCTTAGTGGACGTCGTTTCTTCTTTACGATGCAATCTTTCAATGCTTCCGATCGCAAATTAATAGATTTGTTAATTCGCTATGTTCGTTATGCAAATCAGGCTTCGGAAGAGAAGTTATTAAAATCTGCCTATCTTACGTTAACATCTTTAGGTGTGATTTTAGCAAAAATGTACGAGCACCAGATGGCTGATCGTGGAGGAGGGCAATCTGGAGAAAAAGAAAGTTTTTCAGGAATGTTCTGTGGGAACCTTGAGGAGCCTTTATATTGGTCGGTATCTCCTGCTAAAATGAAGTTCAATTTAGATTTCTTTGATACTCCTTACAAGGCAGTGTTAATTACTCCTTTGATTCTTGTAGATGATGATGAGCTTCAACCGGAACAAGCTATTCTTTTAGAGTCTAATGTTCCTGGTATTATTCATCATAATGTTTACCATCACTTTGCTCCTCAAATTCGACGTGCCCATTTACGTTCGTTTTCGAGATTACGCGACATTACTATTCCTGAAGCTCTATTTGGTTCTTTTAGAGAAAATGCTCTTCCAGTTTTTAAAGAGTATGCAGATATTGCTAATGTTGAAGTTTTAAACTCATTTGTCACTCTTCCTTATGTTGAGGAGGTGCGTGGTGTTTGTAACATGAGCTATTTAGATGGGGAGTTAGAGGCAAAATTATACTTTATCTATGACTCTATTACGATTCCTGCGGCTTCCATGTCCTTAAAGTATCAAGATCTCCGTTCATTTATCCGTGACGATGGTATTTTGGCGAGGAATCTTGTTGAAGAGCGTAAGATCATAGAAGAAGTCTTTTCTGGTTTTATTTATGACGAGCGTGACGGAGCTTTTCATGTAAAGAGTGAAAAGAAGATTGTTGAGTTCATGACAGAAACCATTCCTAACAATCAGCATAGGATAACATTTAACTGTCCTGAAACGCTTTCAGATCAATTTATCTATGATGAAACAATTTTTGATCTGTCCTTTAAAGAGAGTGATGAGATTAATTCTTACGAAGCAGAACTTAAGGTTCATGGTCTGCTGAAGGGAATCAGTTTAGATTTACTCTGGGATTGTATTAGCGCGAAGAAGCGTTTCCTGGAGCTTCCCAAGAAAGGGCGTCATGTTAAAACTGCTCGCCGAGGTAGAGGGAGTTCTTCTAAGCTTCCTTGTATTTTAGTGTTAGATTTAGAAAAGATTTCTCCTGTTGTTCAGATTTTTAATGAAATCGGTTTTAAAGTTTTGGATGACTTTGTAGAGAAGTGTCCTTTATGGAGTTTGACAGGGATTTCTTCGGAAATTTTCAAAGATTTGCCAGTAAACTTTACAATGACTGACAAATTATCTGAGATCCAAAAACAAATTCGTGGAGAGGTTGCTTTTGACTTCCAAGCGATTCCTGAGCAGATACAAGCTACATTGCGTAGTTATCAAACAGAAGGAATTCATTGGTTAGAGCGTCTTAGAAAAATGCATCTCAATGGTATTTTAGCTGATGATATGGGTCTTGGAAAGACCTTACAGGCTATTATTGCTATTACCCAAAGTAGATTAGAAAAAGGGACGGGCTGCTCATTGATTGTTTGTCCAACTTCTTTGGTATATAACTGGAAAGAAGAATTCCGTAAGTTTAATCCAGACTTTAAAACTATGATAGTTGACGGAGTTCCTTCCCATAGACGCAGACAACTTGCTTCTTTATCCGAATATGATGTGGCGATTACTTCCTATAATTTGCTACAGAAGGACATCGATATTTATAAGGATTTTGTCTTTGACTATGTAGTTTTAGATGAAGCTCATCATATTAAGAATCGCACGACGCGTAATGCAAAGTCTGTGAAGATGATTCGTTCGGGTCATCGCTTAATCTTAACAGGAACTCCGATAGAAAACTCTTTAGAAGAGCTGTGGAGCTTGTTTGACTTTTTAATGCCTGGCTTATTAAGCAGTTACGATCGCTTTGTAGGCAAGTACATTCGTACGGGCAACTATATGGGCAATAAAGCTGACAATATGGTTGCTTTAAAGAAGAAGGTAGCTCCTTTTATTCTTCGCCGTATGAAAGAAGATGTTTTGGAAGATTTGCCTCCTGTTTCGGAAATTTTGTATCACTGTCATCTTACAGAGTCTCAAAAAGAGCTCTATCATTCTTATGCTGCTTCGGCGAAGAAAGAGCTTTCTCGTTTGGTAAAACAAGAAGGATTTGACCGTATACATATTCATGTTCTTGCAACGCTTACGCGTTTAAAACAAATTTGCTGCCACCCGGCTATTTTTGCTAAGGATGTTCCTGAGCCGGGGGATTCTGCAAAGTACGATATGCTTATGGATCTTCTTTCTTCTCTTGTTGAATCAGGACACAAGACGGTTCTTTTCAGTCAGTATACGAAGATGTTGAGCATCATTAGAAAAGACTTAGAAGTTCGTGGTGTACGTTTTGTTTATTTAGATGGTTCCACCAAGAACAGATTGGAAATTGTGAACCAATTTAATGAGGATCCAGGTTTATTAGTCTTCTTGATTTCTTTAAAAGCTGGTGGAACGGGCTTGAACCTTGTTGGTGCTGATACTGTGATTCACTATGATATGTGGTGGAACCCTGCTGTAGAAAATCAGGCTACAGATCGTGTGCATCGCATAGGTCAAAGTCGCTCGGTCTCTTCGTATAAGTTAGTTACGTTAAATACGATTGAGGAAAAAATACTATCTCTCCAAAACAGGAAAAAGAGCCTTGTAAAGAAAGTGATCAACTCTGATGATGAAGTCGTTTCCAAGTTAACTTGGGAAGAAGTACTAGAATTGCTACAGATATGATGCTATGAGCCCACATAGAAGCTTATTTAAAATAAAACATCTTTCCAATCGATTATATAACAAAACTTTAGGTCGTTTTGATAAAGTTTTCAACTTTTTTTCTGGTAATGTTGGTATCGATTTAGGAACTGCGAATACTTTAGTGTATGTTCGTGGACGGGGTATTGTGCTTAGTGAGCCTTCTGTTGTAGCTGTTGATGCTCAGACGCACACTGTCCTTGCTGTTGGTCATAAAGCTAAAGCCATGTTAGGCAAAACTCCCCGTAAGATTATGGCTGTTCGTCCTATGAAGGATGGGGTAATCGCGGATTTTGAAATTGCTGAGGGAATGTTAAAAGCGTTGATTAAACGTGTTACTCCTTCACGCAGTATGTTTCGCCCGAGAATTTTAATAGCGGTACCTTCAGGGATTACTGGTGTGGAAAAGCGAGCCGTTGAGGATTCTGCTTTGCACGCAGGAGCTCAAGAGGTAATTTTGATAGAAGAGCCGATGGCTGCAGCTATTGGTGTGGATCTTCCTGTTCATGAGCCTGCTGCCAGTATGATTATTGATATTGGTGGTGGAACTACCGAGATTGCAATTATTTCCCTAGGGGGAATTGTAGAATCTCGTTCTTTACGTATTGCTGGTGATGAGTTTGACGAGTGTATCATTAATTATATGCGTCGTACTTACAATCTTATGATTGGCCCGCGTACTGCCGAAGAAATTAAAATTACTATTGGTTCAGCATATCCTTTAGGTGATCAGGAACTTGAAATGGAAGTTCGTGGTCGCGATCAAGTTGCGGGATTGCCAATAACCAAGAGGATTAACTCTGTTGAAATTCGTGAATGTTTAGCAGAGCCTATCCAACAAATTATTGAGTGCGTGCGTTTAACTTTAGAGAAATGCCCTCCCGAGCTTTCTGCGGATTTAGTTGAGCGTGGTATGGTATTAGCTGGTGGCGGGGCTTTGATTAAGGGTCTTGACAAGGCTTTGAGTAAAAATACAGGGCTGTCGGTGATTACTGCGCCTCATCCTTTACTTGCTGTTTGCCTAGGGACAGGGAAAGCTTTAGAACACCTAGATCAATTTAAGAAACGCAAAGGAAATATGGTATGATCAGTGCGTGGGAAAATGAGATTCAGCATGAAGGATTAAAGAAGTGGATCCAAGAGGTCGCCGAATTAGTAACTCCTAAGGATGTTCGTATATGTGATGGTTCTGATCGTGAGTATGCAGAACTTTGTAGCATGATGAAAGATTCCGGAGTTTTCATTCCTTTGAATCCTGATTTACATCCTAATTGTTTTTTAGTTCGTTCGTCTCCTGACGATGTTGCTCGTGTTGAACAATTTACTTTTATTTGCACTTCGAACAAAGAGGAGGCCGGCCCTACAAATAACTGGCGAGATCCTCAAGAGATGCGTAAAGAGCTGCAAGGCCTGTTTAGAGGCTGCATGCAGGGAAGAACTCTTTATGTAGTTCCTTTTTGCATGGGGCCTTTAAACTCTCCTTTTTCACTTGTTGGTGTTGAAATTACAGATTCTCCCTATGTTGTTTGTTCTATGAAGATCATGACACGTATGGGAGCTGAGGTATTAAAGTTTCTAGGGACTTCTAAGGATTTTCACAAGTGTTTGCATAGTGTGGGTTATCCTTTATCTCCTGGTCAGAAAGATGTCCCTTGGCCTTGTAATCCTGAGCATATGCGTATAGTGCATTTCCAAGATGATAGCAGTGTAATGTCTTTTGGAAGTGGCTATGGAGGCAATGCCTTACTTGGGAAGAAGTGTGTTGCTTTACGTTTAGCTTCTTATATAGCGCGTCAACATGGCTGGCTTGCTGAGCATATGTTAATAATTGGCGTTACCAATCCTCAGGGAGAGAAGAAGTATTTTACGGCTTCATTCCCTAGTGCTTGTGGTAAGACAAATTTAGCTATGTTAATGCCGAAGATTCCTGGTTGGAAAATCGAGTGTGTTGGCGATGATATTGCTTGGATACGTCCTGGTCCTGATGGGCGATTGTATGCTGTAAATCCTGAATTTGGATTTTTTGGTGTTGCTCCGGGAACATCGGCAACTACCAACCCCAATGCTTTGGCGACATGTAAGTCGAATTCCTTATTTACTAACGTTGCCTTAACTCCGAATGGGGATGTTTGGTGGGAGGGTTTAACTAGTCAACCTCCTGAAGGTCTTATAGATTGGCATGGGAATCCTTGGAAGCCTGGAGGAAAGCCCGCAGCGCATCCGAATTCTCGATTTACAACACCTGTAAAGCAATGCCCAGTTTTAGATCCTCAATGGAATAGCCCTGAAGGAGTTCCTATAGAAGCGATCATTTTTGGTGGTCGTCGTTCGGATACTATTCCTTTAGTTTATGAGGCTTTAAGTTGGGAACATGGCGTGACGATAGGTGCTAGTATGTCGTCGGCTATTACAGCTGCTATCGTTGGGGATCAGGGTAAATTACGTCATGATCCTTTTGCTATGTTACCGTTTTGCGGTTACAACATGGCATATTATTTTGATCATTGGCTATCTTTCGCTCAGAATGCCAATTTAAAATTGCCAAGAATTTACGGGGTTAACTGGTTCCGTAAGGATAAGGACGGCAATTTCATGTGGCCAGGATTTAGCGATAATCTCCGTGTTTTAGAATGGATTTTCAAAAGAACAAATGGGGATGAGTCAATAGCTAAGAAAACCCCAATAGGTTACTTGCCTGTAGAGTCTGCTTTGAATTTAGAGGGTTTAAACCTATCTTCACAAACTATTCAGGATCTGCTTTCTGTGGATGGTCCTGGGTGGCTTAAAGAGATCGCGGGTATTCGTGAGTATTTTGAAATATTTGGATCTCATTTTCCTCAGGTAATCACTGATGAATTATTAAGAATGGAAAATGAATTAAAATAATTAAATAATCAAAGTCACTTGTTATTTATGTTTTAGTTTTGAAGCTAATTATTTTTATTTTTGAAATAAAATTTTTTATTTTAAAATTAGAAAAATAGTTAGTTATCTTCTGGATAAATACAGTGACGATACAGCCTACTTATCTTACTTTTAGCCGAAATATTACGTCAGCATTGCTTGGCAATCAAATAGATACGACAACGCCAGTGTCTAATGCTGTTTTTCTTTTTCAGGAATTAGATTTAAAAGCTAAGGGATTGAAACACTCTCTTGGTTTGTTGCAAGAGGTAGAGTCTCAGATAGCAGCGCTTCCTGTAGCTGCAGAATTACCAGAGGATCTTTTTTTAGAAGGTTCTCCGGAATCAAGAATTAATATAGTAGCTACTCCTCCTACGGCAGATGAGATTAAAGAAATAATAACAAATCCCCATCTAGCTTCTGCCAAGCGCTATATAGAAGGGTTGGAGAAGAATTTTGAAGATTGGCTGAAGCCTGTTGATCAAGGGGGACTTTTTGATCCTACGCCAGCAGAGGAAGCTCTTGTTAAAGAGTATCAGACAAGGCTTAATACTTTAAAAACAGTGTTTACTTCAGGAACTCCTGGGGATGAGCAATATAACACACTATATGCCTTACCCAGAGATTTTGTAGCCGCAATAGATAAATTAGAGGGTAAGGATGCCCCGCCAAAAAGTAAGGTTATTAATTTTTGGCAAAACATGATGGTCATTTATCACAGTATGGCTACTGTATTGTATCCTGCTACCGATGATATTAACATTCAACTTTCTCAGATCGCCTTAAATATAGAAGATGCCAATAACATCATTGGACTCATTCGTCAGTTCGCCAGTACTTTTAAAGACTTTTGTACTCCTTATTGGAATTTAGAACCCGGGGCTGTTTCCTTAGCAACAGGTTTTTATGATCCTATAGAAGCAAGTGCGGCAAGAAACTACATTATGCTTGGAGACCTCTATAGGATGCTTATGTCCAGGTATCCTACCGATGTTCCCGATGCTCTTCCTGCTCAAATTAAAAGTGGGATCGATATCTTCTTAAATTCTCTCAATAATATTCAGGTTGCTGAACAGGCTGATGGGACACACAACCCCTTTTATTTGAATGACTTTATGGGAATGCTGTATTGCTACGAAGCATGTGCGACACAGTACATGAAGTTTATGGCTACTAGTAACGATGAGTATAAAAGAGTTTTGGAGCAAGCAAAAACATACTGGCAGCAACGGTCAAATGCCAAGTTTAATGTTGCTGGATCTCCATTTGATACCTATATAAATAATCCTGCAGCTGCTTATAACAGATATGTTTATCTTTTTGCAGATGAGGGAGCGGCTTCTGTTCGACCTGTTCCTAATCCTCTATTTTTCCAACGCGCTGTCGAGGTTATAGCTGAAAATGTCGACCCAAAACCTTTGACCCGCAACCAATTTCAGACAATTATTACCGGGGTAAATAAAAGCATTGAAGCAATACAGAATCAAATTGATGTGTGGAATGTAGAATCTACAAAATTGATGTCTAGCAAATCTAATCTAGATATTTCTAAATTGAATTATTTTGCTGCTATGAATGCAGATAAGAAGCAGTTCGTAGACACTTCACCTTTGCAGATGGTCTACTCTTCTTTGATGTTGGACAAGTATTTACCTAATCAGCAGCGAGTTTTAGAGATGTTAGGGGAGCAGATGACCTTCTCTAACAAGGCTGCTAGGTTTATGAATGAATTGATTACTTTTATTACCAGCTTCCAAAATTCCGACGTTTATTATTCTTTAGCGATATATCTACGCCAGATGAATCTTCAAGAGCTTCCTGATGCTATTGGGAAGGCAAGAAATGTTTTCGCTAAGGAAGAAAAACGAACTACTACAGATTTTAAGCGTTGTAAAAGAGCTAGGGATAAAATCGGAGAGCTGTTGCCTAAGATTGAGAGTGACGCTGAGCTTACATCTTCTCAGAAACGCGAACTTCGCCAAAAGCTTCGGACATACGATTTGCAGCTTGAGCTGTTAAGTCGTAACCTATCCTACCTATATTGCTTTTTAGACAAAGTAGAACTCAAATTTGTAGAAAAGCCTAATGAGGTGGATGAGGCTTTTGATCTCTATGTAAATAATAAAAAATCCACGGGATTTGAGCGTATTTTAGCCTTCCTTGAAAGTTTTGTGATTGAGGGTGGTGAAAACGGTATTGTTCCTGGTGGTGAGCAGCAGGTTTTACAAGGTTTAGAGTCTACACAACAGGATTATACAACTTTTAACCAAAACCAGCAGTTGGCTTTACAGTTAGAGACTTCAGCGATTCAACAAGAATGGACGATGGTTAGTGCTGCGTTAGCATTAATGAATCAGATATTTGCGAAAATAACACGTAGGATTAAGTAAGATGGTTATGAATAACTCTCCAGTACAGCGTCATCAACAGTTTATTCAGGTTACTGAAGGTCCTGCATTTGCGGAGCGTCGCGTATCTCCTGCTGAGGTTGCCGCAGATTATACAAAGATCAATGAGGTCGCTTCTCACCTAAAAATTATGCAAGATTTGCTAAAAGAAGCGAGTTCTTTAGGATTGAGTAACGAGTTTGTTTCTTCATTAAAAAGAGACTTCTTAAATACGGGATCTCAGTTAGCAGTAATGCAAGCTATCATGACAGAACGTGATAATAAAGAGACCCGCAAGCAAGCTAATAAGACTTTCAAAGAGCATATAGATAGAATGACACCTCAGGCATTGACAACGGCTCCTGAGCTTAATCCTGATGCAAATTCTATAATCAATAAGATGCCTTTTCAGTCTGCCTTTGCCTATATTCTTTTGGATAAATATATCCCCGCTCAAGAAGAAGCTTTATATGCTTTAGGAAGGGAGTTAAACCTTTCCGGATATGCTCAAACTATTTTTAGTCCTCTTTTAGAGACTATAAAAACGTTTAACTCTGCTCCTATTATTTATAATTTAGGGTCATATATTTCTCAGACATCAGGAACCGCGAATTTTAAATATGGCTATCAGATGATTCTTGATCGTTATGAGGAAGAGCGGTTGCAATTGCGTAGTGATATACAAAGTGCTGAAAATGCTAGGGCAATGTTAAAAAATATTACCGCGAATGTTAATGGAAACACCAGTCTTACCGAGGCTCAGAAAAAACAGCTTGTAGATATGGTAAACAGGTATGATGGTGAATTAGCGTTTACGTTGACTCAGATGAGCAAGCTCATGCTAGTTTTGAATTCTCTAGTTTTCATTCCTGGGGGTAGTGAATATGAGCCTTCATATAAGATTATGGGAGCAGAATTTTCCATTATTAGTCTTCAAGATTTAGAGCATCTTGTTGTAGATGGTGAGATTGATATTCAGCAGGGAACTACAAGAGGCGGATTATTAAATTTCTTTAATACTTGTCTTGCTGATGTGCAAAATTTTGGTGATTTAGCGCAAACGCACCAGTTGATGTTAGAGCTTCAGATGCAAGCTATGCAACAGCAATGGAGTATAGTTGCGGGCTCATTGAAATTGATGCATAACGTATATCGCACGTTGGCCAGCGGTTTTAAATAAACCTTAGAAGTAAAACCCTGCGTTTACGTTAATAGCACGTTGGCATCCCCAGCGGCCTTCAACACTATAAAAGAAATTATCGGAAGCGCAGCATGTGGCTCCTCCGCAAATATTCACTCTATGGAAGTTAGTAATTTTACGAACTTTAAAGTGAAGATTTGTAAATTGGCTTTCTAGACGTTTAAAGCTATTAGCGGGAGCTGTTCTTGAAGAGCTGCCTACAGCTACGGATAGATAGGGAAGGATATAGTCATTTACATATGTTGTAATGCCTATATTTGCGGACCATTCTTTGTGGCTGAGCTTCCCGTTAGAATTTTCGAAGTATACTTCGGGATTTGCCTGGCTATTCACAATGATATAGTTAATAGGGCATGATGCATGGCGATAATCAGCGCCAACTCCAATGAAGGAAACTCCATCTTTCCAGAGAACCTTTTTCAAGCTTAAATCCCAAACAAATCCGTAGTTAGTTTGCACTTCTACTAATCCGTCGGTGACTTGTGATTCCGAAGCTAGAGGTGAAGAGGTATAATCGCGGTAAGCATTAAGAGGAAGACGATAGTATTCTCTTAATCCACCGATTTTTACATCAAAGCTAATATCTAATAAAGGAATAGCAGCTGGAGAAGAATCCTGAAAAGCTACCGAGGCAAATACATAACTTGCGCCAACTTTAGAATCGTTGAGGTCGAAATCGAAGTCTTTTAATGTAGAAGTTACGGTTGGCTGAGGTCCTGTGCCTGAGGTAGTTACCGAAGTAACAACGGGAACATTTTTAACTCTAGCGCTTTCTGAAAAAATGTAATCTCCAGAAAACCCTATTTTTAAACTTCCTGTGAGAGCAGCAAAAAGGTTGTAGCTATTGCAAATGTCGAAGGAACAAAAGCCTTTTTGCTCAGGGTTGATACCAGGAAGAACAGGATAAGCTGGATTTCCTGCTTGCATAGCATGAAGGGACGAGGATGAGAAAATCCCTGATAGGGCTAAGAGAGTCAGGGATGCTAAACGTAGATGCTTCTTCAGCTTGCTATTCATTTAGTAGATGGCCTTATTTACTATAGGTTATAAATTGATCATTTACCAAATGATAAAAAAATGTACAAATGAAAACTCTGTAGGGGAAAAACTTCCACATTTAGGGAATAGCACTAAGCCTTGGCTACTTTTTAGAGGTATTCTTCTTTAGTACTTCGTTGCAAAAGTCCTGCAACACCCTCTTTAATATCGAGGTTTTCATAGAGAACACGATACACTCCTGTAGTTATGGGCATATCGATTTTATGATGTTTGGCAATTTGATATGCTGATAATGCTGTGTAGGCTCCTTCTACGACCATTCCGATTTCAGCTTTTGCTTGTTCTAGGGTGAGACCTTGAGCTATCAATTTTCCAAATTTTGTATTTCTACTTAGAGAAGAAAAACACGTTGTACACAAGTCCCCGAGGCCTGCCAAGCCATTAAGGGTGTCTGGGCGACAATCCATAATAGTTGCGAACTTTCTAATTTCGTGAAGGCCGCGAGTTACCAATCCTGATTTAGCATTATCTCCAAATTGAAATCCGTCGGAAATACCACAGGCTATTGCTATGATATTTTTTAGGGCTCCTCCGAGGGCGACACCTTTAAGATCGCTATTGGGGTAAACACGGAATTTAGGAGTTAAAAATGCATTATGTATTTTCTTTAAGGTATCGGGATTATATGCGCTGATAACCACCGAACAAGGGCAATTTTTTAGTACTTCACGCGCTATGGAAGGCCCACTGAGATAACCGAGATATTCCCTGGCGGAATTTCCGAAAATTTCCAGAACAATTTCGCTAAGGAGTAACCCTGTGTGTTGTTCGATCCCTTTTGAGGTAATGACAAAAGGCACGTGTAAATCTGTGATAGTTTTTAGCTGTTCAGATACAGGGCGAATTCCTGCTGAGGAGACACCTTCGACAATCATAGAAGCTCCTTCTATAGCTTCTGCCATGTCATTTGTGAATGTCAAATTCGGATGAATAGGAACATCAGGAGCTAGGGGATGGCGCTGTGCTGTTTGTAACTGACGTACTAAATCAGGATTGCGAGCCCACCCAGTAACACGATAACCTTTATTTGCTAATAGGGAGGCTAAACAAAACCCCCAAATGCCCATGCCTAAATAGGCGATTTTTTCTTTCATGAGGCCTCAAAAAACGGTTCCTCGAAAAACGCTTTATTTTCCCAGTGTAGAGAAGTAGAGGTTGAAGGATAATAAAAATCGGCTTCTAATTCAAATGTTGTGTTCGGAGAAAGTTTTTTTCCTGTGACTTTATGGAAAATTTGGCGTTCTCTTGCGGAGAGAGCCTCTCGGACAGTAGCGGGACTATGGTTGCCTTCAAGATTTTTTAATGGAGCGAAACATTCCTGACGTGGGTAAACAAGAGTTTGGCAACGCTCGCTATAGCGAAATAGATCAAAAATAAACTCTTCGAATTTCCAGGAGTTTTTTTCAGAGGATGAGAACAACCCTAATTGTTTCGCATGTTTATGCGCTTTATAAAGAGGAAGTTCCCGGCAAGCTGCATGAGCTATGAAATCCATAGACAGACAATACAGACCGATGTTTGCCAGGCAGTATTTTAAAGTGCCGTCTGAATTTGTCGCGAATCTTTCATTTTGGGGAATTTCAGAATATTCGATAACGGAAGTTTTCCCGGAATCGTGAGATTCAATAAGAATACCCACATCTTCGATAGCCGTTTGTCTTAGTGCTGCTTTTATAGTTACTTCGTTATTTTCCATAGCATGGAATCCACAAAGTTCCACATCAAAAGGCAGCGCAAGGGGATTGTCGATAGGAATTACACTGACCATTTCGACACCAGCTTCCTTCCATTTTTCCCATAATCCTGAGGTGTATAGCAGGGTGGCTAAACATCCGTTGCCATTAGGTCCTAAAGATAGAGTGTCGACATCTTCTAGAAAGAGATCTCCTGATGGGGAAAGTAAAGGCCAAAGAGGCTGGCAGAAAAAGTCTACCTGGTTAGGATCAAGATGGAAGTAATCATTAGACTCAAAATAAGAGCGTGTCTGGCGATTATTAAGAGGGGAAGTCATAAATGCTAAGGGTAAAGGCTGATTGGCAAGTTTACTTGCTGCGCAGACTTTTTCAGCGACAAGCTGAAATAAGGGCTTTTTTTTGATTGGGGATACTGGAAATAACCCTTTCGGTCCGTCGCATTTTAATCGGGATCCCTGTCCCCCTGCAAGAACAACACAGGCTACTTTTTTTTCTTTTAATAGGCGAGTTCCGACTTTTGTTCTTTCGGAATCTTCCCCAGAAGATGCAAAAGAGGTAAGAGGTCGGAAGTCTTTTGATTTAGATCTTGGAGAAGTAATTAATTGGCGTTGTTTATGGAAAAGATCAATGTCTATAGAAGAAATTTGATGATAAAGACGTTGTTGTTGTTTTTGAGATAGGGGAGAGAAAAAATCTAAAAGATGCTCCTGATTAATAGATTTGAGTTTTTCTGTTAGTGAAGACATTTCCACGACAGACGGAAAGATTACAGAGTCGGTCATTACAGTTAGCCTTACGTTCCTATCTCTTGGTGTTAGAATACTTGTTAGTCTTGATCTTTTCGATGATTTTTCTACGGTTAATTAATTCTAATAACTTATTTTGATGCTCTTGAAGACGCTTACAGCAGACATTGTGTTGTTTATAAATAGATACTTGCAATGTTTTCAAGTGTTCTAATAGGGCATTGTAATGTTCAATGTTATTGCGGTATAAAAATCTCTCTTTTCTAATGTTAAAAAGCAGAGTCATACGTTCTTTTGTGCTAACAAGTTGTTGAGATAGATAATACTTTTCGTTTTTAAAGTGTTGTACTTTTGATAAAGAATTATAAATTTTTATTTTCAACAGAGAAGAGAGGCTTGCTAATTTCTTATTCAATGTTTCCCAAAGCCTCCAACTCTTTTAATGTATTTTCTAGTTGGCAGTAGCTTGATAATGGCTGTGAGAGGAAATTTTTAATGCTAGGAAGGATCTTTATAGCTTCATCGAGATCCTTATCATGACCGGGAACATAAGCTCCCAAATGGATGATATCTAAAGCTTCCTGATATGTTTTTAGTAACAAACGGAGTTTTTCAGCAGCGGCATAATGATGGGGGAGAGAAAGCCTTTTTGCCGATCTTGAAAGGCTTAAAAGAATATCAATGGGAGGTGAAGCTAAAGCTTTACCTTGGTTGGTAAGGAAAAAATGCCCATCTAATAGGGATTTGAGATAATCCGTAAAGATATCGGGATGATCTCTATAGTGTAAAATAGCATATAAAGCTGTTATAGAACCACGATCGTTATTTCCTGCACGCTCTGTAAATTCTGATACATGATGGAAAACAGAAGCTGCATAATGGTGAGCAGCCAGAGTTTCTCCTGTTGCTAGGGCAACTTCTTGTAGGGCGGCTATCCATCGTGATAGAGAGTCCATAATGAATAATACATCATGTCCTTGATCACGGAAGTACTCGGCTATTGTCATGGCTGCCCGCCCAGCAATTACTTTTGTAGGTGCGGTTTCATGCGCGGGAGACGCTACGATTATCGTACGGTTTTGTTTTAACCCTGAAGAGTGTTGTTCGATATATTCACGAACTTCCCTTCCTCTTTCTCCAATTAAGGCGATCACATTAATCGTAGATTGTGATCCTGAGGCTATTGCAGAGAGTAATGAAGATTTCCCGCTTCCTGGCTCTGAAAATACCCCAATACGCTGACCCTTTCCCAAGGTTAAAAAAGCATCGATAACTTTAATTCCTGTGGGGAAAATTTCCTGAATAGGCTTTCGAGACATCGGTGAAGGCGGAGGAGCAATTAACGGTTTTATGTGTGTTTTAGGAAGGCTTCCTTTGTTATCAAAGGGATTTCCGAAAGCATCAATAACACGGCCAAGAAGATGATCTGAGAGATGTAGAGAGGGGGGGCGACGTAGGGGAATAACTTCGGCTCCTAAAGCAATGTAGTGCATAGGAGATAGAGACATCAGCAGAGTGGTTTGTTGATGAAACCCGATGACTTCAGCAAGTAAATCAGGATATTTCTGAGAGGAAATTTTACAGAGTTCTCCGAGGCATGCTGAAAGTCCTTGAACCTCAAGGAGATTTCCAGAAACCCGCGATAATAATCCGCAAGAGCGATAGGGCTGCCAGTAATGCAGCTGAGTTTTTTCGTAATCTAAGTGTGTCATGCTGTTAAAACAGAAAGCAGATGGTCGAGTTCTTCACCAATTTCTTGTCTTAGGATTCCTGAGGGAACCTCCATTTTATAGCTAGATTTTTTACAAGATATATCAGGAAGGAACTCCGCATGTTTTATCATGGGGATATCATGCGTTGCTATCCATTCATTCAGCTTTTTATGATCTTCAGGATTAAGGAAGATTTTTACAGGAGATAAAGAGCGTAGTGAGGTGTGTTGTTGTAATGCTGAGGAGAGTAGTAAGGCAAGCTCCTCAATATTATCTAATTTTTTGTAGAGAAACTTCTCACAGGTAAGAATGGAAAGCTCTACAAGTTCGGATTTTAACTGCTGGGGGAGTTTTTCTATTTCGGAAAGCATGCGAATCGATAATTTCCGAAATATTTGAATTAAAGAGAGAAGTTCTTGAAAAGCTTTATCATATCCTGAAGTTTCCCCTTCTGCAAAACCATGAGAGAATCCTTCCTCCCAAGTTTTATTTTGTACGGGGATATCTTCAGTATCTGAAAGCGAACCAGGGGATTGAGACAGGGTCACAAGATATACCTAATTCTTAATGTTTATAATTTCAGCACTTGGTTTTTAATATCTTCAGGCAGTTGATTGAGGAGTTCTTCAGCTTTTTTAGGGTCCAAATACGAGAGAATCACCCCGATTTTTTCTGGGGATTCTTTTTGGAGTATCTCTACCAGCTTTGTAATATTTATGCCCTGTTTTATTTTTTTAGATTCTGAAGGGATTCCCTCATAAGCATAGAAAGCAAGATAAAAACTCGCTAAGGCAATAATCCCTAGGCTAGAAAGTAAAATCGCTATGCCAATAATGACTTTGTTTAACTTGTTATGTGCTTTTGCTGCTTTAGAAAAAGGAAACTTTTCTATGACAATGGGGTAGTTTTCCCCGCAGATGTTCTTTAAATTTTCTTCAGCATAAGAGAGGAAGCTCTCTCTTTTATTTTTTGAGAGTTTTGTTAGGTAGCTCTCATTAATAATTAACTGAATTTCAGGATGATTTTGTTTTGTCAGGCACGTAATGATGAAGTGTTCCTTAGGGAAAATTTTTCCCAGATGGTTTTCACATGTCGCTAGTAATAAAGATAATGGTGAAAACTCTTCAGGGGAATAGGTATTTCCCAAATTATCAGCTAGGGTGATGTGCTCTTTAGTTAATCCTGGAATGCTACTTGATAAGTAGTCAGTAATGGAGACTAACAAAGAAGGGGAAAGCCTTTCATTTTTATAGGAGGAGAGAATTACTGATACCTGAGGAACAATATGAGAATCTTCTTCTGAGGGTAAGGATAGGGCTACAGTAGCACCAGTTACTGATTGAAATGTAGTGAGATCCTTTTCTATTTGTTCTTTTTTTGCTAGGGACTCTAGGAGTTTAGGATTCCCCACTTGACTAAGCTTAATCCAGCTTGATGTTTTCTTCTCGGATTGTGGTTGAGAAGGTAAAGATGGCGAAGACGTTTTGCCAAAAAAAATAGCACACCCAATAACTGCCATAGCAGCTAAAAGGCTTAAGGAGGAGGTCCCTAATGAAGCAAATTTCTTTTTTAGGAATTGAAAAAGCACAACAATCCTCAAGAAAAAAATAATGAAATAATTATAGAGTTATTAACATTTCATCATTCTTTATCAAAAAAAGAGAATTATTGACAATTCATGAACTTTGAAAGCTAACTAGTTTTGTCGGGGTGTTGAGACAGAGAAAAGTCTAAAGAGGCTTCATTTACTTTAATTTGTAATTCTGAATACACGTAGGCTCGAAGGAGCTGCCCTATAGAATTTAACGTGGATCCTATAGCTGAAAAGCATCCCGAGCAGTTTCCCGCATAGGCAATAGTGACGACATTTCCTTCTAAAGTTTCTATCATGACACTGCCATCGTCAAGAGCTACGTAAGGAGAGATTTTTTCTTCTGTTACGGAGCGTAAAGCGTGAAGCTTTGCTTCTAAAGATAGGGAGTCCCATGCTTCTTGAGTGTAGGGATTAGCATCTTCAATATCTGAAGGTAAAAATGCATCTTTTAAAGGTAGGGACCCATCTTCAAAGGGGACGTCCATACATTGTTGAGCAGCGACATCTAAAGCATCAATAATGCAGTGGTATAAAGGTGTACAACTTTCTGGAAGAGCAGCTTTATCGGGATGAGATCGTAGTTCGGTATCAATATTGTTAACTGTGAGGTTGTATGCTTGAGCGTAGGTTTTTCCAATAACTAAATTACATGTCGTTTCCGCAAGAACAAGTAAAAACGGATGCCCAAAATATTGAAATTTTGCGTCGATGATTTTTCCGTTCGTCTTATCTACAAGCCAATAGAAAATCACATAGTTTCCCATGAGTCTATGTCCCTGGGTGCCGATAATAAGATGAGCGTCTTTTATTTCAGCATCTTCTGCTGAAAAGGTTCCAGAACAATAAAATTTATGAAATTTCTTCATAACTTTTGGGGATACATGTGCCCAAGAGGCTATAGGCTGAAATGGAATTGTCATACAGAACTCGCAATTGCCGATTGTAGATGTGTAATTCCCTCACGGATAACACGGCCTAAAGTTACAAATTGTTCTTCTTTTGTGCGCTCTGAGAAGGAAAAATGTAGAGCCCCATGACAGAGAAAAGGAGAAACCCCACAATTTTGTAACACTTGGGAGAGAGGTTGGAAGCGTTCATACCCTATGCCGGGATAGATACCTTGCTGATGTAGGAAAAATGCTAAACTTTCTGCAGGAATATCAGGAATAGCAGCAATCATAACATTAGGAAGCTTATTTTCTAATTCCGGAAAAAGAAATTGTAAATCAGGAGATGCTGACTGTAGTTCCTTTGTAAGCTTGTTGCGTAAGTTTATCGAAGATAAAATTAATGAGGAAAAAGAAGACACGCGTTCTTGGCAGGCGGTTTTCATAGCTGCTACAGAAGCTAAACACAAAGAGCCTGGAGAATTTACAGGTAGCCATAAGTTGAAAAATCTACTTAGATGTTTTTTAACAAACATCCCTCCGATATTTCCGATTCCCCCTAAAGCTGCTGAGGAAAATGTGAGAATATCAGCGTCTACCATTTCGGGGGTTATCGCTGCACGCCCGAGGATATCACTAATATCCAAATGCATTACGACGCCACGGTCCTTACATAAAGGCTGGAGTTTTTCAATGGGTTCTATAAACCCTGTCATTCCATTAGCTGCTGATAATGAAAATAATAGTGTCCGTGATGTTAGGGCTTCTATAAGTTGTTCCGGGGTAATTCTCCCTGAAGAATTTATCGTCACCCAATCGTAAGTGGTTCCTAAACCCTGGCGTCGGCAAATAGCATCGATGATGTATTGCTGTTCATGAGAAGAAACTAAAAGGTGATTCTTCCCCTGAAAAAAAGTTAGATTTTCTAGTAAAGCCGCTACGATAATCGCCGTAGCATGGGGGAAATGAGGAAGGAAATGAAATGAATGTGTCGATTCTAAGCAGCCGACAAGCTTACGAACAACCCCTTCAGTTTCGTTAAGGAGCTTGAGAGCTGACGACGGCGTTAAAGAAAACGGGTCGGCGTAAGTTTCAAAGCTTTCCCTTACGGAAACTGAAGGAGGAATTGCCTGCTGGTTATTTAACCAAACGGTTCGGGATGACGTTCGAATTTTTGGCCTGTCCATAAGTATACTATGGGTTTTCCTGTGGGTAACTCTAAAGAGAGTACCTCTTCTTCACTTAATTTTTCTATATCCATGATAAGTGAACGTAGGGAATTTCCATGAGCGGAGACAAACACATTTTTTGAATTGTTCAATAATGGGAAAATAGTTTCTTTAAAATAGGGGATGGTTCGCTCCCCAGTATTGTAAAGACTTTCTCCGTTAGGAGGAGCTACTTTGTAACTGCGTCTCCATAGTTTTACTTGTTCTTCACCGAACTGCTCAGCAGTTTCTTTTTTATTTTTTCCTTGAAGCTCCCCATACATTCTTTCGTTTAGAGCACTAGAACGATAGACGGGAATCATACTTTTTTCTTCATCACTATAGATCCTGCACATCTCTTTTTGTTTAGGATCATCGTGAATGATATAAGGAATTTTTTTAGAGCTATGATGCGTCATAGCAAGTAACGCTGTCATTAGGCTCCTCACTAAAGAGGAGGTAAATATGTAGTCAATAGGGAGGTCTTTTATCGCTTGGCCTGCGAGTATAGCCTCATCTATTCCTTTTTGACTGAGGGGGATATCCACCCAGCCAGTAAAAAGATTTTTTTCATTCCAGACGGATTTTCCGTGCCGCAATAAGATAAGAAAAGCCATGACTTCCTGAGTTGTGAGGTTAAGAAAACAAGCATAGGAACAAAGAAACTTTTGTCTAGAATAAAGATTTTTTCTAGACAATATTTTTTTATAACAAAGAACAGTGGACCTCTATTCCTCTTCTTGGGCACAATATATGTCTCGAATGGAGAATATTATGGCAAAAGTTCGTCTCAATAAGTTTTTAGCTTCCGCAGGTGTAGCTTCACGAAGAAAGTGTGATGAGATTATTTTTTCAGGGCATGTATCTGTAAATGGGAAGATAGCTCCCGGTCCTTTTGTATTGGTGGACGAAGAAGTAGATACCGTAAAGGTAGATGGTCGACATGTAGGGAAAACAAAAAAAGTTTACTTCATGGTGCATAAGCCTTTGGGATATTTGTGTTCCTCGGAGAGAAAGTTTCCTGGATCTAAGTTGGTTATTGATTTGTTTGCCCATCTTCCTTATCGGGTATTTACTGTTGGAAGATTGGATAAGGAAACCTCAGGGTTAATTTTAGTAACGAATGATGGGGAATTTTCAAATAAGATTATTCACCCTTCTTTTGGTATTACCAAAGAGTATTTACTAAAAGTGAATCGTGATGTTACGGGGAAAAATCTTGAAGATTTGATGGAAGGGACAATCATAGATGGTAAGAGAGTCCGTCCTGTTTCTGTGGAAAAAATTCGACGTGGTACAATTAAAATTATTGTAAACGAAGGAAAAAAACACGAAATTCGTTTGTTCGCAGAAGCTGTAGGATTACCTCTTTTAGATCTGAAGCGTATTCGTATAGGGAGCTTGGTTCTTGGAGGACTTCCCTATGGGGAGTATCGTGAGCTTACAGATGCTGAGGTTCTTACTTATATGTAACCCTCGGTTACTTTTTTTATTATTATGAGCCCATGCAGCCTATGACAGCTTTAGTTTTTGTAATATTTTTTGGAGTGTTGTCAGGTAGTATTCTTGGGGCGTATTGTCAGCTGTATTACCTCATAAAAAATATTACCTTTTCTTGGGAGAGTTTGCTCTCCCACGCAATTGCGAAACGCCAGGCTCTACATTCTCTAGCTGTTTTGGGTAATTACACAACAGAACGTCTGTCTCAGGAAATAGAATTTCTCACGCAATATCATAAAGTATCTTGGAAAGTTTTTTTAAAACATGGCTACGATATCCTTTTTGCTTTTAGCGAAATGGAAGAGAGTCAAGGGCAACTTGTTCATGATATTTTAGGAGCCGTAGAACAGAGAAATGAAGAAATTGAAATTATCCAGTCTATAGAAGATTTCTGGGCTAGTGATAATTTGTTCGCTTTTGAGACTGCTGCTTATGAACAGGCTGTTGAGAAATACCTCAAACAAAGGTCACGGCCAGCATTATGGCTCGTTGCTAGGATATTCCGTTTTTTAGATTTACCTGATGTGAGATTCTGTCGCTAATGTTTTTGAAAATGTTTGAGAGATAATCTTTTCAGCACGGGAAACTAAAGCATTTTTAATCTCCTCGAGATCTACATCATGATTGAGAAGAATGGATAATGATGTTGCAGGCTGATTTACATTGGCAAGCTCTTCTTTTGTTATATTACTATTTATCCCTATTCCTAAAATTATTCCCAAGTACCCTTGGGAAGGAAGCGTCTCGCTAAGAACCCCACAAAGTTTTTCGCCATTTACCAAAATATCATTGGGCCATTTTACAGTGCCATTAGCGATTCCTAAGTCTTGAATGAGTTCTAAAACTACCTCTGTCCCTAAACGAAACAATTGGCTAACATCAATATCTAATTCTGTAATGAAAAAGCATAAAGATAAGGTGATATCTTTGTTAGAAGATATCCATGCACGATTAAATTTACCTTTTCCTTCTGTTTGATTTTGAGTAGAGACAACAGTAAGAGCATAGGGATTCCAAAGATGCATAAGCTGTTTCGCCGTTTCATTAGTTGACGGAGTTTCTGCTATTTCGTAATAAATAACTTTCATATTTTGGAAGTATCCCACTCTTTAAGATATAAAGAGCATTATGAGAAACGTTAGATATTTCAGCTATGTCAATTCTTGGGTGTTTGTTGTTATTATTTTATTAATGATGCTGAGTGTTGTTGTGATTTCTTCTATGGATCCATCTACGATACTTGTAACATCATCAAAAGGATTACTAACAAACAAAAGCATCATGCAAATTCGCCATTTTGCTTTAGGGTGGTTGGCTTTTTTTCTATGTATGTCTTTAGATTACCATAAGCTAAGAAACTGGGCTTGGGTTCTGTACTTTTTAATGATTCTTAGTCTTGTAGGTTTGTTTTTTGTCCCTACAGTACAAAATGTACACAGATGGTATAGGATCCCTTTTATTGGTTTGAGTGTGCAGCCCTCAGAATACGCTAAGCTTGTTGTTGTGATTATGCTTAGCTACACTCTAGATGTGCGCAAATCTGTGATTTCTTCAAAGACCACAGCGATTCTTGCTTGTATAGCTGTAGGCATTCCCTTTCTTCTTATTTTTAAAGAACCCGATTTGGGAACTGCCTTAGTTTTATGTCCTGTGGCATTGGCAATTTTTTACTTAGGAAATATCCATCCGCTCTTTGTCAAAATTTGCGCAACCCTCGCAGGAATAGGCATTTTCTGCTCATTATTGATTTTTTCAGGGATGGTCTCCCATGAAAAGGTAAAACCCTATGCCTTAAAGGTTATTAAGGAATACCAGTATGAAAGATTAAGCCCATCGAATCACCATCAGCGAGCTTCGTTAATTTCTATTGGCTTGGGAGGTGTTAAAGGGCGCGGATGGAAAGCCGGAGAATTCGCTGGAAGAGGGTGGCTTCCCTACGGATATACAGATTCTGTATTTTCTGCTTTAGGGGAGGAATTCGGGCTTATAGGTCTCTTTTTCACATTATGGCTGTTTTATTGTTTAATTTGTTTTGGTTGCCGTACGGTAGCTGTTGCTGTCGATGACTTCGGAAGATTGTTAGCAGCGGGAATTACCGTGCATATATCCATGCACGTTCTGATTAATATTAGTATGATGTGTGGGCTTTTACCCATCACAGGAGTCCCCTTGGTTTTAGTTTCCTATGGAGGATCTTCTGTGATTTCTACGATGGCATCTCTGGGAATATTACAAAGTATTTATAGCCGGAGATTCTCAAAATATTAAAATTACTTTAGCAGTCTCAAGGCATTAAGCCCGACGACAATGGTGCTACCCTCATGGAGAATAACAGCAAGCCATAGGGGAATAATCCCTAAAGATGCCGGCCAAGAAACTAGTAAAATAATTACTAAAGCTAATCCGAGATTTTGGGTGACAATTTTTCGTGTTTTCTTTGCTTTTTTTATGATCCATGGAAGCAAAGAAATGTCATCATGAAGAAGAACAATATCCGCGGCTTCTATTGCTGTTGCGCTTCCTGCTTCTCCCATGGCGACGCCTACTGTTGCTTGGGCAAGAGCAGGAGCATCGTTAATCCCATCACCAACCATAAGAATATGCCGTTGCTTAGCAAGCTCACGTACTTTATTTAATTTATCATCAGGAGAAAGATCAGAAAATATTTCGGAAATCCCTAGGAGTCTAGCGGTATTTTGTGCGCTAATATGATGATCTCCTGTGAGCATGCTAATAGGATAACCAGCTTCTTTTAACTCTTTGACGATATGCTCAGCATTCGCCCTTGGAGTATCTCTAAAATAAAAAAGAGCACAATGAGATTTTAAATAAGCAAGGGAACAGATTTCTCCTCTTTGCCGGGCACTATCAATACGCTCTTTTATTTCTTGAACATATTCTTGGGGGATTTTTTCTAATGCGGTATCTACTCTTCCTACAAAAGCTTCTTCTCCTTGGAATATTCCTGTAACACCCTGTCCAGGAATCATACAATATTGCTCAGCGGGACGCGAAGAAACATTTTTCTTTACTAAATAGGAAACAATAGCCTCCGCTATAGGATGCGTGGACGATTGTTCCAAAGCTAAGACAGAAGGAAAGAAATCTGGACTTTCAGGGCCGAAATTATCGCATCCTATGCAGATAAGCTCTCCTGTTGTTAGCGTCCCTGTTTTATCCATAACAATGGAATTACATGAGGCTAGCCTGTCTAAAACAGCACCACCTTTAAGAAGAACACCATGTTTTGCGCAAGCATTAACAGCGCTTAAATAAGCAATAGGGATAGCAATAATCAATGCACACGGAGATGCTGCAATTAGAAAAGCTAATGCACGATAAAAAGCACTATTGGGTCCTAAGAAGGGGATAGAGGTAAATAAAGGGACTAAAACAGCTATTGCCGTAGAAATGGCAAAGATCGTGAGGGCATACTTCGAAGAGTATTTATCTAAACGTTGCTGAAGGCGAGGTTTAGATTTTTGAGCTTGAATTACTAAATTGATAATGTGAGCAATTGTAGAATCCGCGCCAGTTTTTAACACTTTCATGTCAAAACTGCCTTCGAGGTTATGTGCTCCAGCAGGAACTATAGAGCCCACCTGACAAGATTTTGGAATTTTTTCTCCAGTAAGATGCATCAAGTTAATGGAAGAGGCTCCATGGACAATTTCACCATCTAGAGGAACAACCTCGCCACTTTTCGTACGGATAATATCGCCAACTTGAATTTGGTTAACTGGGGTTTTCTGTAAGTTTCCATCTTCTAGGACTACCCAGGCTATAGTAGGGGCTAAATGTTTTAATGATGCTAATGTACTTTTTGCTTTTCCCGATACCATTTGTCCCAGGGATTCAGAAATGGCAAATAAAACAAGTAGCAAAGATCCTTCTAATGCTCCTCCAATAAAAATCGATCCGAATGCTGCGGATGTCATTAGAATGTCAATGTTGACAGTCTTGTTACGAATATCTTCTAAGGATTTTATTAGAGCGGGGGTCCCAGCAAGGAAAAATGTAAAAACAACAAATAAGTGGGAAACATCAACAGCTTTAAACCAATAGAAAACTAAAGCAAGAAAATATGTTGTTAAAGATAGACAGGCAGATTTTAGTGAGAGATTTCGGCTTAATAACCGACTTTTTTGAGATAGCATAGGGCTGTTATCTTCAGCCATGCCGGATTCAAAAAAGTTATTGAGAATCTCGGGTGAGAAGGGGGTGGAAAATAGTTGTGAAAACACTACGCTACCTGAAGCTTATAAAAATTTTATACAAGTGCACACGATGCTTATCGAAGTCAGGAAAATTCCTAATACCCAAACGGCTTCAGTAATAGCATCATTGCCGAGTATTTTTGCTTTTGTGATGGAAAGAGCTGTAATAATAAAGGAAGACAGCACTCCAGCTACTGTATAACTAGAACAGAGAACAATAGGGAGGAATAAAATTAAACCGATAAGTCCTCCGAGCATACGTGTGCCACCTTGTTTTAATGGGTGGGGGAAGTCCTCTATGGCAATATGGAATTCCTCACGAATCATAGTATCTAAAAGTAAGGTAGAGTCTGAGCTGATATAGTCTATGATTTCTTCAAGTAGGGGAGATTTAAAACCATGATTTTCGTAGATAGCTGCTAATTCTAACTTTTCCTGATCAGGGTGCTGTTCTATTTCTTCTTTTTCCTGAAGCATAAAGCGATGGGAAAGCTCCATATAAGACCAGGCTTTTTTTGCCTTTAAACAGCCATTATAAAAAATCCATCCTAAACCTAATGCAAGCAAGATTTCTGTTTGCGAGATGCGGGGAACCGGAATAAGGAAAAATAGTGTCCTAATAAAAAATAAGAATGTCCCTAAGGATAGAGCATCACTTGCCAGATGATAAAAAAAACCTTTTTTTGTTGTATGAGGTTCACCAATACATACCCCATGCTTATCCCTTACGGTTTTTATATGTTCCGCGGGGGTCTCTTTTTTGAAATGGGTATATTGTTCGGCGTTCATTTTACCACCTGGTATTGATTAATCTACTGCCTAAAATTATTCTGGCAACAACTTTTCTTGATTTCCTAGATAAGGTCTTAAAACCTCAGGAATAATTACGGAACCATCTTCTTGCTGGTTATTTTCTAAAATTGCAACAAGTAGACGTGGAGTTGCTAATCCGGAACCATTAAGAGTATGGACTAAATGTAGTTTACCCTGACTATCTTTAAAACGCGTTTCAGAACGTCGAGATTGGAAATCTGTACATTTGGAAATCGAAGATACCTCGTAAAATGCCTGTTGTCCTGGTAACCAAACTTCAGCATCAATAGTTTTTGACGCTCCAAAGGACATATCCCCAGTAGATAATAAAGATAAGCGGTAGGGAAGCTTGAGTTCTGTGAGAATTTCTTCAACAATAGCAACCATTTTTTCAAAAGCTTGGTCTTCTTGCTCAGGAGTTGTAAATGCAAACATTTCTACTTTATTGAACTGATGCACGCGAACAAGCCCGCGTTCATGAGCTCCTGCGGCTCCTGCTTCCCTGCGGAAGCAAGGTGTATAGGCGGCATAATATAAAGGGAGATCTTGAGCATTAAAAATCTCTTGAGAATGAAAACCATTCAAAACGACTTCTGCCGTGGGGATAAGGTATAAATACTGATCTCCATCTTCCACACGATAGTATTGCCCGTCAAATTTAGGGATTTGCCCAGAGCCAAATAAAATTTCGCGTTTTACCAAGAGAGGAGGAAGCCATAACTTAAACCCGTGAGATTTTTGCTTCTGCATCAAATAGGTGAGTAATGCCCATTCTAAAATCACCCCCTGATCTTGGTATGCTGGCCATCCCGATCCTGAGGTTTTCGCAGAAAGTTTAAAGTCAAAAATTTGTAATTTTTGATTCAGCTCTACGTGATGCTTCGGTGTAAAAGAAAAATTCGGTAGAGAACCCACACTTTTTATCACCTGATTCCCGGTTTTATCAGGACTTATGGGAATAGTTTCCTCCGGGAAATTAGGAAGACGAACAAGTAAATCTTGTAAAGCGGCGTTCTTTTCCTCAAGAAGCTTTTCTAATTTGGATAGATCGTTGGATAAAGTCTCCACTTCATTAAGCAATTCCGAAGCATCTTCTTCTTGAGTTTTAGCTTTATGAATTTTCCCAGATAGAAGCTTTCTCTTTGATTGTAAAGCTTCAGAATCTGTTTTTAATTGGCGGACTTCTTTGTCTAAATCAAGAATAGGAAGCAGGGAAATATTAGGATCTTTCCTACGAAGAAGGCTCTCATATTCTTCAGGTGCCTTGCGTATTAATTTTATATCTAACATCCTTATATCTCTTATTTAAGTACCTTTTCTGACAAGGCTAATTATATGGAAGATTTCTCTGAGCAACAACTGTTTTTTATGCGTAGGGCTATAGCTTTGGGAGAAAAGGGAAGGATCACAGCTCCTCCAAATCCTTGGGTGGGTTGTGTTCTTGTAAAAAATGGTAAGATAATAGGAGAGGGATATCATAAAGCAAAAGGTTTGCCTCATGCAGAACAAGAAGCTGTAAATTCCGCATCTGTTTCTATTGAGGGCTGCGATGTTTATGTTTCGTTAGAACCTTGCTCTCATTACGGAAATACCCCTCCCTGTGCGAATTTATTAATACAGCATAAAGTAGCCGCTGTATATGTAGCTCTTTTAGATCCCGACAGTCGTGTATCTGGAAAGGGAATCGCAGCATTAAAGCAAGCTGGTATTCCCGTATATGAGGGGTTGGGAAGGCAAGATGCTGAGAATTCTTTAAAACCCTATTTATATCAACGTTCCCAAGGAAAGCCTTGGGTTGTAATTAAAAGTGCTGCAACTCTTGATGGTCAAGTTGCTGATAGCGACGGACAGTCGCAATGGATTACTTGTCAGGAAGCACGCGCAGACGTTGGTAAATTACGAGCAGCTTCTCAAGCAATTGTTGTGGGATCTAAAACTGTTGTAAAAGATAACCCTTTTCTAACTGCTCGCACAGCCTCTGGAGAGCTTTACCCTCGCCAGCCTTTGCGCGTTATTGTCGATAGCTCAGGAGCAGTATCCCCAAAGGCAAATGTTTTTCATGGCCCGGGAAGATCCCTTTATGCAACAACAACACGTTGTCCAAAAGAGCACATCCAACGTATCGAAGAGATGGGTGTCGATGTATTAATTACCCAACCGGTAGATCTTAAAGTGAATTTGCACGAATTAAACAAATATTTGTCTGACGAGGGGATTTTACAAGTTCTTGTAGAAGGCGGGGCTATTTTACATACTGAATTTTTGAGAGCACGTTTAGCAAACGCTATAGTTCTTTATTTAGGGCCAAAAATTTTTGGAGATCAGCAAAAACCTATTTTTGGAGATCTCGGGTTGCGTCTACATTCTTCTCAAGAAATTCTTCCCAAGAATTCTGAAGTTCTAGGAAATTCTTTAAAAACGACCTGGGAAGTGGTTTTGTAGGGATGTATTGAAGAGAATAAGAGTTTCCATTAGCATTTTCATAGAGAGAAGGAGCGATTATTGGGAGCATCCTAGTGGTAGAATCACATGATAATGTTGGTGAAGCAGGTTTCGCATCAATAGAACAAGCAATAGCAGATATCGCTGAAGGGAAATTTGTTATTATTGTTGACGAAGCTTCTAGAGAAGATGAAGGAGATCTTGTCATAGCAGGCGAGAAGATCACCGTTGAAAAGATGATATTTCTCCTTAAACATACAACAGGTATAGCTTGCGCTGCTGTAGATCATGAAAAAATCAAAAAGCTAGAAATCCCCCCTATTAAAGATAATCGTTGTCATTTCAATACACCATTTACCATGTCTGTAGATGCTGCTCGAGGAATTACCACAGGCGTATCCGCAGCAGATAGAACACGGACAGTGCAGTTGTTAGCGGATCCTAATAGTGGTCCTGAAGATTTTGTCCGTCCTGGGCATTTTTTCCCTTTAGTTAGTGCCCAAGGGGGAGTGTTAAAACGTGCAGGGCATACGGAAGCTACCCTAGATCTTATGCGTTTAGCAAATATGCAGCCCTGCGGAGTTCTTGCTGAGCTTGTGAATGAAGATCATAGCATGATGCGTCTTCCTCAAATTTTAAAATTTGCACAGCAGCATAATCTTTCAGTTATTTCCATTACGGATTTGATAGCGCATCGCATGCTATCAGAAAGGCTTGTCTCCCATGTTTCTTCAGCTCGTTTACCCACAGAGCATGGTGATTTTGATATTCATATTTATGAATCTGCCATCGATGGTATGCAACACATCGCTTTAGTAAAAGGTGATGTCAGAGGAAAACAAAATGTTCTTGTTCGTGTGCATTCTGAATGCCTCACAGGAGATATCATGGCATCTACTCGCTGTGATTGTGGAAACCAATTACGCTCCGCTATGGAATTTATAGCTTTAGAAGGGGAAGGCGTTATCGTTTATCTTCGTGGGCAAGAAGGCCGCGGAATAGGACTAGGTCATAAGGTTCGTGCTTATGCTTTACAAGACCGTGGTTATGATACCGTCGATGCAAATTTAGAAATGGGTTTTCCCATAGACTCTCGAGAATATGGAATCGGTGCTCAGATTTTATTTGATCTTGGCTTGACAACGGTAAAATTGATTACCCATAATCCCCATAAGTATTTCGGACTTCAGGGATTTGGACTAGAAATCGTTGATCGAATCGCTCTCCCTATCAATGTTTCTGAAGAAAACGAGTATTACTTACGTACGAAAAAAGAACGTATGGGACATTGGATAGACTTACCTCATGATGAGGAAGTAAACACAAGATAATACCGGGATAATATGAAAACATTAAAAGGATTAGCATCTGCAAAAGGTTTGCGAGTTGCTATTGTTGGCTCTTGTTTTAACGGGCCTATAGCCGATGCTTTGGTTTCAGGAGCTCAGCAAACTTTTTTAGATTTTGGTGGTTCGGAAGATTTACTAACAACACTACGTGTTCCAGGGGCTTTCGAGATTCCCTGTGCATTAAAAAAACTCCTCACTTCAGGTGTAGAATACCACGCTATGGTAGCCTGCGGCGTCCTAATTAAAGGATCTACTACACACTATGAGCATATCGCTGATCAAGTTGCAGCAAGAATTAGCGAGCTTTCTGTGGAATACAATCTCCCCATTACCTTTTCCATTATTACCGCACCTTCCGTAGAATTGGCGTGGGAACGCGCAGGAGTTCGAGGAACACATTTAGGAATATCTGGAATGCAAACTGCTTTAGAAATGGCAGATCTTTTCAAGAAAATCTAATTCTTTTAGAAAAGCGTTGTACTTACAGTGCAACGCTAACAGAGCCGTTTAAATGTACGCGCACAGCAATATTTTCAGAGAAAATATCCAGTCCTCCACAAGAACCCGTAGTTTCAGAAAAATCTAAAACAGTTGCTTGATCAAGAAGCTGTTTTTTCAACATGTCCTTATGTACTTTCAAACTTTTTACTACTAAAGATAATGCTGTAGAATACACCTGACGTAGGCGACTTTCTGGACTAGCTATCGTATTTCCATGATTTGTTTGTAATAGACCTGCTACTAAATTAGGTAGACCGCGTATAGCTAAAGGTATGTGTTCTCCCTGAGCAGTATAAAAACTATTCGTTAGGATTTCTTCTTCTTCTCTAGGGAGATTTTTGAAGCCCCATGATAATGCACTAGCTTCCATGGGGGAAAGTTCCATAAGTGTAGCTAGACGTACTAACGCCATATCACTGCGTGAAGAACCCTCAAATCCTAAGCGGTTAGCTCGATAAGTAAAATAACGAGAAAAAGCCTCTTCTACAGTAGCATGTTGTTGAAGCATGGAAAGAAGAGGGGCAAAGTTATAGTAAAACTCTTGAGAACAGTTTTGCTCACCGCAAATATCTAGAGAATATAGATACAAATCTAAAACTACTAAAGGACGTTTTGCTCTTCCTACAGAAAGAAGATGAGCGCTTGGCGTCGTAGTAAGGTCAAATAAAGAACCATAATCTGCTAAACGGCGTAGGGTTCCAAATACCTCTTTTTGTTCTGGAGAAAGGCGAGAAAAAGAAGGGCTTAATTCTGGAAAAGCTTGTAACACATGCAAAGCTTTTGCATAGAAAACATCCACTCGCGATTCGCTAAAGTAAGGCTTAAAAATAGCTGCAGCTTTTGCAGAGCAGCCCATATGCTTTAAAACAATTGCAGTTTCTAAAATTTTCAGAGTGTTATCAAAGTGCTTCGGAGAATTTAAGAAATGAATCAGTTGCCTATGAGTAGTTTGAAACTGCTTAAAGGTTATGCTGTTTTCCGTAGGCTGTAACTGACAAAGTTGAGCATAAGATTGACGAGATCCCTGTATTAATAGGTGTAGGTAAATCAAACTGCGTATTGCAACATCTAGAGCAGGAACATTTTTATCAAACAGTGTTAAAGAATAGTTGGATCTTGATGTTGTTAATCCTCCCGCAGCAGCTGAAGGCTCCGTCAGCCAAAGTAACTCTGGATATTGACGCAGCTTACTTTCGATCCAAGCGTCGGAACCAACTTTTGCCTTACCAGAGGGCAAAGTTGTAGTAAGCATCGACGATGAAGACGGCGCCCCACAAGAAATATAAGGAACACTTAAAACACAAGCCACTAAACACGCGCAGCTTCGAATTGTAAGGAGTTTGAACATAAGATCCCCTGGCAATCTATTCCCTTAATAAAGAGCTAAACTAAGCCCCATGTTGATAACAAAATGGCCAATAACAAATCAACCCGAGAAACTCAAGAGACGTTTTCTTCCTCCGCCCAGAGAGATTTTTAACCATCATCAGAACTGTTATAGAGTTAGATAATAATTCATGTTTTTGTCGGCCCGTTACATGTATAACATTATATTTTTTATTTTAATCTAGATTTGTTCTTGAGGACGTAGTTTGGTAAATAAAAATTTACTGTTTTTAACTTAAATATTTGTTTCCTAACCCAGAAGAGTGAAGAGAAATCTAAAAAACTCGAATGCTATAAATTAATAATCCGCTATACTTAGGGAGTGATGGATATCTTCCGTTGCTTGAGGAAGTTGCTTTTTGCAACTTAAAATAAGGTTAATAACAAGTGCTAGCTCAGCTTAAGAAATCTGAAGATCAGTTGACAGGTCAAAACAAAAGAGTTTCCTCTTTTGTGTTACCTGCTGCTGAAAAATTTTCAGTTTCCCTGCTTGAGGCACAAGCCTCTTTGATCCCTGTTCAAGAGTGTTGCTCTGTAAATGAAAACCTTTACTCAATCGAATTAAATTCAGTATTTTCTCACGCTGCTTCTCAAGAAGTAGCCGCTGAAGAAGGGACACTTGCGTTTGCTCTTACCATAAATTTAGATGCTGAGACCGGTACCTGCGTTGTGCAAGGGGAAAGGTGGCACAGGCTTCTAGATACGATTGCGTTTCAATCTTCTTAAGCTCTCTACACACAAGCTTCCTTTCCCCTGCCCCAGGAGAGGAGGCTATAGCGATTTTGCTGTGGTTTTCCATTAGAGAATATTACGAGCAACTAAGAGAGAGACAATGTTACATTTTTTAGATCAGTTAAATAACTTTTGCATTTCATTTTGCGTTTTCCCGGTGATTTTATTTCTAGGTGGATTGTTCACATGGAAATTAAGAGGATTGCAATTTACAGGGCTAAAGCTTGGCTTTAACCTTATGGTAAGTAATAAACAGGAAAAGACATCTTCTGAAGATGGTAAGGTATCCCGTTACGAAGCTGTAGCCGGAATCTTAGCAGGGAACTTCGGAACAGGAAATATCGCAGGAATGGCAATCGCTATTGCCTGTGGAGGACCCGGGGCTTTAGTATGGGTTTGGATAGGCGCTCTTCTAGGAGCTATTGTTCAATATGCCGGAGCTTTTTTAGGTGTAAAATACCGCAAACTCCATAAAAAAACTGGGGAGTTTATCGGAGGACCTACAGCTTGCCTGGCCTACGGTATGGGAAGCAAACTCCTAGCAGGATTTTTCTGTATATTTACAATCCTAACAGCTTTTTCAGCAGGGAATTTTGTTCAGATCAATTGTATAGTTCCTCTGTGTACTGACAAAATCTTTTTAAGATTCGCTATAGGCGTTCTTATAGCATTAACAATAGTCCCAGTGCTTATTGGGGGAAATAGACGTATTCTAAGATTTTCAGCTCGTGTAATTCCATTCATTGCCGGTTTTTACGCGATTTCCTGTCTTATTATTCTTGCTCAACACAGTACTCAGATCCTCCCAGCTCTAAAACTTATTGTTTCCTCCGCATTTGGAGTTAAGGCAACAGTTGCTGGAATCGGAGGCTACACACTTACTCAAGTGCTATCAACAGGAATGAGTCGTGCTATTATGGCTACTGACTGTGGTAGCGGTATGGTTTCTATCCTCCAGTCAGATTCAAAAAGTAAAAATCCTGTCATTGACGGTTTAGTCACGCTTCTACCTCCGGTAATCGTCACAGTGGTTTGCTCGATTACAATGCTCGTGCTCATTGTTTCAGGAGCCTTTTCTTCAGGACAGGAGGGAACTCTGATGGTGCTACACGCATTTAAAAATAGTCTAGGTTCTCTAGGAGGCCTTGTTGTTGTCGTCGCTATGGCGCTATTCGGCTACACAACAGTATTGACTTGGTTCGCTTGCGCAGAAAAAAGTTTAACGTACATGATCCCAGGTAGACGAGCAAATTCGTGGCTCAAAGTCCTATTTGTTGCTGTTATTCCTTTAGGGGGAATGATCAATATGCGCCTTATTTGGAGCTTAGCGGATACAGGGTTTATCGGTATGGTTATCCTAAATTCGATCGCTTTGATTTCTTTGATTAAAGACGTGCTAGCTACAAATAAAGAAGTCAATCTTCTCAGATTGAAAGAAGCTCCCGAAGCGGAGATCGTGCAAAATTTAGATTAGAAGAGACCAGCAACCTCTCTCTTATTGGCTCCCTAGTCACTAGTGGCTAATGTCAATTCTTCAGGGGCGTGGGGACTCCTCGCGCCTTTGATTTTCAAAGGGTTCTCTTGGAAGCCTTCTCTCTTTAAAATTGTAAAGATTTTAACCTAAAGCCTAATATAGGCTTTGTGAATATTTCTTAATAAACAGCCTAGGTCCAATTGTTTCGGTTGCCGGGCTTGTCGGGGATTCCCTCTCTTAGACGGTGATTTAGAGGACTGTGGACATGTTAATCATCTTAATATAGAAATAAATGGCAAATACGCCCTATTTTTAATGCTGTTGTGATATAATAGTATAACTTTTAATTTTAAAATATAAATAAAGTGATGAAAAAATATATCTATAAGTACAGTTTTGGTGGTTTGATATTGCTCTTGAGTTTGAGTAGTTGCTGCTTGAACCCTTATGGATCAAAGCAGTCTTCAAAAAACTCGAATGCTATAAATCATGAATCTGCTACACTTACAAAAAATGAAAAGAAACCTTCCCGTCGTTCGCGAAGATTATTTACGCGACGAAACCAGGTTAAGAAGGAAACACAAAAAGTGCAGACAAACTTTAAGAAATACGAAGATCAGGTGACAGATCAAGACAAAAAAGATATCTCTTTTGTCGTATCTGCTGCTGCTGAAAAATCTTCGATTTCTTTAGCGATGTCTCAGAGTGAAATTAAGGGTGCTTTAAATCGTATTAGAGAACTCCATCCATTAGCTCTGTTGAAACTTGTTTCTGAAAACCCTTCATTGATCGAAGGCATGAAAAAAATGCAAGGTCGTGACTGGATCTGGAATATGTTTCTTAATGAATTGAGCGAAGTATTTTCTCAGGCTGTTTCTCAAGGGATAATTACTGAAGAAGATATCGCTGCGTTCGCCTCTACTTTGAATTTAGACTCCGGGGCCGTTTCCTCCATTGTCCAAGGGGAAAGGTGGCCTGAGCTTTTAGATATCGTCATATCACAACCTTCTTAAGAGCTCTCTGTTTCAATAAGCTTCCTTTCCCCTAATCGAGGAGAGGAAGCGATAGCTTTTGCTTAACCTTCCAGAAGAACACTAAGCAAAAAAAAGAGAGAGACAATGTTACATTTTTTAGAGAAATTCAATAACCTTTGCATTTCGTTTGGTGTGTTCCCTGTGATTTTATTCCTTGGGGGATTGTTCACTTGGAGACTCAGAGGTCTACAATTTACAGGGCTAAAGCTCGGCTTTAAGCTCATGGTAAATAATCAAAAGGAAAAAACATCTTCAGAAGACGGTAAGGTATCCCGCTACGAAGTTGTCGCAGGTATTTTAGCAGGAAATTTTGGAACGGGAAATATTGCCGGAATGGCAGTGGCTATCGCTTGTGGAGGCCCAGGAGCTTTAGTATGGGTTTGGTTAGGAGCTCTTCTAGGCGCTATTGTTCAGTATTCAGGAGCATTTTTAGGAGTAAAGTACCGTAAACTAAATCGAGAGACCGGAGAGTTTATCGGAGGACCTACCGCATGCCTCGCCTATGGTATGAGGAACAAATTCCTAGCAGGATTTTTCTGCCTATTCACAATCATCACAGCATTTACATGCGGAAATTTCGCACAGATTAACTGCATAGTTCCACTTTGTGCTGAAAAAACTATTCTGAAATTATTCGTAGGCATTCTTCTAGCATTGACAATTGTTCCTGTGCTCGTCGGAGGAAACAGACGTGTCCTAAGATTTTCAGGTCGTGTAGTGCCGTTCATCGCCGGATTCTACGCAATTTCATGTTTCGTTATTCTTTACCAACAAAGCGCTCAGATTCTCCCAGCCCTAAAACTTATTGTTACCTCTGCTTTTGGAATTAAAGCTACGGTCGCTGGTCTCGGAGGTTACACGCTCACTCAAGTGCTATCAACAGGAATGAGCCGTGCTATTATGGCTACTGACTGCGGTAGTGGTATGGTTTCTATCCTCCAGTCAGATTCAAAAAGTAAAAATCCCGTTATTGATGGCTTAGTTACATTATTACCTCCAGTAATTGTGACAGTAGTCTGCTCGATTACAATGATTGTTTTGATTGTTTCAGGAGCTTACACCTCAGGACAAGAAGGAACCCTCATGGTGCTACACGCATTTAAAAGTAGCCTAGGTTCTCTAGGGGGTATTGTTGTTACAATTTCTATGGCGTTGTTTGGTTACACAACAGCGTTAACCTGGTTTGCTTGTGCAGAAAAAAGTTTAACATATCTTCTGCCAGGAAGACGGGCAAACCTATGGCTCAAAGTCCTATTTGTTGCTGTTGTCCCCTTAGGAGGAATTATCAATATGCGCCTTATTTGGAGTCTCGCTGATGCCGGATTTATTGGTATGGTAACTCTAAATTGCATAGCTTTGATCGCTTTAATGAGGGAAGTTTTTGAAACAAATAAAGAAGTTGCTCTTCTTAGGTTGAAGGAAGAAGCACGGCCTGATATCTTACAAAATTAGATACCCATAATTGGAGATGCATTATGCAGCTACTTTCCCCAGAATTTTCCTATGGTCAGCCAATCCCTAGAAAGTACACATGCCAAGGGTTGGATATCTCTCCACCCCTGACATTTAATGAAGTTCCCCCAGAAGCACAAAGCCTGGCTCTACTCGTTGAAGACCCCGATGTACCTAAAAACCTACGCGCAGATGGATTGTGGATTCACTGGATAGTTTATAACCTATCCGCATCCATAACAAACCTTGCAGAGGGAGCGAATATATTCGCTGTTCAGGGATTGAATACTTCAGGAAAAGCCGGATATCAAGGGCCATGCCCACCAGACGGAAAACATCGCTACTTTTTCTATCTCTACGCTTTAGGGACTATTTTGCCAGAAGCTGAAAACGTAACAAAAGACCAACTTCTTGAAGTTATGGAAGGTCATATCCTAGAAACTGCAGAGTTGATGGGAACTTATGAACAAAGTTAGGTAGCTACTCTTCTTCAGGAATAAACTCTTCTCGTTTTTTCCTGTGCTTCCAATATAGCGGGCCATAGTGATAACAAAGCTCTTCGCCCGCTTCCACATCGCGAATCGTTCTAATAACCACATGAAATAACCCATCCTGGAAAACCCCAATAGCCTCTACATTGGGATTGTCACTGTGATTAATAAAACGCGTGAAGTTACCCTGACGGCCGCTATCAATAGTAAAGTATCTCCATAACCACAAAGATAGAGGATAACGGAAACAATAGTCGTTTTCATCCATCCAGATGGCCTGACGATGACGAAGAATTCCCGTATACTCACCAATATATGCCCACGCAGGAATCCTAGATCGAGCAAAAACCCCATAACCAATATAGGAATTAATCCAGCATACCGCAACAGGAGGCATAGGAGGTGAAATTAAATCTTGCTTATGTAACTCGCCGAGCCACTTGGCAAGCGGAGAAACAAAACGTTTCTGCTTTGCCTTATGGCAAAGCTTGCGGACCCTTTCCTCAACCTTCCAGTCTTTAAAAGTTAGAAAAGGAAGAAATTTAAAATTTAATAACTGGCTAGCCCTCTCCATAGTATATGGAGAACTCTCTTCCCAATTATGATCCAAAGAAATGTGTAAAGTGTCGGAAGAGTGCTCTAGTTTCATACACTTGCTAAAGACCTAAAGTAAAAAGGATCGGTAATTTCATGACTTTCTGTAATCACAGGAAGAACCGATGTAATGTTTTCTATAGCAGAAGATACCGTAGATAACGCTAATTCAGGAGTGTTGGATTCACTAGAAAGATGCGCAAGATAGATTTTCTTAATCTTAGGAGTGAGAATTTTTTGTAACAACTCTCCACATTCCCGATTAGATATATGACCAAGCTTGCTAAGAACTCGCTTCTTATAAATATCCGGGCGAGAAGACTGCTTAACCAATTCAGGATCGTGATTCGCCTCTATAAGCAGGTAATCACAATCATAAAGCTCATGAATAATCCAAGAGGTTACCCAACCTAAGTCAGTGCAAAAGCCCAGTTTTTCATCACGGTAGTGAAAAATAAACCCCACGGGATCTACAGCATCATGAGGAACATTAAAAGTTTGGATTTTTAAATCATGAAAAGAAAACGTTGAGCCTGTAGAGAAAATCTTAAAAGTTGGATGAATATCCAATACCTGACACAAACTGCGCGCTGTCTCTAAATTGCAAATTATCGGAGTGTTGTACGTTTTAATAAAACTTTTAATGCCAGAAATGTGATCAGAATGTTCATGGGAAATAAAAATGGCCTGAATATCCTCAGGGTGGATATTCATAGATAAAAGCCCTTGAGTTACAAGCTGCTTGCTAATGCCTAAATCTATCAGAATTTTACAGGATTCTGTTCCCAAATAGGTACAGTTCCCCTTCGAACCTGAGGCTAAAGGGAAAAAACCTTCCATAAACTATCCTTCTTGCGGAGGCATTTGTATTAATACTTGACGGGGCTTCGCTCCTTCCGAAGGACCTATGATTCTCGCCTCTTCAAGCTGATCTATTAAACTAGCAGCCCTAGCATAGCCAATCTTTAGTTTTCTTTGTAAGAAAGTCGTAGAAGCATTACCCGTCTGAAGAACAAGCGTTTTTGCTTGGTTATACAAAGGATCTCTATCATTTCCATCGTCGCTAGAAAAATCTTCATAAGTATCAAACGAAGGAATGACATATTTTGTAGGGAAACGAGAACAGAGATCCTTAATTACCTTGTTAATATCTTCATCGCAAATATACGCACCCTGAGCACGAATAGCACCAAATGAAGAAGGGGAAACAACCAGCATGTCCCCATTTCCCATGAGGTTCTCAGCCCCAGGTTCATCAATAATAATTTGGCTGTTCACTTTGTTCGCAACTTTAAAAGCTATACGTGAAGGGAAGTTCGCCTTAATTAAACCAGTGATTACGTCGCGAGAAGGCCTCTGCGTAGCTAAGATTAAATGAATACCCACAGCTCGCGCCATCTGCGCTAAACGAATAATCGGTGTTTCTATATCCTGAGATGAAGAAAGTAAAAGATCGGATAGCTCATCAATAATCCCAACAAGAAAAGGCATTTTTTCAGGGATCTCTTTATCGTAAGAAGCTTCTACATCAACATTGCGATCCCTAGAGTTGAAAGCCTGAATATTGCGCAGCCCTAAAAATCGTAGAATTTCATAACGCAGTTCCATCTCCTTAACGAGCCACACTAAAGCACTATGAGCATCTCGCGATTCTGTAATCACAGGAGTTAACATGTGAGGAAGCTGGGAATACCCAGTAAGCTCCACCTTTTTAGGATCCACAATAACAAGCTTAATATCCGTGGGGAGCGTTGTCATAATCAGAGACATAACAATAGTGTTAATACATACTGATTTCCCCGATCCTGTTGTTCCAGCAATAATTAAATGAGGCATCGTCGCTAAATCAGCCCAGAAATTATCCCCATTAGCTTTTTTCCCAAGTAAAAGAGGAACTTGAAGCTTATGACTCTGCTTTTGATAGTCCTCAAGTAAATCACGGAAATTTACAGGTTGAGGATAGGGATTGGGAATTTCAATGCCAACAGCAGCCTTTCCTGGAATAGGCGCAATAATACGAATACTAGAAGCTTGTAAATTCAAAGCAATGTCATTTTCCAAAGCTTTGATTTTTTGTACTTTTACTCCCGTATGAGGCTGAACCTCAAATGCTGCTAAAGTAGGACCAAACGAAATATTGCCTATAGCAGCCTCTATCCCAAAACTTTCTAATGTCTGCTGTAACAACACCCCTTTTTTCTGAAGTTCTTCACGGAGGGATTCAGGCTTTGAATTGTCACTCTTACTTAATAAGTGATACTGAGGTAACTCAGAATTTCCCTCGCTAAAAGATGAAAGATTCATAGGGGAGGGTTTACCTACCCTTTTTTGTAGAGGTGGCTGAGGTAATACCGTAATTTTTGACTCCGCCGGCATAGCGTTTTGTGGTTTAGCAAAAGATGGTAAACTGCGCTTTTGAGGATGGGGAGTCAAAAAGATCGTCGCTCGTTCTGAAGGACAATCGGGATCCATAGGTAAATTATTAAATAAATCTCCCTTTTCCATAGGTAGAGAAACAATCGGAGTAGGAAGTTTTCTAGGGGAATTTTTCATCACAGGTTGCGATGAAGGAACCTTCATTGATGGCTTGGGAAGATAATTCTGCTTATTAGTGAGTTTTTTTATAACACTTACGCAAGTACGCCAACAAGCTTGAAATTTGTTTTTGAGGAACCTTTGTAGGATTTTTTTTTTAATTAATACAATTCCTCCACACAGATAAAAAATAGAAAAGAAAAGAATGAAGGAAAAAATAAGACCTGTACCCACAGAACCAATCAAGTGCTTAAGACAAAAAGATTGACCAGAGTAAAGAATGTAAAAGGGAATACCCCCTAAATAAGAAACCGGAGGGTTAATTCCTAAAATGAATTTAGGAAGACGAGAATCTAAAATATGCGGAAGCGCTTGCACAGGAGAAAACATCGATAACAATATCGAGCTGCATATAGGGATAGATGCAAAAGCTAAAGCCTTGCGACGTAAGATATTAGAAGGAGTTTTTCTTATGTTTAAGAAAGATAACCAGAGAAAATATGGAGGGATAAGAAAAGATGCGGCGCCAAAACAGTATAGAAGAAAAGAACTTAACGACCAGCCTAACAAACCTATCCAGTTTTGCGTGCAGGGCTGATTATTGTGAAAACTCCATAAACTTAAACCGGAAAAGCAAGCCAAAAATAAATAGACGCTAGCTCTAACCGTAAAAGGTATCGAGGGAAATAATGAAGATTTAGACTTCTGTCGCTCTCTTACCATGAATAGACACAAGGTTTTTAGTAGAGTGAGAATTTATTCTAATACTTGGTTATAGCAAGAACAGTAAAAGAAACAAAGAAGATAAAAGAAGGGCGAACGACGGGGCTTGAACCCGCGACCTTCGGAACCACAATCCGACGCTCTAACCAACTGAGCTACGTTCGCCATAAGTCATAAAATATTATCTCGGCGATAATATTTATCCAAGACAAAAAGGCTAAGATGCCAAACATAATTCCTAAAGATAAAATGGAAGAAAGCAGTTAGATGGATTTTTCTAAGAGGTTCCTTTTTTAAAAGAATAGCAATCTCACAAGTCTACTTAAATCAACCCAAGGTCTGCACCGCTCTAAGAAAACCAAAGCATCTCAAAATAATAACGAAACATTTGAAACAGTAGCTTGAGCTCATAACTTAAAATATTTATTTAAGAAAGGCCTCTAAAGCCTATAGGAACATCCCAAAGAACTAAGATGGATTCAAAAAAGATGTTGAGTTTTTAGAAAAGGCAGGTCTCTAGGCGGTCTAAACACCCATACATATAGTGTAGAAACCCTGATTACAGGCAAATCCTCCCTAGGAATGCTCTAAAATCAAAAAAATACTACGACTAGAAGCCTATTTGGACTGTTTCAAAACAATATGATGTAGATGTGTCTAGAGAGAGATCTTACATAAGCCTCAAAATCACAACGTTTTCAACGAAAACAACAAAAAAACAAAAAAAATTCGAAAAAAATTGAAAAGCTTTTTTGGCCTCTGAATATATTGTGAGGGCATATTTATATGTTTGAGTTTTTGTGCTTCAAAAAAAAGTCAACTGAAATAGGTTGCATAAAAAAAAGAGCTTCTTATAAGATATTGATTTCTTCTTCACCGCGAATAGCGAAAGAAGGAAGAGTCCACACTTCGATGTGGATGCGAAAATGAAGGTTCAGCTCAGCTGATCTTTTCTTCTTAACAATGCAAATGAGATAGAATGCAGGCCAGTATAAAAAAATGCTTGTTTTGGATTTTTTAAAAATCCGTTAATTTTTTAAATTTATTTTTTCTGAGAATTTGATCTTGGTTCAGATTGAACGCTGGCGGCGTGGATGAGGCATGCAAGTCGAACGGAATAATGACTTCGGTTGTTATTTAGTGGCGGAAGGGTTAGTAATACATAGATAATCTGTCCTCAACTTGGGAATAACGGTTGGAAACGACCGCTAATACCGAATGTGGTATGTTTAGGCATCTAAAACATATTAAAGAAGGGGATCTTCGGACCTTTCGGTTGAGGGAGAGTCTATGGGATATCAGCTTGTTGGTGGGGTAATGGCCTACCAAGGCTTTGACGTCTAGGCGGATTGAGAGATTGACCGCCAACACTGGGACTGAGACACTGCCCAGACTTCTACGGAAGGCTGCAGTCGAGAATCTTTCGCAATGGACGAAAGTCTGACGAAGCGACGCCGCGTGTGTGATGAAGGCTCTAGGGTTGTAAAGCACTTTCGCCTGGGAATAAGAGAAATTGGCTAATATCCAATTGATTTGAGCGTACCAGGTAAAGAAGCACCGGCTAACTCCGTGCCAGCAGCTGCGGTAATACGGAGGGTGCTAGCGTTAATCGGATTTATTGGGCGTAAAGGGCGTGTAGGCGGAAAGGAAAGTTAGATGTTAAATCTTGGGGCTCAACCCCAAGCCAGCATCTAATACTATCTTTCTAGAGGGTAGATGGAGAAAAGGGAATTCCACGTGTAGCGGTGAAATGCGTAGATATGTGGAAGAACACCAGTGGCGAAGGCGCTTTTCTAATTTACACCTGACGCTAAGGCGCGAAAGCAAGGGGAGCAAACAGGATTAGATACCCTGGTAGTCCTTGCCGTAAACGATGCATACTTGATGTGGATAGTCTCAACCCTATCCGTGTCGTAGCTAACGCGTTAAGTATGCCGCCTGAGGAGTACACTCGCAAGGGTGAAACTCAAAAGAATTGACGGGGGCCCGCACAAGCAGTGGAGCATGTGGTTTAATTCGATGCAACGCGAAGAACCTTACCTGGGCTTGACATGTATTTGACCGCGGCAGAAATGTCGTTTTCCGTAAGGACAGATACACAGGTGCTGCATGGCTGTCGTCAGCTCGTGCCGTGAGGTGTTGGGTTAAGTCCCGCAACGAGCGCAACCCTTATCGTTAGTTGCCAGCACTTAGGGTGGGAACTCTAACGAGACTGCCTGGGTTAACCAGGAGGAAGGCGAGGATGACGTCAAGTCAGCATGGCCCTTATGCCCAGGGCCACACACGTGCTACAATGGCCAGTACAGAAGGTAGCAAGATCGCAAGATGGAGCAAATCCTCAAAGCTGGCCCCAGTTCGGATTGTAGTCTGAAACTCGACTACATGAAGTCGGAATTGCTAGTAATGGCGTGTCAGCTATAACGCCGTGAATACGTTCCCGGGCCTTGTACACACCGCCCGTCACATCATGGGAGTTGGTTTTGCCTTAAGTCGTTGACTCAACCTGTAAAGGAGAGAGGCGCCCAAGGTGAGGCTGATGACTGGGATGAAGTCGTAACAAGGTAGCCCTACCGGAAGGTGGGGCTGGATCACCTCCTTTTAAGGATATGGATAACTATCCTTGGATAGTTAGACTAGGTTGGGCAAGTATTTGATTGAAAACTTGTATTCTATTTCTTTTGCATTGTTAAGCGTTTGTTTCCAAAACATTCAGTTTACGATCAAGTATGTTATGTAAATAATGGTAACAAGTATAATTCACATATAATAATAGACGTTTAAGAATATCTGTCTTTAGGTAAAGAGTTAACTTGCATGGATCAATAATTTACAGACCAAGTTGTTAAGAGCTATTGGTGGATGCCTTGGCATTGACAGGCGATGAAGGATGCGTTTACCTGCAGTAATCTTCGGCGAGCTGGTATAAAGCTATGACCCGGAGGTATCCGAATGGGGCAACCCGGTAGATTAATCGTCTACCATTATACGCTGAATACATAGGCGTATAAAGCAACACCCGCTGAACTGAAACATCTTAGTAAGCGGAGGAAAAGAAATCAAAGAGATTCCCTGTGTAGCGGCGAGCGAAAGGGGAACAGACCAAACCATATTTTTAATATGGGGTTGTAGGGTCGATAACATGAGATCTCAAGTTTTAATTGAATACTTCTGGAAAGTTGAACGATACAGGGTGATAGTCCCGTAAATGAAAGAACAAGAGACTCTATTCGATACCTGAGTAGGGCTAGACACGTGAAACCTAGTCTGAATCTGGGGAGACCACTCTCCAAGTCTAAATACTAGTCAATGACCTATAGTGAACCAGTACTGTGAAGGAAAGGTGAAAAGAACCCTTGTTAAGGGAGTGAAATAGAACCTGAAACCAGTAGCTTATAAGCGGTCGGAGACCTATAGCTTCCTCGGAAGCCATGGTTGACGGCGTGCCTTTTGCATGATGAGCCAGGGAGTTAAGTTAAACGGCAAGGTTAAGGGATTTACATTCTGGAGCCGAAGCGAAAGCGAGTTTTAATAGAGCGTATAGTCGTTTGATTTAGACACGAAACCAAGTGAGCTATTTATGACCAGGTTGAAGCATGGGTAAGACTATGTGGAGGACCGAACCAGTACATGTTGAAAAATGTTTGGATGAGTTGTGAATAGGGGTGAAAGGCCAATCAAACTTGGAGATATCTTGTTCTCTCCGAAATAACTTTAGGGTTAGCCTCGGATATTAAGCTTTTGGGGGTAGAGCACTGAATTCTAGCGGGGGCCTACCGGCTTACCAACGGAAATCAAACTCCGAATACCAAAAGCGAGTCCGGGAGATAGACAGCGGGGGCTAAGCTTCGTTGTCGAGAGGGGAACAGCCCAGACCGCCGATTAAGGTCCCAAATTTTATGCTAAGTGAGTAAGGAAGTGATGATTCTAAGACAGTTGGAATGTTGGCTTAGAGGCAGCAATCATTTAAAGAGTGCGTAACAGCTCACCAATCGAGAATCATCGCGCCAATAATAATCGGGGCTCAAGCATAAAACCGACATCGCGGGTGTATATTTTAAATATACGCGATAGGAGAGCGTAGTATTCAGCAGTGAAGGTATACCGTAAGGAGTGCTGGAGCGGATACTAGTGAAGATCCATGGCATAAGTAACGATAAAGGAAGTGAAAATCTTCCTCGCCGTAAGCCCAAGGTTTCCAGGGTCAAGCTCGTCTTCCCTGGGTTAGTCGGCCCCTAAGTCGAGGCACAAATGCGTAGACGATGGAGCAACAGGTTAAATATTCCTGTACCACCTAAAACTGTAGCAATGGAATGACGGAGTAAGTTAAGCACGCGGACGATTGGAAATGTCCGTATCACAATGAGATTGGTTAGTAGGCAAATCCGCTAACAGAAGATCAGGTTGTGGTTAAGGGAAATCTTCGGAGGAACTGATAGTGTGGCGCGAGGCTTTCAAGAAATAATTTCTAGCTGTTGATGGTGACCGTACCAAAACCGACACAGGTGGGCGAGATGAGTATTCTAAGGCGCGCGAGATAACTTTCGTTAAGGAACTCGGCAAATTATCCCCGTAACTTCGGAATAAGGGGAGCCTTCTAGGGTGATTACCTATACGGTATGAGCCCCGGGAGGCCGCAGAGAAATGGCCCAGGCGACTGTTTAACAAAAACACAGCACTATGCAAACCTCTAAGGGGAAGTATATGGTGTGACGCCTGCCCAATGCCAAAAGGTTAAAGGGATATGTCAGCCGCAAGGCAAAGCATTGAACCCAAGCCCTGGTGAATGGCCGCCGTAACTATAACGGTGCTAAGGTAGCGAAATTCCTTGTCGGGTAAGTTCCGACCTGCACGAATGGTGTAACGATCTGGGCACTGTCTCAACGAAAGACTCGGTGAAATTGTAGTAGCAGTGAAGATGCTGTTTACCCGCAAAAGGACGAAAAGACCCCGTGAACCTTTACTGTACTTTGGTATTGATTCTTGATTTGTTATGTGTAGCATAGCCAGGAGACTATGAACACCCTTCGTTAGGAGGGTGGGAGTCATCGTTGAAATACTGGTCTTAACAAGTTGGGAGTCTAACATCATTCCATGAATCTGGAAGATGGACATTGCCAGACGGGCAGTTTTACTGGGGCGGTATCCTCCTAAAAAGTAACGGAGGAGCCCAAAGCTTATTTCATCGTGGTTGGCAATCACGAGTAGAGCGTAAAGGTATAAAATAGGTTGACTGTAAGACCTACAAGTCAAGCAGAGACGAAAGTCGGGCTTAGTGATCCGGCGGTGGAAAGTGGAATCGCCGTCGCTTAACGGATAAAAGGTACTCCGGGGATAACAGGCTGATCGCCACCAAGAGTTCATATCGACGTGGCGGTTTGGCACCTCGATGTCGGCTCATCGCATCCTGGGGCTGGAGAAGGTCCCAAGGGTTTGGCTGTTCGCCAATTAAAGCGGTACGCGAGCTGGGTTCAAAACGTCGTGAGACAGTTTGGTCTCTATCCTTTGTGGGCGCAGGATACTTGAAAGGAGCTGTTCCTAGTACGAGAGGACCGGAATGGACGAACCAATGGTGTGTCGGTTGTTTTGCCAAAAGCATAGCCGAGTAGCTACGTTCGGAAAGGATAAGCATTGAAAGCATCTAAATGCCAAGCCTCCCTTAAGATAAAGTATCCCTATGAGACTCCATGTAGACTACGTGGTTGATAGGTTGGGTGTGTACGCACAGTAATGTGTTTAGCTAACCAATACTAATAAGTCCATTGACTTGGTTTTTATCATATAAAAAGCTTCATAGGCTTTTTAATTGAAATAAATCGATCGATGTAAGTTAATACTAAAGACTCTCTTAAGCGTCTATTAGTATACGTGAAAGTTACGTTACAAGAATTTGCTTGGTGATAATGGAAAAAGGGATACACCTGATACCATTCCGAACTCAGAAGTTAAGCCTTTTATCGCCGATGGTACTATACACAAGAGTATGGGAGAGTAGGTCGTTGCCAAGCTTTTAGTTAGTTTGACTCGTAAATTGAGTTTTTTATAAGGAGGATAGAAATATCCTCCTTTTTTTTTGCCTGTTTTCAATTAGATCTGATTGCTTATCTCTCTACACAAATAATATCCCCCAAGACATCACACAACAACAACCAAGACGTGAAAACATCCACGACATCTGACCCAGACAAGGATATAACTAAAAGAAACCTTATATCTTCTCATACAGACATAGCATAGACAAACTTACCCTGTATCTACCTTATGATGGAGAAGAGAAAACGTCGTGAGACAGTTTGGTCTCTATCCTTTAATGCACTTATATATTCGCACATATACCTCACACTATTCCTTCCCTATTAAAGATGTAGAGAACTACAAAACATAAAGCCTCGCGATGCTCTATAGAAGCTTCTTAGAGCTCTCTAAAAGTATTCAGGCATGTCAAACCATGTTTCTAGATATAGTACAGTATAGAAGAAGATGATGATGATTCTGATAAGTTTAATGACTGAGGAGAGTAAAAAAGGAGCGAAGCAAAAGATAGAAAAAAGAAACTTGGCTTTTTCGCCATGCTACACATGACGAAAAAACCACACTAATTACTTAAGAACTAACTGCCAAAATCATCAAGAATAATAGAGGAACGCTCTACGCCGTAGTTATCAAGCAATTTTAGAATGCTACTATTATGTAGAGGCGGACCACAGACGTAGTATAGATAGTCTTCAGGATTGCTTAGTTTGCTTAACTGACCAAGCTCAAAAGCCCGAAATAAGAAGTTCGTTTTTTCAGGGTTATCTTTATCCCAACCAGAAGCAATATCCTCAGGAAGAGGTTCTGATAGTACTAGATGATAATGGAAATTCGAAAACTCTTTCTGTAGTTTTTCGTATTCTTCTTGGTAGATGTTTTCTTTTAAAGAACGCGCTCCATACCACAAGGTTATCTCCCTTTGCGAATGTTTGTCTAACAAGAGATCTAAAATGTGGCTTCTACCAAATGAAGAGCCAGCACCGCCAATTAAAAAAATAAGAGGACGGTTGTTTTCTTTCATGAATGATTCCCCATAAGGACCGGAAACAGTAATCTTATCCCCTGGTTTTAATGAGAAAATATACGAGGAGCATACTCCCCAAGGAATATCCGGGTTGGGAGAATTATTAATGAAGGGAGGCGTGGCAATACGAATATTGAATTTAATAAGAGGGAGTTCCGCAGGATAGGAAGCTAAAGAATAAGCCTTATTCGCAGAATCCTGAGCTAAAGAACTATTATCAATAGTCTTATCAAATAGATTGAAGTGTTCCCAATCACCATAGTATTCGGGAGCCATAGTCTGCTTCCAGTCGGAAGAATTTGTTTTGTATGCAGGTACGCTAATTTGTAGATATCCCCCCGGTTTAAAAGGAATGGGATGATCCGGACTCACAGAAACAACAAGTTCTTTTATGAAGGTTGCTACGTTGTTATTAGAAACAACAGTGCCTTCCCAAGAAGAAGCATTTAAACAACGCTCTTCTATTTCTAGGCTCATATCGTGCTGGACTTTTGTTTGGCAGGCAAGACGCCAACCTTGTTCGATCTGCTTTTTTGAAAAAGTTGCCCGATCGGTTTCTAAAGGCTCGTCGGCATCTTTAACGATTTTTACCTTACATTGTTTACATGTGGCTTTTCCTCCACAAGGTGATGGTATAGGAATACCAGAGTCTAACAGGGAAGATAATAACGTATGCCCGCTATCCACTGTTTTGGTTAGCGAATCATCGTCGTTAATTTTTAGTTTGCAAGGATGAACTTTAATAAGAAATTTTCGAGCGATAAGAATGACGCCAGAAAGCATCAAGCCTATAACACAAAATACTAAACTAGCAATGCTGATAAAATATAGGCCTGAAAGCCAAGTCATGATCGTGAAAATCTCCGACTTTTTGAATAGCTTTATAGCTTCAAGTTATAACTTGGCTTATAAAAAATCAATGTAGATCTCTCTAATATAACAGAAAGTAAATGGCTATGTCTTAAAGCTTATGCTTTAGTTCCATCTGATTTTAAAACTTCGGAAATTGCTGCTTTTAACATTTCAATTTTTCCAGAAGCAACACTCAGAACTACGGTGTGTTCTCGAATTTCATCAATGGTTCCTAAAATTCCCATAGCAGTTACTTTATCGCCCTTGGCAAGTTCGCTTTTACGCTTTTCCATGGCTTTTCTACGTTTTTGTTCTGGGCGCCATAAAATGAAATAAAAGAATAAGATCGCAATACCTAGCATCACTGCAGGCTGAGTGAAAGTGCTTTTTGTTTGGGAGCCTTCTTCGTCTGCTAAGAGTGTCGCAGAACTCATCAAAAACAGAAAACACATGAATAAACGAGAGAACATTAAACCACCTTTACTTCGGTTAATTCAAGGAAAGGTTAACACAACAGGAAGCGTACGTTCAATGCTTTTCCTAGAGGTTAGCCTATCTTTCTAACAAAATAATATTTTCTAAATGTGGAGAGTGAGGGAATTGATCCAAAGGCTGTACTTTTTTGATACGATAACCTTCAGAAATTAAACTACAACACTCTTCAAACTGTACTTTAGGGTTACAGGAAATATAAATAATTTTTTTTGGTGCAATTCTTAAAAGGTACTTGAGAACTTTATTCTGTATTCCACAGCGCGGGGGATCAATAATAACAATATCCGGAGGGGCACTGTCTTGATGTCTTTTACAAAATGTTTTTACATCTTCCAAATGCACTTCTATAAAGTCTTCCTTTTTATTTATTAAGATATTTTCTTTTGCGGACTCTATAGCGTCGGGAACAATTTCTACGCCTATAACTCTCTTTACATAGGAAGAGAGCATAATTCCTATAGTTCCTGCTCCACAATATAAATCCAATAGGGTTTCATTGCCCTGTGGGTCAATAAATTCTTTTGCAATTTCTATAATCTTTGCTCCTTGAAGGCTTTGGGGCTGAAAGAAGCTTCTAGGACGTACGTAGAAAGTCGCTGAGTTCCCATCTTTAGGCAGGGTTAATGTCTGTTTAATAAATGGATCACCATAGAGCAAGTGAGAACGAAAATATGTTGGAGTGTTCCTCTCACTAACTTTTTCTTCCCATAAGATAGAAGCTATAGGTAAGGAAGACTTGATAAGCGCTTGTTTCCATTCTTCAATAAGAGATTTGTTTACGGCATATTCTGGTCGTGCAGATGTTGTGAGAATGACCATGAGGTGATGCTCAGGGCCGCCAATACGCACTGTAAGAGTGCAAAGAGAACCTTTGTTAAACGGAGGATAGTAAGCCATAAGCTCAGGATGATTCTCCCACCACTCTCGAGTAATGGTTAAGAGATCCATAGCATGCTCGTGAATCATTAAACATTCTGTGATGGGAATGCCTTTTTTTGGCTTTGAAGGGGAGATAAACCCTAAGCTTTTTTCTCCTTCATATGTTTGATAGAAAGAAAATTCCATTTTATTTCTTCCGCGCAAGAGAGGATCGCAGGGAATCACAGGAAGAATGTCAGAAGCAGGGAAAATAGGAGAAAACAAATCGTGAAGGAGTTGTTCCTTAACTTTTAAAGAATCCGCATAAGCAGATTGTGGTGAGGAACACCCTCCGCAGATGCCTAGATGTTTACAATTTGTTATTGTAGCCATGGCAAAACCTTTATTCAGGTTGCTCTTTATAGAAAAGTAAGTTGTGAATGCCAATAAGAAATACGAAAAACTTCTGCAGCTAAAAATCACTACAGAATTTTATCATATGTAACGTTTCTAAGGATAATCTTTTAAAAAGAAGAAAAAAAAGAGGGTAATTATAAAATTTATAATTACCCTCTAAAACCAAGATAAGGAAAAAACTATTTTCTTAGGGAGCGAGATCTAGAACTTTTTTTAGCTTTTGCTTTAGCAGGAGCTTTTTTAGCTGGGGCTTTTTTTGCGGGAGCTTTTGGTTTGGCTTTAACTTTTGCTTTAGCTTTAACCTTAGGCTTTGCTGTAGCTTTTACAGCCTTTTTAGCAACAGCTTTTTTAGCTTTCGCTGCAGGCTTGCGTTTCATTAAGCCTGATTTTTCAGCTTTGATTGATTCTTTTCTATACAGCTTAGCAATTTTCTCTAATTTGATGGAGTCAGTACGTACTCTCTGAGCTGCTGCTTTATTTCCTCTTTCGGCTTTGTCTAAGTCATGTTGGATACTTTCCAACAGGTCTCTCATTTTTTTTGCCGTATCTTTTAGCGCCATGAAAAGCGTCCTCTAGTTGTAGTTTTAAACTATTTTTACTTGTTTTAATTTTTAATTAGTTTGTTTGTTCAAATTCATGCAACAATTTTTTTTAGAGAAAAGAAAGAAGAGAATCGTTTGTAATTTTTTCATTCTTGCGTATTTCTTTGCTTATCAGTGTGTTGTTCGATAAAAGTACGATGTCTTTTTTTTTAAATAAGTAAACTTTTTGATTAGGGTTAATGAGGTTTTTTATGTTTTGTAGGTAGCGGTACTGGGATTTGTGGTTTTTTAAATCATAACAACATCTCAAAAAGAACTTTCTTTTTTAGTAATATTGTCTTCTCCTATACTTTTGATTTATATCTAGTTTGTTTTTTTATTGTTGTAGATTTTTTAATAATTCCTGCCAGTGCTATGGTAGAGAGATATCTATCATGAAAGTGTATTCCAGAGTATTACTACGGTTTTTCCATTGCTGCTTGATTATAAGCACGGGAATTGTTTGCCTTTGTGCAGCACCAATGCAGAAGATATCTTTTGGTCATTATTGCGCTAATGTACATGCAGCATTGAAATCAGGAGGGGCTTGTGACGAAGTTTTCTCGGCATTTGTGGATCGTATAATTGAAGAGAAAACAGGATTGACCCCTAGAGATTGGGAAACGGTAGCGTCTTTAACCCGTCAATACGTGCAGATCAGCATAAAACAAGAAGATAGATCAGCAAGCAAAGAGATTTTAAGAAGGTTGCTATCCGTAGTTGCTATTCCTCCTCAGGTGAGATCTGAATTGCGTCTTTCCTGGCAGAAATTGAATCCTGATGGTGTTTCTTTGAGGGATTTAATAACGCAATTTCGTGATATTGGAAGCCCCAGGGAGACTTTAGAAGATAATTTACTTCTTAAGCTCTATAGCATGACCTTACACAGTAGTTATGAGGATCATAAACAAGAGATTCTTATGATGAAAGAGCGAGGGAATTATGAAGAAGCTTTAGAGTTATGTAAAAAACTTTCCGATAGCATAGAGGCAGGAACATGTAGCCCACATCCTGATGTTATCGCAATAGAAAAGAATTTTTTAAAAAAGATAGTCCTAGGTTTGCAAATTGAAAAGGCTCGGGAAAATTTAGAATCTTGTGAGTCTTTATTACTACCCTATTGTCAGGCTGAAAAAGAGTACGCTCTATCTATTGAAAATTTAGTATTGAGAATATCGCGTGGTGAGGTGAATCGTGCTCATGAAGTTGATGTTATTCTCCTTGCTCATGCTTTGTACAAGCTTCCTTGGGATCAACAAAAAGGAATTCGTGAATTAGAAGTTCTTATAGATCATGGGAACTACTTGCAGTCTACATTATTGTATTATGGTTACTTTTCTCTATTAGAAATCTATCATCAAAATAAGAATTTCCCAGGGATGCTGCAATTACTTTCTGCAGGGGAATCGGTATTTGTTAGTAATCATGCATATTTTCCAGAATATAGTTTTTTCCTTGGTTGCTATAGCTATGAGAAAAAAGACTATGCAAAATCCCAGGAGATGTTCTTATCAACTTTGGATCATTCTACGAGATTAGGGGTGACCTTAGCTAGGGTGTATGAATATCTGGGATGCATTGCTTGCATACAAAAGCATTATAGTGATGCTGAAGATTTTTTCCTCAGAGCATATAAGAGTTGGAGTCGAGAAGAAGCAGGTTTAGGTTTGTTTCTTACCTATGCTCTTCAAGGGAAGGTAACCCTATGCGAAGAGTTTATTTCTCAATCGCACTTTTCTTTTTCACATCAGAAAATTTTGAAATTTATCGATGCTCTGTTTGTAAAGAAAGAACATGCGGCTATTTCTAATGTTGTAAAGGTGTGTGAAACACTACATAGTGATAGAGAGGTTTCTCTTTCGGATCTATATCATTATTTTATTTATGACATGGTAAAGCGTTATAAAACGCATGATAATAATCCAATTCTTTCACTTATAGATCTGAAAATTGATATTGCTGAGCAAGATTATTTATCAAAAGCTAAGGAAAACACAAAAAATCCTGAATATCATAGAGGATTAGATTTATGGCTAACCTTTCGTCAGGGACAATTATCTAAAGAGTATCTTCCAGGAAAACTCTCAGAGAATCTCCTTATGGAGGGATCTGTCTCTTTAGAAAATATTGCTTTTTGTTGTTTTGATGCTTTGTATTGTAAAAATTCTATGTCTGGCGATTCTCTAGCTAAACTATTTTCTCAAGAACGTTCTTCTTTGCAATCGGTAATTAGGTTGGTGTGGGCATTAACGCGATCGGGATATACCACAGAGGATCTTAAGCTTTATTGTAATAATTTATCCCTTCGTCCTTATGGGGACCGCTTGTATCTTCTTGCCTATGATATTAAAGAGTACCTATCCGGAAAGGATAATGCTTTAATGCATTTATCATGTTTCCAAGAGCTCTTCCCAAAATCATCATTATTATCTTTAGCGTACTATTTTCAGGGACTCGCGGAATCCTCAATGATCAGGAAGATTAGCTGGTTCATGAAAGCCTTACATGAGCTTTCGGAAGTTACAATGTCAGGAGAAAACGCAAAAGCTTGGACTTACATATATTATACTGTGAAGTTAGATCTTGCTGATGCTTATCTTTCTTTTGGAAATGTTTCTCGAGCTAAAGAGGTGTTTGAAGAGGTGAAGGGGGATTGGCAGACTCCGAATCATCCTCAATTGATTCTTATTGAGGAAATAGATGCTCGCGTAGCTATGGAAATGCGTTGGGTGGTAGGTTTAGCTTATGCTTACGAAAAACTTCATGAAAAAGAGAAGCTCACACAGCATCTTTTAGAGCATATTGAAAAAAGGTTATTTGAAACTTCCTCTCGTAGGGAATACTTCGGAGAAATGTTAGCAACCACACTTTCCCTTTGCGAGCGTTTCCTCTCTGCAGAGGGAAGCAACAGTTTGGTAGGCTGATGCTACACACCGGTTTAATCCAGGTCCCGAGAAATTTTGCCCGACAATTTTTAGATTATGAGGAATAGAGGGAAGAATTTGATTTTTGAAGTCTAAAAATCCTACGCGATGTTGAGGTAATCCCTCTTCAGGAGAAAATAATGAAAAGACATCTGGTTTTGTAGAAATACCTAAATATTCAGAAATGGCTGCGAGAGCAAAAGCATAAGCATCTTCTTCGTACCAACGGTTTTCTAAAAGTAGAGACAGTACGGTTTTTCCAGGAAGCTGTTCAGGAAATACCTGAGAGTTATAGACAATTCCTAATAGTGGAGGCTCATCAGAAAAAAGCATGCCATATCCCTTAGGGATAGGAAGAGATTTTCCCTCCCATCCTAAAGTCACACAAGCAAGATCCCAAAGGAGTGTTTTATCTGCGAGATGTTTCATTCCAGGAATATTGATAAGCTGCGGAAGAAATGGTAGGGGTCCCGTATATATTACGAGATCTCCAGAAAAAACTTCTTTTTCTGTTGTTACAGTAACTTCTGAATCGCAGCAGTCTATCTTAGTAACAGGAGAGGAAAATCTCCATGTTGCTGGTAATTTTTTTACTAAGGTATCAATGAGAATCCCTAAATGCGGTTTTAGTGTTGCTAGATAAGGGGCATTTCTTTGTTTTTTCTTAGAGGGATCTTTTATGTAGCTACGTAATAGAGACCCTGTTTTTGCTTCGCGTTGTGAGAGAGTCGGGAAAGCCATATGTGCTGAAAGAATATGACTATGTCCAGCGCGAACAGCAGTAACAACAGGGTTGAATACATTTTTGATAAGATTTTTTGTACTATGCCTACGTAAAAAATCATAAACAGAACTGTCTTTTGTATAGCGGGAGGCAAAAAAATCTTTCACAATTGCGAAAGGTAAACCTTCTTTTAGCAAAGTCCATGGAGAGACTTTACGGGTTTTCCCTTTATAGCGGATAAATCGTGATTTAGCTGTTTTATCACTAGCAATGAGGAGATTTTGCAGGCCTAATTCACGAATAAGCCCTAAGGTATATTCTCCTTCCCCTTGGGTTAGAAATCCTTTAGGTCCTAAATCTAAAGCAAAATCTTTTTGATGATCTGTATAGATAAGACCTCCAGGACGGTCTGACTTATCTAAAATTACAAATTCCCAGTTTGGAAATTTCCTATGCAGCCACCAAGCTGTGGATAAACCAGAAATTCCCGCCCCTATAACTATTACTTTTTTCATATTGACCTTGAAAATCGAGGACTTGAAGACACCGTCTTGAGAAAATAACTATCGAAAGCCGTGGCTATAACACGTACAAATAGCTCTCCTAAAGATGTCACAGTTAAAAAGGACGAGCTATTTTGAACCAGTCCTGTAGCTGTCATGCCATTTATTCTATCTTGGCTGTCGGAAAAGTACTCATCGAAATTTTGCCCATAAAGATCAAAAAATTCTTTTTTTGATATGGAGAATGAGCACATTAACTTATGTATTACCCATTTTCTTATTCTATCATCTTCAGAAAGAATCTTACTTTTAATAGTTGCTAATGATCCTGAGAGTATCTTCTCATGGTAAGATTCTAGGGTTTTAGCATTTTGTAAGTATATGCCACGGATAAAACTCGTTGATGTCATTCCCAATCCTATGAGGTCTTCTTCCGGGGGAAGCGAGTATCCCTGAAAATTCCTAATCAGAGTTTTATTATTAAAAGCTATGCTTAAAGGATCCTCAGGAAGGGAAAAATGATCTAATCCAATTGCTTGATATCCTGATTTTGTTAATGTGTGCCTTGCATGCGAGTATATCGAAAATTTTTCTTCCATTGAGGGCATATCGCTATCTTTCATAGCTTTTTGATGAGGCTTTATCCATGGCACAGATGCAAACGAAAACAATGCAATACGATCGGGATGCATTCGTATAATATCTTCTATAGTTTGTGAGAATGTAACCTTAGTTTGTTTCGGAAGACCATAAATCAGATCAATATTTATACTTTCAAATCCTAACTCTCGGAATTTTTCGTAAGCATGTAAAGATTCTTCATAACTTTGGCGTCGTCGTACAGCTTCTTGAACAGCTGCTTGAGTATCTTGAACTCCTAAACTAACCCTATTGAATCCTAATGACTGGATAAACTCTGCTTTTCCACTATCGTTCCTTAAAGAACGCGGGTCAAATTCAATAGCAATTTCTTCAACTTCTGAGAGGTCAAATAAACGATGTATATGAAAAAAGAGTTTTTTAAAGAGGCTTCTAGATAATCGGCTAGGAGTTCCTCCTCCAAAATGAATTCGAGAAGCTTTTCTTTTTCCCCCTAGTAAAGAGTGAACAAGTTCCATTTCTTGAATTAAAGTAGCGATGTATTTTTCTACGATATCTTCGCGGCGGTTGATAACAACGGAACATCCACAATATAGACACATAGACTGACAAAACGGAATGTGAAAATACAGGGATAAAGGACGGTCGTCTTCTTTCAGATTCTGAAAAGCTAAATATGCAGGTTGAGCATCAGATTCCTCCCACTCTAAAGCTGTTGGATAGCTTGTGTATCTTGGGGCAGGTTGATGAAGACCTTCTAAGAAGTTAAAGTTTAAGTTAAACATGATAGAGCAGCTTGAACGTTTTCTAAAGGAGTTTCAGGAAGAATGCCGTGTCCTGAATTGAAAATATAGTAGGGTTGCTCTTTTAAAGGGGCAATGTACCTTTCAAGATAGTTTAGAAATTTATCTTGAGGAAGAAGAAATAGTGCAGGATCAAGGTTTCCTTGTAAAGAACCAGGATGGGATATTTTTTTATATAGAGTAGCTAGATCGACATGATAATCGGGATGGAGAGTGTCAGCACCCGTAGAATATAGATCTAAGAAATTTTCTTCAAAGCATCGACAAAAGAGACAAATCGGGGAAGACACCTCCTGTTTTAGCTGCGCAATTAGCTTTGTATTTGGAGAGGTAACATAACGCGAAAACAAAGCTGAAGGTAAACGTAAACTCGAGGATTCAAATAATTGGATAGCCGCAGCACCCGCATGGATTTGTTCCCTAAGATAAATAACCGTACCCTCTGTTAATTTTGAAAGAAGAACATCAAATTTTTCAGGGTATTGATAAATAAAGGCCATTGTTTTTGGAAAGTCTTTAGAGGCGCCTCCGTCTAAAAGATAGCTCGCCATAGTAAAAGGAGAAGCTGCAAAGGCAATTAAAGGTACGGATAAACGTTTGGTAAGCTTTTGAATTGCTTCAAGAAGATAGGAAAAAGTCTCTCGGGGATTTTCTGTAAAATTTAACTCTTGCTGGGGAGAAAAAGAAATTTTTGGCCCTGGAGCAAAATCATAAGAAATAGCAAAGCCATCTAATAATGAAAGAATATCCGCAAAAAGAATAGCAGCATCTACTTTTAATAGGCTAGGGCCTAAGAGGGTAGCTTCTGTAATTGCCTCAGTACTATGGAAAAATTCTTTTAGTGTTTGAGAACCTTTAAGCTCTCGATACTGAGGCATGTATCTGCCTACCTGCCTGAGAAACCATACGGGAGCTCGTGCAGTTTTCGGTTTGATAACATCATAAAATCTAGACATTATGACTCCCTAGTTCGGGATTTTTAAAGGAAAAGCTTTCTCAATAGATTCTAAAACCTCCGATACTAGCAGTTCGGGAGTTGGAGATAAAGAATAGGGTAATGTTTTTTTTATTTGTTCTGTTTTCCCGTGACACTGTTGGATATACAAAGCATTCGCAGTACCCTTAACACTTGAAATATTATGTTGAAGGGCAAATAGACGTACTTGCGCTAATGCAAATAGCCATAATACCTCATCAGGAAGGGGACCAAAGCGATCGCGCATCTCTTCTTTTATTAATTCGAGTTGCTCAGAATCTTCAGCATTTCCTATTTTTTGGTAGAACTCTATACGCATAGAAGCAAGATCAATATAGGTATCAGGAATTCGTGATTTATAAGGGAATTCTATTTTCACATCATCATTGAATAATAAAGGAGTACTATTGTTTTTCAATGCTGCTACGGTTTTTTTCAATAACTTACAATATAAGTTGAACCCAATAGCGCTTATATGTCCTGATTGATCTGTTCCGAGGATATTTCCAGCTCCACGAATTTCCAAGTCATAAAGGGCTATTTTCATGCCCCCGCCATATTCTTGTTTGTTTAAAGCTTCCAAACGTTTTGCTGCAGGTCCCGATAGCCTATCTAAATGCGATACTAAGAAATAACAGTAGGCTTTTCTATTCCATCTTCCTACGCGACCCTTCATTTGATAAAGGTCTGCCATGCCGAACTTATCTGCCTGGTCTACTAAAATGGTATTTGCATTGGGGATATCAATACCATTTTCTATTAATGCTGTTGCAACAAGCACGTTAATTTGCTGATCTTTAAATTTTTTGAAAATAGAAGCTAGCTCATCAGAAGACATTTGACCGTGCGCAACAGCAATACGCGCTTCAGGAACTAGTGTGCGAATAGTATTTCCTAATCTAAAGATACTTTCGATACGATTATGAATAACATAGGCTTGACCACCCCGAAGTAATTCATGTCGTAAAGCTGCTGATAAAGTTTCATCATTATGCTCTAAAACAAACGTGCTTACAGGAAGCCTGTCTAATGGAGGCATGGTAATCAAAGAGAGATCACGAGCTCCAGATAAAGACATGTAGAGTGTTCTAGGAATAGGAGTCGCGGACACCGTAAGGCAATCTACAGTAGGATAACGTTCTTTGAGAAAATCTTTAACTTTAACCCCGAAACGCTGCTCCTCATCAATCACGAGTAAACCAGGATTTTTAAATTCCAGATTTTTATTTATTAGTTTATGAGTGCCTATCAAAATGTCAATATCTCCGTTGGCAGTACCCTCGAAGATTTTTTTCATTGCTTTAGTTTCCGAAAAACGGGAAAGCACAGCGATATTTATAGGTAGTCCCGCCATGCGTTGAGTAAAAGTTTCGTAATGCTGGGTCGCAAGAATTGTTGTGGGAACCATAACAATAACTTGCCGATGACCATCACAAACGGCTTTTACAGCAGCACGCATGATGACTTCTGTTTTCCCGAATCCAGCGTCTCCACAAATCAGACGATCCATAAGCTTATCTGACATCATATCAGAGTAAATTTGCTCGATAGCTTTTAACTGGTCAGGAGTTTCCTCATAGGGGAAGTTCTCTGCAAATTTAAACACCTCCTCACCATGAGGAGGATAGATAAATGACGGGACAGTAGAACGCTGAGCTTCCATTTGTAGAAGCTTTTCAGCATACAGAACAAGAGATTTTTCAGAGAGGTCTCGAGATCTTTTCCACTTAGAACCATTAAGGTTATGTAGATCAGGGGTTTTTTCAGAAGCTCCTACATAACGAGAAATTAAATATGCCTGATCTGAAGGAACATAAAGTCTAGCTCGGTCTGCATATTCAATAACAAGATAATCAGTTTCAATATTTAAGTGGTTTGGCTTTTTCTCCATTCCAATGAATTTGCCAATACCATTGTGAAGATGTACAACGGTCTCTCCAGGAAGGGGAACAAACACTTCTTCAGTAGTTACAGAAAAATAATTTCTCTGTTTTTGCCTTCGCAATACCTTTGTAGAGGCAAATTCTGAAAGAGAAATAGCCGCGAATCGTTCTTCAACAAGAGCAAAACTTGATGAGAGATTCCCAGGTTTTTCATAAATACACAGAGAATGTTGTGCTAAGGTTTCTACTAATGCCCGAGCTTCTTTTAAAGATTTTGCCTTGGTATTATAGATAGCGACATTGAATGGTGCTGCTTGATTAGGAATATACTCTTGAAGCTTTTGTAAAAAGCCTAAAAGGGGATTCTCTTGATCGTCAATTGTTTCATTGGGATAGACAAAAGGAGCTACTAAGCGAGAAGCTTTAACATCACAGTGAAAAACTTCAATTTTTACTTCGTTATTTTGAACAGTATGTACATTTGGGAAACTCTTTTCCTCGAAGAAAATCGTCGGGGATTGAAAAGTACGCTCACACAATTCTTTAATAGATAAAAAACGATTCGGTAAAGAAGATAATGTCCCTGAAATTTCTGAGAAATCATCTTCCAACATTGCTAAGTTATCAAAAATATACAGAGGGGGCTTTTTGAAGTAATCCAAGAGACAATGGGATAAAATCTCTTTCCCGGAATCTTTAGTTGCTGGAGATATCGATAATTTAGAAACCTTCCCTGTGGATAACTGATCAGAGGGATTAAAAGGACGTATGGAGATAATTTTTTCTCCCCAAAATTCTACACGGAAGGGTTCTTGAGAAGATAGAGGAAAGATATCAATGATGCCCCCACGATAAGCAAACTCTCCTTTATCGCTAGCAAGAGTTTCATGGCGATATCCTAAATCTTTACATAGCTCAATCATCATTTCGGGATCGAGCATATCCCCAACTTGAATATCTAAATGTTGATGAGCTGTATCCTTGGGAGAGCGTGTTTTTTCTAATAACGCTTTTAATGTCGTTACGCAAAATAACGGAGTTTGTTTTTCATATAATTCATAAAGAATTTTATCGCGTTTACCTACAGCATCAATATTGACTAGCTTCGGGGACAAGTCTATTTCTGAAGAGGGAAACTCTACAGGAGGAAATCCTAAAAAAGAGGAGAGATCTTCAAAAAGATCATCAATACGAGATCGGGTGGTAATCATTACCACCGACTCATTACGTTCGAGGAAAAACTTAGCAGCTAAGAATCCACGAGCTCCAGGACGGATGTTTTCTATTAGTAATGGAACAGAGGTGTTAGTTAGTTCAGAAAGTATGGGTAAGTTTAAATTAACTGGGTCGAAATCCATTGCCATAAAGTTTTATTTAATGCGTCTGTTTGTGGGAGGGTATCGGCACTACCTTGTGCAAATATATCTTTTCCTCCCCAGCGACCACCACAAGGTGTAAGTAGCATTTCTAAAAGATCTTTAGCCTGTAATCCTTGTTTAACAAGATCATCAGAGATTCTAGAAAAGATAATGTGTTTCCCGTTCTTTTGAGTAATCCATAGGGAAATCAAACGTTTTGATAGCCTTTGATGTAGGCAATTAGCATATTGCTGCAAACGATGACTTTCTGATTCAGCTAAGTGATGCACCAAATAAGAAACATCATCAACTTGTTGGCATTGATCTATGAGTTTATCTAGCTGAGAATTAATCAGCTTGGTTTCTAATTCAGAGATCAATTTACCTTGTTCTTTTTTCTCTTCTAATACGTTTTGTAATTTGTTGAGAATCTGATCGCGAGGGGATTGTAAAATAAGAGCTATTTCACTGAGATCTTCCTGATCTTGATGAGCAAGAAGTTCAGCCTCTTTTCCTGTTACGGCTTCTATACGGCGTATTCCTGTAGCTACAGCATGCTCTTTAACAATACGGAAATAACCAAGATCTCCAGTGTATTCCGCATGAGTCCCACCACATAATTCATGAGAAAATCCTGCAGAAACTACACGAACAACGTCACTATACTTATCTCCAAAAAATTGTTTTATTTCTTTGGAATTCATAACGTCAGAATACATAGCCTCGCGGGTTTCTACACGATGGTTTTCTCGGATCTTTTCATTAACTAAAAGCTCAATAGAAGCTAAATCTTCAGGAGCTATAGCCTTTGGATGGGTAAAGTCTAAACGAATTTTAGAATCATCAACATAAGAACCCGCCTGACGAACATGATCTCCAAGAGTCATTTCTAAAGCTTTATGTAAGAGGTGACATCCCGTATGATTGCTTCCTATTTTTGTTCTACGTGCACAATTGACTTGTGCAGTTACCGCTAACGATTGAGAAAGATTCCCTTGGGATACTTCTCCATGGTGAATAATGATTCCTGATTTTGGAGATGTTGTATGTGTGACAACAAATGTCCCATCAGAACAAAAAATTTCTCCAGAATCTCCGACCTGGCCTCCCTTTTCTGCATAGAAAGGAGTGGTTTTTAAAATCAAAGCTCCCTTTTCTTTTTCGTTAAGAGAAGAGACCTGTTTACCATCTCTTAATATACCTTCTATAAATGTGTCACAAGATAATGTGGTATAACCAATAAATTCTGAATTTTCTCCTAAAGATAACGAGTCGTAGACTTCATCAGAAGAATTAGAGGATTTAACCATACTCTTTCTAGAACGCTCTTTAGCTTCTTCCTCTAAACGATAAAAAGTATTCATATCGATTGAGAAATCATAGTCTTTAGCTAATAAAGCAATTTCATCAACAGGTAAGCCATAGGTGTCTTTTAATTTAAAGGCATCTTCTCCAGAAATGATCGAAGAGGAAGATGAAGACTTCAATACCTGTTGTAATAAATTTCCACCTCGATGCAGAGACTTAAAGTAATTTTCTTCTTCAACAGTCACCACTTCTTGAATTTGAGATAAACATAAGCGTAATTCAGGATAAGCTTCTCCCATAGCCTCAACTAAAGCAGGAACAATGTCTGCTAGAAATGGTTTATTAAATCCTAGACGTTTCCCATAGTTTACAGATCTGCGTAAAATTTTTCTTAATACGTATCCTCGTTCTGTATTTCCTGGGAGTAGACCATCAGCAATAGCAAAAGATAAAGAACGTACGTGATCAGCAATTACTCTAAAGGCAGCTCCCAAAGGCTCTTCAGGTTGGTAAGTTTTTCCTGCTAGGGTTTCTGTGCGAGAGATTAACAAACGTAAAACATCCGCTTCAAAAACCGTATCTGTTCCTGAAATGATAGAGACTAAACGCTCTAAACCCGCGCCTGTATCCACATGCTTGTTTGGCAAAGATAATAGTGAACCCTCTGCTGTGCGATTAAACTCCATAAACACAAGGTTCCAATATTCTAAGAAACGCTCGCCTTCCGTATCTTCTAAAGGAGAAGCCGCTGTGCCAAACTTTTCTCCACGGTCAAAAAGAAGTTCTGAACAATAACCACAAGGGCCTGTTTCAGCCATACTCCAGAAATTATCTTTATCAGTTAGTCGGAAAATACGCTCGGAAGGAAGATGTTGTTCCCAGAGAGCAAAGGCTTCATCATCTTTTTCATGAACGGTTGCATAAATTTGCTCAGGATCAAAATTGAAAACAGATAAAGAGACTTCCCAAGCAAAAGCAATTGCCTGCGCTTTAAAATAATCACCGAAGGAAAAATTACCTAACATTTCAAAAAAAGTTAGGTGACGCGAGGTATGACCCACATTATCCAGGTCGTTATGCTTGCCTCCAGCGCGAATACATTTTTGCGAGGTTGTAGCTCGCGAATAGCTCACTGTTTCCTTGTTTAAAAAAATATCCTTGAACTGATTCATCCCTGCGTTGGTAAACAAAATGGAGGGATCGTTATGAGGGAAGACTGGTGAGGAAGGAACAATAGTATGGTGGCGATTAGCGTAGAATTTTAAAAAATTAGAGCGAAGGGTATTACTTAACATAAGATATGACTTTACAATGTCAAAACTGTTGAACTGACTGTGATTATAAGGGAGAGATTCATTTTAGTCTCTAATACTGTCCTAAGAAAGAGTCTTTTTGTTTGTGTTTTAGAAAAAATATCCTAGGAGGTTAAGGGGAAGTGACAAAGAAATACAAAAATATTGAGTTGTCGATTCTTGTGTAAATTGAGGAACCTTGCTTTTTGGTGGTACATGTCCTATAATTTTGAGTTTTGTATTCTTGTGAAGCACATTTAGGTCTGAGGAATGATGAACAGAGAGGTAGATATCGATATCTTGGAAAAGATATCAGGAACTCTAAAACAGTTAAGTATAGAAATCATTCAGAAGGCAGGTTCTGGTCATCCAGGATTGCCTCTAGGTTGTGCTGAACTAGCCGCCTATCTATATAGCTATGTTTTGAGACACAATCCAAAAGATCCTTTATGGATAGATAGAGATAGGTTTGTTTTATCTGCAGGTCATGGATCAGCTTTGTTATACGCCTGTTTACATCTTGCGGGATATGATGTGTCTCTAGAAGATTTACAGCAATTTCGTCAATTGCACTCACGTACCCCTGGTCACCCAGAGTTCGGCGAAACAGAAGGTGTTGAAGCTACCACAGGACCCCTAGGACAGGGAATCGGTAATGCCGTCGGTATGGCCCTATCTATGAAAATGTTAGGAGTGCGATTTAATCAGCCAGAACATGAAATTTTTAACGGCAAGGTATATTGCCTAGCAGGTGATGGCTGCATGATGGAAGGGGTTAGCCACGAAGCCTGTAGCTTCGCAGGGACCTTAGGTTTAGATAATCTTGTGGTTATATATGACTATAATAATATCGTTTTGGACGGCTTTTTAGGAGAAGTAAGCTCAGAAGATGTGAAAAAACGTTTTGAGTCTTACGGTTGGGAGGTTGTAGAAGTAGATGGTTACGATTTTGCAGCTATTCACGAAACTTTTTCAAAAATAAAACAATCTCAACAAAGACCAACATTGATAGTAGCACACACTATTATAGGCCACGGCTCGCCAAAAGAAGGCAGTCATAAGGCTCATGGTTCTCCTTTAGGTGAGGCTGGAATCGAGCAGACAAAACGTTTCTGGCATCTTCCTGATGAGAAATTCTTTATTTCTCCTGCCGTTAAAACTTTCTTTTCTCATAAATTACAAGAAGATCGCAAATTACAAGAAGAATGGCAGGATAATTTCCGCGTATGGTCACGACAATTCCCCGATTTGCATCAGGAGTTTCTCTCATTAAAATCTCCGGTATCTTCAGATAAGCTAGAAACCATACTCGAAGGCGTGGAAATGCCCGAAGCTATAGCTGGTCGTGCTGCATCAAATAAAGTAATTCAAAGTTTAGCAAAACAGATCCCCTCTCTTATTGGAGGGTCGGCAGATTTATCAAGTTCTGATGGAACATGGATAGAAGATGCTAAAGACATTAATAGCCATGATTTTTCAGGAAGAAATATTAAATATGGCGTTCGAGAATTTGGTATGGGAACCATTATGAATGGTTTAGCCTATTCTCAAGTGTTTCGACCTTTTGGCGGAACGTTTTTAGTTTTTTCTGATTATTTAAGAAATGCTATTCGCTTGGCAGCATTAGCGAAATTACCCGTGGTTTATCAATTTACACATGATTCTATTTTCGTTGGTGAGGATGGCCCTACACATCAGCCTATCGAGCAGATTATGTCGTTAAGAGCTATTCCAGGTTTGCAAGTTATTCGCCCTGGAGATGCCCATGAAGTTAAAGGTGCTTGGCATGCAGCTTTGCGTTATATGGGACCCTCAGCATTAATTCTTTCTCGTCAGAATCTTCCAACGTTATCACAAACAAATAGAGCATTTGAAGATGGCGTAGGACGAGGAGCCTATATTGTTCTAAAAGAAACCCAAGGAACTCCCGATTATACTTTATTTGCTACAGGATCGGAGTTGCATTTAGCCCTAGCAGTAGCTCAAGAGCTAATCTATTTAGATAAAAATGTTCGTGTAGTTTCTTTTCCATGTTGGGAATTGTTTGAACAGCAAGATTTCGAATATCGAGAAAGTGTAGTCGGTGGGGATCTAGGTATTCGAGTATCCATAGAAGCAGGATCTGCATTAGGATGGTATAAATATATCGGTTCTAATGGTCTTGCTATTGCTATGGACAGATTTGGTTATTCGGGAGCTCCTGCTGATGTTGCAGAAGCATGTGGTTTTACCGCAGACTATATTGTCCAAAGGATACTTTCTCAATAATCACTATCGGAAATTCCTGAGTCTTGGGGCATAGTGTCATCAGCTTCCCCAAGCTCCATATGAGGTAAACCTTTAGATTTTATAGAACGATTTTTCAAGACAGTATCTAATTTTGCGATAACTTCTATTCCCGCCTCTATATGATCTCTCGTATAGGTTTTTAATACAAAATTTCCACTTTCTTTAGTTTTGATTCCCTCTTTTCTTAAAGGTAAATCCGAGATTACTAATAAGGCTCCCATAGGCAAGTTTCTTCTATACCCAGCGGAGAATAAAGTAGCACACTCCATTTCTATGGTTTGCGCTTTATTTTCATATAATTTTTTTCGAAATTCTTTATTGAACTCCCAGAAGCGAATATTGGTAGTTTGAGTAATGCCAATATGATAACTCGCATCTTTTTCTTCTAAAACTTCCGTAATCGTTTTTTGAACTATAAAATTTGCTAAAGCAGGAACCTCAGCAGGGAAATAGATATCCGAAGTTCCATCACCTCGAATGCTAGCTATAGGAACAAAATAATCCCCAACTTGATAGTGCGACCGAAGGCCTCCACACATTCCAAGCATAACAGCAGCTTTTACATTAGGAAGGAAGGAACATAAATCTACAGTTAGTGCTGCTCCCGGAGATCCTAACTTAAAATCAAGAATAGATGTGTTGATTTGAGGGGCGTGTGCTGCAGAAAACATAGATCCTTGTGCTATAGGCACTTGATATGCTTCTGCAAATACATTTGTATAATGAGAGAAGTTCGTTAAGAGTAAATAAGGACAAAACTCTTCAACAGTAGATCCGGAATACCGTTCTAACATATCCTGTGCGATTTTTTGCTCGCTGATAGTTTTTTTGTTTTTATTAAACATTTTTTCCCCATGGCCAACCCGAATATTATTCAGGCTAAATCAAACTCGTTTTATATGGTATATAGGAAAAATTGCACATTGAAATTAAGATTAATTATTTTTTTATAATTATATTTAGCGAGTTTTATGTTAGACATTCTTCTGGACAAAGGAAAGGGTCCTAGATAACATAAATGGGAGAATTTTAAGGATAAAAGGCCCTATGGTTCGTGTAAGTACTAGTGAATTTCGTGTAGGATTAAGAATAGAAATTGATGGTCAACCCTATTTGATTTTACAAAATGACTTTGTAAAGCCAGGGAAAGGACAAGCTTTCAATAGAATTAAAGTGAAAAACTTTCTCACAGGGAGAGTCATTGAAAGGACTTTCAAATCTGGGGAATCTGTAGAAACTGCTGATGTTCGTGAACAGCAAATGCGTTTTCTGTATTCAGATCAAGAAGGTGCTACCTTTATGGATGATGAAACCTTCGAACAAGAGATGATTTTCTGGGAGAAGATAGAAAATATCCGTCAGTGGTTATTGGAAGATACTATCTATACGTTAGTTTTATATAATGGAAATGTCATTGCTGTAGAGCCTCCTATTTTTATGGAACTTACTATTGCGGAAACTGCTCCTGGAGTTCGAGGGGATACCGCATCAGGAAGAGTACTAAAACCAGCAGTAACAAATACCGGAGCAAAGATAATGGTTCCCATTTTCATTGATGAAGGTGAAGTTGTTAAAGTAGATACTCGTACAGGAAGTTATGAATCTCGAGTTTCTAAGTAATCTCAAGATTTAAGAAGTTCTATTGTGTAAAAAGAACGATTTTCTTAGATTCCACGTTATGGAAACAAAAAAAATAAAAGAGTTATCTGCGGAAGCAGAACTACTTAAGAAATTACGAGATAAAGCTTTGGTTCTTGAAGAACAAAAAAAGCGAAAGGTTTGGGTGGAAAAGTTAATGACTCTCCCAGAATCTACTCGTGATATTTCCCATTGCGAAGTTGCTGATACTCCAGAAGTTTTCAGAGCTATCGCAGAAAAAATCTATGAAGAAGGTGTGTAGGCCTCTACACAGTTTCTTCGTTTTCTAAGTGCTTTCCCAAAAAATTACTGTGATTCTAAATTTGCCTCTATAGAGATTTCAAGAGGATCTTTCGTAGATAAGAGGTTGGTTATTGCTGCTGTATAGACATGGTACCCTCGAGGATACAGGTCTATAATATGGAAGCGCGCATTTGAAGGGAGAGAGACCGAACCACTGTTTAAAATCAAATTGGGAGCATGGTCTTTACAGTTGTATACCGCAGCTTGGTGATTATGACCATGAAGATACAAACGAACATTAGGGTATTTTTTCAAAGTATGTTGCAAAAGTACATTGTTAATCAGATCGTGAGCAGGCTCCGAAGAAGGAAGTAGAGGATAGTGATTGGCAATTACGATATTTTCTTGAGGGGGGAGACTAAGAATAAAATTTTCTAAAACAGAAATTTGAGAAGATTTTATCATGCCGTTAGCAGAGAACCACCCATTTAAACAGGAACAATCCAGTAGTACTAACCACCAATGATCCATAAGCTTATTAAAAGAAATTTGCTCATTTTGTAATTGTACATTAGAGAAATACCGATAGAAGGTCTGCTGAGTTAGAGAACGTTGGGTATAAACGTCGTGATTGCCAGGAAGAACATAAACAGAAGAAGTTTGCGATAAATCATCTACAAATTTCTTGGCTAATACAAATTCTGCATCTAAAGCTGTTAAAGAAAAATCCCCAGTAATACAGATACTATCGGCTTGCAACTCCCTCGCTAAACTAGGGAACCGTTTGGCAATTGTCAAAGACTGAAATGTAACTCCGCCAAACACCTGACGTAGAGCACCTTTAAACCTTTTGTTAAGGCAGGTTAGTGGGTTCTTAGGAAAAACACAAAAATGCACATCCGAAATATGAATAAGACGATGAGCTTTAGAAGATTTGTTCTGCATATCACCTGTTCTCCAAGGATACCCCTTTGTTTTACAAGCTAAAGGATTCCTTTTCCTTATGCTAAACGTAATTTAAAGATTTACAGTGATTCATAATGTTGCTTAATAAGCAAAGTTGCCTAATTGCTGACGAGGGAAAAAAGATGATTTCCACTCCATACACAAAAGCAACTCTTCGGAATCTTTTTAAACTATGCTTAGAATAAAATGCTGAAAGGACATAGTACTGTTTAACGACTTTCTTATTAACAGCTTTGTTTGCAAAGTAGAAAAAAGTCAAAGAATCAATAAAACATCAATCAATAGTAATTTACATATAGGTGTCTAAATATAAAACAAGTACACAGTATTCATTAGGAATATTTATTTGTTTTGTTCACTGATTATGACCTTTGATGACAGTATATTCAGAGCCGTTTCCAAAGCTAAAGAAAAAATGTCCTCTATTTTAACTAGGGGGTCTAGAATTCCTGACGCAATCATATCTTCGATTTGTCCTGAAGCAGCATTCATCCCCAAACTCGAAGTCGATAATGATAACAATTTATCGGTAACAGCTTGATGTTTTAATTTAGCATTCGTTGCTAATTGTTCTAAAGGTGAACGACAACTAGTTTGAAGAATGTCTACAGCAGCTTTCTCCTCCTCTGTAAGTTTTTCTTCGCTCTTTAGATCTAAGGCGGCATAAAATAGCCCCGTACCTCCCCCAGGGATGTAACCTTTTTCAAGAGCAGATGTTAGAGTAGAAAGAGCTAGAGAATAGAAAAATTTATCTTCTTCTTTTACAGGAATAATAGCGACAGAGCTTTGTAAACGATGTTTTCTTTTTACAAGTTCAGCTTTTTTATTCTGGCAATCACTTATGCGAATCTCTTCTTCTATTTGGCGTATTTTTAATCCTAACACCTCAGAAACACCATTTCCACGAATCAGAATAGTTTGTTCTTCAGAAATTTCTATAGAGTCGCAAGATCCTAAAGAAGCGCGCTCTGGAAATTGCGTTGCTGGTGAATACGGTTGTGAGAATACATTAGTTCCTGTGAACAAACTAATGTCCTCAAAAAGCGTGTTTTCTTGATGGTCATTGATACAGACAACCACAACTTGTAAAAGTTCCTCAAGTTTGTTCACAGTAAACGTAGAGAGCACATCTTCATCTATATCGTTACAAAAAATAAGAAGATGTTCGTTATGCTCTTTGACTTCCTGAAGTAACGGTAACAAACCAAGCAAAGTCGTAATCTTTTTATCTGTAACCAAAATACGTGGATGAGAAAGTATGAGAGTGCGCTGGGTAGATTGAGAGATAAAGTAAGGTGATATATAACCATAAGGGATTTTTAATCCCTGAGTGATGTGGATATGCGAAGATTCTACTTGGGATAACGAAATAAAACCTTCCGGTCCTACGGTAGCAAAAGCTTCTGACATGTTTGTGGCGATTGTATAATCAGGAATAGCAGAAAAAATTATTCCTCGAGCTTTCGTACTGTCCTTTAAAAGCCAAGAATGTTTACCCAAGGCTTCTAAAAGTTTATTCCCCATCTTCTTTAAGGCACAACATAGCTTATAGAGAGACAACCCTTGATCTAATAAGGGATAGCTCGCTTTAAGAAGCGAGTATAATAAAATTACTCCAGTGGTTATGCCATCGCGATGTTTTTTATAAATTTTATTTGCCATGTCTTTGGCAAAATCTACACCTATGTTTTCATAGGGATCCGACAAAGTTGTTCGCGAGAGGAGTAAATACCCTTGATTTTCAAGAAGAGACAAAGATGAAAGATTAGGGCCGTAGTGCTCTTTGATAGAGAGAAAGACTTTGTCTATTCCAAGGAAAAGTTTTTTATCCGTATCATACAGGGATTTTTCCTTGTCTAACATTGGCAGCCTCCAAGAATTCTTTGGAAATTCTCACACTACCAAGTCATTTTTTAGTGTACAATACCTTAGATGAAAAGGTGGCACCCGGAATCGAACCGGGGATAGAGGCTTTGCAGGCCTCGGCCTTACCGCTTGGCTATGCCACCGAAAAAGCGAAAGGAAACCATAGTTTAAGCAAAATACGATTTTATAGTCAGTAGGAAATCTTAAGGGATGTCCTACAACGTTGCTTGCATTCATGTGGTATATTTATTTATATTGATGACAGAATATTTGAGAATACTCTCTAATTTAATCTAGGATCTCAGAAATACTCGTGTGGGCATAGAGAACTCCTTAACGTGAATAAGCCTATTTTCGAAAAGACAACAAGGGCAGAATTATGCAGTCTATCTTATTAGAAGATTGGGTATCATTAATGTTAGACGTTAAGTCACCGAGATCTGGGAAAAAAATTTCCGGAGTGGCTATTGATAGTCGGCAAGTGCACCCAGGAGATTTATTTTTTGCTCTTTCAGGAAATCGTACAGATGGTCATAAATTTCTCCAGCATGCTGCGCAAGCTGGAGCAGTCGCCGCTGTTGTTTCTAGAGATTACTGCGGGGATTCCTTCGGTTTAGAATTAGTAGTTGTTGACGACACCACAGAAGCTTTAAAAGAAGCCGGGGGAAATAAAAGTCATCTGTTTCAAGGAACCATTGTAGGAATCACAGGCTCTGTAGGGAAAACAACCACAAAAGGGTTTACTCAGACCTTTCTTTCTTCAGTATATAGGGTATATGCAAGCCCTAAAAGTTATAATTCTCAGTTGACAGTTCCTCTAAGTTTGCTCATGGCCGACGGAGACGAAGACTTTGTTATTTTAGAAATGGGAGTGTCAGAACCCGGGGATATGCGCAACCTGCTTTCCATTGTAGAACCCGAAATTTCTGTAATCACTCATATATTAGATCAGCATGCTATGAATTTCCCCGATAAAGGAATCCAGGGGATTGCTGAAGAAAAAGGCCTTATATTACAAAATAGTCGTGTGCAGCTGCTCCCTAAAGATTCCCCGTGGTATCCCCACTTCGTAAAACAATCCTTAGCAGCAGAAAAGTTTTCTTTTGCTTTTCACGACGAAACCGCTGATTTTTATTATAAAGCTATCTGCCGTGATAGTGTAATCATTAACACTCCTGAAGGTGATGTAGAATTCGCAGTTTCACTTCCTTATAAGCCTGCTTACAGCAATCTCCTAATAGCTTTCTCATTAGCATGGCTTCTTGATGCCCCCATAGACAGAATTGCTCACTCTTGCTCTTCCTTGGAGCTTCCTCCTATGCGTTTTGAGCAAAGTATGCGAAACGGTGTGCAAGTAATCAACGATGCCTATAATGCTTGTCCGGAAGCTATGATTGCCGCTGTGGACGCGATTCCTAATCCTCCAGAAGGGGGAAAGGTAATTCTCATCCTTGGACATATGGCAGAACTAGGAAATTATTCTGAAGACGGACACACAATTGTCGCTGAGAAAGCCTTGTCAAAAGCAAATATTATCTTCTTCATTGGAGAAAAATGGTTGCCTATTCAACATCTTTTAAAAAATAGCTCCTGTGAAGTTTCTTTTTATCCTTCGGCTCAAGATATCGAAGAGATTCTAAAAAAAGTTGTCCAACAAGGTGATGTCGTCTTGTTAAAAGGATCACGATCTTTAGCTTTAGAAACTCTATTAAGCTGTTTTTAATTTTACTATTTATGCGTTCTATACTTTTTTATTTTGATAGATCCTTGATGCTTTCCCTTACAGAAGTATTTGGGTTCGCTTGTTTACTTGGGATTTTTTTAGGAAATCCTGTGATACATTGGTTAAAGAAAAAAAATCATTATAATCAACTAGAGAAAGCTTATTGCGAAAAATTAGAAGCTCTTCATCAAGGTAAAGCCTCTACACCCACAGCAGGAGGAATACTTTTCCTCATAGTGTTGTTAACGACGATTTTTATTTGGCTACCATTAGAAAAACTTTCCACATGGCTGTTTGTGTTTTTGATTTGCAGTTGGGGAGCCTTAGGGTGGTATGACGATATCGTAAAAAAAAGAAGGAAAAAAGGACACGGCATAACTGCAAAGAAAAAATTTGCTCTACAGCTATTCTTAGCCGCCATAACTATAGCTGCTATACTCTTGATCTATAGAGGTACCGATACATTTTTTACATTGCGACTTCCTTTTTTAGGAGCGCTGTTCTTGGGAAATTCTATCTTAGGTAAGCTGCTGTGCTTTATTTTGGCCATGCTAGCAATCGTAGGGACAAGTAATGCTGTGAATCTTACCGACGGACTTGATGGATTGGCAACAGGAACCGTAGGCATGGCCACATTCGGATGTTTGGTAGTTGCCATAATCAGTCCAGCACTTTCTTTATCGCGAGACATAGCCATAATACTAGCTGCATTAGTAGGTGTTTGCCTGGCATTTCTGAAATACAATTACCCACCTGCGAAAGTCTTTATGGGTGATACCGGATCCTTACTTATAGGAGGGTTGCTAGGGAGTTGTGCTGTTATGCTTCGCGCAGAACTGATTCTCATTTTATTAGGAGGAGTTTTTGTCGCAGAAGCAGGATCAGTAATTTTACAAATTGCTAGTTGCCGATTAAGAAAAAAACGCATTTTCCTTTGTTCTCCCTTGCATCATCATTATGAATATAAAGGACTTTCAGAAACGGCAGTTGTTAAGCGTTTTTGGATCGCAGGATTTATATGTATGATTTTAGGAATTGCAGCCGCTTTTTGAGGATAGATTGTGAATAACCGACGTGTCGTTGTGCTAGGCTCCGGTGTTACGGGAAAGTCAACAGCAGAATTTCTCTATGCCAAGGGAGATTATGTCATAGGAATCGATAGATCTTTAAATACATTGTCTTCATGCCCGTTTTTTCATGAACGCATCTTAGATAATGTTGAAGAACTCCCTGAACAAATAGATCTATTTGTACGTTCCCCGGGGATCAAAATCTCACATCCTTTGATAATTGAAGCTAAACGCAGAAATATCCCCATTGTTTCCGATATTCAGCTTGCTCTGCAGGATCCCGAGTTTAGCAAATATCCCTCCATAGGTATTACAGGGTCTAATGGGAAAACAACAACAACGCTGTTTCTTGTACATCTACTCCGTTCCATAGGAGTTCCCGCTTTTGCTATGGGAAATATAGGAGATCCTATACTTCAAACTATGTGCCAAAAAGGGGTGCGTGTTGTTGAAATCAGCTCTTTTCAATTAACAGAACAAGAAATAATGACTCCCACATTATCTGGGGCGGTAATTTTAAATATTTCTCAGAATCACCTAGACTATCATCAAACCATGCAGGCATATCAAGAAGCGAAAAATAATATTACTAAATGCTTGCAAACCCCAAACTCTCTATGGTCTGGAGAGGGAGTCTCTATTGGAAAATCTTACCTGAATTGTGCCGAAGAAATCACGGAAGTTTTAGATAAAGGGAGTGCATTAAAACCAATATACTTGCATGATAGAAATAATTATTGCGCAGCCTACGCTTTAGCTAACGAAGTGTCTTGCGTTGCTCCTGAAGCATTTTTTCGAGCGATTCAAACTTTTGAAAAGCCCCCCCATAGGATAGAATATCTGGGAGAAAAAGACGGCGTGCGTTATATCAATGATAGTAAGGCTACGACTATGAGTTCTGTGGAAAAGGCTCTTATAGCTGTAAAAGAAAATGTCATTGTTATTTTGGGAGGAAGGAATAAAGGAAGTGATTTCACCTCTTTGATTCCCATCCTTAATCAAACGGTAAAACATATTGTGGCTATGGGGGAATCTCGTGAAGAAATTGCCCAAGCTTTATCTAGTAGTCTTCCTTTAACTCAAACCCGAGATCTACAAGAAGCTGTAAATATAGCCCAAAATATGGCACGACCCGGTGATGTAATTTTGCTCTCTCCTGGATGTGCAAGTTTTGATCAATTTCGAAGCTTTGAGGAACGAGGAGATTTCTTTAGGCAATTGGTTGGTGATGTGGAGGCGTTAAAAATATGAACCGTAGAGATACGATTATAATCGCAACTTTAGTAAACGCAGTTTTAGTTTTAGTGCTATTTACTACAGCGAAACATGCAGATAAAAAAAATGCTGACGTAATACTCCCTGTTTTACCAACAAAGTTAGTTGAAGTAGTTCCTACTCCTATAGAGACGTCATCACTGGAAAAAGTTGAAAAGCCCGTTGTTGAGATTGTTCCCCAGAAAGTCTCTAAAGAAGAACTAGCCAGCCAGTTTACCGAAGAGAAGCCGGTAATCGTTAAAACTCCACAAACTCCTAGTGTTCCCCAAAAAACTGCTCAACCTTCCCAAATAACTCCCACTCCTCCAGAACCTCAAGTTGTAAAAGAAGCTCAAAAAGAAGCTTATGCTACGGTTATTGTGAAGAAAGGAGATTTCTTAGAACGTATTGCTAAAGCAAATCATACTACAGTATCAGCTCTTATGCAGATCAATGATTTGTCTTCCACACAATTGAAGATAGGCCAAGTCATTAAAGTGCCCATATGCGATTCTCAAGAAGAAACAAAAAATCCTAAGGTTAAAGTATCCTCGGCAGATGATTTCTATACTGTTCAAGAAGGAGATAGCCCTTGGGCTATCGCTTTGCGTAACGGTATTCGTCTTGACGACTTGCTAAAAATGAATGACCTTGATGAACAAAAAGCTCGGCGATTAAGACCCGGGGATCAGTTACGTATAAGGTAATTTCTCCTTAGGCCCCATATGAAGTGGTTAATTGTTTCATGTTTGTTGGGGATTTTTTCCCTGGGCCTCGTTATGGTATTTGATACCTCTTCTGCGGAAATTCTTGATCGTTCTCTCTCATGCAGTACCCATAAAGCTTTGATCCGTCAGATTACCTATCTCGTGTTAGGATTGGGACTCTCCTCCATAGTCTATATGACAGGATGGAAAGACTTTCTAAAGATGAGTCCCACGTTATTGCTAATTGCGGGATGCGCTCTTGTTGCTGTTTTAATCCCTGGAATCGGTGTATGTAGAAACGGAGCAAAACGTTGGTTGGGTATAGGACAGCTAACCTTACAACCCTCAGAATTTGTAAAGTATCTTGTTCCTTGCGTAGCTATAGAATACCTGGTTTTCCGTCCGCAATATCGAGAAAATTTCAAACTATTTCTCAAGCTAACAGCTGCGCTATTTGTTCCTATTTTGCTTATTGCTATCGAACCCGATAACGGTTCCGCTGCTGTAATTGCCTTTTCTTTAATTCCTGTTTTTATCATGACAGCAGTTCGTCTGCGTTATTGGTTCCTTCCTCTAATGTGTATTCTTGTTGTTGGGGGAGCCCTTGCATACAGAATGCCTTATGTGCGTCACAGATTGAATGTATACCTACATCCAGAATTGGATATTAAAGGTCGGGGGCATCAGCCATATCAGGCAAAAATTGCCGCGGGATCAGGAGGATTGTTTGGTAAAGGTCCAGGAGCAAGTTTGCAAAAGCTAACTTACCTCCCAGAAGCACAAAATGATTATATCGCTGCTATATATGCCGAGGAGTTCGGTTTTATTGGTATGCTACTTTTAATTTTGTTGTACATGTATTTTGTTTACGGTGGTTATGTTATTGCAATGAGATCCTCTTCATTAGAAGGGGCTTCTTTGGCAATAGCTATTACCGTAATTGTTGGAATGCAGGCTTTTATGAATTTAGGAGTTGTGTCAGGATTATTGCCTAGCAAAGGAGTAAATCTTCCATTTTTTAGTCAAGGAGGGTCCTCTTTGATTGCTAATATGTGTGGTGTTACATTGCTGTTAAGGGTGTGTGATGGAGAAAATCAACAAAATAGCTCTAGCTGTCGGAGGTTCAGGAGGACACATCGTCCCCGCTCTAGCAACAAGAGACGCATTTTGTAAAGAAGGTATAGACGTCCTTCTTTTAGGTAAAGGTTTGGAAAATCATCCAAACCTATATGAACAAAATGTTCATTATAAGGAAATCCCCTCAGGATTACCAACAATAGCACGTCCTATACGAGCTATTCGTAGAACTTGTTCCTTATATATGGGATACAAAAAAGCTAAAAAAGAACTCAGCATTTTTAATCCCAATGTTGTTATAGGATTTGGTAGCTACCACTCGCTGCCTGTATTGATGGCAGCTCTAAAAAAGAAAATTCCTATATTTTTACATGAGCAAAATCTCGCTCCAGGGAAGGTAAATAAACTGTTTTCCTATTTTGCAAAAGGCGTGGGAGTTTCTTTCCCTCCAGTAGCTAAACAGTTTTCCTGTCCAGCTCAAGAGGTTTCTCTGCCAAAACGTGCCTTTTCTTCTTTTAGCCCTATCGTAGAACGGCTAACTTCTCATTCTCCAACCATTTGCATTGTAGGAGGATCTCAGGGGGCAAAAGCTTTGAATACTTTTGTTCCTGAAGCCCTCGTTGAAGTTGCAAAGGACTATCCAAATATGTATGTTCATCATATTGCAGGGCCTAAAGGAGATGTCGTTACGATACAACATGTCTATAGTCGAGGAGGAGTCTCTTTCTGTGTTAAAAACTTTGAACACGACATGCTTAATGTTTTACTTTCCTCGGATCTAGTGATTAGCCGTGCCGGAGCCACAACTCTAGACGAATTATTATGGGCAAAAGCTCCTTCTATACTCATTCCTTATCCAGGAGCATACGGACATCAAGAGGAGAATGCCAAGTTTCTTGCCTATACGGTAGGAGGAGGATCTATGATTCTAGAGAAACAACTTTCTAAAGATATTCTGGTTAAAAATATTTTCCTTGCTCTAGATTCTAAAACTATTAAGAATAGACGGGAAGCTCTTCAAAATTATTATCAAAACAAGTCCTCGAAGTCTTTTTATCAATTTATTTGTGAATGCTTATAGGTAATATATGGATAGGAAAGTCCACTATCATTTTATCGGTATCGGAGGAATAGGCATGAGCGCCCTCGCTCATATCTTATTAGATCGTGGATATTTCGTATCTGGTAGCGATTTACATGCAGGAGCCGCGGTTGATAAGCTTATTGCTAAAGGAGCACTATGTTTGATAGGACATGATAAAAATCATGTTCCAGAAAATAGTACCATCGTTTACGGATCTGGTATCTCTAAAGATAATGTGGAATATAAAGAAGCAGAAAGAAAAAAGCTTCCCATGCTGCATCGTGCAGAGCTCTTAGCTTTATTAATGAAAGATCAGAAAAGTATTCTTGTTTCTGGGAGCCACGGGAAAACAACAGTATCCTCATTGATAACAGCTATTTTTGAAACAGCAAAAAAAGATCCTTCCTATGCTATTGGAGGGCTGAATTCTTTATCCTTAAATGGACGTTCCGGAAATTCAGAATATTTTATAGCCGAAGCTGATGAAAGCGATGGCTCTTTACGACACTACTTACCCACAGCTGTCGTTGTTACAAATTTAGATAATGAACATCTAAGTAACTTCCAAGGAAGTAAGGAAAAGCTCGCTTTAACAATAGAAGAATTTTCTCGTAAGGTCAGCAATCCACAGTACTGTTTTTATAATGGTGATTGTCCAGGACTTCATGGTAGGCTGTCAGGAGTCTCTTACGGATTTTCACAAGATTGTAACTTACATATTTCTTCTCATTGTCAAAATGGTTGGCGATCGACATTTTCTATAACATTTTTAGGAAAAGAATATCTCAATATTGACCTGAATCTTATAGGAAAACACAATGTAGCAAATGCCGCAGCAGCAGTAGGAATGGCATTGACATTTGGAATAGATGAGCAAAGCATCCGAGAAGCCCTGAAGAACTTTTCGGGAGTTCAAAGGCGCTTAGAAAGAAAAAATACCTCAGAAAAATTCCTATTTCTTGAAGATTACGCCCACCATCCTGTAGAAATTTCTTGTACCCTACGAGGATTACGAGATGCTGTGGGATTGCGGCGTGTCATTGCAATATGCCAACCCCATAGATTTTCTAGATTGCAAAGTTGCTTGGAAGATTTTTTCCATGCTTTTCAAGATGCCGATGAGGTGATCCTCACTGATGTTTACAGTGCAGGGGAAACTCCCATAGATTTACCCTCCCCAGAGAAATTGGCAGAGACAATTTCTCTATCCTCACACGTACAGTGTAGCTACATCCCTTATGATAATGTCGTAGAATACCTAAAACAAACCATCCGTGTGCATGATGTTTGTGTCTCTTTAGGAGCGGGGAATATTTATGCTGTAGGAAACGCTTTAAAAGATTTTAATCCTAAAAAACTCTCAATAGGGGTTATCTGCGGAGGACAATCTTGCGAGCATGATATCTCGCTATTGTCAGCTAGAAATGTCGTTCAATATCTCTCTCCGGAATATTATGACGTACATTATTTTATTATCAATCGTCAGGGATTATGGAGCAAAGTTACAACCTTTCATGACGACATAAATTATGCAGAACAAGGCTCACATGTCTTATCTTCAGAAATTTCTGAAGCACTAAGTACAATGGATTTTATTCTTCCTATTTTACATGGCCCTTTTGGTGAAGACGGTACCCTACAAGGGTTTCTGGAAATCATAGGGAAACCCTACGGAGGTCCCTCGTTACTTTTTGCCGCCATCGGAATGAATAAAATAATGACAAAACGTCTTGCAGCTTCCGTGGGTGTACCTACGGTTCCCTATCTACCATTAACTGTCCGCTCTTGGAAAAGAACCCCAGAATTATGCATACATAGGATCCTAGAAACATTTACTTTCCCTATGTTTGTAAAATCAGCGAATTTAGGATCAAGTATAGGAATTTTTGAAGTTCATAATGAAACGGAACTTCACGAAAAAATTTCCGAGGCTTTCCTATATGATACCGACGTGTTTATTGAAGAAAGTCGCTTAGGATCTAGAGAAGTCGAAGTTTCCTGCATGGGAGACTCTTCTAGCTGTTATTATATTTCCGAACCACATGAACGATGTGGATCAGGATTTATCGATTATGAAGAAAAATATGGTCTAAATGGGAAATCTAGTGCGGAAATACACTACGATTTAGATATTTCTGAAGAAGCAAAAGCTAAAGTAAAAGACTTCACAGAGCGCGTATATCGTGTTATTCAAGGTAAAGGTACTTGTAGAATTGACTTCTTTTTAGACGGCGAAGGAAACTTTTGGCTTTCCGAAGTGAATCCTATACCAGGAATGACACAAGCAAGTCCCTTTTTACACGATTTCGTGCGTCTAGGTTGGACTTTTGAACAGGTAGTTCACAACTTGATTATTTCAGGATTAAATAAGTTCGATCAGAAAAAGAAAGTCAGCAGTACTTTTCAGAAACAAAACTTATTATCAGCAAAAAGCTAAAAACTCCGTTAGGGGGTTTTTAGCTATTATCAACTCTATGCATAGAGATATAGAAAGTGTTGTGCTTTATTCAGAATGATGCTGGCAGCCACATTCTTGATGGTCAGATAAAGAAACTTCTTTATCTTCGTCATCAGAGGAACAATAGGCATTGGCGCCACAGCATTGATGCTTTACTTCTGAATTGTTAGAGCTAGTGGAATCAAGACAGAAATCATTAGAACTTTCCGCGCCTTCCCCAGTAGCTGGATTGCTACCTTCAGGCTGAATCAAATCGATTTGAATCTTCTTTTTTAATCTAGCACATACACGTCTAAGAATGGTCCTTAACGCGTGTATAGTGTTTCCTCTTCTTCCTATGATCTTTCCGATATCATCGGGTGCCACACGGATCTCTAACTTGATAGATTCACCAGCTTCATCCTGAATAGAACGAATTTCCACAGCTTCAGGTTCAGCAACTAAATTTTTCACGATATATGCTACAAACTCTTCCATAAAATCCAAATTAAATTGAGATGTGGAAAAAAAGAATACAACACTTATGTATCCCTCAAAGTTCCGAAGAACATTATATCTAATTGGCGAAAAACGTCAAGATTTATATTCAGTCCTGAGTGGTTTCTGAAGCGCTTTCTAGAGATAACCAACGTAAATATTCCTCATCTCCCATATCAATTTTAACCAAAACGATTTCCGGAACGTCATAAGAGCATAACGAGCGAATTACATTAGAAACGGGGGTAAATTGCGAAAATACAGTTTTAATTTGCATATGGTATTCTTCAGAAACACAGAGAGAACCTTGCCACATATAAGTAGATTTCCCCTTGGGGAAAACATGCACGCATGCAGCAAGTTTTTCTTTGACTAAAGTCATAGAAATAAGCTCAGCTTCTTCATGAGAAGATAACTGAGTGAAAATAATAACAGGGGTCATATCTTTCTTAATAATAAAGAGTTAGCGAATCTTAAATCATAAATATAAGACTGATTTTCTTCCAGTAGTGTGCTTGTTTGCACACGATGGTAATTTTCCAGCCCTGAGTGTAATGCGTGATAGCGGAACCTTAAAATATTTCCAGAACGCAAAGTGACCACTATCTCCATCGGATAGATTTCCGTAAAAGACATATCAATGATTTTCGGAGGATCTGATTGCAGCTCATCTAAAAGAAGGTCCGCAATGTCTATTTTCCACGAAGGTAATACTGAAGCTCTAAGGTCTTCCTCTGAGAAAAAGATTTTTGGAAGATTCAGAGATTTGAAAAAAGGTTGGCAAGGAAAGCGCTGACCAGATTGGTTAATTAGCGTATTTGTCTGATTGCCAAGGTAGCCAATAGGGGAGTGTAAAGAATAAAAGATAATAATTCCTTTGTTGTCAGGAACCTTTTCTATGGAAACCGAAGAGAATACCCCTACCTCTTTCAAACTCGTTTCCGCCTGCTTGATCGAAAATTGATTCAGAAATGTTGGATTGTCAGCTGATAACTCAAGAAATTCCGAAAAAATTACTTCAGAAATTTTATAATGAGACGACGAAACTAAAAAAATATTTTTAATAGGAAGAGGTTTTCTTGTGAGAAATGAAAAAGTCTCGGGAAACAAAAACCAATGAATGGTAGGAATAAAAATTAGGGTGCTAAGAAAAATACAAAGTAGTGCGTAAGAGAAGGAATATCTCGGTCCAGGAGAAAAAAGCATTTTTATAAAGCTTCTTACCATGGGTAGTGCATTGTTTTTTATTTTTATCGTAAATAATATCGCTAATATTTGCAGGTACTATTTGGAGATGTTTGTATGGAGTGGTTAACTAAACAGTACGGAGATATTTTTATTGTTTCTTTAGAAGGGACTTTAGATGCTGTTTCTGTACCGCAATTGGAGACATTTCTAGAAAGTAAAGTTCAAGAAGGAAAGAATAAAATCGTATTAAACTTTCTTCAGGTTACTTATATGAGTAGTGCGGGTATTCGACTTTTATTTTCCTTTTCTAAGTTGTTGCAATCGCGTCAGGGACTTCTTTGTGTTTGTTGTGTCCAAGACATAGTCGCGGAAGTTATTGGCATAGCAGGAGTAGACCAGGTTATACCTGTATGTCAGTCAGAACAAGAATGTTTTACTAGATTTTAATTTTGTTCCCTATGCGTGCTACAGAATTTCAAGCTGATGCAAGTGCCTCGCAAGAGTACGACGTCTGTTTAGATCCTCAAAAGTCATTTATGAAACTGTTTAAACGAACAGTTATTTTACTTTCAGGTCCCACAGGATCCGGGAAAACAGACGTTTCCTTATGGCTGGCTCCCATGATTGATGGAGAAATTATCTCCGTAGATTCCATGCAAGTCTACCGCGGCATGGATATCGGAACAGCAAAGGTTTCTTTAGAAGCTAGAAAGAGGATACCTCACTACTTAATTGATATTTGCCACGTTCAAGAACTGTTCAATGCCGTAGATTTCTATTATCAAGCAATACAAGCTTGCCAGAGTATCCTTTCTAGAAACAAAGTGCCTATTCTTGTGGGAGGATCAGGATTTTATTTTCATACGTTTCTTTCGGGCCCTCCTGAAGGCCCTCCAGCTGATCGGGGATTTCGTGATCAACTTGCTTTGTATATACAAGAGCACGGGTTGGAATTTTTATACGAAAACTTATGCAAAAAAGATCCTGAATATGCAAAGACGATCACAAAAAATGACAAGAACAAAATCGTTCGCGCCTTAGAAATTATCCATCTTACAGGTAAAAAAGTCTCAGAACATCATTGGAGTTCCGAAGCAATAGAATCTAAGGAATATCATTGTCGAGGCTGGTTTCTCTCATCTCCAAAAGATCTGCTGCGCGATAATATCCAATTGCGTTGTCAAAGGATGCTCGATAACAACTTAATCGGTGAAGTGCAGCGACTGTTGCAGCAGGGAATCAAAGATAATTCATCAGCGTCCAGGGCGATAGGCTATAGAGAATGGATTGGTTTCCTTGAGCAAGGTGCTCCAGAAGATGCCTATGAAGCTACGAAGCAAAAGTTTATAACAAATACCTGGCACTATACCAAAAAACAAAGAACATGGTTTAAGCGCTATCCTATATTCCGAGAGCTATCTACTTTGGGATTGTCCGCAGAAGCTATCGCAGAAAAAATAGCTGAAGATTACTTTCTTTATGGCTGATGAGCAGGAGTGCCTATATGCTCATAGAATGTGTTTCTTTCTACGGGGATGAATCCTTCGGAAATAATCATAGCTCGTGTTTCGTCTTCAGAGCTCTGTAGTGACCACCCTGTGCACTTATGCACACTCTCATCGATAATCGTCCCCCCGAAATCATCTGCTCCATAATGAAGACCACGTATTCCATGCTCTTTGCCTTCTCCAAACCAAGAAGCCGCTATATGATCAAAATTGTCTAAGAAAATACGTGCTAACGCAAGAATACGGTAATACATCTCTGGAGGCGCTTGATTGGGAACCTTACGACACAACGCTGTATTTCCAGATTTGTAACTCCAGGGAATAAAACTATAAAATCCAGGATTTTCATCCTGAGCGTTTCTTAGAGCCTCTAAATGTAAAAGAATATCGTGAGCAGTCTCTATATGACCAAACATCATAGTTGCTGTAGTGCGAAATCCTAAACGATGTGCTAACTTATGGAAGTTAATCCACCCATCTGGGCCCATTTTTTTGGGAGATATGATTTTACGAACTCTCTCAGAAAGAATTTCAGCGCCGCCTCCAGGAATAGTTCTCTGGCCAGCATCCCATAATCTTTGTAAGGCTTCTGCTTCGCTAATCCCTGACACGCGAGCGGCATGAGCAATTTCTACAGCAGAAAAGAAATGCGGATGGATAGAGGGGAATTCCTCAACAGTAATACGGACACACTCTTCAAGATAATCTACTCCTAGCCTGGGGTGGACACCTCCTTGAAGGAGAACCGTTTTAATTCCCATGGCTACATAACGGTGCATCAAAGCACGCAAGTCTTCAAAGGAAAGGAGATATGCATCAGGGGCCAAGGGCTTTCTATAGAAAGCACAAAACGTACAGTCAATTTTACAAATATTTGTATAATTAGGGTTGGCATCCAGAACATAAGTAACTTTGTTTTCAGGATAACGCTGCTTACGTAAAATATTCGCAGTTTCCTGTAGTTTCTCTAAAGGACTTGTCCTAAATAACTCCAGTCCTTCGTCAAAAGAAATTCTAGTAAATAAGTGCATAAAAACGATTGACGATAATGTACTACGGGGGCAAACTTTATCTTCTATTCATTATTTCTTTGTCAAGCCCTACACCCTAAGTTGTTATTATGGATACTTCAGACAACAGCTTTCATTCTTCAGAAGCAAAACAAGGTTCTATAGTGGTTTCTAGCGAGGAATTTCCATCCAAAGTGGATGAAGCTTCTCACGCCGCAATGACTAATGAATCCTTTACCATATTTACTCACGAGCTATCCGTATTTTCTTCAGTAGAAGAACAGGTAGCGTTTAGTTTAGAACAGATGGAACAATCTTTAAGGAATAACCAAGGAGCAAATTTAAAGCTATTTTGGGCAATAAGAAAGCATTGTCTTCCATTATTTCATCAGGTAGAAAACGTTGGTAAGCGCGCTGAATTTTGGCGTCGTTATATCGACTTAACAAAGGAAGGACGGCATATTAAATCCTTACAAGACGAAGAAGGAACTTTTGTTGTTGGACAGATTGAATTGGCGATATCTTGCCTTGAGCAAGATATAACAGGTTTTTTAAATGGAACGCATGCTCTGACTGTACAAGAAGAGCAATCCATATTTTTAGAAACACAGACTTTAGAAAAGCGTAAAGCTTTTTATAAAGAACTACACGCTTCGTTAATTTGGTTAAGTAGTTTTTCTTCAAGAATCATTGATTTGCGTAAAGAGCTGATGAACGTCGGTATGCGTATGCGGCTTAAAAGCAAATTTTTCCAACGTTTATCATCTTTAGGGAATCAAGTATTCCCGAAAAGAAAAGAGCTTATCGAAAAAGTCAGCGAAGCGTTTTCTGAAGATGTTGACTCTTTCGTAGCTAAATACTTCTCACGTGCAGATAAAGACGCATTAAAGCGTTCTGTTTTTTTTTTACGTAAGGAGATCAAAAATCTACAACAAGCTGCTAAATGCCTAGCCGTTTCCTCTACCGTATTTTCAGATACGCGTTTACAATTGAGTAAATGCTGGGATCAGCTTAAAGGTTTAGAAAAAGAAATTCGTCAGGAACAAAGTCGTCTGAGGGTTACTTCTGCAGAAAATTCCAAAGATGTACGCGAACAATTAGTACAGATAGCTCAGCTTTTAGAAGAAAATGGGGATCTTTTCAAAATTCGCAAAGAGTTGGATCTTGCTGCAAAACGCATGCGAGCTCTAGATTTGGTGCACGACGATGTTATTGCTTTAAAAGCAGAGCTACAAGCCTTGTTTGAAAAGCTTCGAGAACAGCAGGAGATTTCAGATCAGCTTTATCAAGAGCAACAAGCTCGGGAAAGGCAAATCAGACAAGAAGCAGTTAAAGAACTGACTCAGAAGATCACTCTGTTTTCCGAGAAATGTCTTTCTGGAGATATTACTCCGGAATCACGATCGGAATGGCAAGAACTTAAGGAGTCACTAACTAAAGCGGCCTTTTTATCTGCTTCAGAAAGAATCTCTCTAGATAATCGATTAAATTTAACTTTGCAGCATATGGCTGCATTTTTTGAAGAACAACTGTTGTCTTCTCCTGATTCCCGTGAAAAGCTCACAAATATGCGACAGGTTTTGTCTCAAAGGCAAGAACGTCGTAAGGAATTAAAAAGTAAATTAGAACAAGATAAGAAACTCTTCGGCTCTTCAGGCCTAGATTTCGATCGCGCTATGCAATACAGCGCTCTAGTTGAAGAAGATAAACGCGCTTTGGAAGAACTAGATCAAGGAATTCTCGAGTTGAAACGGCAAATCCAACAATTAATATGAGACAATCTTGTATATATGCTTTTGATTTAGACGGAACATTGCTAAGAGGAACTAGTAGCATAGGGTTTTATAAATACGCTTTAAAGCAGCGTATATTCTCTTATAAAACCCTACCCTCATGCTGTTTGTCCTTGCTTCGGTTTCAGCTTTTTTTTTTAGATATCGCCTCATTTTATTCCCATATAACAAATTCTTTGCTTGCCAAAGTCGCTTTTGATGATCTTGCTTCCGCAGCTATAGATTTCTCAAATCAATTAGATAAAAAAGATTTTTATTCTCCAGCAATAGACAAATTACATGAAGCTTTAGATGACCCCACAGGAGAAGTCATGATTTTTTCCTCCTCTCCCGATTTTATTGTCGGGCCTATAGCAAAGAGGTTAGGAGCAAATATGTGGTATGCTTCTTGCTTTCAAGGAATTTCTAGAGGGCAAATGCTTGAAAATCAATGTCTGACAGGAGATAATAAAGCAAAGATTCTTAGCCATCTTAAAAAAATAGGTCGTGCGAGAAGTCATACCTTCTCAGACAATATTATCGACCTACCTTTCCTGCTTCTCGGAGAAGAAAAAACAGTCGTTCGCCCAAGAGGTAGACTGAAAAAAATGGCTAGAAAGTATTATTGGAATATTATTTAACGGAAGAAAAAAAGCTCGACCTTATCTTAGATAATCGAGTATTCTCGTGCCAGTTTCTATGGAATTATTTTGCTTTAATTTATTAAAAGTAATTGCCAAAGTTATTGATAACAAAAAGGGCAATAACCCTGTTGTCTTAGATGTTCGAACCATTTCTCAGTTTACAGATTATTTTGTTTTTGCTGAAGGGAATGTTGGAGTACATGTAAAAGCTTTGGCAGACACTATCGTACAGGAATTAAAAGAACATAATGTCTTTCCCTTGCATGTAGAAGGGTTGAGTCATGGTGACTGGGTAGTTATAGATTGTGGGTACATCGTCATCCACTTGTTTGTTTCTTCAGTTAGGGAACAATATCGATTAGAAGAGCTTTGGAAAGACGGTGCTATCATTACATCTAAACTTCTAGCTTCTTAACGGAGTAGAATAACTTTATGAGTAAAAAACGTGTAGTAGTCACGGGACTGGGTGTTGTTTCTTGTCACGGGAATGAGGTAGACACTCTTTATGATAACTTGCTAGCAGGAATTAGTGGTGTGCGAAATATCACTTCTTTCCCATGTGAGGATTATGCTACCCGTTTTGCCGCTTGGGTTCCTGAATTTAACCCCGAGCCCTACTTAGATAAAAAACAAGCACGAAGAGTTGATCCTTTTATTACCTACGCAGTGGTTGCAGCAAAGAAAGCTATTGCCATGTCTCGATGGGATAAGGATAATCTTCCAGCAGACCCCCTCCGTTGCGGTGTTGTCATCGGTTCAGGCATGGGAGGATTGCAAACTTTAGATGAAGGCATGGAACGCCTTATTCTTTCGAATAAGAAGCTTTCGCCCTTCTTTATTCCCTATATCATTACCAATATGGCTCCCGCGCTAATTGCTATGGATTTTGGTCTTATGGGACCGAATTATTCTATATCCACAGCTTGCGCTACCGCGAACTACTGTATTGACGCAGCTTACCAACATCTTATTTCTGGACGTTCCGACATGATAGTTTGTGGAGGAACGGAGGCAGCAGTGAATCGTGTAGGATTGGCAGGGTTTGTTGCTAATCGTGCTTTGTCAGAAAGAAATGACGCTCCTGAAGAAGCTTCCCGTCCTTGGGATAGAGATCGAGATGGTTTTGTTCTTGGAGAAGGAGCCGGAGTACTAGTTTTAGAGACCCTAGAGAATGCTTTGAAGCGAGGAGCTCCAATATTTGCAGAAGTTCTCGGCTCCTACACCACCTGTGATGCTTTCCATATTACAGCTCCTAGAGATGATGGAGAGGGGATCACTTCGTGTATTCTTGGTGCTTTAAAGCAGTCTGGCATCCCTAAGGAACGTGTAAATTATATTAATGCTCACGGAACATCAACTCCACTGGGTGACTTGTCCGAAGTTTTAGCCGTAAGAAAAGCTTTTGGTAGTCATGTAAAAAATTTGCGAATGAATTCCACAAAGTCTCTAATAGGTCATTGTTTGGGAGCCGCTGGAGGAGTCGAAGCTGTTGTAACAATTCAAGCAATCCAAACTGGGAAGTTACACCCAACGATTAACATAGAGAATCCGATTGCGGAAATTGATGATTTTGATGTGGTTGCAAATAAAGCTCAGGACTGGGATATTGATGTTGCTATGTCAAACTCTTTTGGTTTTGGTGGACATAATTCAACGATATTATTCTCGAGGTATATACCCTAATTATGACGAAGACAAAGTATGAATATTCTTTTGGTATTATTCCCCTAAAGTTTTTTGGTACCCCTGATAGAAGTACTCTAAAAACTTGTTTTATCTGCCATGCCCAAGGAAAACATTGGGGATTTCCTAAAGGGCATTCTGAAGATAAAGAGGGCCCACAGGAAGCTGCAGAGAGGGAACTGGTTGAAGAGACTGGTTTAAGTGTTGTCAATTTCTTTCCAAAAGTTCTTGTAGAGCACTATTCTTTCAATGATAACGAAGTGTTTGTTCGCAAAGAAGTTGTTTACTTTTTAGCAGAAGTTCAGGGAGATGTACACGCAGACCCGAGTGAAATTTGTGATTCCCAATGGCTAGGCATCCAAGAAGGCTTGAAGTTGTTGAGTTTTCCAGAACTTAGAGACGTCGCTGTAGAAGCCGATAAATTTATTAATAACTACCTATTCTCTTACTAATAAATATGTGAGGAGAGGCTAGCCTCTCCTCAACGCTACTATAGCGCAGTTGTACTCTTAGAAAACGCATTCAGGTAATCTTGATGCGCTAGTTCAATTACCTTCTGAGCTTCTTTCTTCCCATAAATACCTATTATTTCGATTTTCGCAGGCTTGGCATTGATTAAATGCTCAGGAGTCGCTTTGTAAGTTAGAAAATAATGTTGGATCATATCCAAGACGGTACAAGGGCAATCAGAAATATCATTAATTTCTGAAAATACTAAATCATCCTCAAGAACAGCAATAATCTTATCGTCTGCTTCCCCAGAATCAATAATACGTAATCCACCAATCGGTTTTGCTTGTAGTAAGATATTACCGTGAGTAATGTTTTTCTCAGTAAGCACGCAAACATCCAAAGGATCCTTATCTCCCTGAATGTTCTCCTTAAGGCTTTGCTCCCCACTATACTGCCCGGAAAGCTCCCCACAGTAAGTCCTAGGTAATAATCCATATAGACAAGGACAGAAGTTAGAAAATTTTTGAGGGCGGTCTACCTTTAATAAACCAGAGACCTTGTCTAATTCAAACTTTACAGAATCCTGTGGAGTAATTTCTATATAACAACATAAAGATTCATAGTTATCTCGGGTTAGTATAGGACCGTGCCAGGGATGTACGATCGATAAAGATTGTTGTTCAGACATAAGTGACTCTCATTATAGACTTTTTTTTATTTATGCGATTTCGCAGAGGGGTTTAGCGTAGCATGTGAGGACTTTTAAGAGAAGTGAGAGGCTTTGGTTAATTGACTTTTAATTAAATCTATACAATACTTAGCGTATTGTAATTATAATTCCCTTTTACTTAAGATTATGAAGTATCCACTCGTGTTCAAAGATATAAATATAGAAGATTATGAACGTGTAGTAGAGGTAACATGTGAGAGCGTGCAACTACATGCAATCATAGCTTTACATCAAACGTTAGTCGGTCCCGCTTTAGGTGGTGTTCGTTCTTTCGCATATAATTCTTTTGATGAAGCACTCAAGGATGCTTTACGTTTATCTAAAGGGATGACTTATAAAGCCCTTCTTAGTGAAGTCGGAACCGGAGGAGGGAAAAGTGTTATTATTCTTCCTAAGGGGACATCACGCCCAACAGAAGACATGCTTAGAGCTTTTGGACAAGCTGTAGATTCCCTAGGAGGGAAATACATCGCTGCAGAAGATTTAGGCACCACCGTTGACGATATCAATATTATCAATCAAGAAACCCCTTGGGTATGCGGTATAGCAGACCTAAGCGGAGATCCCTCCGTTTACACTGCTCATGGAGTCTTTTTATGTATAAAAGAGACCGCAGAGCAACTTTGGGGAGAGCCCTCCCTAAAGGGTAAAAAAATCGCTATACAAGGCCTCGGAGCCGTAGGGAAGAAGTTATTGCACTCTCTATTTTTTGAAGGTGCCGACCTGTACGTTTCCGATACTAATCAAGCCGTAATCAATGAAATTGAAAAATTTTATGGTGTTACAGTTGTTGCCAAAGAAGCTTTCCCAACCCTAGAGTGTGATATTTTTGTCCCCTGCGCATTTGGAGGGGTCATCAACAGAAGTAATGTTTATAATCTTCACTGCCAGGCAATTGTTGGGGCTGCTAATAACCAATTAGAAGATCCTTCTTTAGGGGCAGCCCTCCATGAACAAGGTATATTGTACGCTCCAGATTATCTAGCGAATGCTGGAGGCCTTCTTAATGTTGTTGTTGCTATTGGCCAAGCTTATTGTCCTAAAACAGCCTTGCAAAAAGTAAGCAGACTTCCTGTCATCCTTAGGGACATCTACGAACAAAGTGCGAATTTAGATAAAGATACAGTAGCTCTATCCGATGGTATCGTAGAAGAAAAACTTGCAGCTTATATTTAATAAGTTAACAAGTTTTCATTAGGAGTAATATTGAGATGTTCTTGTAGAACTTCTAATGTGTTATTGTGAATCTGTTCACTCCCAGAAGCTAAAATGATAGGGTGATTTTCTAAACTGAAACTCTCCCTACGGTAATTTAACGCGTGTCCAAAAATATCGGAGACGACCCCTCCAGCTTCTTCTACTAAAAATGCTCCAGGAGCATGATCCCAAGCGCGAGCATGAGAAATAGCAAAAGGATAACGGATGAAAAAATCTACGGAACCCTCAGCTACCATGGCGTATTTATATTGGCTATCCACGCGATAAGCTTGAGGTTGGCCAGGAAGGGCTAAACTTAGTAATCGGGTGGTATGATGCTGTTGATTACGCGCCGCTAATGAAGCCTCACAAAATCTCCCTGTTGCAACTTCTCCAGATTTTAAAAGACGTCTTGAATGTGTCGCAGTGCCAAATAACGAAGTTCCACAGTTTTTAGCTGCAGAATAGATCTTAAATGTATGAGGATCGGTTGATGGGCACGCCATAACAGCAAGAATAGGCTGATCTTCATGAATTAAAGATAAAGCCATGGCAAAAAAGCGGTTTTTAATAAATCCGGACGTTCCATCAATAGGATCAACAAGCCAGTACAAAGATGAAATATCTTTGGTGGGTGTGAGTATTTCTAAGAGATCATCAGGCGTAGCCTTGGGATCCAATTTATGAACAAATTCTAAAATTTTACTGATCTTATGACTATCTTCTATAGGGTCAAGAACTTCTTCACCTACAAAAGGAATATGAGGAAAAGAGGTTAGTAACTTTTTTTGCAGGCAATATTGAACTGCATAGTCTGCTGGAGTAACAAAAGAGCCGTCGGGTTTTGTCCAAAAAGGAACCAACGGTAGGCGTTGTCGGTAAGAGATTAACTCGGCAATCGTTTTCTCAACTATACTTTCTGCAACTCTTTGATAGTCCAACAAATGAGATGGCATAGTGATTTTTTCCCTAAGTAATAGGTAAACCATGTTATCAAAAGATAAGATTATGTTAAACTTACTAGAGGGCCTAAGAGGGAATTTGTTATGGTAAAGGATTGTTTATGATCAGGAAGGTATGGCGAACTATTTATGAAGCTACTTACGCTTTTTTGGTTGGCTCGGCCCTGAAACTACGCTACAAAATAAAAGTAGAAGGAGAAAAGTCCTTAAAACCCAACCCCAATCAAGGGTGTCTATTTTTATCCAATCACGTAGCGGAAATTGATCCTGTAATTCTCGAGTACCTTTTTTGGCCGACTTTCTATGTTCGTCCGCTTGCTGTTGAGTATCTGTTCAAAAATCCTATAGTACGTTTATTTTTAAAATCCGTAGGATCTATACCTGTTCCGAATGTTGTCCCAGGAAAGGAATGTAAAAAGACTCTCGGAGAAATGGAAAAGTTTTACGCTCAAACCTCTGAAATTCTGAATAATAAAGAAAGTATTTTACTCTATCCTTCTGGAAAGTTATCAAGGAACGGTAAAGAAGAAATAATTAATCAGTATTCTGCATATGTGTTATTGCATCAATCTAAGGAGTGCAATGTGTTTTTAGTCCGGATTTCCGGGTTATGGGGAAGCGCATTTTCACGCTATAAAACGCAGTCCACTCCCAAGTTGGGTTTAGTGTTTAAAGCAGCCTTAAAGGCTTTGCTACGTCGAGGTATATTTTTTATGCCAAGACGCATTGTGAAAGTGACAATACATCAAGTGAACAGCAGCTACTTAAAGCAATTTCCTACTAAGCAAGATCTCAATGCCTTTCTTTCTTCGTGGTTTAATGAGGAAAGAGAAAGCTTTCCTGTAGAAGTTCCTTATGCTTAATGTAAGGTAATTATATGCATCAGCATTGGAATATTTCGAATAAGAAACGTGTAAAAAGACGCGAAGGGCAAACGCTACTAGAGAGATTTCTAAAGCTGTGTTCTGATTTAACTTCAGATGCCATCTGCTGGGACGAACAGCTAGGAGTTCTTTCTTACAATTCTTTTCGTAAGGCAGTTATTGCCTTGGCTTTAAAAATTTCCAAGTATCCCGAGAAAAATATCGGAATTATGATGCCGGCATCTGCCGGAGCATTTATCGCATATTTTGCAGTATTATTATCCGGAAAGATCCCCGTGATGATTAATTGGAGTCAGGGATTGATAGAACTCCAATCGTGTATAGAACTCGCAGAAGTTCATCATATTCTTACCTCAAAACAATTAGTTGATCATTTACGGCAACAGCATGGTGACGCTGTAGAATACCCAGCTCAGCTAATTTACATGGAAAATATACGAAAGCAACTTTCCCTATGGGATAAAGTGCGTATAGGTTTTTACTTCTCCTTATCTCCTAAATGGTTAATGCGTATGTTTAACGTTATGGATCAGGATGGAGAGGACACCGCTGTTATTTTATTCACATCAGGAACAGAAAAATTTCCCAAAGGGGTTCCATTAACACATGCGAATCTCTTGGCAAATCAACACGGTTGCTTGAAATTTTTTAATCCTCAAGAAACTGACGTTATGATGTCATTTCTGCCGCCTTTTCATGCGTACGGGTTTAATTGTTGCTCTCTTTTCCCTATGCTTATAGGCTGCCCCCTGGTCTTTGCTTACAACCCCTTACACCCTAAAACAATCGTAGAGATGATCGATAATACTCGATCCACGTTTGTAGGGAGCACTCCGCTCTTTTTCGATTATTTAATAAAAACTGCTAAGAAACATCAATCTTCATTGAGCTCACTACGCTTTGCAGTTATTGGCGGAGATGCTTTTAAAGACTCCTTAAGAGCAAGAGCAAAAAAAGACTTTCCCCATATTGTTCTTTGTCAAGGATACGGAACTACAGAATGCTCGCCTGTTGTTACTGTCAATAGCGAAAATAGTCCGGAAAGTGAATCTTGTGTAGGTATTCCTATTGAAGGCATGGACGTGCTAATTATCTCGGAAGAAACGAAAGTTCCTGTTTCCTCTGGGGAGGTAGGCCTAGTCGTTATCCGAGGAACCTCTCTATTTTCCGGGTATTTACAGGCAGATCCTAACCAAGGTTTTATTTGCCTTGGAGGGGAAAGGTGGTATGTTACCGGAGATCTAGGCTATGTAGATCATCACGGGGAACTGTTTTTACAAGGCAGACTAAGCCGTTTCGTAAAAATTGGTAGCGAAATGGTAAGCTTAGAAGCTTTGGAGAATCTATTGTTGACAGGTTTTGGGATTTCTCAAGAACAAGAAGGTATTCCATTAGTTGTTTGTGGAATTCCTGGCGATAAGGTAAAATTGTGTTTATTTACGACATTTTTTACGACTCGCCATGAAGTAAATGATATCCTAAAAAACTTGAAAACGAGTAGCATAATGAAGATATCCTATCAACATCAGCTGGAATCTATGCCGATGTTAGGTACAGGAAAACCTGATTATCGAGCTTTAAATTCTCTAGCTCTTTCTCTATTTCAGGGGGATCACAAAGATACTTGAATAGTTAGAGATTCTGGATTTTAAGAACAAAAGATCTTTGATGAGTAAGTACCCAATCGATTTTATAACTAATGACTTTTTAGGTTTTTCTCGCTCTACAATACTGGTTAGTGAAGTTGCAAAGCGTTACCGTGCGTATTGTGAGAAATTTCCCCACGCACAACTTGGCGCGCGGGGTTCTCGCGCTATTGTAGGGCCATCCCAAATCTTAAATAATTTAGAAAAGAAAATAGCAGATTTTCATAATGCTGAAGCAGCTTTTGCTGTTCACAGTGGCTATATGGCAAATCTAGGCTTTTGCTATCACATATCTCAAAGTACAGATGTTGCCTTTTGGGATGCTTCTGTACATGTTTCTGTTGTGAATAGTTTAAAGATGATCTCAGGACAACACAGATCCTTCCCTCATAATGATCTAGACGTTTTAGAATCTTTGTTGAGATCTCATAGGGCAGTATCATCAGGAAGAATCTTTATTTTCGTTTGTTCTGTATATTCTTTTTTAGGGACGCGAGCCCCTCTAGAAGAACTTCTAGATCTTACACGAAAGTATAACGCATATTTAATCGTTGATGAAGCTCACGCCATGGGCATTTTTGGAGAAGAAGGTCGTGGCTTATGTCATCAATGGGGATACGAAAATTTTTATGCTGTGCTTATAACTTATAGTAAGGCTATGGGTGCTGTCGGGGCAGCTATTCTTTCTTCGTCAGAAGTAAAGACAGAGCTAATGTTAAATTCTCCACCTTTAAGATACACAACGGCTATGGCTCCCCACACGATAATCACCATAGAAGCTGCCTACGATCATCTTCTTATAGAAGGTGAGTCAGCTCGTAAACAACTCACCATACTTAAGAACTATTTTACAGAACGTTTTGGGGAAAGTTCTGAATGTTGTGGGCAGCCTATATTCCTTCCAGATCTTAATACGGACGTCTTAATTTCTATGTTAGAAGAGGCAAATATACACGTGGGAATCATGAACTTCGTTGAAAAGCCCTTTATCCGTATCAATTTCCATGCGTATAACACCTTAGAGGAAGTCGATATCTTAGTAGATCTATTAAATAGTTATTTAGAAAAATGTAGTTGTCGGGTCGACATCGATCGTGAACTTCACTTTGGGTGAAAGCTTCGCAGATATTAAGGTCTCATGGAGCTTTTTATTTACAGGGAGAACCTGTTTGCTCTTTATTAAAAACTGATAACGGAAAACATCTTTGATTTTAAAATGACCGCACGGTGTGATTTGCATTACCTGTGCGTGAGTTTTTAACTTTTCTTCAAGTATCTCATGGATACGGTGGGCCTCTTGCCAAGTAAGCTTAGGACATTTTCCCATGAAAATACAGCGTACAAGGCGGATAAATGGGGGATAGAGACACAATTCCCTACCGGGGATCTCTTGATTGTAAAAGGTAGGGTAATCTTGATGCATAGCACAACGAATCGTACTGTTATCAGGAAGAAAAGATTGGATGAGAACTTCTCCAGGAAGGTAACTACGTCCTGATCGTCCCGTTACCTGAGTGATAAGTTGAAATACTTGCTCAGAGGCACGGAAATCCGGAATATACAAACCCGAATCTCCATTTAAAATAACTGCCAAAGTAACAGCAGGAAAATGCATGCCTTTAGCAATCATTTGCGTGCCAATCAAGATATCTGCTTTCCCAGTAGCAAATTGTTTTAATAAGAGTTCATGACTTCCTCGAAACTTCGTAGTATCAGAATCAATGCGTATTGTACGTGCCTCTGGAAAGATACTATGAATCACCCTTTCTATTTTCTCAGTTCCCGATCCACGGTATTGTAAAGTCATAGTTCCATGACATTTTGGACAAGAGGTCTGCGGCTCTTTAGGAGAAGAATTGCATAAGTGACAAAGAAGAACATTAGCATATTTATGAAATGTCAGTACCATGTCGCAGTGAGGACATTTTAATGTATGCTTACATGAAGAGCAGGAAACGTTAGTGTGATATCCTCGACGGTTAAAGAAAATAAGAGATTGCTCGCCAACAGCTAGGCGTTTTTCAATGCTTTTAATAGCTGCTTGAGAAAATAACGTTTTTGTTTTTGTTTTTTCCCTTTCGAGGTTCATATCAATCAGGGAAACCTTAGCAGAAGAAGCCGCAGATACCCGTGTAGATAACTCTGAAAGAATATACTTCCCCGATAGAGCATTGGCATAGCTTTCTACACTTGGTGTTGCACTTCCTAATACCACGGTAGCATTGGCAAGTTTCCCACGCATTACAGCAACATCACGAGCATGATAGCAAGGATGATTTTCACTTTGTTTATATGCAGGATCGTGCTCCTCATCAACAATGATTAACCCTAAATTTTGTACAGGGCAAAATAAAGCCGACCTCGGGCCTATGATAATATTAATCTTCCCTTTTGAAGCGTCACGCCATGTTTTGTTTCTATCGCTGTTATACAGCTTATAATGGAGAATTCCTACTTCATTGCCAAAATGCGCTTTGAATAATGTGACCGTCTGTATTGTTAGGGCAATTTCAGGAACTAAAAGAATTACGCTTTTCCCTAGTTCTCTTGCTTCGCGGATAGCCTGAAAATAAACTTCTGTTTTTCCACTGCCAGTCACGCCAAAAAGAAGATGCGCTTGAAATGTCCCTGAAGATAGTGAAGAAGAAATCTTTTCAACAGCGGCTTGCTGCTGATCGTATAAAGGATGATCATCAGGAGGAAAAAATGTGAGATTATCCTCTTGAATTTCCAAGTCTGCAGCATTGACAACTTCAATAAAGCCAAGCTTTTCTAAAGAATGAATCGGGGATTGCGAAACCTTAGCTTTTTCCATAAGTTCGGATAATCCCGGTGGGGAACTGCAAGATAATAAAGTTTTTAATGTAGCAGCTTGAGAAGGAGAATCTTCACGAATCGCAAGAATGGCTTCGCGAATTTTTGCTTTACTTTGTTTTAGCAAAACACGGTAGTGCTGCTTGGGATTGATAATACTCGAAGTTATCCCAGGAAGAACCAAACGTAAAATCCTACCTAAAGGAGTAAAATAATATTGGCTCATCCAAAACATGAGCTCTAAGAGATCCTGAGGTAATACAATACCAGAATCAATAACCCCTAAAACAGGAAGAACACGTTTGCAAGTCGTTGTAGATTTTATTTGATGGACAATGCCGTATTTTTTTGCCCCACGTAAAGAGACGCTAACACCCGTCCCCTTAGTAATGTGTTCAAGATTTTCTGGGAGGCCGTAGTCTAATACCTTATTGATATTGGAATTTACTATGACCTCTGCGTATAGGCGAAAGGTTGTTGATTCAATAGAGCCCATAGATCTCGTTTTAATTTCGGATCATTTTCATAGTATACCGAAGAGTAAATAGGAATCCAAGTGCTCCCATTTTTTGTGAAAGGTTGATGATAACGTATATTCGGAATTTTATAACGCATCATAGTTAAAGGTGCTAGAGATAACGAAAAACCCTCAGTACTATGAAAAATTTCTCTACGTCCCGTGTGTAAAATTAACCGCGTAGGGAAAATTTGCTGAGTAAGAATTTTTGTTAATCTATTGAAAAATAAAATTTCTTCATTCTGTTCTTCATCTACAAAGATCCTACAAGGAATATCCAAAGGAGTATGTAAAATATGAGGCTGTAAAACAGGATAACAGGTTCGCAGGATCTCTTCTCGAGAAAGGTCAGTGTGAGGAGGAATACAGTCCCAAGAAGATTTTTTTACACGCTCATGAATAGGAGGTAATTTAGGCTCCTCATTATTTATATCAGAAGGGGGAGGAGGATTTTCTAAAACAATATCTAACGCAATTGTCTTTACAGGAGTTTTTTCTTGAACAGGAGGAAGCGGCTTATTAAGAGGAGCGTTCATATCCCCTTTAAAATGCAAGGGCATAAGCCTTGCTAACGCAGGATAGGGCTGCTCGAAATAACGATCGACTATTTCTTTTAAAATAGAGTGTGAAGATGAATTCGAATGTGTCATACGAATATAAATAGAAAAGATATCTATGAATTCACTATAGATATGGATGGTTTATTCATCCATGCTCTTTGTTCCCGAAAGCGTGCTTCTTTTGCTTTTTAGGATACTATCCTTTCGGTAATTAAGGGAATGTTTACTTTACGAGGATTTACATGAAACGTTTGTTGCAAGGAAGTTTGATCGCTCTCTGTCTACTACTTACATTACCTTGTTGTGCAGCAAAGAGACGTTCTTCTCACAATCAAGAGAAACCTGTTAAGCAGCTAGTGAAAGCTACATCTGTACAATGGGAAGGATATAATACAGCTGTTGAGCAATCTAAAAAAGATCACAAATTTATAGGTTTATTTTTTACAGGATCTGACTGGTGTATCTGGTGTACAAAAATGGAAGAACAAATTTTAAGTTCTCCTGAATTCACTAAATTCTCCAAAGAACATTTACATATGGTAGAGGTTGATTTCCCACAAGCAAATAGCCTCCCTGAAGATGTAAGGCAACAAAACCAAACTTTAAAAACGAAATACGGTGTTAATGGGTTTCCCACACTAGTATTTATCGATGGTAATGGAACCGAGAAAGCCAGAATGGGATTTGAATATGGCGGCGGTGAAAACTACGTGAAAAAAATCAAAGCTGCCTTAAATAAAAAATAGGTGAGTCTTTTTAAAAAAGTCTAGAGGGGAAAATCCCTCTCTAGACTTGCTTTCTTGTAATTAAACATTCATCTTTTTTGTTGTTTTTGAGAAAATCCCTAACTTACAGTGAATATTTAATAACTTTTCTTCGGGAATTACCGAATTCTTCCTATTTTCCCCATGCGTTAGAAGTTGGTAAGTCCTTAAAAGAATAAGAATATAGGCAAAGGATTTATAAAAGAAATGTCAGAAGCTGAATACCTACACCACGAAGATTTTCTCCATAGAAGTAATAAACTCCAGGAAATATCTGCATTAGGTATAAATCCTTATCCCTATGAATTTTCAGGAACAAGTAGTGTAGCGGAAATCAAAGACGAATTTTCTTCGCAAACACTAGGGAATAGCGAAGATGCTACAAATAAGAAAACCCCTAAGGTAAAAATCTCAGGAAGAATGATTCTCTTCCGGTCTATGGGTAAGAATGCCTTTGCCCAAATTTTAGATAATGATCAAAAGATTCAAGTAATGTTTAACAGAGACTTCTCCTCAGTTGAGGGGCTCTCAAAAGACGCAGACATTACACCAATAAAGTTTATAGAAAAGAAACTTGATCTCGGGGATATTTTAGGAGTCGAAGGCTACCTATTTTTTACCCATTCCGGGGAGCTCACCATTCTTGTTGAGAAAGTCACTTTGCTTTGTAAAGCGCTGATTTCTCTTCCCGATAAGCATGCAGGATTAAGTGATAAAGAAATCCGCTATCGCAAACGCTGGTTAGATCTAATTTCTTCTGATGAAGTGCGCCAAACTTTTTTAAAAAGAAGCCAGATTCTTAAACTCATTCGCCAATATATGGATGCCCAGGACTTTATCGAAGTGGAAACCCCTATATTGCAAAATATCTACGGTGGTGCTGAAGCAACCCCATTTACAACAAATTTAAAAGCTTTACATTCTGAAGTTTTTCTAAGAATTTCTTTAGAAATTGCTCTAAAGAAAATTCTCGTTGGAGGAACTCCTCGTATATATGAAATTGGTAAGGTATTTAGAAATGAGGGTATCGATAGAACCCATAATCCTGAATTTACCATGTTAGAAGCATACGCAACGAATATCGATTACCATAGCGTAATGGTTTACGTGGAGAACCTTATCGAGTACTTAGTACGGAAGTTAAATAACGATAGTACAGTTCTAACGTATTCGCATTTAAAACAAGGTCCGCAAGAAGTCGATTTTAAAGCTCCGTGGATTCGTATGACTATGAAAGATAGTATCAAAACATACGGAGATGTGAGTGTAGATCTTCACGGAGATCATGAATTACGTGCTATTTTAAAAGAACGTACTTCTCTTCCTGAAGAATCCTACGCCACAGCTCCCAGAGGCTTATTAATAGCGGCTCTTTTTGACGAGCTGGTTTGTGATAAATTAATAGCTCCTCATCATATTACAGATCATCCTGTAGAGACCACTCCATTATGTAAATCCCTACGTTCTGGAGATCCAGAGTTTGTAGAACGTTTTGAAAGCTTTTGTTTAGGGAAAGAACTTTGTAATGCATATTCGGAACTTAATGACCCTTTTCGTCAAAGAGAACTGCTAGAAAAGCAAATGGAAAAGAAAGCATTAAATCCTGACAGCGAATATCACCCTATTGACGAAGAATTTTTAGAAGCTTTATGTCAGGGAGTAGCACCAGCAGGTGGTTTCGGAATCGGAATCGATCGTTTGGTAATGATTCTAACAGATGCAGCGTCTATTCGTGATGTGTTATATTTCCCAGTTATGCGTCGTTTAGAATCAGAAACTGACTAGAGTTTTTTTACCTTCGGGCCCGATTTAGCATCTTCAATAACATAGCCTAAAGTGGTAACTTGGTCTCGAAGGGTATCAGCCTGCTGCCAATTTTTCTCTCTGCGAGCGACTTCTCGTTTCTCAACAAGCTGCATAACCTCGTCAGGAATTTCTAAACTAGTTTCAAGGGGAATAACACCAAGTACAGAATTTATTTTCTGCATAATCTCCAAAACATAACCAGAGTCAGCTTGGGTAAAGTCTGATTTGTCAATAAAGGAATTTACTTGGTGAATAAAATCAAAAAGCGCTGCTAAAGCTGAGGCAATATTTAAGTCGTTCCCAATAGCTTCTGAGAAGGCTTTTAAAAATGCTTCCCCGTGATGTTGCATATCTTGTGAGGGGGTAGTGCCCGTAGGATAAGGAGTTTCCAAACGAGAAATAAAATCACGAAGGCGTTTTAATGCCTGACGACAGGAAAATAATCCCTCTTCTGTGAAGTTTAACTGCATTCTATAGTGGCTCTGTAGAAGCATATAACGTATTTCTTCTCCAGAGAATCCACGATCTAATAAATTTCTTAATGTGAAAAAGTTCCCCAGGCTTTTTGACATTTTTTTCCCATCAACAAGAAGATGCTCGGAGTGTAGCCAATAACGGGAAAAAGGCTTTTTAGAAAGAGCTTCAGATTGAGCAATCTCATTTTCATGATGGGGAAAAATGTTATCAACACCACCAGCATGGATATCAATAGATGCTCCTAGAAGCTGCATAGCCATAATCGAACACTCTAAATGCCAGCCAGGACGTCCTTTTCCAAACGGACTTTCCCAGTAAATATTTCCGTCGCGTTTTTCATCATATGCTTTCCATAAGACAAAATCAGAAAGATTTTCCTTGTCATACTCATCGGTAGTAATCCTAGAGCAACATTGTAAATTCTCTAATTTTAACTGAGAGAGTTTCCCATAAGTAGGAAACTTTTGTATTGAGAAATAAACAGAAGCATCTTGGCCTATATAAGCAACACCATCATCCAAAAGTTGCTGAATAGCTTCGATCATTTGAGGAATATAATGCGTAGCATGCGGGTAAAAATCTGCAGGGAGTATTTTTAAAGTAGCGATATCTTCGAAGAAAGCCTTGATGTAAGGCTCAGTGTATTCATCAAGAGAAATGTGCTTCTTGCAAGCTCCTGCTAACGTTTTGTCGTCAACGTCAGTAATATTCATAATATGCTTTACCGAGTAACCGAAAAACAGCAGCGCACGTTTTAATAGGTCCTCAAATACATAGGTACGGAAATTTCCAATATGCGCGTAGTCATATACAGTAGGACCACACGTATACAGTTGTACAGGATCGTTTATTGGAGAAAAGACTTCTTTTGTTCTCGACGCCGTATTATATAAATAAAGTTTGGGTGATTGTCTCATGTGTAGACCCTCAGAAGATTCTGAATATACCAGAGAACATAGATTAGGACAGAGCTAGTGAGCTATGTGAACGTCTCAATAGTACGAAAATTATAAGGTATTTTCCCGAGACTTTAACATAAGATTGTTTCATAATCTATGGTTTTTCTAGTAAAAGTAATAAAGGAAACTAACTAAGTTTAGGATTGTCAAAAAGAAGAATTAACTAGGGAATTTTGCGCATAAATATTCTTAAAAAACACATGATTAGCTAATCCAATAGAAAGATGTGTTTTATCGTAGAAAAGATCTAAACTTTTAAGTAGTGTTTTTTATTTCGTTTTAATAAAAAAAAGACTATACAACAAGAGTGGTTAGCAGAATGCCCTGAGAGCCTTCTGTCACGCCTAAATAGAACGAGTTGCGTCCTAGTGATTAGGAGAAGGAGAGGAAGCCCATGATCCTGTTACAGATTATGAAGAAATGTTCTTTGAAGCAACTGAAGGTATTAACAACGTTTCTATTAGGTGCAAGTACCTTAAGTGCGCAAGGCGTTGTTCATGAAAATTCTTCTAAGCTTTTCTGGCATATAGATTATAAAGAGGCTGTGCAAAAAAGCCGCGATAGCGAGCTACCAATGCTCATCTTTTTTTCTGGTTCTGATTGGAATGGTTCGTGCATGAAAATTCGTAAAGAGGTTCTTACTTCTTTGGAATTTGCAAAAAAAATAGTTGGGAAGTTTATTTGTTTAGAAGTAGATTTTCCGAGACATTCTAAGCAAAGTGAAGCCCTACGGATACAAAATACCGATTTAAAATCGAAATTCAAAATAGATGAATTCCCATCTCTTCTTGTTCTTTCCCACGATGGTAGAGAGATTTATAAGATTGGCTCTTTTGGTAATGAGACAGGAGAAAATTTAGGCGAAAGTCTATGTAATATCATCGATAACGATTTCTTTATTAGTAACGCTTATCCTTTAATTCATACCTTATCCATGGAAGATCTTCAGAAGTACTATCGACTTTCCGAAGAGATTTCTAGAAAAGATTTTATGGATAAAGCTTTGGAGTTAGGCGTACGTAACGATGATTACTTTTTCCTTTCTGAAAAATATCGTCTTCTCGTTGAAAGCGGAAGAATGGATTCCGAAGAATGTCAGAGAGTTAAAAGTAAATTGCTCAACAAAGATCCTAAAAATGAAAAACATACTCATTTTACTGTAGCTTTGATTGAGTTCCAAGAATTAGCTAAGCGATCTCAAGCAGGCGTCCGTCAGGATGCTAGTCAGGTAATCGCTCCTTTAGAATCCTATTTGACCGAATTTGGTCAACAAGATCAGGAAAATGTTTGGAGAATTGAGATGATGATCGCTCAGTTTTACTTAGATTCTGATCAATGGAAAAGCGCATTACAGCATGCCGAAGTTGCTTTTGAATCAGCTCCTAAGGAAGTGCGCTCGCACATTTCTCACTCTTTGGACTACATTCGCCACCAGTCGTAGGTTTGCTTTTTGGTAGCTTACTATTGAGGGCTTCAGGGATTTGCTCAGTGAAATCTTGAAGCAAATCCTGAAACCTAGGCCGCTTCTTGCTTTTAGGCATAACAACAATCTGACAAGATGGCAGTTGATGGCGCTGCTGGCGAAATGCTTCACGTACAATGCGTTTAAAGTAATTTCTTTTATTTGCTTTGCCAAATTTTTTTGACACAGTTATTCCCAACTTGCAACATCCTGGGTATTTGGATGGAGCAACATGAAAAACAACCTGGCTCCCTTGACAATGAGATCCCGAGCGCGAGATGTAAAGAAACTGTCTTCTTTTTAAAACGCGAGCATATTTTGGTAAGGTCAAGCGATGCACAAAATCAAGATATTGTTATAGGTCGACTAGATTATGTCTGCCATGACGACGGCGACGATTCAGTAAATTTCTTCCGTTTTTTGTGGCCATACGCGTGCGGAAGCCTACAGAATTTCGACGTTTTCTTTTACTAGGTTGATAAGTCCGTTTCACAATACTTTCCTATTAGTTACCAAGCTTTCATAGTTCACATAAAGATTAAACTAGAAAAAACTCTCCGTAAGTTTATAAAATCCGATTAATAAAGATCAAGAGAACAGACACCTTTCTTGAGTTTATTTGGCAGAACTTTCCCTCTGACGAAGTCTGCTGTTGTCAAAAAGTGCAAAACGGATTAAATTGGTTCCTTTTAGCGATAGTCCATAATTTAGAGTGCCTTTCTCTATAATTAGAGGCAGGCCAGCAGGGTATAGTTTTCATGAAAGTGAGTTCATCCATCAAAGCAGATCCTTCAAAAGGAGATAAGCTTGTTCGTCGTAAAGGACGCCTTTATGTTATTAATAAAAAGGATCCTAATCGTAAACAGCGTCAAACGGGTCCTGCGCGTAAGAAATAATTTTAATGAGTTTTAGGTAAGAACGCATGGCGAAAAAGTCAGCAGTAGCAAGAGAAAACAAGCGTCGACGCTTAGTAGAAGCAAACTTCAAAAAAAGAGAAGAGCTTCGTAAAGTTGCAAAAAGCTTAACTGTTAGCGAAGAAGAAAGAGAAAACGCACGCGTAGCATTGAATAAAATGAAAAGAGATACTTCTCCTATTCGTTTGCATAATCGATGCCTATTGACAGGTCGTCCTCGTGGCTATTTAAGAAAATTCGCTATCTCTAGAATTTGCTTTAGACAAATGGCTTCTATGGGAGAAATCCCTGGCGTAGTTAAAGCTAGCTGGTAGGCAAGTTATCAAATTATAAGTTCAAGTTAGGAGCATTAAGAATTCTTTGGGTCTTATTTAAGAATTTTTAGTGCTTCGTTTAGTTCTGGGACATTTCTTACTCTTTCCCAGTTACTCATCCCCTTTTTCCATACCCAGACATCTTCAGGATTTATAGACTCTTTAGAGAGATTTTCTTTGTTTCTAAGAAATGCAAGTAAATTTTCTAAAGACAAAGGACCTACATTTTTTCTTTCATTATCTAGATAAAACCATTTTTCTGTGTCTACAGGCACCTGATCAACAGGAGGAGGTGTCGAAGTAACAGAGGCATCCTCTAAAATAGAGTGTAAGACATTATTTGAAGGTTCGTCATCCTCAGAATCGGAGTCAGAAGTAGGATCCCTGTTGCTGGGAGGAAGATCTGGTAAAACAAGAAGAATAATGATTCCGAAGAACCCAAAGCACATCCCAGCTAGAAACCAGCCTATTGGATTGCGATTTTTTCTGATAGCCAGATACGCAGCTAGAAACCCTAAGATAATGTAAATCAAAAAAAAGGAAATAGGAAGCATTGAGGGTAGCATATTAACCGCTTGACCATTAGACTAATCACTAGCGCTTATTATTTCTATAGAGTACATTTCTCGCTAGCGAAATAGGCACATAGGAGGAATAATGGATAAGCAAAATTTGAAATTAGATGTGAAGGAAATTGAATTCCCTGAGACTGTGTTCAGCCGGGATATAGAGACTCGTGTAATTCAAGTAATAATTTTACATTGTTTAGCTAAAATCAACGGAGTTGCCCTTTTAGGAGGGAACTTAATTGATACCTTGTTCGGTAGAGATATCGAAAGAATGAAAGGGATTTATGTAGAACAGGATTCTAAAAATCATTTGGTAAAAGTTCGCGTTGAAGTCAATGTTGAATACGGAGTCTCTATCCCAGAAAAAACAGAAGAAATACAGGGATGTATAGTTTCTGAAATATCCGAATACACAGGTTTACATGTTGCTGCTGTTCATGTGATCATCAAAGGCTTAACTCAGCCTAAAGATCGCTCTGAAACGGAAGAAGAAATGGAAGTTGAGGATTTATGCGTTGCAGATCTACCCTCAGCTGAGGATTTTTTAGAAGAAATAAAAGAAGAAATTGAAGAGTAGGGTTGTAACCTAGTCCTCAAGAGCTTTTGTATCTTTAGTTTGCTTAATCAGCAATTGTTTAATGTCTTTTTTCGTTATCCCAGGGATGGTTTCAAGCTCTCCCTGGGTAGCTTCCATAACCCGTTTCCAACTTTTAAATTTTTGTAACAACCGTTTTCTTTTTACCTCTCCAATACCTGGGATTTTTTCTTGAGGTGCTAAAAGATCCTTACTACGCTTTCTACGATGTTTACTAATGGCAAATCTATGTGCCTCATCACGTAGTTTCTGAAAAAATTGTAGTAACTTAGAAGTCGGTGGTAGCTTTACCCCCTGAGGGAAAGTATCGCAGAATAACTTTTCATTTCTCAATGATCCACTGTGGTTGCTTGCCTCTTTAGCAATAGAAACAACCTGAATTCCCGTAAGGTTGAGCCCTTTTAATGTTTTTTTTGCCTGAGAGAATTGAGTACGTCCTCCATCTATCACAATCATATCCGGTAAAGTAGATGAAAGGGAGTTAAAACGACGAGAAAGCACCTCATGAAAGGCTGCAAGGTCATTATGAGTAGAGGAAATGGAAAATGTCCTATAATCCTTAGGAGATAAAGCATCATTTTCATAAACAATGTAGACGCCAACAGCATGAGAGCCCTGCAGGTGAGCATTGTCATAGCATTCTATCCGGTAGGGATAATCAGGAGATTTAAGGATTTTTTTCATCTCCTCATACGGTAGTAATGAAGATGAAGAAGCCGTTTCCGCATGTAGCTCAGCATTATTCTTAGCTAAGTTTAATAGTTCTTTTCCATACCCCGTGTTTGGAGATCTTACATGTGGAGGGGAGTCTTGATTTAATAACTGAGGTAAATCAGGAATTTTTAAAGGAATCGGAGTGAGAATTTCCTTAGGGATATGCGGCTGATTTGCATAGTATTGTAAAATAAATGAAGAGAGTAGATCAGGATCTTCTTGAGCGTTTTCAGAAAAGAGAAAATGACGCGCTCCAAGTAGTTTCCCTGAACGTACTGTCAGTACAGTAATCACTGCTTCCTGGTATTTTCTATACAAGCCAATAGCATCAATATTTTGAAAATGAAACTTCTCAACATGTTGCTTTGCCATTGCCTGTTGGATTAACTTCAATGTTCGATAATACATTCCAGCTTGTTCAAATTTTTGCTCTTCTGAAGCCTTCTGAATGGATTGTTCTAAATCATGAATAATATCTGTAATTTTACCCTTTAAAAATAACACTGCTTTCTTCAGGGTTTCTTCATATTCTTCGTGAGAACATAAGTTTACACAAGGAGCAAGGCAACGTTTCATTTCATAAAGGATGCAGGGGCGCTTCCTAGTGGCAAATTCACGATTAGAACATGTCCGTAGTGGGAACCACTGGCTAATCACTTCTAAAAGGGTGCGACAAGCTTCAGCACTAACATAAGGGCCAAAAATTATCTGTTTTTTTGACGAGGTAATTGCTTTTGTGCGAATGGCATCTATTTTTGGCCAAGGATGCGTTAGAGATATCGCTAAGCAAAAAAACGTTTTATCATCTTTTAATAAGACGTTATATTTCGGATGATATTTTTTTATGAGATTATTTTCTAAAAGAAGAGCTTCAGTTTCATTAGAAACTAAAATCGTTTCAATATCCGTAGTTTTTTTCATTAAGAAAGGGATTCTCTCTCGAGAATCCCCTTGCTTTTGAAAGTATGTAGCTATCCGATTACGCAGATTTTTGGCTTTGCCAATATAAAGAACCTCCCCAGCAGCGTCTTTCATAAGATAAACACCCGGAGATGTGGGAATAAGTTTCGGAGAAAAATCCTTCACACGCATGGCTAAAATAACGTGAGCTGCTGCACTTTTTCTTGGGTTGGTCGAGAAGCTGACTCAGGGCCCTCTAATTGACGTAAGATTTGTTGAGCTCTCGATACCACACAAAGAGGAAACCCAGCAAGCTTAGCTACGTGTATGCCAAAACTTTTTTGAGAATGCCCCTTGAGGATTTCATATAGAAATACCGGTTGCCCACCATTTTCTTTTACACCTGCGTGGAAATTTTCTACGTGAGGACAGTGATTTTCTAAATCTGTAAGTTCTTTATAGTGCGTGGCAAATAGAGTTTTAGATTTTTTTCCTTCAGTGAATAGGAGATACTCCACAACCGATTGTGCAATTGCTAATCCATCGTAAGTACTGGTCCCGCGACCAACTTCATCAAGAATAACTAAAGAGCGATCCGTAGCATTGTGAAGAATATTTGCAGTTTCTGCCATTTCTACCATAAATGTAGACATGCCTTTGGATAAATTATCCCCAGCGCCTATTCGGGTAAAAATCTTATCGATCATGCCGATATGAGCAGATTTTGCAGGAACAAACGAACCCATTTGTGCCATAATGACAATCAAAGCTACCTGACGGATGTATGTAGATTTCCCAGCCATATTCGGCCCAGTAATTAAAATCATCCGCGTTGCTGAGCTGTCCATTTTTATGTCATTAGGAATAAAAGCCCCTTTGTCTAAAAGAGTCTGAGCAACAGGATGCATCCCTTTTATTACAGATAAAGCATTGCTATGATCAACAACAGGGCGGCAGTAGCCATATTCCGCAGCAAGGTCAGCAAGAGATAAAATATAATCGGTGTCAGCAATTACCTGAGATAAATTTAAAATGAACTCACGTTGTTGTAGAATCCGAGAACATAACTCTTTAAATAGCTTGGTTTCTAAATCTTGTAACTTATCAGAAACATTAAGCATGTCATCTTGAAATTGCTGCAGCTCTTCAGTTGTGAATCTCTCAGCATGTAGGCGAGATTGACGACGAATAAACTCTTTAGGAAGTAGAGGAGCTAAATCACTATTAACTTCTATGTAATAGCCAAGAATTTGCGAGTAACAAACTTTAAGCTTTTTTACTCCTGTTTGCAGGCGAATAGTTTCTTGGTATTGCCATAACCACTCTTTTGAATTTTCTCGAGTGTAACGTAAACGCTTAAGATCGGGATGATAGTCGTCAGTGAAGATATTTCCTTCAGAAATTCTTAATGGCAACTCCTCTAATAGAGAATTAGAAAGCAGATCTAAAAGTGAAGTTATGCCCTCGGGAGGTGTGAACCTTCCTCGGAAAAATTCTGGTAAACGTAAAGGAGAAAGTAGTTCGCAAATGCGCTTGCTTGCAGTTAATGAGTCGCGAAGCATTCCTATGTCTTTCGGTCCTGCTAGTGAAGTGGTAATTTTCGTAGTTAGACGTTCAAGATCACGTACCTGAGAAAGAAAAGATCTAAGGTTTTTTCTCAATTCTGAACGGTTTAAAAGGAATTCTACAGCATCCTGACGCAGCGAAATTTCTTTTTGATCATAAAAAGGACTTACTAAAGTCTGACGTAATAATCTTCCTCCCATGGGGGTGCTAGTACGCTCCATAACATGAAGCAGAGAGCTTTTCCCTTGAGGATCGTGAATGGGAGTTAAAAGCTCGAGATTTACCTGGGAGGAGGTGTCTATCAGTAGGTGTTTTTGTTTTCCGTGTGTTTTGGGTATGGAGATATGTTCAACAGGTAAAAGTAATTTATCTTGTAAATAAGAAAGTAAAGCTCCTGCAGCATTAATAGCTGGAACCAGGCCCTTAAGCCCAAACCCATCCAGTGAAGAAACCTTGAAATGAGACGATAGCTTCTGAGTGGCAAATTGATGTTCAAAAGCCCAATCAGAATATACGGATAAAGTCAGTTTTAAGTGTTGTTGGATTTTTTGAATAACATCGGAATGCTTTTTATAAAATTTATCGCAGCTTAAAATTTCTTTAGGGGCTAAACGACAAATTTCATCAATTAGACATTTCATGTCGTCGTATTCGTGAAGGAGAAACGATCCTGTAGAAAAATCTAAACAGGAAAAACCAAACAGTGTTCCTACACGATTTAAAGAAATAATGTAATTATTTGCCTTTTCAGGAAGTAAAGTCGAAGAGAGGAGAGTCCCAGGAGTGATGACCCTTTGTAATTCCCTAGCGAGGGGTTCTGATTTTCCTTTATTATCGGAAGCTTCTTCAAACTGCTCCGCTACGGCAACTTTAAAACCCTTGCTGATTAAACGATCTATGTAGTTATTGATCGTCGCTACAGGAACCCCACTCATAGGAATTCCTTGACGTTGCGTGAGAGTAAGATCTAGATGTTGAGAAAGTAAAACGGCATCATCATAAAAGGCTTCGTAGAAATCTCCCATGCGAAAGAAAAGAAGAGATTCCCCAGCTTGCTCCTTACAGTGGTGCCACTGCTTCATCATAGGTGTAGGTTTTTTTGATGTCATAATTCTTCTTTGAAAAAAGTATTACCTAGAAGTTAACCTAATTCACTTGAAATGCGAGCTTGCCAAAATTCTGGCACTTCATAAGTTCGGTAGCTAGTTTAGGTAGATTAGCAAACTCAGGCAAAAGACCCCAGAAATTTTGCCGAATTTTCCTATGCGTTAGATCGCTAGATTACTATATTTATTCTTCGGGATCAATATGGGTTTCTCTAGAATTTTATTGTCCACGGATCCAATGAGCCGTCTTTCTTTTAAACAGGTAAATATGGCATAACCAGGGAACAGCATAAGCTTATAATCATGTACACAGAAGAAAGTTTAGATAATCTTAGACATAGCATCGATATAATCGAAGTGCTTTCAGATCATCTCCATTTAAAAAGGAGCGGATCAACCTATAAAGCTTGCTGCCCTTTTCATGTAGAGAAAACTCCTTCTTTTATTATTAACCCTACGGGTGCTTATTACCATTGCTTTGGTTGTGGAGCTCATGGAGATGCTATTAGCTTTCTCATGAACCATTTGGGGTATTCATTTGGCGAGGCTGTTCTTACTTTATCAAAAAAATTTCATGTAGACCTGGTTGTTAAAGCTAAAGATACGCAATCGCCCTTCCCTACAGAGGCGAAAGACGAATTGCGACGAATTAATAGCGAAGCAGAAAAGCTGTTTCGCTATTGTTTATACCAGCTTCCCGAGGGTAGGGAAGCTTTGCAGTATCTATATCACCGCGGTTTTTCACCAGATACAATAGATCGTTTTCATTTAGGCTATGCCCCAGAACAATCTTTTTTTGTTCAGGCAATGCAGGAAAAAGATATTTTAGAAAAACAGCTTGAGGATGCCGGATTCATAGGGAACAAATGGTTTTTATTCTCTCGTAGAATTATCTTTCCTATTCATGATGCCTTGGGAAATATTATAGGATTTTCATCAAGAAAGTTTTTGGAGAGTACACGAGGAAGTAAGTACGTGAATACTCCAGAGACAATTATTTTTAAAAAATCCCGAGCCCTTTTTGGACTTCACCTATCACGAAGAAGAATCTCAAAAGAAAAGCGTGTTATTTTAGTTGAAGGTCAGGCCGATTGCCTACAGATGATAGATTCAGGGTTTAATTGCACCCTCGCAGCCCAGGGAACCGCATTTACGGAAGATCATGTAAAAGAATTAACCAAACTTGGTGTTCTTAAAGCGTACCTGTTATTTGATGGCGATCCCGCAGGTATAAAAGCTGCAATTCGTGTTGGAGATATGTGCCAAACAGTAGGCATCGCTGTTATGGTTTGTCGCTTACCCGAAGGTCAAGATCCCGATTCGTTTCTAATACATAAAGGAGCTGGCGCTTTAGGGGAGCTCCTCGATCAAAGTGAGGACTACCTCACTTTTCTTATAAGTGAAAAGATCCGCTCATATCCGAACTTTTCCCCAAGGGAAAAAGCAAACGTAATCGAAGAGTCTATCACGCAAATTAAGAAATGGGGGAACCCCATTATAGTTTATGAGCATCTCAAACAGCTAGCCTCGCTGATGATGATTCCTGAGAGTATGGTATTTTCTTTAGCAAAACTGGAATCCGGCATAACCCCAGTAAAAGCACAAGTAGCCAAAAAGGAGAAATTACCAAAAATTCATTCCGATATTATCATGGAAACGGACATCCTGCGTTGCATGCTATTTTGCAAGCCTCATAACTTAAGTATTCCCCACACGGCAAAGAGTTACTTCACTTCAATGGATTTCAAGCATCCTGAGTGTCGTAAGCTATTTTCTCGACTTATTGAACACTATGAAGAGCACCAGAGTAATCTTCCTATTGATGATGCCCTCCCTCTACTAGAAGACAAGGTAATTATAGACCTGCTCATAAAACGTCGTATGAATACGGATTGCTTAGAAACTGTGTTTATACAATCTTTACAAAGACTTGCTGATCGTCAGTGGCGAGAACAACGTCATCCTCTCTCGGGACAGTCAAAAAAGCCTGAGAACCAAACTGTCTCTATTCTAGAGGACTACGTCCGCTTACGTAAAGACAAGGTTATTATTACTCTCTTAGATCCGCAAGATAATTAACTTTATTAATTTATAATTGTTAACTTTTTGTAAAGATTGAAAAATTAATAAGTTTAATATAAAATATTGCCTTGTTAATTTATTAATTTGTTGGTTTTTATGAGAGCTTTCAAGTTTCTTTTACCGATAGTTGCCTGGGTACTATGCTGCGGCAGTATGGTGGTAAATTCAAATCGCACGCGGGGCATCATCATTACCGAAGCTGCGGGGTTAGCCGCGGTGCGGGCCTGTTCTTTAGCTGTTCGGGTTAGTGATTTTGCAAATGCAGCGGGTCTTGGCTACGGGGCATCTATTTTACTTAATGAATGGCAGAGTCAGCAGGCTGTAGAGTTAGAAACCCTAATTTCAAGAAATGGCGTGGTGTAAACCGCGTCCTCACAAATAGTGATTTTTTATTTCCTCTATTCTATTATATTCAAGCCGAGATCTTATATTATTAATTATAAGAATCTTGGTATTTTGTTTTTTAATTTATAGGGTAAGTATATTAAATGATCCGTTTTAGTTTTTTTATTTTTTGTTTATCTGCATGTCTTCCCAGCTGGGGAGCAAATTCTTCCTACACATGTGAAGAAGTGGGTAGCAATTCTGATAAGTTCACTATTCCTCTCTTTTGCATTCTTGATAGCGGAGAAAAGATATACTATTCCTACCACGCCGCAAAAGAAGACGCTAAAAAGAATCACAAGTGGGGAGTGTTTGTATTCTTCAACCCTTCTCCAGAGCCTCGCTGGGATGATATGACAAAAATACGTCAATGCTTTCCAGAAGATATAGCCTCTATGTGCAATTTCGTTATTTTACAGCCTGGTCTCGTTAGTCCTAAAGATTTTTATCCTAAAATGGATCCCATGATGTCTCATATGGCCGATTTTCGATATCACTTCCCAGATTTAGATCTTGAAAAGCCTTGTGTGCTTTTCGTTGCTCTTCACTCTGGTAAGGAAGAGGTTTGTACGACGATACCTTACTGTCTCGACGAGATATAAAATAATAACTATTGATCCCAAACATACTATAAAGCGTTTCCTAATAGTTATAACTATTAATAAAATATTTATTTCATCTGTTTGGTTTCAATAATTGTGAATCTTGTTTTCAATTGTACTGTTTTTAAAACTAAGGGTTTGATACGCTCGTCTTCAATATTTTCATCGAATTAGCAATGGAGGCTTACCGTGCGTATATTGTTAACCCTACTTTCACTTTTATTAGCTATTCCAGCCATTGGATGTGGAACTTCTTCCGCATCGGCAAATGATGAAGAAGGCCAGAAACAGGAAGAGCAAATAGAGAATAAGCATCCGTCTGTATTCTATTGCTATGGCGATTGTTTGGAACAAACCAGAAAATCCGGGAAGAATACCATCATTGTTTTAATGAGTGACCCGGATACCATAGCTTTTTGTGATTTGCAAGAAATGGCGTTCACAATGGAAGGTTCTGTGTTAGGTAACTACGCTAATTTTGTTGTTCTTAGCCCTCTAGGAATTAGTCTCTTAATCTACCCTCCAATTCCTGAACCTATGCTCGAAGAAATTAGCAAATTCCAGGATAGATTCCCCGAAACAAGTAATCTTAAAGGATCCTTCCTAATCACAATATCTGTGGGATCAGGTCAAGATAACATTATGGATATAACTCCCATTAATCTTCCTGAGAAAGAAGCTATTCATCGTGCAAGATTTTCACCGTTGATAAAAACAGAAGATTTCATCGCAAACAAACTCATTTAATAACTGAAAATCAACTTGAAAAGATATCCTGAGTATTATTTTTAAAATCGGGATATCTTTTTTCTATATTCTTTGCTACTCTTGCAATCATTTTAATTTTGAAGAGTAGTTTTATGCGTATCTTATTAGCTTTGTTATCATGTTTAATCTTGCCATCTCAACTTGTTTTGGGTGGGGATGAGCCCGCGGTTTCACCAGTAGCTGTAGAACAACAAGGATCTACTGCAGTATTTCAAAATTATGAAGAGGCTCTACAGCATGCGGAAGAACAAGGTGTCCCATTAATTATCGTTTTGCTTAGTGACAACCACACCCCAGTTTTGGATGCGATAGCTGAATCTGGATTCGATTTAGGGGAACATTTTGGAGTTCCTTTTGGAGACATGGCCGCTATTGTGGTTATACATCCTAAAGATGGGGGAGATAGTCGTGAGGTTGATAATTTCAAAAATAATTTCCCAGAAACACAATTCCCAGATTGCTCAGGAATTTGTATGGTAACTGTTCTGGTTGGTGAAGATCATCAAACCGTGTTAGACGCTGTTGAGCTGGCTCTTTAAAATTTTTATGATCATTACCAAAAGTGGCCTGAGATAAATTATCTACAAGGCCACTTTTTTTATGCCTAAAGGAAGCTCTCTATACCTTTAGTGCTTCCCAATGATAAGAAGAAAACTTCTCCATAGCTGCTAACAATAGATGAATACGCAAGTTTCTTAATTCCTCACTTCCACTTGTAATATGCACTTCATTTAAAAATGTATTAATGCTATCCGTAAGCTCTCCAAGAGCAAGAAAGTAATTTATTCTATCTTCTGTATTTAAAGAATTATCAAATTGATCTAAGGCAGCCTGCAATTGTGCTTCTTGTGTATCAAGATGTGTAGAAGAAGCTGCCGATGTTGAAAATTTTAAAGATGCAAGAATCTTTTTAAGACGGTTATGTGTTGTTGTGATTTTTTCGAGCATCGTCTTGTTGCTATTTTTCATGTTTTGAAGTGCCACTGCAGACTTAATAATCTCTACAGGATTTTTCACAGCAGTGTCAGAAAGAACAGTAGCGATTTCATCTTTACTAAATCCTAAGGAAGCTAAGAACGTTTTTAGCCTTCCCCAAATAAATGCTAAGATATCCCGAACAACAGCAGGCTTGTCCCAAGTCTTCTGTTGAATTGTTGCGGGGAAATTATCTCCTAAACGATGGAGTAGTTTTTCAAGATCCACCGATGCTTCAGAAGCATGTAGCAATGTTAAAATTTCCAAAGATTGACGTCGTAGAGCATAGGGATCGTGTGACGATGTAGGACGAAGATCTAAAATAAAACATGCTAGCAAATTATCGAAACGATCTAGCAGGCTTAGCAGTGTTCCTGTAGTAGAAATCATTTGGCCGTCAGTAATGTGACGTAAATGCTCACCAACAGCAACCGCAGATGCCGTGGAATATCCCGCATTTTTTAAATAGTACTCTCCCATGATGCCTTGCAGTTCCGCAAATTCATTAACCACAGCAGAAACAAGATCAGCTTTGCAGTAATTTATTGCTGTTGTTATGTCTTCCTGAGAAGATAAAGGCATAAGAGGATACATAACCTCTTTATGAGCTCGTAATCTCTCTACTTTTTCATAAAGAGATCCGAGAGCTTCAAAATAAGTTACAGACTTTAACTTATTAACAAAGGTCTCTAAAGGTGTTTTTAAATCCTGGGCAAAAAGAAAATCCCCATCGGTAAGGCGAGGAGTTAAAGCTTTCTCATTTCCTTCAATGATAGTGTCATTCGGACAGTTGTCACAAACTAAAATAAATGTGTTGGTAATCTCTCCAGAAGTATTTTGTGTAGGGAAGTATTTTTGATGATTAACCATCTCAGCAATCAAGAGCTCTTTAGGTAAAGAACAAAACTTCAAATCAAATTGCGCGCAGGTAACAAAAGGATGCTCCGTTAGGAAAACTGTTTCCTCAAGTAAACGAGGATTCGCAATAGGAGAAACACTTTCAGAACTATGTAATTTCAAACCTTGTTCTATAATTTCTCTTCTCTCTTTATGAGAGACTATCACACAAACATCACGTAAAGTGTTAACATAACTCTCACAAGAAGAAATGGTTATTTCTCTGGGGTCTAATTGCCTGTGTCCCCAAGATATATTGGAAGCTGTTACCTTGCCAAAAGAAAAAGGAAGCACGCTAGTTCCATATAAAGAAACTAGCCAACGAATCGGACGAGCATATTCAACACCACTATCGTCATAAACCATTTTCTTGGGGAATTTCATAGATTGAATTAACTTCGGTAATTCTTTGCTAAGAATAGTAGCTGTTTCCTTACGTACCTCAGGATAGAGAATAAATAAGTAGGGTACAGAATTTATTTCACGAACTGTAAATAAAGAGTGCCGTGAAAGATCATCATAATGATTAAGAGTTAGGTTGTGAGAGGCAAAAAATTGTTCTCCCTGAGGAGTAATTGCTCCAGATTCCGTGAATAATGATGCTAACATTGGGCCTTTCTTTTCAGTAGCCTTTTGAATAGCTGTGGGTTCTAGCTTGCTAATTAATAAGGCAAGCCTTCTTGGAGAACCTAAAACCTCCAAATTTTCATAACCAATATTGTAATCGGATAAAAGCTTCTTAGCTAAGGATTCTAATTGTTGAATACCAATAGGAACAAATGTAGCAGGTAGCTCTTCAGAACCGATTTCCAACAGGAAGTCTTCAGCAGCACTCACCTGAGGTAAAGGAGAAGATTGGAGAGGCTGTGATGCCTCGCAATTGCTACGTAGTAGAGGATAATTTAAAGAAGCTCGCCAATCTACATAACCATCGGCAACAGCACGTGCTAATTGGCGGATTCTAGTAATATAGCGGGTACGCTCTGTAACGGAAATAACACCACGAGCATCAAGAATATTAAAAGCATGAGAAGCCTTGATAACGAAGTCATAAGCAGGGGAGGGCAAGCCCTTCTCTAGTGTGGCTAATGCCTCCCTGGAGAAGTCTTCAAAGTGCTTTAGCCACATTTGTGTATTGGCAACATCGAAATTATACTCGCTCCATGCCTTTTCAGATGCTTGAGTAATATCCCCATAAGTTAATTCGTCATTCCAAAGAACATCAAAAATGGAATTTTTAGCCTGTAGATACATGGCAATCCTTTCGATGCCATAGGTAATTTCTCCGCTGATTGTATCCAAAGGTTTACTACCAATAGCTTGGAAATAGGTTAGCTGGGTAATTTCCATACCATTTAGCCATACCTCCCAACCTAAACCCCAAGCTCCAATAGTCGGATTTTCCCAATCATCGTGAACAAAACGAATATCATGATTGCGAAGATCTAAACCAATAATCTGCAAAGATTCTTTGTATAGGGAGAGAAAGTTTGTTGGAACAGGCTTGAGAATTACTTGCAGCTGATGGTAATTTTGAAGGCGATTAGGATGCATGCCGTAACGGCCATCTTGCGGCCTTCGCGAAGGCTCTACATAAGCAGTTTTATAAGGTTCAGGGCCTAAAGCACGAAGAAAAGTTGCAGGGTTAAATGTCCCGGCACCAACTTCCAAATCGTAGCCTTGATGAATCACGCACCCCTGCTCACTCCAAAATTGCAAAATTTTAGCAATCATTGCTTGTAAGGTAAGAGGTTGTGACATGATAAAACTCCAAATAAAAATATATAATCTACAAAAAAACCAAACTAATCAAACAATAGAGAGCTTTTAGAGAAGCAGGTTTCCAAGAGTAAGGGCAAAGATAACATTACAAATAAAAACAAACAATATTAAGAGACAAAACCTAGGAATCCCTGGAAAAAATAAGACCTTCAAAAAATAGTTTTTTTAAATTATAACATTACGAACTTGCGCTCTAATTCTCATCTATTTACTTTATTCTTTTAGGCATGTTTTTAGTGCTGAGGTTCTATTTAAGTTAATTTTTATGCTATGGATATGAGATGGGATTGCCTAACTATCTAACTTTTTCCCGGCTATTTATAACGCCAATTTTCATGCTGCTTTACTTAAAAGGAAAGTGGCTGGGAATTACTCCCGCAGTACTTCCGTATGTTTTACTTGCTCTTCTTGGGCTTTCTGAACTTACAGATGCTATTGATGGCTACATAGCTAGAAAATTTTCTCAAGTTACCGATTTGGGAAAGCTGCTCGATCCTATGGCAGATAGTATCTATAGAATTTCTTTATACCTGACATTTACTCAACCACCAGTAAACTTGCCCCTGATTCTTGTTTTCATTTTTCTCGCTAGAGATTCGGTAATTAGTACGTTGCGTACTGTATGTGCTTTTCGAGGGGTTGTTGTGGCAGCCCGGGCAAGTGGGAAGCTAAAAGCTATTTTACAAGGCGTCAGCTTTTCGTTAATTTTACTTGCTATGATTCCCCATTCGCTAGGAATGATTTCCGACGGGGATCTAGAACTCTTTGCTTCAGTTATAGGATCAATAGTCGCTATTTATTCAGTATGCTCAGGAGTAGAGTACTTCTGGGTGAATAAGAATTATTTGTTGCAAAGGGGAAAGGCAAAATCCGAAGATCATAATAGAGAATTATAGATTCCTAAATACTGCAAAGCCATTGTTTGTAGCCCTGAAGTACGTAACATGCCTTCTTCTATAATCTGAAACCACACGTCAGGTTCATGACGGTAAATAGTTACCGCAGTTGTTAACATGCTTCGGAAGTCATGAAAATTTTCCGTTTGTGAGAAAGTAAACCCATTAATTCTAGAAACGACAGTATCAGAAAGCCCCCCAGTAGATCTAACTAAAGGTACTGTTCCATAACGCATACCTATGAGCTGGGTAAGACCACAAGGTTCAAAATATGAAGGAATGCAAATCATATCCGCAGCACCATAAACCAATCGTGCTAGCGTATCGTTGTAATCCAAAATAATTCGAATATTAGGAGAAGTAGTTAAAGAATCTTGCAGATTGATAAATTGTCTCTGAGTTTCCTGATCGAAGCACTTCCCTATAATAACTAGAGAATAGGCATTTTCCATAGCATGGAGAATAGCGGCCTTCATGAATTCAGGCCCCTTTTGCTCAACAATACGAGAAATAATACACATTAAGGGTGAGTACTCATGAGACAGGCCTAGCTTGTCATACAGTGCCGCCTTGTTCTCCTCTTTCTTGGTAAAAAGGACATCAGGCTCACTCAATAAATCCTTACTGTAGTTTACGGCTAAAGAAGGATCTGTCGCAGGATTCCAAATATTTTCATCAATACCATTCAGAATTCCACAGAAAACATGGCGTCTAGCCATAATAGCGTCATGCATTTCATAGTCGGAATAGTCGTTAAGAATCTCCTGAGCATATGTAGGGGAGACCGTGATGATATAGTCAGAACAATACAAAGCTCCCTTTAGTAACACAGAAGCTTGAGGATCTCTAAATAATTGATAGTTACTTAAACCAAAATCACTGATTCCCGAGGCAGCAAGTAACTGCGTACTACAATACCCTCGATAATTGAAATTATGAATAGTAAAAATTCTTTTTGGGTAGTGACTACGATTGGGGTCTTTTAAAAGCCCCGCAAGTAATCCTACATGCCAATCATGCATATGCACGATATCTACGTGATCTAATTCTTGAATGTAAGCAGCAGCAGCAGCAGAGAAGGCACTGAAACGCAAAGTATCGTTGTCTGTATAAATCGTAGCTGTAGAAAAAAGATCTAATTGAGAATCCAATCTAAGTACTGTGAGCGTCATTCCCTCATACAAATAAGAAATGGCCGTAGCATGTTGTTTTCCTAAGAATTCATAAGAAATCATTTTCTCATCAACAATTGGGAAAGGAAGAGGAGGGAACATCAAGGGGTAAAAAGGAAGCAAAACTTCAACATCATGATGCTCTGATAACGCTTTAGACAAACCATAAACAGCATCGCCTAAGCCACCAGCTTTAATGAAAGGAGCAAACTCGATCGTAGCTTGTATGATTTTCATAATTTCTCTTCACATGGCTTATTTGCGTGTCATAGCAAGCAAAGAATAAAAATCACAAGGCGAAAAGCGTCGTTTTTTAGACGTTATGGCAAAATTCTTAACGACTTTGCAATTTTCCTATTTTCAAAAACTGAAGATTAGATAAACTATAGCCTGATGATGGGGTGTGGCCAAGCGGTAAGGCAGCGGTTTTTGGTACCGTGCATCGGAGGTTCGAATCCTTCCACCCCAAGGTTCTGTTATTTCTTTTTTTTATTACCCATAAAGCATTCTTTGCAGTTTCGTTAGGAGAAACTTCATTATTAGGGAAAAGATTGACTTTTTCCGAGATAGGGCTATAATTTTGCCTCAAAAACTGTTCAGATACATGTTCTAGACATGACAGCCAACAGTCCCTAGCAAAACACATTTTAACTTCCAGGTTTGTGGTTCGCAAAGGGTTCTTTTAGCTCAAGATTATGGAGAATAGCACATTATGGAGCTCGTAGTTACAAGTCGAGAGACTGATAAAAAATCTTTTCTTAAAAAAATTCGCCAACAAGGCGGAATTCCTGCTGTTATTTATTCTGGAGGGAAAAGCATAGCCAACATTGTTGTCGATGCTCATGTGTTTAAGAAATTTTTATCCGGCTTGGAAAGCGGTGCGTTATCTTCTACAATTTTTTCTTTATCTTATGAAGGCCGTGTAATCAAGGCACTAGTTAAAGACATTCAATATCAAGTTACCTCATATAATGTGATTCACTTGGATTTTGAAGAACTTTTAGAAGAGCGTGATGTTAAATTAAATATTCCAATTCGCTGCATTAATGCTGTGGATTGTGTCGGTGTGAAGTTGGGTGGGTCCTTAAGACAAGTTATCCGCTCGTTGCGCGTCGTATGTAAGCCTAAAGATATAATACCTTTTTTAGAATTGGACGTTCGCTCGTTGGGATTGTCCCAGACAAAGAAATTGTCTGATATTGACATCCCTGAAGGCATGCGCCCTGTTACTTCCCTTAAAGAAGTTGTGGTAACAGTGTCTAGAAGATAGTTTATGACGATGCTAATTGTTGCCATAGGAAACCCCGGGCGTCAGTATACTTGGACGCGACATAATATCGGTTTTCTTTGTGCAGACAAGTTAGTACAGGGATTTCCAGGTGCTCAATTTAAAGAAATCCCTAAGTTTTTTTCTGATGTTGCTAAGGTCGAATCTCCTTGCGGGCCTATGGTTTTTATTAAACCTAGGACCTACGTTAATTTGAGTGGTAAGGCAGTTCGAGTAACAAAAGAATATTATAATATTGAAATGAACCATATTCTAGTCCTCGCTGATGATGTCAACCAACCTTTTGGTAATGTTCGTCTTCGTCAGAACGCTGGTAGTGGAGGACACAAGGGTATTAAAAGTATCACTCAAAGCCTAGGGTCTAATGATTATTGGCAATTGCGTTTGGGTGTAGGTCGACCTCAGAGAGAAGACATAGAGTTGTCAGACTTTGTTCTGGGACAGTTTACTGAAGAAGAACAACTGGGAGTGCAATCTCTATTTATCGAGGCCAGTGCGTTATTTTCTCAATGGTGTTCTGGGACTCAAACTGCCTAGGAAATCCACTTATTTTTGGATTTTTTAGGGAAATAAACTACTCTAGCTATGTTTAGGAGTTTTTAATGAAAGAAAAAACAGCCCAACTTTACGAAGGGGCATATGTATTTAGCGTTACTCTAAGTGAGGAAGCTAGACGCAAGGCTTTGGATAAGGTAACTTCAGGCATTACCAATTACGGTGGCCAAGTTCTAAAAGTTCATGATCAGGGACGTAAAAAATTAGCGTATACTATTCGTGGAGCTAGAGAAGGTTACTACTACTTTATTTATTTTTCAGTAGCGCCCGAAGCAATTGCAGAATTGTGGAAAGAGTATCATTTGAATGAAGATCTTTTGAGATTCATGACTCTTAAAGCTGATTCTGTAAAAGAAGTTTTAGAATTTGCGTCATTACCAGAATAAGTTGTTAAGGAGATAATATGAGTAAGCCTGTTCATAATAATGAACACAGAAGGAAACGCTTTAATAAGAAATGTCCTTTTGTTTCCGCAGGTTGGAAAGCCATAGATTACAAAGATACAGAGACTTTAAAAAAATTTATTACGGAAAGAGGTAAGATTTTACCTAGAAGAATTACAGGTGTCTCTTCCCGCTTCCAAGGTATACTCACCCTAGCGATCAAAAGAGCGCGTCATATGGGGTTACTACCTTTTGTAGGAGAAGATTAATTTAGAGGAAGAAGAACAAAATGAAACAACAACTACTTTTATTAGAGGATGTTGATGGTTTAGGTCGTAGCGGTGATGTTGTAACAGCTCGTCCTGGGTATGTCCGGAACTATCTTATGCCTCAAAAGAAAGCCGTTATAGCAGGAGCAGGAACTTTGCGTTTACAAGCAAGGTTAAGAGAAGAGAGATTGCTTCGCGCCGCGGCAGATAAGGCGGATTCTGAGAAATTAGCAGAAGCTCTAAGAGATATTGTGCTCGAGTTTCAGGTTCGCGTAGACCCAGATAACAATATGTATGGTTCTGTCACCATTAGTGATATTATCGAAGAGGCAGCTAAGAAAAATATTGTTCTTACACGTAAGAATTTTCCACATTCCCACTATGCTATCAAAAATCTTGGGAAGAAGAGCCTAACTTTAAAACTAAAAGAAGATGTAACTGCAACTCTAACAGTTGAAGTTTCTTCTGAAAATTCATACGTAGCCGTTCTTAATAAACAGTCGTCACAAGAAGAGCAATCTTCTCCAGATGAACAAACGACTGGTGAAGAGGCAAACTAGGCATCTAGGGTGAGGAGCATCCTCCTCCCCTGTATTTTCTTCTTAAATAGGCGTTATGAAGTACTTTTCCCCTGCAAAGCTAAATCTTTTTTTAAAGCTCCATGGAAAACGCAGTAACGGCTTTCATGAAATGACCACACGGTATCAAACCATAGATTTTGGAGACGAGCTTTCCTTAGAGAACAGCGTAAAAGACTCCCTGGTTTGTAACATACCAGAATTGCACGCTCCTCAGAACTTGATATGGAAAAGCCTAAAGCTTTTTAGAGAACATACAAGGATACATGATCCTGTAAGTTGGAATCTACATAAGCGTATTCCCATAGGATCAGGCATAGGAGGAGGAAGTAGCAATGCTGCAACGGCACTACATGCCTTAAATGTACATTTCCAAACTAAACTGTCCGACGAGACTCTCAGAGAAATAGGGAAAAAAATAGGCATGGATGTGCCACTATTTTTTTCTTCGGGATCTGTTGTTGGAGTAGGTTGTGGTGAGGAAATTCTTCCCTACGAGGATGCTTCCCCTCAAGAAAATTACGTACTGTACTTCTCTGATAAAGGAGTCATGACTAAAGATGCTTTTGCTCATGTCCTTCCCGAAGATTTTGCAAAAAAAGAAACAGATGTAACTTTATATAAAAAAGAAAACGACTTGGAAAAACCAGTATTTCGTTTTCGTAAGGACTTGCTAGAGAAAAAACACATGCTAGAAAGGATATGGAGTCCTTTTCAGGGACATGTGCGTATGTCAGGATCCGGAGCAACCCTATTCGTGAGTTATCCCAGAGAAATAGAAAAAGAACCTTCCACTGCAACAGCTATTTATAAGGCTATTGAAAACAGCTGTGGTATGCTTGTAAACGCCGTTTATAAGAAAGACGCATGGTACCTGCAACCAGATAGTTTATTTGCAGGAGCAGGAAAATAAAGTATCTTCAGCAACAGAAGCTATTTTACCTGCCTCTACAGAAAGAGAGCTTTCAGCTCGGCATACCTCATAAGGTTGCTCTTTGTTGCCTGATACATGTGAAGTTCCAAGCACACATGATGAAGCAGAAGCTATTCTTTGAAGAGCTTTGTTCAGTTCGTCGGTATTGTTGTCGGTAGTCAATAATGTAAAAGTACGTGCCATAATCAGACCCTCATCTCTTTCTTTTACTTATAGAAATAAAAAATTTTTTACAAATTCTTTCCTATGTTCCGATTACCACGAAACGAGCCGTAGTGCTTGTGGTTTGGAGAAAAAGGTTTTTGAGTCTTTATTTTTACTCAAGATATCACTATTGCTAATTTTAAGAATTGGCTTCTCCTAGGTTGTTTATGATTTTACCTCAGTATTCTTCGTCACTGAAGACCGGGGCCGCTATACTGTTTTTCTGTTCGATACTTCATACATTTCTTACGCCATGGTTATATAGCCAGTGTCAGCTATGTCAGCATAAAAAAATGATATTTCCAGAAAGATGGAAAAAATATCTGTGGTTAAGTGAGTTTTATCGACTGGTAAGTAGAGTAGAGCTAGTTTTTGTCCTTTGGGCAGCACCTCTATTTTTATGGTTTCTATATTCCGAAGGATACAAAGTAACCATGGGATACTTCAATAGCAGGAATTATGTATTCTCCCTGTTTATTGTGATCATGCTCATCCTTTTAGAATCCCGACCTATTGTCTATTTCTCAGAACGTATTTTCTCAAATATTGCAAAAATAGGTAGACAATCCCCACGATGTTGGTGGTGGACATTGATGATAGCTTGCCCGCTATCTTCGATATTTCTTAAAGAAACAGGGGCTATGATTATAGCAGCCACACTGCTCGCAAGGAACTTTTACAAGTTTTCACCATCCCCACGGTTCGCTTACGCAACAATGGGATTACTATTTTCAAATATATCTATAGGGGGGTTAACCTCAGGACTCTCTTCAAGAGCCTTATTTATTATTCTTCCCTCAGTGAGATGGGGAAATAGCTTCATCTTAAAGTATTTCTGCTGGAAATCAATAATCGCTATGTTAATTTCAACAACGATTTATTATCTGATTTTCAGAAAGGAATTCGATAACTTCCCTAAGGTAGTTACTAACCCTTCTATGATGAATGAACGTGTTCCTAAATGGATCATTTGTGTGCATATTATTCTTGTGGGTTCGGTAATTTTCGCACGATCCATTCCCTTGTTAATGGCTGCAATTCTCATCTTTTATTTGGGATTTCAAAAGTTTACCATTTTTTACCAACACTCAATTCGTACTGCAAAAGTATGCTTCGTAGGGTTGTTTTATGCTGGTCTTGTAATTTTTGGAGAGCTTCAAGAATGGTGGGTCTTAGAAATCATGCACAGGATGTCAGACTTTGGCTATCTGATTACTTCCTACACACTGTCCATATTTCTAGATAACGCTTTGGTAAACTACCTGGTTCATAATCTCCCAGTAGCTACAGATTGTTTTCTGTATCTTGTTATAGCAGGATGCATGTCCGCAGGAGGACTGACAATTATTTCTAATATGCCAAATATCGTCGGCTACCTAATTATACGACCCACGTTTCCATCCTCGTCAGTATCTTTAGGATGGTTATTCCTATCAGCTCTAGGACCGTCGATCATATCTCTGATGACTTTCTGGATCCTAAAAGATGTTCCAGAGTTTCTTTACTGTTTCTTCAGGTAAGAAAAATCCTAATTTTTCTTACCATGAACATATATAGGAATTTCCGATCTTAATTTTTGATTGAGAAATTCCTGACAGTATGTCCTAAAGGCGGCATAATCCATATTTCTAGCCGCAGAAATCTTCTCATCGGCACGAGAAAATTGTATCGAAGGTTTTTCAAACGCTAATGAAAATAGTGTAGATCCCATAGACTCTAATGAGGAAGTCGGGTGGGTAAGATTTTTTATATATGTATCACGTAACTCAGAAAAGTATTCTGGAGACATGCCAAAATCTTCGGGGGAAGTAGCCACCTTTTCAATGAATATTTTTGTTTTTGTTTCCAGCTCTTGAGGAGTGTAAGCATCAGAGCGTATGTAAAACATCCCAGAAGGGAATAGCAGGGGTTCTTGATAACAAGCTCCTATTACATAACCCAATTGTTGTTCTGTACGCAAGTGCGTGAAGGCTATGTGATGTAACCAGGAGAACATCATTTCTGTAGCAACAAGACTCTCCATAGAAGAAGAACGCATATCTTGAAGAACTAAAAGCATAGCGTTTCCTGATAGAGGGTAGTTCAACTTTATATTTTGGATACTCTCTTCTTGCCTTTGATAATAAAAAGGAGAGGCTTCATATGCAAAATGAGAAGAGGAAAAGTTTTTTAAGATAGCCGTAAGCTCTTGTTTTTGTTTTTCTGAGCGTGGGCCAAGAACCATAGCCTCAAGGTGTATCTTTTCGAACATGGTAGCAGAAAATTCTTGCCATTCTGAAAAATCCATTGTTTGAAGAGCTGATAACTTCTCTTCAAAGGGATACACGTCTTGCAGCGTATGTGCCCAAAGCTTATTCATGCCTGCACGTATAGGACACGCGGATATTTTCTTTTGGTAGCTTTCCATAAGCTGCTGCTTATGAACAGCAAATCTCTCTTCATTTATAGAGATCTTTAGAGAAGATAGTATGGATTTTAACAGAATAGGAGCCGTCGTATTGTAACCAGAAATACTAAGGCTTAGACCATCGCCACGTAAAGAAGTCGCAAATGATAATCCTGCTTGAGATGCTAAGTAATACTTTTTAAGGAGATTTTCGTTAATAGCTAGAGAATAAAGATCGGTAGCTATTAAGGAGCGGATATTCTTCGTCGAGATGTGTGGAGAACGTATACGCAAGTTCATTGCAAGTTTAGGAAGCGTATAAAACTCATCATCACAATAGTAAAAAGTGAGCCCAGAATCTTTGTAAGCTAAAGTAGGTAAGAAGGGAAACTGTTGACGTTCTACTTTAGATACTTCTAATACTTCAACATTTTTAGGAATGTAAATATTCGCAGGTGGTAGGGACATAGGTGATGAGCTAATTGCCCCCTTATATATCTCTAGATCAGGTAATGATTTTTCATAGTAGTCCATGTTAAAAATCACATCATGATGTTTTTTCTCATCTTGGAAATGCTCGGGATGTTTCGTTGATAATATATAACGAGTGCGATAAGGATCAGAAACAATTCCTAAGAGATCTTTTTCTTGCTCAGGAGAGTATTTAGGGTACACCAGTGATCGGTAAGGATAGGTAGATAACTCCTCATGAACAAGAGATGAAACTTGCTCATGGAGCAAATTGAAAAGTTCTGCTTTAGAACTGTAGCAATATTCTAAGGAGTTAATCGTAGAAATATCATCCAGACAATATTCAGGAATTCCTTGTTTTTGAATATGGTGGAGATATTCAAAAGTACGCTGTATTACTTTGGAATACTCTTTTTCACCCTGCTCGGTAAGGTGATAGCTTATAGAGAATGCTCCGGTATTTTGTGAGGTATGACAAAATCCAGAATCAGCATGCGTAATGAGATTTTCTTCTTTTAATGAAGATATGAGACCGTTTGTCCCTTCATGATTAACAACATAAGCAAGGGCAGAAAAACATCCCGCTGTAGACGGAGAGGTATCATAGAGATGCCAATACATTTCTAGAGCAGCTGTAGGCTCAACAGCAGAAATAATATAGAGTCTTCCTGATGATAAATTGTCTTCGCAAAGAGATTGTGATGGGATTTCGTGATTTTTCTTCGTGGGAATTTTTGCAAATATCTTTGAGAAGGTTTTTATAGCTTTTTCTATAGGTTCTGCAGTATGCACAACAGCAATCATATTTTCAGGATGGTAATAACGACCGAACCATTTATGCATGTCTTGAGAGGATACTTGCGATAGTGTGTCGGAGTTGCCACAACCAAATCTGTTAATGGGATCTCCCTGAGGGGCTATCAATTGTTGAATACGAAATACACGACGCCCATCTCTTGTCGGATGCATGGCGAATTCTTGATGAACAGCATTTTTCTCTTTATTTAAGTCTTCCTGGCGAAATAACGGCTGGATAAACATATGAATAAATTGATCCATTGCTTCGAGAAAAGCAGAGCTCTTTATGGAAAATAGATAGCTGGTTGTGTAAGAACTCGTAAAAGCATTGTGGGTTCCATTATTGTTACTTAAAAAATTAGAGAAGGCATCGTTGTCAGGATATTTTTTATTGCCTAAGAAGATGCAGTGCTCTGTTAAATGTGCTAGTCCAGGGAATTCAGAAGGATCCGAGGAATTTCCTGTTTTTACTGTTAAAGCTGCTCCAGAAACAGAAATTCCTGGATCAGAAATGATTAGCAGCGGCAGACCGTTAGGACATAAAACTTTTGCAATTTTTTGTTCAGCCGCTGAAGGGGTGAGAACTTTTAAAGGACATTGATCGGGAATTGTCCGTGTTTGTTGGTTGCATGATGTTAAGAATAGGGGTACCAATACAATAGCGGACAGTATTCTCCAGCTCATGTCTGTAATTCCTCATATAGTTGCGTTAAAATGGCAAATGCCCTTTTTGATCTTAGAGCTCGTCGACTATGTTTATCATAGTTCTTAAGTTCTTCTTCAGAACATAATTCATCTAATAGAATTTCTTCCCCAAATTTAAAGCAGATTGGCGCGTGGAAAAGCGCGCGGTACTCCCCAATAGTATTTTCTATTGTTGGGGGAGGGGGAAGGATATCATAGGTTTTTAAAGCAAAAGGATAGAAATGCGCGGGCTTCCCAGAAGCTTTTGTTAGAATGCGAAACATTTCTACGCTTTCAGGCTGAAATTCCGCAGGATATAAAAGGTTGTCTGCTGTTTTTCTATCCCTACCTCCAGCAGGAGCTACGTAAATAAATTTACCACCCTCTTGTAGTAGAGACTTCAGTATTTTCATACTTTTTTGGTTATGATGTAGCTTTTCCTCTTTTTGCTCGGGGGGTACATTAATGTGACGCCTGGAGTATATGCAGAGTAAATCACATCCCATACTAAAAGGACGCGCTAAAGGATCAGAAGTCACACGATCTCCAGCAACAAAAATCATGTTTTCTAATAGCTCAGGATGTGTTTTTCCCAAGGCATAGTACATCAATTGAGGATCGCATTCCGTTTGATGGTTTGCAAGTAAGATTACGTTATCTTTGCTGTCTATAAATGTTTGAATATCATCCAATCGATGAAGATTTTCCACACGGGAATTTTCATCGTCTATAAGGACAGAAAAGAAATCCTGACCGAACTGAAAGAGATCTACTGGAGAACGAATTTTCTTATGGTAAGGTGGAAAAATAAAAGGATCTTTTAAATCTTCAATAATGATTTTTAACCACTGCAAACACAATGCTTCTGCAGTCTCCAAAGAACACTTCTTCGTTGCCGCATCAATATAGTTTTGATGATAAATCTGGAATTTTTGATACAAAGGCTCCGGCAATGATTGATTGCCGAAGGATTGTGATAAATACGTAGAAAAATGCATAACCATGCCTATAGCTCAACACTCTCTCCTGTAACTAGTGAGAAGAATTGGTAGTGATTGAGATGGAGCGAGTCTGAAGTGTTAATTTGCAATTTAGCTTTTAAATGCTTAGCTAAGTTAATGAGTTCATCGTCGTCTTTTTCCTGCTTCATATAATTGGCAATTTCAGGATGGACAACTAAACATAGATGAGTGTGTTCTTTGTGATTAATCACTTTTTTCATATCCCTTTCGATTTCAATAACCACACTTTCTGGGGTTTTGATAATCGCATTGCCACTGCAATAAGGACAGGTTGTAAATAGCGTTTGCATTAAAGATTCGCGATTTCTCTGACGAGTCATTTCTACAAGACCAAATTCACTCATACTTAAAATTGTACAACGTGCAGCATCATATTTCATATGCTCCTTTAAACGCTCTAAAACACGACGTTGATTTTTACGTGATTTCATATCAATGAAATCAATAATGACTAAACCGCCAACATTACGCAAACGCAATTGTCTGGCAATTTCTTCGGCAGCCTCTAGATTAATTTGTACCAGAGTTTCTTCAACACCACTTTCTAACTGCGTGCTTCTTCCAGAGTTCACGTCAATCGTATGCATAGCCTCAGTCTTATCAAAGAATAGATAACCACCACTAGATAGCCAAATCTTACGTTTTGTCGCTTTGTCGATCTCTTTCTCAATGTTAAAACGTTCAAACATCGGAATTGAGTCACGGTAATATTCAATTTTTACTGAAGAATCAGGGGAATACTTTTTTACCATACGCTTACATTTTTGATAGGTAGCGTAATCATCAATTAATAAACGCTTGTAGTTTTTATCTATGCAGGTAATCACAGCCTTTTTTAAAATGTCTGTCTCTTCATAAAGTAAACAGGGCTGATCTGTAGCGTGGAATTTTTCTAAAATATTTTTCCAGGTTAAAAGTAAGTCGTGAGCTTCATTTATTAAAGCATCGGTAGAAGCTAAAACACTCGCTGTTCGACAAATGAGTCCCATATCTTGGGGCATCTCGAATGAACGAATGAGCTGCTTAAGTTGATCCCTCATATGAGGATCTTCTATCTTTCTAGAAACTCCTCGATGAGGGGAGTTTGGAAGCAAAACTAAATAGCGACCTGGGATGGAGATATTCGAAGTAAGGCGCGCACCCTTTGTCCCTATAGGCTCTTTAACTACCTGGACTAGTACAGGGCTGTCTAGTTTCAGCAATTCTTCTATGGGGGCTTCTGTTTTTTCACTGGTTTCTTTGGGGAGAACATCAAAATCCATATCGAACATCTGCTCGAATTTTTTGGAGTTTTCTAAGACGTCCGAAATATGAATAAAACCATTTTCTCTTTCATCAATGTTAATAAAAGCTGATTGAATGTTTCTTAAGATATTAGTTACGCGTCCCCTGTAGATGTTGCCCTTAAGCTGTCGAATTTTTTTTCTTTCAATGATGAGATCAAAAAGCTGACCGTTTTTTAAATGTGCGTAGCGAATTTCTTTAGACTCTATATTTAATAAGATGTCGTTTTCCATGGTCTTCCTTGATGCCTATCCCGCGTTTTTCGCTGGCGCTTGGCCCGGGAATCGGTTTGTTTGTAGAAGCGTAGTCTTAAACTTCCTAGATATTTGTCTGCGGGCTGTGGGAAGGATTATAAAGAAAATAGGTAAAAAATTCTACAGAAATGGTTTATTGATTCTTTTAAATTAAAAATGATAGTTTTGTTTATTGTCTCAATAGATTTAAAGTATGTCTTTGTTTTCTATAATTACCTTGTTTGGTAAACTCTTGTCTTCGAACCCAAAAGAGCTTCGATTTTATCTCTGGAATTTTTCTAATGGGACACATTGACGATTTAAAATTATACATTTGCCGCTTAAAATTACCTGGGGAAAGAGAAGACATCCAATATTCTTTAAATCCTCAAAACATCCGAGAAGTGGGGGAAGAGGAACTTTTTTCTCATCCCATAGAAGTTTCTGGAAGTTTGGAAAGAGTGGATAGCGAGCAGTGGTTTCTTTCCCTGAGTGTAGCTACACAATTGGGATTACGTTGTTGTATTTGTGACAAAAGTTTTTTATACTCAATCAAATTAATAGAGATTTCACATTTGATTTGTCATGAAGATGCAAAATCGGGTGTGTTTGATTGTAAAGATTTGATTAGACAAGAGCTCCTCCTGGAAAGCGATCATTTTCAAGAATGTGATAAAGAAGGCTGCCCTGAAAGAGGAAATATCGTACAATTTTTGAAGGATAGAACAAGAATCAAAGGGGGGACCCCTTTTGATCATTTATAAAAGGTAGAGAAATGGCAGTACCACGCAATCGACATAGCAATGCGCGAAAAAATATCCGAAGAAGTCATCATGCGAAGAAAGCACGTCATGCGGCTGTTTGCAACAATTGTAAACAGGCTTTTATTCCTCACACGGTGTGCACTTCTTGTGGTTTTTATAACGGCAAAGCCGTTATGACTGTAGAAAAGAAATAATAATAAATTCGTGTTATGAAAGTGCAAATTGGCATAGATCTAATGGGAGGCGATCACTCACCTCTCGTTATTTGGGAAGTGCTGATCGATGTACTGCAGTCTAGGACTACAAATGCACAGGTTTCTTTTACTGCTTTTGCTTCAAAAGAAGTAAAAGAACAAATTCTTAATAGCGGCAAATATGAGGATTATCCGGAGATAATTGCTTCGGAAGGCTTCGTTACTATGGAAGACTCTCCTCTAGCCGCTATTCGCAAAAAGTCTTCTTCCATGGCTTTAGGCCTAGACTATCTTAAAGAAGATAGAATTGATGGATTTATCTCTACTGGCAATACTGCCGCGTTAATTACCCTGTCTCGGACAAAAATTCCTGTATTTCCCAAGGTGCATCGTCCTGCATTACTTGTTCGCCTGCCTACTATGCGTGGTTGTGCGGTTATATTGGATGTCGGAGCTAACATTTCGGTTAAACCAGAAGAAATGGTAGATTTCGCTCGTATGGGTTTAGCCTACAGGCAATGCCTTGGTAGGGTAGAACTTCCTACTATAGGTTTGTTAAATATTGGTTCCGAGGAACGTAAGGGAACGGAAGCTCATCGACAAACATTCCGTATGCTTCGAGAAACATTTGGAGAGGCATTTTTAGGAAATATCGAAAGTGGAGATGTCTTTAGTGGCTCCGTTGACATTGTTGTGGCAGATGGGTTCACAGGGAATATTTTTTTAAAAACGGCAGAAGGTGTTTTTGATTTTCTGCGTCAAATTTTAGGTGATAGATTAGAGACTGATGTTAAACGTCAGTTAGATTATACGATTTATCCCGGTTCTATGGTGTGTGGGCTGTCTAAACTCGTGATAAAATGTCACGGTAAGGCTTGCGGTCGCTCTTTATTTAATGGCATTTCTGGATCTGTAGATTTAGCTCAAGCACGCGTTTGTCAGCGCATTTTATCTAGCCTCTCATAGCCGAGTAGTTTGTTTCGGAGTGATCTTTCTTTATTGACGGGATCCTATTGATAGTGATAAACCTTTTAAAAAATGAATACTGAAACGTCTCTGAATTAGGTTTATGATGGTCGCAAAAAAGGTATCAAGATTTCAAAAATCGACATTTTCTCATTCTGTTGTGGTTGCAATACTAGTTTCCACAGGGATGATTACTAACAATCACCGATTATATGGTTACGAGCCAATTTCAGAGGCATTTTCTGATTCTGTTTTTCAGAATAAACAGCTAGAAACAGCCTCTGCTGGCATCTTTAAAAAAGAAAAATCTCCGGATACAAAGGATCTTAAAAAAGAGCCAAAAGAAGAAAATATATCCGAATATGAATCTATGCTGAACGATACTTCAGCATGTGTCTCGCATGTACTTACCTCTACAGAAGCTCAACAAGGTCAGTATTCCACAGGACAAAGTACTATATTTACAGTTAAAGACGCGTTCTCTTGGGCGAATATAAGTGCTGCATTGCCTGACGAAGCTCCTAAAGAAGATAGTGCAACTGCTAGTGAGAGCGTAGAGAATAATCAAAAGTATATCTTACAAGATCCTAAACATGGTCTTGCATTTTGTTATGAAGATCTTTCAAAAGATCCCAAAAGTGAAACAGAAACCTGTGGTTTGTTAGGCCTAGCTTTTATAGGAGATGGGGCTAAATCAGGATTAGCATTTTCACATATTAAGTCTACGGGTGCGGGAGCAGCTGTTTATTCTGATGAGGATGTCGTTTTTGAAAATCTTAAGGAGAAGCTTGTTTTTGATGGATGTGAGTCTCTAGAAGCTGGGGGAGCTGTTTCAGCACGTAGCATAGCTGTAAATGCATGCCATGATGTTTCCCTGTTAAATTGTAGAACGGATCTTGATCTTCTTGCTACTGGGGATATTACAGATTTTTCTCAAGGCGGAGGAGCCTTTAACGCCCATAAGCTGCCGAGTGAATCTCATAAAACACGCTTACCTAGTGGTGATATTTTTCTCATTGATAACCTTGGAACTTTCTTAGTGGAGGGAAATCATGCTGATAAGTCTAATGGCGGTGCTATAGCTTGTTCAGGGTTGATTTGCTCTGGAAATAAGGGAGACGTTCATTATATTTCTAATCAGGCGCTTTCAGGCGGTGCAGTATCTTGCTTCGGCGCTATTAATATTTGCGGTAATGTTGGTGTTGTAGAATTTCTAAAAAACCAAGCGTTAGCTGCTCCTTCGGACAACGCATTTTTGGGTGGAGGAGCTTTAGCAGCAAAAGAGAGAATTAGTTTGTTAAACAATGGAAAAATTCATTGTGAAAAAAACTCTTCTAAATCTTCTGGTGGAGCCTTTTTATCTAATTCTGTACGTGTAGTGGAGAATGTCGGAGATTCTTTATTTAAAGAAAATTCTGCAGAGGTAACTGGAGGAGTAATTAGCTCCAGCAAGAGCGTCGAGGTTAGTAAGAACTTTGGTGAAGTGACCTTTGAAAAAAATAAGTCTAAACATGGTGGCGGAGCCATTTATTGTTGTGAATCAAAGGATCCATTTGCAGCTCACGAAAAAGATGCAGATCAGGATATGCCTGTAAAATCAGGTGAGATTCACATTATAGATAACTCTGGAGCTATAAACTTCATTGCTAACGAAAATCAGTTAGCCTCTCAAGAGGTGCATGGTTGTATGGGTGGTGGAGCTCTTTACGGGGACAATATTGTTATTTCAGGCAATATTGGTGATGTTACTTTTTCTGGAAATATTGCTTCTCAATGTGAATCTGATAGCTCACAGATTGGAGGGGGAGCTATTTTTGCGAACGAGGAAGTTATCATTTCCGACAATTCTGGCCGGGTTTCCTTTACTTACAATAAAGGCAATATTCTTTCTGCTCCAGCTTCTGATTCTCCATCAATCCCAGAGTCTCCATCAGCTCCGGAATCCCCTTCGACTCCCGAAGTTCCTGAAGTTCCGGGTCCAGCAATTCCAGAAGAAGTTCCACAAGTTCCTGAAGTTCCAGTAGCTCGATTAGCTCCTATAGTTTCAATGGCTTCCACAGGTTCTGAAGAAGAATCTGGTATGGCGGCAATTTCAGAGCCCGCTAGGCCTGTAGATTTAGGAGTCCGTGGAGGGGGAGCTGTTTTTGCTAAGAAGATTGTCGTTAAGGATAACTCTTTTGAGGTGTCCTTCTCAGATAACTTTATGGAAATTCAAAATAATCACGCGCAAAAGCAAAATCCTTTAGGCGGAGGAGCTTTATTTGGAATAGATGAAGTTAGTGTGCGTAATAACGCAGACATTACATTCTCCAATAACTATGTGTCTGGGGACAATAGCAGCGGAGGAGCTATTTTATCTAACGTAGTAGATATTTCCGATAATGGGAAAGTACAATTTATTCGTAATGGTTCAAAATTCCTCGGTGGTGCTGTTTGCTCTTTAAATGAAACCCTAAACATTAACGATAACAAAACAGCAGTTTTGTTTATTGGTAATAGGACGACGACTGCCGGTGGTGCTGTTGCTAGTGCCGAAGGGGAAGTTTCCCTTTCTAGGAACCATGGTAAGGTAGAATTTAAAGATAACATGGTTTTTGGTGATCCATCTGTCGAGAATCTTGAAGAAGGACAAGTTGATACTACAGGGTATCATAGTGGAGGAGGAGCTATTTTTGCTAAGAAGGCACTCACCATTAGTGAAAACCTTAATAAAGTTCTTTTTTCAGGAAACTCTTCAGGATGTTTCGGAGGGGCTATATTAACAGGCTCTCTAGTTCCACAGGAAGAGAACGCGCGTTTCGCCTCTAAAGTTTCTAGTGAAGAATCTAAAGTTATTATTTCTGGAAACATTGGTGATGTTATCTTTTCTGGGAATCGTACAACAGTAGCAAAGCATCCTGATCACAACTGCTTTGGTGGTGGGGCGATCTACACTAAGGATTTGATAATTAATAACAACGAAGGTGCTGTTTCTTTTTATAATAACTATGCTCCTACAGGTGGTGCTGTCCGTATTGCTGAAGGTGGAAAAGTTATTTTAGAAGCTTGCGGAGGGGATATTCTTTTCCAAGGTAATAGGAATCTTGAGGACGTGTCTGATGGAATCTATTTCTCAGGGAAAGAATCGAGGTTAACTGAGGTATCTGCTGTCGGAGAAAACTGTGTAAACTTTGCCGATGCCGTTGTTTTTGAAGATCTCACGTTAAGAAGAGGCTCTTTAGGGCATGAAGACGTTTTAACTGATCCTACGTTGATATTTAATTCTAAAGCTCGTGATGATGATAGTGTAGAACATTCTGGCACTGTTCGCTTTGCTTATGCAACATCTAAGATCCCTCAAGTAGCGGTATTAGAATCAGGAACGTTAGCGTTATCAAATAAAGCGCAGCTATGGTTGTGCGGATTAAAGCAAGAGAAGGGTAGTGAAATCTTACTATCTGCAGGTACAGTGTTAAGGATTTTTGATCCTCAGGAAAAACAGGTTGATAAGCCTGAAATACCCTCTGCTATGAGGCCATATGTTATGGATACTTCTTCTGAGACTGCACCTACCGTAAAAACATTAGCAGATATTGGTGCTTTAGGCGTTGATTTATCTTCTTTTATTGCTGTGGACGATGAGTCTACTCCTTTACCTCCACAAATTATTATTCCTAAGGGGACGGTATTGGGTACAGGGTCTTTAGATTTAACACTTGTGGACACAGCAGGTGTGGGTTATGAGAACCATGCTTTATTAAATAAAGATACAGATATTGCATTACTTTCACTTAAAACAGCTTCCTCATTGTCCGACCCTGTAGATATGGATCAGACTTTAGAAACAATCAAAGTTCATGTTTCTGTTCCACAAGTTACGGAGTCTACTTATGGACATATGGGAAATTGGTCCGCTCCAAAAGTTATCGATGGTAAATTGATGATTAACTGGAAGCCTACAGGCTATAAATTAAATCCTGAGAAGGATGGTTCTATAGTATTAAATGCTTTATGGGGACAATACGGAGATTTGCGAGTTTTAAAACAGCAGGAAATCTCTCATAACATCACTGCTCAGAGAATGGAGCTAGATTACTCAACAAATATTTGGGGATCTGGAATGGGAACATTCTCCAATTGCGGTATGATTGCTAAGGTGGACGGCTTCAATCATCGTGCGGGTGGTTATGCCTTAGGTCTGGATACTCAGCTTATTGAGGATTTTTTAATCGGGGGAAGTTTTGCACAGTTCTTCGGTTATACTGAAAGTCAATCTTACTCATCACGAAGTGAGCAAAAGGGTTATTTAGGCTCTGCCTATATGGGTATTTTTGCTGGTTCATGGTTGTTTAAAGGAGTGTTTATCTATAGTGATATCCACAATGATTTGAACACGACCTATCCTCAAAGTTTAGGTAAGTCTCATGGATCTTGGAATAGCCGAGGTATATTAGCTGATGCTCATGTGGATTATCGTTATATTATTAATTCACGTAGGTTTATTTCCTCTTTGGTTTCTGCTTTTGTGCCCTTTGTGGAAGTTGAATATGCTTATGTAGATCTCCCTACATTTACTGAAAGTGGTAGTGAAGCAAGAACGTTTACAGAAGGGCATTTACAAAATGTTTCTGTTCCTTTCGGTGTCACTTTAGAACATAGCTACTCTCGAGGACAACGTTCCGAAGTCAATAGTTTAAGTTTTTCTTATGCTCTTGATGTATATCGTAAGCAATCTAGTATTTTGATTAACTTACCTGTAGCTTCGTACTCATGGAATGGTGAGGGGTCTGATCTCTCTAGGAAGTCTATGAAGGCTCAGTTTAATAACAATACTGAGTGGAATTCTTATTTCAGTACTTTACTAGGGGTTACCTATGAGTGGAGAGAGCATACAGTGGCGTATGATGTAAACGGCGGTATCCGCTTGATTTTCTAATATGCTAGTTGAGATAGTCAACATAAGAAAAGGCGTTGTGTGTTGTGCACAACGCCTTTTTATTTTTTAATAAGTTTTAAGAAATCTTACGAGATTTAGTATGGCTTTAGAATTCCTAAGGAATAAAGGATATAGGCCATTCCCTGTGGAGTGAGTTCACAATTTTCATCGTAGAAACATTCTAAAGCAAGATCAACGTAATGTCTTCCCGGGATATTTAAAAGGTTTTTGAGAGTCAGAAGAAGGTAATCGGTGATAGATGTCTGTATTTCAGGGGAGGACGCTAAAAATGCATCATGAACAAACTTTACGAGTCGTGTGGAAGATTGAGCATAGACAGATTCAAATCGCTGTTTAAGTTGCATGCATTGTTGCCTATCCTGGGGGTTTGTTAGAGCCTGACGTAGGGTGAGTTTATCAAGATTGCTGTTTAGGTGATCCGTCATTAAACCAAATTGTTTCCCAAAAATAGATTTAAGACCGTTAATTTGATGCCATTCATTTTCTGTTGCCCTTCCTTTAGGTGTACTAAGGATGAGCTGCTGTTCTGAAAGCAGATTCTCTTTAAACATCTGTACCCACAACAATAGCTGGTCTTGTCCGGTGTCTCTTTTGCTGTAGAGATTATTAATAGAGCGGACGGTACTTTCTGCCCATGTGGGTTTGCAAGAGTGGCCATAAGAAGAAATTTCTGCAAGGGCAGCAATTTTTCCTTCATTAGAGAGGGAGGGGTCTTCTAAAGCTAACAGAAGGTGGTGCATAATAATTGGGAAGGTAGCTTGATCTGGATGGGACGGATCCTCATCTAGCAGTTCCGTGAAATAGGAGAGCATGGCGTTCCAAGAAGAATTCCAACTGCCTAATTGACGAATCGCGGCCTCTAACTCATCATAATCGCATTGTTGCCCCGGGGAAGTATTTGCCAACCTATCTAAGAAAACAGAGGGCGCAGGAGATAGAGATAAGGCTTGTGGAGCCATATTTACCTGAAATTCCCCGCTTAATATTTCCTGAATGTTTGTTTTTATAGAGTTTAAAAATAATTCTAGATCTTCTGGGGAGAGTATGAGTTCGGGAATCGCTGGTTCCTCTTTTCTTTTTGGAATTAGAGGAGCTGAAGGCTTGAGAATCTCAATTGGGGTAGGAGCTTCCTCGGGAGGTACGTGGAATGAACATGAAATCGCCAATAGGATTAATTTTAGGGGAAGCAATAGAATAAAAATAGCTAGGGCGAGAAGGACAGAAAAAATGAACGATAAGACAACTAAGCAGGCCTGTATACAACACCTGGGATGCTCCAGGCTTAAGGCAACAAGGATACTTTGAAAAATTTTTCTGAATAGAAAGCAGAAGCTAATTTTATCAGCAACACTGATCATACGTGTGCGACATGATGGAGGAGGTGCCTCTATTGTGCTCGTTTCAGAGTGATTTGGAGAAAGGAAAACGCTCATAGGCTATGTTCGTGAGTTACCTTCAAATGTTTAACTACACAATTTTATCACGAATTTATTTTTATTATAATTTAAAAGTTTTTAGCCTTTGTCTTGTTTATGTGGGGTTTTGCAATTAAAAAGATTGCTTTTTGTTTTATTAATAAAAATAAGTAAAATCTTTTTTTTGTTCTTGCGGAAGGTGGGATACCATAGGTATGAGAGATAGTATAAGAAATTAGATTTTTTTTTATATATGATAAGAAGCAGAAGCGCTGTAATTGCTTATTTACAGCGCTCTACCGGATTTTAGAGAGAAGATCTATGATGGGTTGGTAGGGTTTTCATTTGTCGGTGTAACAACTGTCGTGCTAAGAGTAAGGATGCCTTCTTTTAGGAGTAGGTAGATTATGCAGAGTCTGGTAGGTCTGTAATCGTTTTCTGCATCGAAGAAAATGTCTTCCATGATGTCCGCACGGTTTCCTTCAGGTATATTGGCAAGTTCTAGGTCCCTTAATACGGTGTCTCTTAAAGCGGTGTGTTGATCGGAACTTCCTTCGCAAGCACTATCGAAAACAGCGCCTATCAACTCTTGAGTACTTTCACCGTAAAGACGCGTCAAGTTTGTGCTGGAGGTAGCGTGTTGATCGTCATAATTTCTTCCTGTTAACTCTCTTCCATAATTGTCTATCATGCCGGTGTTCAGTCCGAATTCGGCTCCACGAACTCTTTTGAATGCTGTTTTTATGTGCCACTGATGTTCGTTTACGAAGATTGATTCTACTAGACCATTTTTGAAGGCCTGTACCCAAGTAAGTATTATATTTGATGTTTCTCCAGTTTGGTTCATCACCGCTTGTAATTCTTCAGAAGCAACGTGGACCCATGTAGGAGGGCACCTACCGCTATAAGAGGCTAGGTGTCTCAGTGCAGATAGTTTTCTATCATTGTCGATTTGGGGGTTTATTAAAAACCGATAGAATAGATACATCGTGGTGCGGGTCTGTACTGCATTAACGACGCTACCGGCGGTAATGCTAGTTGTAGGAGATGATAGCCCTGACACCATATACCTTAGACTTCTTAGATTGTTAGCGTCTCTTCGCTCTGCGCGGAGATCTTGCGTAGCGTCTCTTTGACCTGTGAGGAGAGTTTCCATAGTGTCTAGAAGTTCTGTTTGGAAAGTCGGCCATTCAGGAGAACCTGCTGTCACGGCATCTAGGAAGGGGCTGGTCTGAGGGGCGAGGTGTAAGGCGTTCATTTGTAGGCACATTGGACGAGAAAGGTGATCGCGCAGTTGTTGGGTATATGTTGTGGCTTCAGCGGGAGTTGCATTTGCATTCAACGGAGGTATGAATCTGCGAACAAGCTCGATTTCAGCTGCCCTTCTTTCTTCTTCGGTTCTAATAACAATGCCCCCTGAGGTTTCTAGGAATCGTACAGCGAGTAATTCTTGGAGCAATATCTCTAGAATCAAGGTTGGGTTAATCGAACGTTGATGTTGTGGAATTTGTTCCAGTATTTGGATTTTATCCCCTTCTAAAAGAGCTGCATTATTCAAGACGTTGAATAGCTCAAATAAGCAGGCTTGAGCTAGATCCCGCATTTCATCGTTAATATCGTCTTCTCGTGTTGGGTTGGCAAAAGTCTGGATTATGTTCGCCATGTTATTGCGTAATTCAGCTTGTGTAGATAACGAACCGATAGCACTATTCAAACCATCTAAAAATCCCCATGTTTTTGGTGATTTTCTTAGAAGTTCTTGAGTAAACTCATCCTGGACTCTTATATATGCTTGTCTTTTTTCTTGTGGGCTGGCTTCTGGGAATAAAGGTTCTTGCGCCACTGCGCCGCCAACAGCACCTTCTTCTACTCCACCAACAGCACCTTCTTCTTCTGGGGCAAGGTCATCTTGAGTTTGCTCTATAGGAGCAGGAAGTTCTCTTCCCACGGGGGTGGGTATAGTGGGGCCGCCGAAAATTAGTCTTGCCGGGAAGTCACGAATAGAGCGCCATGTAATAACACGCCGATCAATAATACGTAAAATTCCCGCATTATCTATTGCCATTTCCATTAAGTCTTCACGAATGTGTTCGGGGAATTGTCTTACAAATTCTCCTGCTGTGACATTAGCAGGAATTGGAACTTCTGCACCTTGAGTTCCTTCTGCTCCGTAGGAGATGGACTGAGGATCAAGCGGAGCATCTTCAGAGAAGAAGAGGTTAGCTGGGAGGGTTAATAAATCCATGCCATCGGGGATCTCATTTAGTGAGACGACTCTACTAACGATCTCACTCACATTAATAGTTTCAACCGGGGTCCCTGGTAACAGTGCTCTTAGGTAGTCGCCCAAGGTCTGTTCTTGTGGGAAAGGAGCAACCTCATCGTGAGTTGCTAAGGGCTGGGGTTGGAAAATGGCATCACCTAATGCATCCTCTTGGTCCTGGTCTTCATCTACGCCTCCAGGTGCGGCAACGGCTCCCAAGTCTTGAAATTCTTGAGGGACGAGAGGAATAGATAGGGGATCAAATAAGCCTCCAGGGAAGAAAAGATTGGCTGAGAGGTCTGCTAAACTTGTGTTAGGAGGAATATCTGTTAGAGGAATGACCCTGCTAACAAAAGCAGCTAAGTCAATAGACTCTAGGGGGGTATTTGGTAATTGTTCTCTTAGGAAGTCTCCTAGGGTTTGTCCTTCAGGGATAATCAAAGCACCCGTTCCCGCTGCTTCAGGGGCCTGTACAGCTCCTGGTTGTAGGGCTTGGGCTTCTTCAGCTTGATCTGGGATTGTGTCGGCGGTATCATCTAATAAGTCTTCATCAGCATCTACGCCTCCAGCTGCGACGGCGGCCGCCCCTAAGTCTTGAGGGATAAGAGGGATAGATAGGGGGTTAAATACGCCTCCAGGGAAGAAGAGATTAGCTGGGAGATTTGCTAAGTTTGTGTTAGGAGGAATATCTGCTAGAGGAACGACAGTGCTAACAAAAGCAGCTAAATCAATAGACTCTAGAGGGACATCTGGTAATTGTTCTCCTAGGAAGTCTCCTAGGGTTTGTCCTTCGGGGATAATCAAAGCACCCGTTCCCGCTGCTTCAGGGGCCTGTACAGCTCCTGGTTGTAGGGCTATGTCAGCAATATCACCTATTTGATCTTGATTATCGGGCTGTTCTTCTTGTTCCGCTTGTGGAGGAACCGGCAGGTGGGCGTGGAAGTCAGGGAATCTTTCTTGTATAGTTGGACCGAATCCTGGTTGAGGGAGGAGCCTTGGCATTGGTGAAGGGGAATGCGGAGGAGACATGTGTGGAATTAAAGTCTCTTGTAAATCAGTGGGCCTAGAGGCGCAGGGGCAGCAGCTTAATCCTAGGAGGATTAGGCGTATAGGAAGAAGAAGAAGGGAAAGAACAATCGTTATGAGAGCGGAGAAAATAAATGCGAAGACCCAACCTGGTCCCTCGCGCGACTCTTGATTCAGTCCAAGACATGAGCCTATTCTTGTGTATAAACCAACATAAATTGATTCAAAGGATAGTCTTTGATTCAACGTCTTGATAGGATTGGAGTGAAAAGCCTGCGGCCGTACTGGGGTAGGAGTTGCAGAGCTAAAAGGATTGTTTCCCAATGACATAAAATTACCTCGGAGGCAAAGCTATAATTGTTGAGTCAAGAGGCTTAAAAAACTGGCCTCTTCAAGCTTCGCTCGAAAGATTCTAAAGATAATAATCTTTATTGGCAAGATTTATTTAATAAAGTTGTTGTTAGTACGGGGTTTTTTTACTGTTATTAATCTTTTTTTAAAAAGATTTAAATTAACTTGTTAATTTTTCTTTAAGTTGTTTATTAATTGCGGAGTGAAGTCGTTGTAAGATTTTTCCCGAGGAAGTTTGTTGGAGAGGAGTTAGAATCCCCATGGTGATTAAAATGAAATTGGTTCCACAAGTGTTGATCTCGTAGTTTTCTTCGTAAAAAATTGAGTAAAGGACAGAGGATATAGCATTTTCTTCAACGTTTAACAACTTTAGCTGCTCACATAGATAGGCCGCTAGGGCATTTTTTATATTTTGAGGGGAGTCGTAAATATGACAACGGACATATTCAGTAAGATTTTCTGGGGACAGTTTGTATGTAGCGAGGAATCTCTTATAGAGATGATCGTAAAGGGTGCGTTTTTTTTGAATTAAGTAGCTTGTAAATTGGATGCGAGCCAGAGCATTCGTATTTAACCCTAAGGCTATACCATGGTAATGCTTAAAGCTAGAGATGTGGTGCCACTCTTCAGAAAATCGGTTTACTAACGACTGAAGAAGATTTTCCTTGAACATCTGCACGTAGTTTAAAACGACAGTTGCGTTTGCCTCTTGTTGACAGTAGATGTTCGTTAGTTCTCTAAAAATGACCTCTATCCATGTCGGTGCGCAGGCATTTGAATACGATCCTATATATTCAAGAATTTGAAGCTTCTTTTCTCTAGGAATATTTGGATTTTGCAGAGTTTGGGTTAGTTTTTGCAGGACAGAATAAAACATAGCTCCTTCATAAGATAGCTCAGCAACATCGATAGGTTCTCGTAAGAATTTGCTATAGAGATAAGCAATGATTTTTTGCCAGGGCTCAGGGGTATCGGGATACAGTTCGAGTATCTCTCTTGCTAAATCTTGGACTTCCCACTGGGGTTTTGTAGGACGTAGGAATGATTTTAGAAAAGCTGATTCCTCAGGAACTAAGTTTAGGGCATCTAAGTTAATGTGGAGCTTGCCATTTATTACTTGCTGCAGCTCATTTAAAAACTGCTCCATAGGCGAAGGCGGGGGTGTCTCCGGATTCCTTAAGCATAGGCTGATAGCAAGAATAGCGAGTTTAAAAGGGTAGAGAAGGAGTAGAAGTACCGTGCTAATGAGAACAGTGCTAATAAAGGCTGTAACGATTCTCCATCGGTCAGACCCAGAATCTGCGCATAGAAATGGAAATACCCCCGATTTTATACATGTATAAATTTTTAGGCATGTGATCTTTTGCGCTATTGTGCGCAGGTTCTGTTTTAAAGAAGGCTCGGGGTGTGCCGCTACAGAATAGTGAGGAAAACAATAGGGAACGATGTTTGTCATATAAGATCCCAAAGCTTACGAGGTTCACGAGTTTCTACTTCTTTTATTGCTGCTATAGCGATTGAAGTTTTTAGAAAATGAGACCGAAAAGGAACGAAAATTAAAAAACTGGGTAATGGGCTCTTATGAAGAAGCTCTTCTTATAGTCTCCGCGTTTTTGCGCCGCGGAGTAATCATGATAGACTTATTTCGTTATTAAGATTTTAGATTTACTAATCATAGATGAAGAAACACTCTAAGAAAAATGGTTCATCTTTCATCTGTAGTAAGAGTTAAAGTTAGAACAGTCGAATATTAAAATTTTAAGTTCAGAATGTTCTGAAAACCTTACACTCTTTAAAAGTGGAAGAGCTCATCATATTATTTCACCCACTTTTTGTGTTCGAAGAATTTTCTAGATTTCTTCTAGTGAACTCTTATGTTTTTCTTATGAAAGATTTTAAGGGTGTGGGAAAAATGTCTTGCTCCCGTGTAATAAAAGAACTTGTAATAAATCGTATGGGAAAGTACCATGCTCCAGCCGTTTATCTGTTTGGTTGATTTATATGAAGTTTGCTTCTCCTTGTTTCTGCGTAACATTGGAGAACTCTGATGGTCGATATTGTAATTTTCTTGATTCGCGAGTTCGTTTTATAGCCGCTGTTGTTTCTGTATTAACTGGGTTATGTTTGGCCGTAGGGTCGATAATTTCTGTACTATTGCTTGGATCACAGCTGGGTTTAATATGTTCCATAATGATAGTAGGGCTGTGTGTAGCTTCAGGAGTATTGCTTTTTAGTTCTGGTATGGGGTGTTTTACATGCCGTGCGTTAAAGCCAAAATCATGGATTCCTTTTGGACGCCCTTCTCGAAATTATATTGATACGTCTGAAGAAGATAAATCTAAAGATAGCTCAGAGCAGGCTGACGCTATAGAACAGCAGTTACAAGTTGTTCTCGAAGAACGTTCCCACAGTTGGGAAGATTACCGCAGCCTTATTGAAAAAAGAAACACAGAAAAAGCTCTTTTAGATGCTGTTAAAGATGCATACTTGAGAGCAGGAGCAAGCTATTTGAGGCTTCTAGAGGATTTTGATAAGTCCGGTGATTCTAGAGATAAAAAAAAAGAAGAATTGGAAAACAGTTCCTCTCTATTAAAAGAAAAATCCCAAGCATATCTTGATGTTATGGTGAGCTATGAAGAAATTTTGCAGGAGATTTCTGATTTGCATGTTCTTATGAATTTTCAAAGAATGGCTCCTGATTATGACCACTCCTTATTAAGACAAAAAGAAAATACACAGCAAATTCTAAAGCTACGTTCGTCACAAAATGGTGAAAGGAATTTAGGAGCCCATGTTTTCAATAGGGAAGAACCGTTCATTAGAGGACGGAGAATAGAGAGAGGGAACTTGTTTGAGGATACCCCAACACAAGAAGAAAATCATAAGTTAAAGCAGAAGGTTGCTTTCTATCAAAGGGTATTCGCGGATATTGAAATGTACTTGGGAGAACAGTACGGACAAGCCCTAGATACATTAAGAGAGTCCTGTCAAAGCCCTAATTCCTATGAGGAAGAGCAACTAAGGACAATGCTTATGAAATGCAACACTCAAGAAGCTAGGACGCAACAACAGGAGCTAGAGTTTTTAAGAGAACGCGTTGCACAGCAATCTGAGGAAATCAGCCATTTAAAAGAAAAAGCCATTCAAGAAGGCGAGGCCCTTATAGATCAGGCAAGTAGTTTGTTAGCTTTGGAAAGTATTGTATTAGAGAAAGACGAAGAAATTCGGTGCCTGAAAAATAGACTGAGAGTGTTAAAAGTGGCGAACACCTATTCTAGAGCTGATATTGAAAATATAGACATGGGCATAGAAAATAGCGTTGTCATGTCTGAAATACTGAACGATCCAGAGGGAGAATCGGAAGATTCAACCGATGTTTTATAGAATAAACGATGGATTTAACCTTAAGGTTAAATCATGGTTCAAACAATCAAATGGAGGAAAATACTAGTCATAGAATAGCAAGTCAGATTTTTACAGGAATCCTTTGTCGAAAGACTGAGGTCTACTTTAGATACTGAGCGGGGGAGATATTCTCAATAGTAACGAACGATAAGCAACGTACAAGTAATCTTAAGAATTTGTGAAACTCTGTCGATTTTTTGGTTTGCGGTCTGTAAAAGACCTCCTGCTTAAGAAAAGGAGCTTTTTAAGCTGCGCACTTTAGTGAGGACATTCCTAGCATATATCGATTTTTAGAACTTGTTGCTGAGCTGTCCATCTCCAAGCGCTTTACTTACTCATATTTTACAAAGACGAGCGTGTGCAAGTTATCTATTTTTATTATAGGTTTCTTTATGAAATGTATGCAGGCAATCTTGTCTTTCAAGTCAGTAGAAAGACAAGAAGTAGTATCTACAACTGTAGACCGAACTAATACTCAGGCCATTGTCAATATAGTTGCAATGGTTATTGGGACCCTAGTAATCGCTTCCAGCATTGCAAGTTGCATTGTCTTGGGAGAGAGTATGGGGTTATTAACTGCTATTCTTTTAAGCTTTGTTGTTGTTTCCAGCACTTTGCTAGTAATGGTTGGCGTGTATTTTTCTTATCGCAGAGCCTCTGTTTTTGACGAGAGGCCTCCAAAAGAACAAGAAGTTAACGAAGATCTTTCTCATTCTATTTCTTCTCATGAAGAAATAGACAAATTATTGACAAAACTAGTCGTCGCAGAAGCAGAGGCGCTTTCCCTGCGTACAGAACTCCGAGTTTTACAACTGGAAAAGGAGAGGGGACAAGCTGCTTCTCAAGTAGACAATGGTGTTTTGCTTCAGAAAAATAACGAAATTTTTCAATTGCAAGAGCAGATAAAGCGTTTACGAAAAGAACACGCTGCAATTTTAAATGCTAAAGACAAAGAGGTCAGTGAGGCCTATGCTGACGTTGTCAGACAAACAAGTTTGCGTATGCAACTTGATAGCAAACATCAGCAGGAAATGGATGGCATAGATAAAGCTACTAAACAACGTATGCAGTTTTTAGAGAGGGAACTCTCTGCCCAAGAGACAAAGCATAGCGAAGTAGTAAATAATACAAGGCAAAGATTATGCCAAAGTATAGAAACGCTGCAAAAAGAGCTTACTAGCGAATTGGAAACTAATTTGCATTTAGAAGAACAACTGAAAGAGCTGCGTAAGCAATATTCTGCTGAGACCTCGGGTTTTAAAGAGGCTTTAGAGGAAAAAGAAGAATACATTTTGCGTTTGCAAAAGGCCATAGAGGAACATGAAGCAATTTTAAACAATAACGAATCAGAGGTGATTTCTAGTGCTTATCATCTTATTGAAGAACAGAAAGTACAAATAGGCCTACTAGAATCTATGAATATTCAACTACGACAAACAACACGCAAACGAACTTTGAGTTTATAGGAAACTATAATTTCTTTTTTGGAGGTAGGCCTCTATGCGTAACATGAGGCCTATCTTAACATCTCTAATTAATCGAAACAAAAAGCTTTAAAAGCTTTTTGAAACGAATTTTATAAGATCTAATTTTGTTAATCAGATCTTACTTTTTATTATTATCAGCAATGTTTGAGAGATCATTCAAACGAACTTTGAGTTTATAGGAAACTATAATTTCTTTTTTGGAGGTAGGCCTCTATGCGTAACACGAGGCCTATCTTAACATCTCTAATTAATCGAAACAAAAAGCTTTAAAAGCTTTTTGAAACGAATTTTATAAGATCTAATTTTGTTAATCAGATCTTACTTTTTATTATTATCAGCAATGTTTGAGAGATCATTATGAAATGTATCCCTGCATGTTTTACGCTTCAATCGGAAAGGAGAGAGAAGTGTTTGATTAGAGAAAATGCATCAAAAGCGTGTCTAGTTGCAAATGTATTTTCCATACTTTTATCTTTATTAGTAGCTTCTTGTGGTGTAGGAGTTTTAGTCGTTTTTAGCACGGAAATAGGCTTAGTAGTCAGTATTGTACTAGGAATGAGTGTTGTTGCTAGTTTGATTTTCCTAGCTGTGAGTTTTTATTACTTAGCTAATAGAGATTATATTGCCCGAACATACGAATTGAATGAGATAATTGCTCAGGAGCAAGAAGAAAGGCAAAGGCTAAGCTGCGCTTTATCCAATTCCTCGGTAAAATGCACACAACTTGAAGAAAGGTGCAAAGCCATTGGCTCATTAGAGAATGAGTTAGCTGGTAGTATGCAAAGAATAACAGTTTTAGATGAGGAGCATGGCCGCCTATCATCTAGAATTATAGAGTTGGAAGAGCAAATTTCCCAGAACAATCAATCTCATTTATTAGGAGAGTGTAGACGCTTTCAATCTAGAGAGGAGGCTTTAACAAGGGATTTTGAAGAAAAAGAAAAAGAACTTCAAGAAAGCATAAATGATTTGGAAAGAATCGTAGTGGAATCGCGAACAGAAAGTTCGCAACTACGAAGGTTGATAACCGATTTGGAAGAGCAACAGAAAGATGAGCAGCAAGACAATATCATAAAGGGATTCACAAGCCAACTTGAGGAGAAAGAAGAGCAAATACAGAGGTTAGAAACAACCCTTGAGACCACTTGTAGTGAACTTAGCCAGCTACAATCTTCTTTACAAGAAGAAGAGGTAAGAAAGCAAGAGATTGTAGGGCTTCGCGGAGAAACAGATGTTTTAAAACAAGAACGTAATAACTTGCTTCAGGAGCGTTCTCAATTACAGTTGCAACTGGAAAGTTTACGAGATTCTTTGTCTAGAGGATCTACAGTGCTAGAGCAAGGTTCTCAAGAGACAGAAGAAAGTAATAGAGAACTGCTTGCCAGAATACGTGGTTTAGAAAACGTTATTTTACAGTCTACTGAAGAACAAAAGGTACGAGATGAAGCTTTTAAGAAAGCGAGTGACAGATATGAGCAGAAAATAGCCGAGCTAGAACATCACAATAGGATGAGTACAACGTCTATTGCCCAAGGGGAGACAATGCAGTTTGTATTGGGCTCAGCTGCTGAAGGGGAGAACTTAGCTATGGATGCAGAGTTAGTACGACAGTTGCAAGAAGCTCAAATGGAAAATACCCGTAGGCAAGAAAAAATAGACCGTCTTGAACAAGAGATAATTCAAGGTACAAATCAAAAACGTGCCCTGCAGAGATTATATAAAAAACAAATTGCTAGCATATTAGAGAGACAAGAGGAATTAAACAAGAAGTTAGCAAAAGCAAAACAGAAAGAACGCGCAGCTATGTTTAAAGTACGCGAGTTAAACGTATTGATTGGGCGTATATGTAATAGGTATCCTATAGTTCGCTCTACTTATGAAATACGATTGACTGATGAGGAATATAAGCTAGCGCAAGATGTCGGTCGTGTTGCGGAATTAACTGCTACCATAGAAAGATTGAGAGCGTACTTACGCACAATTGTCAATGCGAAAAAGGTAACAGGAAATAAACCCTCCGCACAACAGATGGAGGTACTCAGGGGAGCAAGACGGGAGCTTCAGTTAACAGTGGATGAAAATATTAGGATGGTGGTCAGTCAAACTAATCATAGAATAGACAGGTTGAAAGCGTTCAGTAGGGGAACAAGTTTGGAGCATGAAGTAGCGACATTCGTCAAGGAATCAGAAAAAGCTCTGAATTATGAAGCGCTACAAGAACTCGAAACGCAACTATTTGAAGAGCTTTATGCTAACTGCTCTTCTGGAGCAGCTTCCTATTCCGTTGGCGAAGAGTCGCGATTGCAAAATAGTATGAGAGCTATAAGATTAGTCGAATTTGGTAGTGAAATGGATGGTTTCAGGGAACGCGTTGAATGGCTGAATGCTAGATTAGGATCTTCAGAAGGTCCTCAACTTTTGTATGAGCTAGAGCAGGAGGTTTTAGAACATAAGGAGGTTGAGCTATTTTCTTTGAGAGAGGCTCAGGAAACAATGGAAGAGCAGATCTTCAATCTAGAGCATGAGTGTGTAAGGCTTAGAGAAGAATTAGCGTGCTTTGAAGGAAACCAGAACGCAAATCAACTTGCTGCAACACTACAAGATCAAGAGCCCGCAAATAGCGCGAGTAATGAGTCGCAAGCTCAGTTGTTAGCATCTCGTCAGGAATTAGCAGAATGTAAACGACAAATTCTTGATGCTAAAAAGTCCCTTTTAAAAATTTCCTTAGAGAAACAAACTCAGGAGTTAGAGCTAGGACGTGTGCGAGAGCAATTGAACCAGTTAGCAGAAAATCAATAAGCACACACTTTTGTAGAGCCTCTTATTTTTAGAGGCTCTTTTTTATGGGAGATATCAAAGAGTTCTCAAATTTTCTCCACCTCTTTCTTACACTCGTCAAAACATCCTAGATAGACTGAGTTTCCCTTATTCCATAAATTTTTTTTGTTTGTTGTTGTTTTATAAAACGCTTGCATTTAAAGCGTTGTGCACATTTCATGATTTGTTTGTTTTCTAATGAAAGGTGTAGTTTATGACAATTTCTCAAGTGGTCCCTAACTTATCAACTACTTCACCGCAGGTAGCTAGTAAGAAGTGCTGTAAATTACATAAATACCAATACCTTGGAGCGATTGCTGCCATGGTCATAGGTTTATTGCTTCTTACTGTGCAGGTGGGGATTTTAGTATGTTTTGCCTTGCCTACATCATTAGCTCTAACAGGGCTTATTTCGTTTTCTATAGTTGTTAGTGTAATTTTGTTGTGCCTCGCTATGCATCAAATAATCTTAAGATGTAGCGAAACGACAGCTTATATTCTTAAAGATAAAAAGGCAGAAGAAGAAAAAGCTCAAATAAAAGCACAGGTTGAAAATCTAGAGATTTCGTTAACAGCGAAACAAGAGGAAATCGATTTAGAGAAAAAGCGCATTCTTGAGTTAGAAGAAGAAGCACAAGAGGAAAATAAGAAATTACTGGATGAGTGTCTTGCTAAAGGGAACCTTATAGAAGAGTTACGGCAACAGATTAAACAGTTGGAAGAGCAACAAATAGTAGTAGAGCCCCCCGTGCTTGAAGTAAGAGTCCGCAAGTTGAAAGAGCAACTCGTACTTGCTAATATCGATATGGGCAAGCTTAGGGACAAAGTAGAAGATCTGGAAAACCAACTTGCATCTCGTCAAGAGAGATTAGATGAATTCATGGAGCGTAGGAAGAAAGACTCCGAAACTATAATGTCATTGCACGAGAGCAATAATGACCTTGTCCGACGCGTTGGAGAACTTCAAGATGAGATCATGGGCTTGCAGTTTGCATTAGCAGGGAAAGGATTCAATACATAAAGAAAGAAAAGAGTAACCAAACAGCTCATATTCCCTAATTATCCTAGAAAAAAGGACTTGCTTATAGAGGTTATAAACCCTCTGTAAGCATTTTTTTTGCTATAATGTTTTAGATTTATTTTTGTGAATCTTCATAGGTCTCTTGCTTTAAAGGACTACGAAGGGTTTTATCATGAGCTTTTGTTTTTATGAAAGTAGAGTTCTGTATGATAACGAATTCCGCATTGCCCCGCGTAGAAACCGAACCACCAAAGCAAATCTATCGTAAAACTAACCTTATTTCAGAGAGATGCTATTACATTTCTTTAGTTTTTACTTTATTAGCAGGAGTTTTGCTCATAGGATTAGAAATAGGTTTTTTGCTGTTTCATGTTTTATCCGCATCCTGGATATTCTCCGTTGCTGTTGCTGCCGCTATAGCTGTTAGCACAGCTCTATTTGGCTTGGCTATGTATCAGATAGTCTCCAGATACAAAGAAGCTAATTCTGTGCTTATAGAAGAGGCTAAATACAAAGAACAAAAAGCTGACCTAGAAAACCTCAGACTACAAACAGCATTAAGCTCTCAACAACTAGCTCATAGGAATTATGAGCAGCAGCTTATAGAAAAAATTTCTTGTTTGGAAAAAAATTTGTATAGCATTCGTAAAGAAATGCGTTTCATAAATAAGGAAAAAGACAAGCTGCTAACCGCAAATTTACAGGATAGCGAACAGCTCGTGTTTTTCCGTGCTTTCACAGAAGATCTAGAAAGAGAAGTAAGCCAAGTAAAGGGAGAACTTCGCGAGCTCCATGCGGTTCTTTATGCTTCCCAAGATTCCTTAGATGGGTAAGTGCGCAGCTTAAAGACAAAATAAACGGATTTTTACTACGTTCAAAAAAATACTCTGTTTTGCGCTTCAATCATAAACTTCTTGATTTTAAAGTTTTATGCCTTTTTTATGGATGTGGCTGATAGCTCCTAGCTTAGCTAAACTAACCTTGACACGAGAGTAATTTATGGCAGTTAATGTTTTAACCTCAGGGGGAGACGGGGTACTTAATACTAATCCCACGCCGCCACCCTCAACATGTATTTTCGGAAATCGTAAGAACCTTATCTTAGCAATTACAGTACTAGTGGGTGTGCTACTTCTTGGTCTTCAATTAGCAGCTTTGGTTTTGTGCGCCTTGCCTACATGCAGCATGCTTTCAGCTCTTCTTGTACTTTCTATTATTGTTTCTGGGGTTTTATTTGGCTTGGCAATTTGTCAAATTCGAAAAGATAAAACACAAGAGCTAACTAAGGAACTAACACAAGTAAAAGCTGATTTAGATGCAGAGAAAAAAAAGGTGCAAGCTTTTGAAGATCGCGATCGTCTTGCCATGGAAGCCTTAACTTCTTCCATGCAAGCTAGCTCCTATAAAGAGCTGTTAGCAGGAATAACCGAAAACTCTGAATTACTGACCAAGTTCGAACAAGATGTGAATGAGGGAATACAGGCTTTGATGGGCGGTTTAGGAGATGGGTCGTTTTCAGAAAGTACAGGGGATAACTAATAATTAACCCGTAAGAGAATTCGGTTTGTTTCAACTTAAAAAGGCTATGACAGTAGGTTCATAGCCCTTTTTCATTTCACAAAAAAACAATTTTCAAAGGGCTTCCTCCTGCCCTTTAATCCCCTAAAATCAAGGCAACCTTGCCTTATTAAATTCTTCCTAAATCTAGCTCTGTAAAATTCAATAAATTTCTTGATTTTAAAGTTTTGCGGCCGTTTTAATTTCGCTGTAATATTTATTTTAGAGTGGTTTATGAGCGTTAATCTGATAGCTGGTGGAGAGAACAGGACTTCTCTCTGCACGGCGGTACAAGTTTCATCCCCTGAAGAAAAAACAATTAAATCTCAACGTGCTGTTTTCGCAGTGCATATAATAGCGTGTTTAATGCTTTTAGGGGCATTATCCGCTGCTTTAGTTTGCTTTATGTTGCCTTTAGGATTCGAAATTCTTATGGCTGTTGTTATTGCTGCTATGGTAGTCACCGTAATCCTAGTAGGTCTGGGATTATGTCAGCTCTCTATTGCTAAGAAGCAGTTTAAAGCATACTCAGAACTTAATGTAGCAAAGTTACGGACAGAAACAGATCTAGAACTATTAAAAGCTCAACATGCAAAATGTATTAAAAGGGAAGAAGCAGAGCAAAAACAAATTGACAAGCTTCATCGCGAGGCGATGGATGTAAGCTGTAGCTTGTCATAAGCCAAAAAGTCCTCTGGATCACTCGTATAAGCGGGGAGCCCAAAGTTATGAAACAGAGAACACCCTTAGAGAAGCCCTAAAGTTGAATTTTTAAAAATAGTAAGAAAAAGCTACAGCATACTGTAGCTTTTTTTCTTTTCAACCACGCGAGTTCTTTTTAAAGCAAGAAGACTTTGAATTTAGGAAAGAACAAAAAATTTTTCCAAGAAAAAAAATGAGTCACAAGGTTGTTTTATTGGAATGACTATAGATTTCTTGTTCAAACTCATTGTTTGTGGGTTAGGCGAATATCTTAATTTTTTTTAGATCAAAAGTTGTAGTGCAAGCGCAGTTTAATCTAAATTTTGCATTCCCTAGTTGAATAAAGTTCTTGCATTTAAAGTATTACCGAAGTTTCAATATTTTAAGTTTATAATTGAAGGTGAGCGGTTTATGTCGATTAATTCAAACAGTGCAGCAGTTAACTCTGCTCCTATTCCAGTTCAACAACGTACGTTTTGTGGTGTTCAAACAACTAGGTCTCAATGCATCGCGCTAGCGATCACTGTGTTAGCTGGTATAGCGCTCTTTGCTCTTTTAGCTGGAGCTTTAGTATTCTTTGCATTGCCAACAACAATGCTTCTTACTGGTGTGATTATTGCTGCTATGGTAGCTAGCGTCATTCTATTTGGTATGGCGATGTATCACGCAATTTCTAGGATGCGTAGACCTGCTCTTGCACCTGCACCTGTTGATGAAGAAAAAGCGCAGTTAGAAGCAACTATGCGAGAGCTAAGAGCAGAATTAGCAAAACATCCAGAAGCTTTAAGGGAAGTTCAAGAGCAAGTAGAAGCTAAACAGGCAGAACTCGCTGCAAAAATGATCGATTTAGAAGATAAAGAAGCTCAAATGGCGCAACTAAGAGAACAAATGGGAAGGTTGCAAGCCGCCGTAGGGAAAATGCAAGAGCTCGAAGGGCAAAACGCAGAGCTTGAGCGTAAAGTCTCAGACCTTGCAGCAAAATACGCCGACATCGAAGCTCAGCTTTCTGCAACCGCAGAAACAATGACCGTTCTTGTTACTGACAAAGATAAAGCTCAGCAAATGTTAGGAGAAGTTGAAGCAGAATTAGCTGCAACTACTCAACAAAAACAAGAATTAGAGGCTCAAATTGCAGAAGTGCAATCACAATTGCAACAAGCTCTAACTAGAGCCGCATTGTTACAAGAAGAGGTTCTAGAGCTTAGAGCGCAGCTTACTTCTGGTGATCCGAGAAAAGAAGCGTTATTAGAGCGTTTAGAAGGTCTTGAAAAGCAGAAAAAAGAGCTAGAGGAAAAAGTTACAGAATTAGAGGGGCGCAACCAAGAGGATATCGTTAGGATCGGAGAGCTAGAAGAAGAGGTAACTGCTCTTAAGGAGCAAATTACCGCAGGTGATCCAGCTAAACAAGAGTTGCTAGAGCGTCTAGCAGGTCTTGAGGCAGAGAAAGCACAACTTCAAGAAGAAAACGCTAAACTTCAAGGAGAGCTACAAGATCTGCAACAACGTGATCTCGAGAAAGCCCAGAAAATAGCGCAGCAAGAAGAAGAAAAACTGCTGCTAAGAGATGCTATAAACGACCTTACAGATAAGAATGTAACGTTAGCAGGTTTAGCTGCTGCAGCTGAAGATTCTGCTAAACAAGTTCTTGAGGAAAAAACTCAACTTCAAGCTCAAGTAACATCATTGCAACAGCAAATTGAAGAGCTAAAATCTAGTTCAGAGACAGCAGAAAAGTTAGCTGAACTGGAAGAAGCTCTTAAGTTAGCGACTGAAGACAAAGTTAAACTTGAACAAGAGAAATCAGAACTTCAATCTCAAGTTCAAGGACTTGAAGAAAAACAAAAAGAACTTGAAAAAGCGAAAACTGATTTGGAAGGAAAAGTTGCAAGCCTGGAAACTCAAGTTGCAGGCCTGGAAACTCAAGTTGGCGGTCTTCAAGAACAATATGGTGCAGCTGTTCAAGAGTCAGAAGATCTTACAACTAAGTTGCAGTTAGCGGATGCTAAAAAAGACCACCTTCTCAAAGAAATGTCAGAATTAGAAAAACTGCTCGGAGTAATCGAAGAGAAAGCGAAGGCTCTAGAAGAAGAGAAAGCTACTCTTGAAGCGCGAGTTAAAGCCCTTTTAGCTCAGGGAGCTCTAGATACCGAACAAATTACGGGGTTGCAAAAGAAAGTTGCTGAATTGCAAGCTAGCCTAGAAGATGAGCAGGAAATAGCCAAAGAGCTTCAACTGAAGATTGTGAGTCTAGAAGCAGCACAAAAAGCTCTCGGAGTCGGTGGTGATCAGTCAGAAGAAGCAGATGCAAGTGAGGGAGCTTCCGGTACAACCGAGTCTGGAGCTACATCTGAAAAAGGAACCGAAGACGAAGAAGATAAACTCGATTAGGAGTAAAGAGCAGGAATAATTAGATTCCATAGTTCTTTCTTGAGAAGGCAGTAGACGTATGTTTGCTGCCTTTTTTATTGGTATGAGGTTTTCCTTTTTTCAGGATTTTCTGACAATTCTCTTAATAGGCAATATGCCTTATCAAACCCTCTTAGATTTAGAAAATTCAGCAGATCAATGCTAAGAATTTTCGTAATTTTGAAAAATATCCCTACCTTAAATAGAGATAAAAATAGTTAAATCAATACGCTTTTACATACAGTAAAGGGAACAGCGTTCTCTTTTTTTTATCCTTTATGAACACAAGCGTGTACACGCAGGCGTTTTCCTACACTTACGAATGAGTCATGAACTTGCTAATAGTAGACTCTTTAACAGGTGCTAATTTTTTTTAAGTTTTTTATTTTAATAACTAAATTGAACTGCTTTTAGGCAATTTTATTTAATTAGAGTGGTTTATGACAGTACATTCGCCTATCCCTAATTACACACCACCCAGAAATCGTCCCTGTTGTGATGTGCGTAATACCAAAGCCAATCGTATTGCCGGTATAATCGCTGTGTTTATAAGCATAGGACTTATTGGCAGCTTATTTACTTTGCTTATTCATTTCGGTGTGGGGAGCCCTACAACTATGATGGTCGCCTTGGGCATTGCTCTTGCTACCAGCTTTCTACTTATCTGTATTGTGGGGTATTACTTTTTTCGTCATGACACAAGTTTGAATTTGCTGGCCCGTCAAGAAGAAAATCTTCAAAGAACACATATAGCTATAGAAGCTTTAGAAAAGAAAATCAGTAGTTTTGAAGGTAAATATCAACCACAAGAACCCAAATAAAATTAACGTTCATAATAATACAAAAATCTAAAAGAACTTTGAACGTATCTACGCTACACATGCGTATAACAGGTGTTTTGCCTCTAATAAATAATTATGAGCTTTGTCTTAGGAGAAAGTTATGCACGGGATTTGTAACCAATGCCCTAACATAGACAGGGAAACTGTTTACTTGGCAACGAATCAAGAAAGAAGCTGCTTTATTATTAATGTTATAGCCGTAGTAGTAAGCCTCGTAAATATAGGATTGCAGGCCGCTGTTCTCGCTATTGTCGGAGTCGGTATTGTCTACGTAGCCCTTGTAGTATGGACTCAGGTAGCTTCTTTTCTCCTTGCTTGCGTAGCAATGTATAATCTTATACATCTTTGTAGCTCCCTAAAGACACACAGAGAAGAAAGAAGAATATTACACGAAAGAATACAAAGCTTAGAAAATACAGAAAGAACACTAAATGGAGATCTGCAAGAGCAAAATATCGCCATGCAACACTGTAGAGAAGAAAGAGAAGCAGAACTTCAAATAATACAAGAATTAGAAGAAAAATATGTTCAAGATCTTCATCAATTAGAAGTAGAAAAACAACAGCTAAAACAGCAAGTTGACGTTTTACAAAGCGAAGTAGCCAACCTCTCACAGACATTACAAGATGAAGCCGCCATACTTTCACAAGCATTAGAATCCGGTTTAGACAATGCAAGTATAATGGTAGAAGTATTATCAGATGACGATAGCTGGTTCGAAGCTATCGATAGTCAGGTATCCTCAACAGAAGAAATCAACATGGAAGATGCCGAGGCTGATGTCGAAGATAACCTAGAAGAAAGTAATGGCACAGAATCCAGTTCTCATAAAAGCGAAGTATCTAGATAGTAAATTTTTTTAAAATCTATAAACACAAGAAGTTATCCCTTATATTTAAGGCCCTCTACTCATAGTAAGTCATTTAAAATATTTTATTTTATAAGTTGTAATTTCTATACGTTCCTCAAAGCATTTTGATTTATAAACTTCTTGCATTTAAAGGGTTGCTGGAGATTCAATGGTTTGAATGTATTATTCTTTTAATAGCATAGTTTATGTCATTTGTTTCAAGCCATTACCCAGAAGTTCATCAGCCCGCTTTAATACAACGCCCTTTACGTGGAACATACTCACCACGCTGTCTGTGGGCAGTTAGCGTCCTAGTTTTATTAGCAGGAATGGCGCTGCTAGGCATGGAAATCGCTGCTTTAGTTCTTATCGCTTTACCAACATCAACATTGCTTGGTGCTCTTGTTGGTGTTGCCATACTTCTCACAGTATTTTTGTTATACACGGCTATGTATCAAATAGTCGTAAGAGCTCGTAGGGATCTCCTTGTTCAATCCCGAGAAGATGCTTTTCTAGATGAAATCACGCAATTACATAGATCAATAATGCAGACGAGAACTGCTCTAGAAGAATGTCAGTTTGAACTGGGAATCGCACAATCATCGCTAAGTCAAACCGAAGTAGAATTAAATGCAGCGACGATAACATTCTCGAAAAAAGATAACGAATTAAATAGACTGAAAGATCTCATTCAGAGAAAAGATCAGGCTCTGTCAGAAACACAACAACAAATTGCACAATTACAAAGACAGTTACAAGATTCTAGTTCGGCAGTAGATATTTTGAATCTTCGCGTAGCAGAACTTTCGAAAGAAAATCAAGAGCTATCAAGCACATCTCCATTTGTTCAAGAAAGGGCTCGTTTACGGGCAGACCTTTACCAGCTTCAGCAAAAGTCTAAGCAAGATCAGGGGGCATTGCTGGTGTATCAGCTAGAAGCTAGAGAAAATACTGCTGAAATAGAAAAATTGAAAAAAGAAATAGCATTTCTTAAGTGCCAACTCGCAAATCAATCTCTCGGTGGAAACAATAATCATCCTTAAAAAAAGTAGATAATTTTTTTGATATAACACATGGCTGGTAAGCTCATTTTTATGATTTCTATCACGAAACAAACTTATATCAATAATCATAATTAATCAGATTTTAAGGCTCTATCTTTCGGTTGTCGTTTTACAAAGTTCTTGCATTTAAAGCGTTGAGTAAATTTCATTGTAGCTGGCTATTTCAATATGAATAGAGCTTTTTATGACAATTTTTCCTGTGAGCTTGAGTGTAGAGGAATCTACCTTGCCCGTATCTGTGACACCTCAACATCCTTCCACAACTTCAAATAAATGTTTGCGGTTGGCTACGGCTATAGCCGTAATTGCAGGTTTAACAGTTCTTGCCTTGGAAATAGGTTTTTTAGTTTTTTTTGCTCTCCCCGGATCTCTACTTCTTGTCTTGCTTGTTTCTTTGGCCATGCTCACTAGCGTGATTTTATTCGCTATGACTATGTACCAGTTGATCACAAGAATCCTAAAACCAAAGGATATTGAAGATGATAAAATGGTTGAGGAGAGGGGGAAATTATTATTAGAAATAGAAAATTTAACAAAACAATTGACTGACGAGCAGGTAAAGTTAACCGAGAGCAAATCCGAGGTGCTTGCTTTAAAGGGAGCCCTGGAAGGTAAGCAAAATATATTAACAATGCTTAAGGAACAAGAAATTTTGGTTAAAAGGCAAGTAGAGTATGAGAAGATTATCAATGAAGAGCTAGGCCTTCGAAAAAAATTAGAAGAAGCCGATATAAGGCAACGACGTGAAGAGAAGAAGGTATGCATAATGGTAGAATGTATCTATGAAATGATAGAAAAATTTCGATCTTTAGAGGGGTCCCAGAAACAAGTTTTAAAATTTGAGAATGCGCTCCTCTTAATGTTGCGGGATCTGAATTAGATGAATAGCTATAAACGACCTTTATTTATAAAATGCTTGCATTTAAAGTGTTGTGTAAAATTTCATAGTTTTAGTTATTTCAATATGAAGTGAGTAGTTTTTTATGGTAGTTCATCCAGGCTCCCTAAGTCCCGAGCATAGTATTATAGCTTCAGAAGTGTCAGAAAAACGCGTTTGCTTCTGTATGACATCAAGGCAGTTTTCTTGGGTTGTCGCAGCGATCACTTTATTAGCTGGTGTCTTTTTGCTGTCTCTTGAAGTAGGCGCCTTAGTATTTTTTGCTCTCCCTACATCAGCATTTCTTTCTGTTTTGACATGTGTTGCTATATGCGCAACCTTGGTTCTTCTTGGGATTGCTATGTATCAATTTGTAGCAAAAAGTTTAAAAACTGCCATTAAAGATACAAGATTTCTAGAAGAGAAGGCTCAATTAATAAAAGAAATTGTCTTGCTAAGGAGTCAAATTAAAGAAAAGCAAGTAGAGTCAAAAGCAAATGCAGAGGAAGTGGAAACTTTGAAGCTGGCTCAGAGTCAAAAGGACCAAGAAATAGCAAAAGCAGAGAAGGCGTTATCTGAACAGAACGCGAGGTTTGCATCTGTGTTAGCAGGAGTAACTAACTTGAAACAATGCCGAGATCTAAAAAAACAATGTGATGAGATGAAGGCAGAGTTGGATAGATTAAAAGAAGAAAAAGGGGATGGAGGGCAAGCAAAGACAGAAACAAAAGAACAAACGGAAACGAAACAAGCAGGAGCGCAACAACAAGGAAAATAAAAGCGTTTCATTTGTTTCTCTTCCCTGAAGAATAAACGTATAATAACTTTTTCAAAGTTTTAAATTTATGATACTAGAAACAGTCCTCTTATGATAATTCACGCAACAAGTGCAAATTTAAAACAAACTACTTCTTTTTTAGAAGAACCACGTGCTTTGAAAATTTCAGAAAGTATGTGTTCTTGGGTTGCAGCAGCTATTACTTTATTAGCTGGAGTATTGCTAATTGTCTTGGAAGTGGGCTGTTTAGTTGCCTTTGCGCTGCCCACATCAACGTTTCTTACAGTTCTTGTTTCATTGGCTATAGCTGCTAGCGTATTTCTTTTATGCATGGCTTTTTATCAATTAGTTACAAAATTTATAAGGTTTGCTACTGATGATGCGAAGTTTGAAACAGAGAAAACACAACTAACAATAGAGTTAGAGAATTTGCGGAATCAACTTGAGGAAGCACAATCACACGCAGTTGATAGTAAATCCGCAGTTGATGTTGAAAAGCACTTGCTAGAGGGAAAAAACGCTCAATTAACTATTACAAAAGAAAAAATAGTAGATGGAGATTTGCAACTCCAATCTTTAGTAAGAGTTTCTAGTGATTCGCAAGTTATAGGAACCCTTAAGTTTGAAAAGGAAAAAGATACTTGGGTCTCAAAAGCGCGAATGGAGACCGTTGACAGGATGAAAGGAAAATTTTTCACAGTCAAAGGTGTTTTTGATAATTTGGAACTTACTGAAGCACAAAAAAACGCTTTAGACGAAGTGCTTCAGAAGCATCTAAAACGATTGAATCATGAAGATATTTCCGGTGGCATACTGTCAACCCAAGAAAAGATAGATGCAGTTTGAGTACAATCTAAAAAACGAGTTTCTATAGCCTCATAACTAGTTAAGGTTTGTTTTCATAAAATTCTATAACAATGGAATTTCTATATCTTTACTTACATAAAGTTCTTGCATTTAAAGGTTTGAATAAATTTCATGTTAGGTGGCTATATTAAAAGGCTTTAAGCAGCTTATGACAATTTCTCCTATGAGCTCTATTTCTGTATGTAACCCTGCAGGGAGTACCCCCCCCCCCCCCAGATTCGCTGCGGTAGATAGCTTTTCCTGGAGTTCTCTAGTTTTTACTATATTGTCCGGTTTAGTAGTTATTGGCGTAGAAATTGGGGTTTTGGTGTTTTTTGCGATGCCTACCTCTTGGCAGCTCGTTGCTACTGTTTCCGTAGCAATAGTTGCTAGTGTGATTCTATTTGTCCTGGGTGTGTATCACATGCTTTCTAAGTTCCTCAACGTAGATGACAAGCTTTTAGAAAAGAAAGCCCTGCTAAATACAGAATTTCAATGTGTGTTAGACCAGATATCAAAACGTAAATATCAATTGGATCTTGAAAAAACATCCCTAGCTGATACCGAAGTAAAACTAGATAGTGTTCGTGAGCAAATTTCAAGTTTAGAAAAAGAGGTAGAACACCATAGTTCACAAATTGAACAAGTAAGCTTAGTCTCCTACGAACACCAAAAGCAAGCTGTTGAAGATTTCTTAGCTAAGCGACTTGATAAGGAAATCTACCACGAACTTGTGTGCTCCCTGTCACGAACTATATCTGCAAAAGCAGAGGGAAAAGAAGTTAGTCCGTTGTTTAATGTACCTACAACAATGAACACCTTGAGCCAATCAATTAAAAATATAGAATTATCTCTAAGCATGATGAGAAAAACGATTTCTGATTACGATAAAGAAACGCAAAAAATGAAAGAATTAGAGCAGCGCGAACAGGGCATAATAATAAAACAACCTACTGTAACGAAAGGTCAACAGGATGGCTCACAACCCGGTGAGGGGGGGGGGGGGGTAGACGATGATCTATTCTGAAATCTCTAGTACAGGAAATGTAATTTTATCAAATCCTCTATTAAACCAGAGATCAAATGTTTTAGAACAGCGCTATGCATGGATCGCAAGGACTATCGCTGTCATCGCTGGTTTATTGCTCCTCGCTTGCGAGGGGTATGTGTGGGTTTGCTCTTTGTCTGTATCTGCGTTACTTACAGTATTTATTTCAGTCGCTATAATTGCTAGCGCTATTCTTTTTTGGTTGGTTATTCAATCATTATTTAAAAACATTTTATTCCCTCCTATCGAGGTAATCGAACCAAAAGAGATAGAAGAACGGAGACTTGAGTTAAAGGTTCTTGAAGAGGAGCTAAATAGAAAGCGTTTAGCACGTGTTGATAAAGAAGAAGAGCTTTCTGCTGAGAATCACAAGGCACGGTTTTTAGAAAAGCAAGTAAGTGTACTAAAACAAATTTCAAATCAAAAATATCTACTGAAGGATTTTACCATACGTTATGATCTATTTAAGGGTACCGGATTTAGCGCATGGCCCGATCTTCTCATGAGCTTAGGTGTGATCCGGATGCAGTTCTGCGGATTTCAACGCACAATGACTTTGGCAAAGAAATTTTATGACCCAAAATTGTTTCAAGGTCGACTAGATTTAAGAGCACCGTTAACCAAGATAACCCCATTGGTGTATACTTTAGATAAATCAGTTAAGGAAATGAAAGAGGCAATTCCTTGCAGCGACACGGGTGAGGATGTAGTTCAAGAGCAGCAGAGGGAGGCAAAGAAATCCTTATTTTCAAAAAAAGCTCCAAAAAAATAATTTGTTAACTGCTCTCCAAGAAACTCTAAGAGCTTGATTTCTTTTATTTGTTTTCATAAACTTCTCGCTTTTAAACTTTTAAACAAGTTCATAGTTAGTGGCTGTATCAAAGGCTAAGAGCGGTTTATGATAATTCCTCCCTCGAGCTCTAATACTAGGGACCCTTATGCATGTAGTTCCCCGGGGAGGTACCCCCCCCCCAACACGCTTCCTTAAGCACCTGTTCCTGGGTTTCTTTAGTCCTTACTGTGCTGTCCGGTTTAATAGTCCTCGGATGTGAAATAGGATTATTAATTTTCTTTACTTTGTCACCACCCTCACTTTTCCCGATTCTTATTTCTATCGCTATAGTTGTTAGCGCGTTTCTTTTTTGCATGGCTATATATCAATTAGCCACAGGACCTATTCAGTCTAGTTTGGATAAGGCACGAGCTAGAGAAGAAGAGGTGATTTTAGAGGAAGAATTAGCACAGCTAAGCGGGAAGGTTTTAAAAAGTCAGATACAACTTGAGATAGAAGAAACTGCTTTTGCAGATGCGGAGGTGACTCTATGTCTCGCAAAGGAAAGAGAACGGAAGTTAGAACGCGATCTAAAAAAGGCACAAGGTGACCTACAAGACATAGAAAGAAAGAAGATTGAAAAATGGAGAGTCAAGAAACACCAGGAGTATAACGAAGAATTCAAAAGAAGAACAGATGAGAGGGTTGTACCTCATTTGGCCTGGAGCGAACTGCATAAAATGGCATTTGAATGTCTCGAAAAAGACAAGTTTTTATTTAGGAAAGCATTAGTAACTGCTCTCATGAAAAGCCTTAAACAACTAAGGGGACATATTGCAGAGGTAAAACACCTCGTTTCAAGCATTCCCAGAACCTCCTTAACTGAAGCAGGCTTTTCTAGCTTACTAACTGTAGAACGGAAAGAAGGCGATAATTTGGAAGAGAAGATGTTGGAAGAGATGTTTAAGGCTCTAGAAGAAAAACAGGAGAAAGAGGTTACAAAAAAGAAGTAGCTTATGAACAACAGGTTGTGCGTACTTAAAGTGAGTCTTTTATGACAATTTCCTCTGTAGAATCTGCGGCATACGTTCCCGTAGCTGAACACCATTTTGTTTTTAAGCCTGTGAGTTGCTGTTCTTGGGTGGCTACAATTGTTACTGTATTAGCTGGTTTATTACTTTTTATCCTTGAGATAGGGTTTTTAATTGCTTTTGCCTTGCCGTCCTCAGTTTTTCTTTCTGTTATTGTTTCATTAGTTACAGTTGCTAGTGCTGTTCTTTTTTGGATGGCCATAAAGCAACTCATTAATAAATTTTTTAAGCCTATAGTGGCAGACACAGCTGTTAGGCTTATACAGCTAAAGGTTGGGATTCAAGAAATTAAGAGCGCGTTGGCAGAACTTCGAATCCAACTTGAGAAAGTACGTTTAGCACAAGGCTCTACGGAAAAGGAGCTTAATGTTGTGTATCAAAGAATCTTAGATTTGGAGTTGCAACTCAATGAGGCGGAGTTCCGTTTAGCAAGAGAGGAGTTGAGTCTAGGGCCTATAGAATCTAAGAAGGTTTCCGAAGGACAATTGGAAACCCAGGCGAGAATTATGCTCGCAAGCTTAGATATACTCGTTAGGCAAAAGGATTTGTTAGGGATTGTGGTAAAATGTCTGAGCTCTAAGGACAAAAATTTGCTCACAGATATGTCGAAAACAAAAGCAGGATTTTTTGATTTAAAAAAGAAACTTCCTCTGATGGAGACAAGTGTTCAAGGGTTATTAGATGCACTCTCTAATTTGTTAAAATGCGCAAAATAACGTTTAGAGAAAATCTTGGTATTTAAAGGGGTAGTTATAAGATGAATTTTTATTTTCAAGTCTACTCTACTTAATTCTTAATTTTTTAAGAATGAGCGTTAATCTTTTGAAAGCTTTTAGTTTCGTAAACTTCCTGCGTTTAAAGTGTTGTATAAAATTTTATGGTTAGTGGCTGTTTCAATACGAAGTGAGCATTTTATGACAATTTCTTCTGTGAACTTGAGTTTGGATAGTCCAAACCAGTCTGCTTTTTTAGAAGGGCAACGCACTGTCCACGCTTCTGTGAGTACATATTCTTGGGTCGCAGCAGCTATTACTTTGTTAGCTGGTGTCTTGTTGATTGCCTTGGAAGTGGGCTGTTTAGTTGCCTTTGCTTTGCCCTCATCAACACTTCTAGTAGCGCTTGTTTCTTTGGTGATAGTTGCTAGCGTGTTTCTTTTTGGTATGGCTTTGTATCAACTAGTTACAAAATTTATAAAGTTTGTTTCTGACGATGCGAAGTTTGAAACGGAGAGAATACAATTAGCGTCTGAGATAAAGGCTCTGCAGACTCAATTAAATGAGGAGCGATCACGTGTGGTTGATAGTAAATCTGCGTTTAATACTGAAAAACGGTTGTTTGCTGAGAAAGAAGCCGAATTAACAGCCATAAGGAAAACAATTGCAGGTGTGCAGCGGCAATGGGAGTTTGTAGGAGAAGGTGTTATGGATAAGGAACGCCTTAAGGATGTTGAGTTTACTTCGTTGTTAGAGTTCAATGCGCAGATCAGTATAGACAGGGAATTTTTAGAGCTGAAATCAGAAATAGAGAATTTCGATTCAGCCTATGAGGAGTGTAAACTGACCGAAGACCAAATAAAAATTTTAAACTCTTTGCGAGCTGAGCATTTAAGTAGTGCTAAACATTTGTTTTCGGAGATAGACGGGCTGAAGAAGCGTAAGTCTTAAATTTCTTTCATTCAAAATGTTGTGTAATTTTTATGTCTTGTGGGTCGTTTCAATATGAAGAGAGTATTCTATGATAATTCCTTATGTAAGCATGAATTTAAGGGATCCAGCGGTGCCCGTAACAGTAGTTCAGGCAAGCTCCCGCCATCCTTCAATAAATAAATACGCATGGTTGGCTACGACCATAGCTGTATTAGCAGGGCTAACAGTTCTCGCTGTTGAAATAAGCGTGTTAGTTTTATTTGCTCTGCCAACGTCTCTACTGCTTACAGCGCTTGTTTCTTTGGCTATAGTGGCTAGTTTGCTGTTATTCGGCATGACTATATATCAGTTGATTACAAGATACCTGAAACCCGATCCTATTGAGGATAGAAGAAGCACTGAAGAAAAATTATTATTAGAAATAAAAAGTCTCAAAACACAGTTGCATAATGAGAAATTAGAAAAGGCTAATAGAAATTCTGAAGAACTTATTGAAAAGGAGGCCTTAGCTAAACAGAGTGGGGCTCTAAGAGCTGTTGAGGAAAGGATAGCCTTGTTAAGACAACAATTAGATCATGTAGCTGCCGTGACTAAGTACCTAGAGGAAATTTCCTTGCTCGAAACACGCCTGCAGACTGCAACCAGATGTAAGAGAGCAAATTGGGAGATTAGAGCTAAGTTATTAGAGTGTCCTTACGCAATGGTAGAGAAGTATCGCTCTTTAGGGGTTTCTGCTGAACAAGTACAGGCATTTAGTAAGGCAGTGTTTGCTGTTATGAAGTCAATATTAAAGTGAGTAGTTTTTATGGCAATTTCTTCAGATTTCCCGAATTGTGGAAATAGTATTACAGTTCCCGTTGAATCGGAAAAACGTTCTTTCTGTGGTATACCCTCAAGGCACTTTTCTTGGGTTGCGGCGGTGATTATTTTATTGACTAGTATCCTACTGCTCTCCCTTGAGGTGGGCATTTTGGTGTTTTTTGCAATACCTACGTCGTTACTTTTTTCTGTTTTAATTGGCGTTGCTATAGGCGCAACTTTAATTCTTATTGGGGCTACGCTATATCACTTGGCAAAAAAAATATTAAAAGTTACTGCTGAAGACGCACAATTTTTAGAAGAGAAAACTCAATTAATAAAACAAATTTCTCTACTTCAGAGTCAAATTGAAGAAGAGCAGTTGGAGATTAAAAAGAAAGAACAAGCAATAGAGCTTTTGAAATTGTCTCGGACTGAAAAAGACGAAGAATTAAAAAGAGCAGAGGAATCTTTAAGTGATCTAAAAGCACAGTTGGGAAAGGCTCTTGAGCATGAATATGACATACTGAGAAAACAGTGTGAAGACCAGAAGCAAGAGATTGAGGCGTTAAAGAAAGGGGTTGAAACATCCAACCAGACCCAAGGAGCAGGCGCAGAGAAACAGACTGAAGGAAGCGAAGCAACAAATAAGAAGTAAAAAAGTATAACGTTCTTTTAATCTTTTAATTTTATGATGTTAGAACAGTCCTCTTATGATAATTTACCCTGCAAGCTCTGGGTTACAACAATCTCCCTCTTTGGATGAAAAACGCTCTTGTTTTAGTGTTCAGGCAAGAACCTCCCAATGTTTTACTTTAGTGAGCACTTTATTAGCGGGTATATTACTTCTTTCTATTGAAGTATCCGTTTTAGTTTTATTTGCGTTGCCTGTATCCACACTCCTTTCTGTTCTTATTATAGCTGCCATGGCTGCTAGTGTTTTTCTTTTATCTATTACCATTTGTCAATGGGTTAAAAGGCATCGCAGAGCGGATCCTGTTGAAACATCACTCTCAGAAGTTAGTCCTCAAGTAGAACGAGAATTAGACAGCTTAAGAGCTGAATTATTAGCCATCCAGTAGCACGATTTTATCCCCAGCTTTCGAACGATAATCTGTTTCTAATAAAGTATTTTTTATACCCCATGAGAACGGTAAGTCATTGATTTTCTTGCTATTAAAAATAAAATAGCTTGAAAATAAATCTTTTCATCTTATTTCATTTTAGCTCAGTGGTTTATAAAACCTTGAAGCTAGGCTATTATTATGACTCTCCCTCCCTCCCTAGAAACTTCCATGTCACAACAGGTAAGTACGTATGAAGTGCAAACATACCGTCCTAAAGCTGTGATAATAGCTTCTATTATCGGATTAATTATAGGCCTGATGGTGCTTGCGACAGGCCTGACACTGCTTGCTATTTATAGCACTCAGTTATCAATGATATTTAGTTTGCTTGTGGGTTGTGTAATGGTTGGTGTTGTGTTGTTGCTCATGATAGGAGGGGCCTTTACGAGCATTATATTTAAGTTAATAAACGTTCGGAAAAAAGAAGTTGAACAAGCCGCCTCTTCTATAAAGAACCTTCAAGATCAGCTGTTGGTAAAAGACAAAATACTAGGTGATGTTCAGGATGTTTTAGATAAAAAAGATGCGAAAACACGCGCTATTTTACAAGAGAAGAACGAAGAGTTAGATTGTTGGCTAAAGCGATGTGCAGATGTAAATGCGGAAAATGAGCGGTTGGACCGATTGGTTGTGAGTTTGCGCTCTGAATTAGCATGTCTAAAAAAAGCCGTGGGCGAAGCCGAAGAAACAAATCAGCGAATTCTAGCAAGCTTACAATTGCAAAATAATTTCTTGCTCGCTCAGACAGCTTCGTTAAGCGATTCCTTGGACACAGAGAGAACAATATCTGCTAGTTTGCGATCGCAAATGGGTTCGTTAGAAACTTCTGTAGAGAGAAAAACGAATGAACTTAACTCTAAAGAGAGCCGTATTGCTTCATTGAAAGAGGAAATAGATATCTTAAAGCTGGAGATCACTGGTTTACAAAAATACATCTCTGACAATGTTGTGAACAAGGATACGAGTAGTTCTTCGACAGATGGATAATGCTCAGAATTAGATGTAGTTTTAATGATTTTAATTTTTTGGTGAGATGAATAGTTTACAAGCTTCGGTGTCTAAAGAGAATTGTATTTCTCAGTGTTTTGTTATTAACCAATCCCCACCGTGTTTAATAGCACATGTTATTACCATAGTTTCTGGTGTTTTACTTTCTACTATTGGGCTGGCGGTAGGCGTCAAATTTTTCTCTAGTCTCTCTCCTTTAGGTATTGCCTGTTTAGTTGCTTCTATAATTTTAGGCTTAGTTTTAGTCGTAGTGGGAGCGAACTATTTAATTCATCAGTACGAGAGTTTAAAAATACGTCTCCGAGATACTGAGGAGATTAAAAGGTTAAAAGAACAATCCCAAAACCAATCTCAGCAGATAGAAGAGCTTAATAAACAAGTCGTGGAGATAAGAGAACCGCTTAACGAACGTATAAGACGTCTAGAAAGAGAAAAAGCGTGTCTGGAGACAGATTACAAAATTTTGAAAGATATGTATGACGCGGAACTCTTATCGGGTGAGGAGTATGAAAATTCGTTATCCAAAGTGTCTAAACAATACAACGATCTAGTACAAAGCAACGGTCAGCTACGTGCGCACAATAATTTATTGCGTTCGGATAATAGGGGTTTACGTTTAGAAAATCAGGCGCTTTGTTTAGAAAACGAGAGGCTACAAGCGGATAATGCAGCTTTTTTAATAAGGAATGAGCAGTTAAGGACTAATAATCAGTTTCTTTGTGCGAATTTAGAAACAGAAATGAATTTACGTCTCGCTTTGGAAGAAGAAAATGAGAAAAAGAGTTTATCTAGGAGCAGGTCTTCATCTTTTTAAATAGCCAATGTTAACTAGGTTTCAGAGAGTTAATATACTTTGGCATTTTGTCTAATATTTTTAGAGGAAAAATTTTTTAGCGTGGTTAACGCGCAAGCATTTAAGTATAAAATAGTTGCGCGAAAAAGAATGCAAAGGTTTCAATTGTTGCAATTTTTAAAATTTGCCGTGAGTAATTTATGAAATGTTTACCATCCTGTTGCCAAGTTAACTTAGAAAATAAAGGCACACAATGTTGTGATGTTAGTGAGTCTAGGGCACGTAAAATCGCTAGTATAATTACTGTTGTTGTTGGCGTGCTTTTGGCAATTGCTGGTGTAGTTGCTACAGTTCTTTTTGGACCTGAATTAGGAATGCTTTACTCCGCATTAATTATAGGCCTTTCCGTAGCTATTGGTTTAGTGTTATTAAGTATAGGCTCTAGTTGCTTAACATGCAGAGCTTTGGTTTCTAAGGTGCGATCAAGTGGATTTATTCCTCAGACAAGGTATGACGACGATACAACTTTGAATAGTTTGAAGCAGAGAGTCGACGAGTGTAAAGTTGCTGTTGTTAGTGTTGAGGAAGAGCTAGCAGCATCTTTGGATCAGTATGATGAGACAAAGGCGGCGTATGCCAAGGTTGTAGGAGAGAAGAAACAAGCTGAAAATAAAATGCTTACTTGTAAGGTTTCTCTCGATAAGGCTAAGGAAAATTTAAACAAAGCAATGGAGGACGGCAAGTCAGATACTGCCTTACAGGATACGCGGAAGCGTGAAGACCTCGCTGCCTTTGCTAGAGTAGTTGGAGTTAAAACTAACGAGTATCAAGCCGCTGTAAGTAGTTATAACGATGTCTGTAAGCGATTAGAAGCACTTATACCAGGTTTACAGGTAACAGTTCCTTTAGCTAAGCGCCTAAAAGATGCTATGAAAGAGCTTTTCGGGGCATACAAAAGTTTATTACATTATTTAGATAATCGACTTGTTGAGTCACATACGCAAATACTGAAATTGACGAACAAGGTGATGGAGCTAGAGTCACGGATAAAAGAGCTAACGGTTAGCGGAAAGACAAAAGATGCTACGATAACGGCTCTTGAGGATCAGTTAAGATGTCTCAGAAAAGAACGAGAAGATGCGGAGCTCGCACATCAAGAGAGGCTTGCTGCTTTAGCGAAGGAAAAAGAAGTAGCTCTCGCTAAACTAGAAGCAACCATACAGAAACTAAAAACTGAAAAAGCCCGTGGTGTGCTTCAAGATAGAATTTTTTCTTTAGAGACGCAGCTTAAAGAAGAAAAAGATGCCGTTGCGTCCCTTGAGCAGCAACTTAGAGTAGAAAAAGAGCAAGCTCAGCAGATCTTACAAGATCAAGAGATGCTACGAGCAGAATTAGAGGAACGTAATCTCAAAATTATAGCCCTCACGGAAGAAGTTACAGCTACTCGGGCTTTAAAAATAGAGAATGAAAATCTAAAAGTGCTGCTACAACAAGAAAAGGATGCAAGGGCGGCAGAGGAAAAAGCTCAACAGCAGCTAAGAGATGCGTTGAATGATGTGGTTAAAAGACACGATGTAAAAGTAAATAGTCTTACCTCCGCAAACGTTGAGTTGCAACAAACTGTAGAAGCACAGAAACAAGAAGTTGACAAATTAAAAAATACGTTGGTTCTTTATGAAAGATTGGTAACTCATTTTGAAGCAAAATTAGAGAAGAAAAAGCATAAAGACCTTAATGCGTTCCAAACTGCTAAAGCTAGCTTAAAAGCTGGTTTAGGGATGGGGACCTCCTCTAGCTACACAAGAGAACAGATAGGCGACGTAGGAAGTGCAGAGCTGTATAAGCAAATAACGGGTCTCGAAGAGGAAGTATCAAATCTAAAAGCACAGCTAGAAAAACAACAAAAAGAATTTGAAAAAGTTTTACAAGAAAAAGAAGAAGAACTGAATAAGTTAAAAGCAGAATTGCAAGAAGTTAAGAATAAACTAGAGCGTAGTTTAGAAACTTCACAGACGCAGGCTAATTTACTTACTTCGAAAGAAGAAGAGCTAGCTAAACTTAGACAACAGGTGGTTTCATTAACAAAAGAATCTGCAGCATCTAGCAGCCTTGTTAAAGCAATGTCAATGGCAATGTCTGCGAAACAACGATCTGAGTTCCTTGCAATAACAGGAGGAGATGGTGAAGGAGAAGATAAGAAATAGTTTTTTATCTTCTTAAGGTTATTTTGGTCTTTAAATAACCTATCTATATAGTTTCTCCATGTTTTATGGCATGGAGAAGCTGATTTCTTTAAGTTTTCTTAAGCTAGTTAAGATACCTATTCACAAAACTTTTATGTCTGATGGGTACGCAACGGATTTCTATCTAGGTGCACGTGGAAAAAGAACGTGTTATTTTGGAAGAAATTATCCAAGGATGAGCCTTAATTTCTTAATCTCTATTTTTATTTTTCTTATGAATAATCTGATGATTTTTCTATGAGATAGTCCGGGGATCTATTTTTATTTTTCATAAAGTTCTTGCGTTTAAAGTCTTCGGCTCGTTTCAATACTTCATTTTATTGAAAGTGAGCGGTTTACAATGATGTCTCCATTGATGCCTAATACAGGAAACTCTAATTCTGTTGTCCTTGTTCAAGACAGATGTTTTTTCTGTGGGATACCAGCAGAGAGTTATCCCTGGATTTCTGTTATACTTACCATACTAACTGGCGTGTTACTTCTTTGCTTTGAGTTAGGCGTTTTAGTTTTCTTTGCCTTACCCGCATCCATGTTACTTACGATTTTTATAGCGGTTATTATGGCTGTTAGCGTGTTTCTGATAGGTATTGCTCTATATCAAATAATCTCACGAAGCTTTAAGAGGGTTAATGAGCTGGAGAGTTTTGAAGCCAAGAAAACGGCATTAGAAACAGAAATAGCAAGTGTGAAAGCTCAGTTAGAAGAAGTTCTCTCTTCTGCAGGTTTAGAGAGGCTTCAGGAAGAGATAAAAGCTAAAGAAGAAGAGATTTTAGAGAGAGAGCGCGAATTATCTAGTCTCCTGAAGCGGTTGGAATTACAAGAGTATCGTTTCTCTTTCTTAAAAGAACAACTTTATCGTGCTAAACAAGAAGCTGGCTGGGTAAGTCAAAATATAGAGTTGGCTGAAGAAATAGAAAGAAAAAAACAGTTACTTGAAGCACGTGAGAAGGCACATTTTGAGGAGATGAGTGCTTTAGAACTATTGATATCAACGAGGAAATAAGAATAAAAAACAGAAGCGTTACGTTTGCTATAGTTAAGCAAGTAGTTGATTGTTTTATTGAAACATATTTGCCTAGGCTATTCTGAATTATAGAAAGCCATAAAGTTTGGAAATTGCCTCTATGTTACTGTGCTGAGGGGTTTTTTATCATACTTTTTTTTTATGGGTAATTTTCATAAACTTCTTGCATTTAAAGCGTTGCGATAGCTTCAATGTTTTTCCGATGGTTTCCATGTAAGTGAGCGTTTTATGACAATAAACCCATTAACTCCTAACTTAGAGAGCTCTAATATCCCTTCTTGTAGTTCATCTACACAATGTTCTTTGTGTAGTGTTCCTGCAGATCATTACCCTTGGCTAGCTGCGATTATTACTGTGGTAGCGGGTCTTTTGCTTTTAGGCATTGAACTAGGAGCTGCGGTTGTCTTTGCTTTACATTCCTTAGGGTTTTTAACAGTTCTTGTTGCTGTTGCTATGATTGCTAGTGTCATTCTTTTTGTTACAGCATTGTATCAGATGGTTGTTGGAAGCCGTAGACTGGCTGCTGTTATCGAGGGTGTTGAAGTTAAAAAAAGGAATGTCCAGCTAGAAGCAGAAATAGCTTCCCTGCGATCTCAGCTAGAAGAAAGTCAAAAGACTATTGAAGAACAGAAATTATTAATTGATGATGGGGATGCAGCATTAAAAGTTGCTGATAACATAATTACTTCTCAAGAGCGCGTAATAAGATTTACAAGTGAAGAATTAGAATCAGCTCAAGAAGAGATTAGTCATAAAAAAGAAAATGAGAATCTTCGAGAAGAGCTTGCCCTTTTGGATCAAGAACTAAAACTTCAGGATGTTCGTCATATTCGAGAAAGCAGCGGGTTAAGAAAGATCCTTACGAATATGCAAAAGTATGGAACCTTAGAAGAGCAAGACGAAGAAAATCGCCATTAGAGGCTAATCACTAGAAGAATGATCTGAGCTTGCTTTTTTATACCGGCTAAATCGTTGGAAATTTAAATTCTGGAGTTTTCAGGGTTTAGTGTTGTCAGAAGGTTATTTTTAATATGCGCATGATCGTTTTGTGCATATATAATGCGTAGGCATTCTTCAGGGCTGACGACATTTGTAGTCATAGTTTTGAGAAGCTGTTGACAACCAGCTTTTTGTTTTTGTCTAGCATTTGGATTGGCAAGAATATCTAAAGCAGCTGCGATCTCTTCGGTAGTGAAATCATGCTTCCCTCCTATAAACTCGGGGAAGATAATGGAGTTCATAATAATGTTAGGAAGAGAATAGGCTGGGATAAAAATCTTAAAAATGTATTTCGCTAAGAATGAGTCGAAAGAGCCCAGTAAACAGGTAACAATTGTGGGTGTTTGGTTTAAGGCTGCTTCAAGAACTATAGTTCCACATTTTGCTAAGGCACAGTCAGACTCTCGCATTAATTCATAACGTAGTGCTGAAGGGACAATTTTGCTGTTCTTACAGCCCTCTTTTCTTAGAAGCTCTAAGATCGTATTATCATATTTAGCATTGCAAGAAGATACCAAAAGCTGATGTGTATCTGCGAAAGATGAAGATAGGAATGCTCGTATTTGTACGGTTAAGTTCCTAACGATGTCATTGGGTCGGCTACCAGGAAACGCAGCAACAATAGGCTTGTCAGCAATTTCTAATTCCTGTTTCCAGGATGAGTTAAGGTTAAATTTTTCTATAGTCTCTACTAAAGGATGACCAAGGTACATCGTTTTTAATGGAGAGTCGGTAAAAATGTCTTTTTCAAAGGGAAGGATAAGTAAAAGAACGTCTAGGTGTTTTTCTAGGGTCTTTTTTCTATTTTGTCTCCATGCCCAAATGCTAGGGCATACATAATGGACAATTTTCCCTTTGTATCCGCGTTTTCTTAACTTTTTAATCAGAAAGACATGAAAGTCCGGAAAGTCAACACAAAAAACTGTTTCGGGATTTTCTTTGAGAATAGCTTTGCATAGCTTTCGGTATTTTCTAAAGAGTCCAAAAATAGAAGAAAATACTTCTAAGAATCCTGATACTTGAAACTCCTCCATATTTATAAGGGGCTTCAGACCTTCTTTTCGCATTTGGGGTCCTCCAACACCAAAACAACTCATATCAGGATACAGTGATTTGATATTGCGGATTAGCGAGCTTCCTAAAATATCCCCGCTAACCTCTCCAGCAGATACAAAACAACTGCGATTATAAAATGCAGGGGGGCGGGATTTTTTATATAGGATTCGTAGATTTGCTAATGAAGGGAGGAGTCCACAGCCATAGCTAATGATGTTCACAGGATCTCCTGTACGTATAAAGTACAGAAAAGCAAGAAACCCTCCGAGGAAACCTACAAGCCAAAATAAAGTGGGTAATGTAGAACAGTTTTTCATTTCTAAGTAGCACCATTGAATGAAAAACCTTGAGGAAAAGATAAATAATCCTGCGCAACCGACGATATGCCAATAGATATTAGGCGGAGGTAAAGGAAGATGAAAGATATTCGGAGATGCCATCCATTCCATATTAGGATGGTAATAGGCCTCTATGGCGAAAGGTAGCGTAGTTAGCAAGACTGTTATGGCGAGGATCCCCAATGTTGTTTTTAACGAGAGCTTATAAGAAGAAACAACATTAAGATTTCTAAAATAGATAACGAGGTTGGTCCCGTGTAGTAGCGCTATGGGAAACTGACTTTGTATAAAACCGTGAGCGATCATTAACACCGCTCCGATTGATGAAAGAACCCAAAAAGCCTTAGGGACATAGGCTTTCTTTCTTCTTTCGCTTAAAAACCATTGGATGGAAAACGCACAACCAAAAAATAAATTGGCCACTAAGCCTATGGGATACAGTACGTGCACTATGTGAAGTGGAAACATTGCAGTTTAAACTTAAGAAGAAATTTCCTTTTTACATTGTAAAGCCTGGTAGTGTCGAATCCAAGCAGAATATATTTTATCTAGTTTTGGATAAACAAGGCTACGAATTTCTAATAAGGAAAGCGCCTCTGAAAAACGTACGTGGTTTAAAAACTTACGGTTAAAGAAATGGATTTTTTTCGTTGGAACTAAGGGTGTTAAGCGATATTGCATTTGCAAAACGAGCGCCGTTAAAATGAAGTTTTTTTTAGAGCAGCTAGTGAAGGAATCAGCGAAGAATTTCCCTAAGAAATTTTTAATATAATCAAAAACCGAAGTTAGCGAAAGGCTCGGGTGTAGCCGATGCTTATAACGTACGTTAAAGTTTACAATTGGGAATAAAAATATAGCCATGAGCTGATGGCGGTCATAATTATGTTTTTTCCCTAAAATCTTCTCGTCTAAAATATCTAAACAGGCGAACGTTTGCTCTTCTAAAATTTGATTCAAACGAAAAGCTTTATCCATGTAAGGAAAAAGAATTTCTAAGATCTGATATTTAACTAATAATTTGAAAAACTCAGAGGAAACTCCTGAACTGAGCATTTTAATAAGTTCTTCAAAAACACGAGCCTGAGAGCTTTTAATTAATTCGTAGCGGCACTCTTGAAGGGCTTCTAACGTTCTTGGGTCAACAGTGAATGGTGTTCTTGCAAGAATTTTTAATAATCTTAGCATTCTTACAGGATCTTGTTTAAAGCGAACAAAGGGATCCCCGATAGTACGCAAATAACGTTTTTGTAAGTCGCTAACACCACCGGTATAATCTATGATTGTTTCTTCCGAAGGATCGTAGAAAAGACCATTGATTGTAAAATCTCTTCTTAGAACATCTTCTTCAGCTGTTCCCCAGAGGTTATCCTTCGTAATTAAGCAATCTTCGTCAGTACTTCCTGATCGGAAAGTAGAGACTTCGATAATTTGATTGGAAAAACGAATATGGGCTAATCTGAAGCGTTTTCCAACTAATATACAATTTTTAAAAACTGCTTTGATTTCCTCGGGTTTTGCCGATGTTGAAATGTCAAAGTCTTTGGGGGTGGTGTTGAGTAATAAATCACGAATACACCCACCGACGATATAGGCTTTATGACCAGCTTTTCTTAAAGTTTTGATTACAGATAGTGCGTGAGGGGAAAAGTCTTGAAGTTTGATGTTGTGATCGGCAGCTGAATAAATAATTGGAGTGGGTGCAGATTTAGAAATTTTTCTAAACAATTCTAAGCCTCTACGCAAGAGAGTTTTGTTGTCACAGACCATTTATTATAGATATCAGGTGTTAAAAAGTCTTGGAAGAAAAAGGGTTTATATAAGCACGCTTTTTTCTAGGGGAATTTCACCATAGCAAAAATTTTGAAGTTTGCAAGAACAAAATGCCTAGCAGAAAGACATTCTTTTATACCTCATACAAGGATTTTATCTTACAATTTCTTAGAGATTTTTCATTTTAATTTTAGAGATTTTCTTTACAAGATATTTACCTAGGGCCGCAACAGAGGCCATCTCCTCGTTGGAAGACTGTGCCTGGGTTTTAGTACAGAAGAATTTAAGCAAAAAATAAGAGTGGATTTCCTTCTGTTTTATAAAATCTTTTATTCTGTTTTTAGGAAAAATTCCCTATGTATTCGGGTTTTTTCTACATTAGCATAAACATTCATCCATAATTGTATGATTTCTCTAATAACAATTTTAGTTTTGTGTTAGAAGGTTTAGAAGATATTAAGAAGACTATTAAGGACATCAGTTGTAGTGTTCACAAATAGTGAATCTTGCCCTAGAAGCTTCTCAGACTGTTTTGTTCTGTATGCTATTAGGTTAAAAGAGGCTGAATTTCAATTTTTTGAGGGTGTGTTAGTGTGGAAGTCGCCCTACAAAGTAAATGCAAACCTTTAGGGAAGCAATGACAGAAAAAGTAAAGCAATTGTTTGGTACTGATGGAGTTCGGGGAAGGGCAAATTATGAGCCCATGACTGTAGAAATTTCTGTATTGCTAGGAAAAGCTGTTGCAGGGGTTTTACAGGAAAATCGTCCTGGAAAACACCGTGTTGTTTTAGGGAAAGATACCCGCCTGTCTGGGTACATGTTTGAAAATGCTCTTGTTGCAGGGTTAACTTCCATGGGAATAGAAACTTTGGTTTTAGGACCGATTCCTACTCCTGGAGTAGCTTTTATTACTCGTGCTTATCGAGCGGATGCTGGAATTATGATTTCAGCATCGCATAATCCCTATTCGGATAATGGAATAAAGATTTTTTCTTCAGAAGGATTTAAAATTAGCGACGTTATAGAGCGGCGTATTGAAGAAATGGTTGCTCATAGAGATTTTGGAGCTCTTCCTGAAGATTATGCTGTGGGTAAGAATAAACGTGTTGTTGATGCCATGGGACGTTATATAGAGTTTGCTAAGGCAACTTTCCCCAAGGGCATAACCTTAAAAGGTTTGAAAATTGTTTTAGATTGCGCGCATGGCGCTGCTTATAAAGTGGCTCCTTCGGTATTTGAAGAGCTTGATGCTGAGATTATTTGCTACGGCTGCGAGCCTACAGGAAGCAATATCAACGATAATTGTGGAGCTTTATTCCCTTCGGTTATTCAGAAAGCCGTAATCGAACATAAGGCAGATATCGGCATTGCTTTAGATGGCGATGGTGATCGCGTGATTATGGTGAATGAAAAAGGGCAAATCGTAGATGGCGATATGGTATTGGCCATATGCGCAAATGATTTAAAGAAAAAAGAACTTTTAAATCGCAATCGCGTTGTAGCTACCGTAATGACCAATTTCGGGGTTTTAAAATATCTTGAAAGCTTGGGAATCGATGCATTGATTTCTCCTGTGGGAGATCGTCATGTTTTGCAAAACATGTTGGAATATGAAGCGAATCTCGGCGGAGAACAAAGTGGACACATGATCTTTTTAGATTATAACACTACCGGAGATGGTATTGTTTCTGCTTTGCAAGTGTTGCGTATTATGATTGAGAGTGAATCGACGTTGTCAGATTTGACTTATCCCATTGTAAAAAGTCCTCAAGCACTTATTAATGTCTTCGTAAAAGAGAAAATTCCTTTAGATACTCTACCATTGGTTCAAGAAGCTTTGAGAGATGTTCGTGCATCTTTAGGAGATTCAGGGCGTGTTTTATTAAGATATTCTGGAACGGAAAATATTTGCAGGGTTATGGTTGAAGGTTTAAAGAAGCATCAAGTGGACTGCCTTGCCAAGACTATAGCTGATATTGTTGATTCTGAGTTGGGGGCAGGTATTATAGAGTAAGGTAATGTATGTGCGGAATATTCGGATATCTAGGGTCTAAATTAGCTGTTCCTGTGGTTTTAGAGGGATTAGCTAAGTTAGAATATCGTGGTTATGATTCCGCAGGATTGGCAGCTGTTACTCCTGGTCAACTGTTTGTAAAAAAGACAACAGGAAAAGTAGAGGAACTTCAACTCTCTTTAGAAAAAGATGATGTACAATCTTCATTAGCTATAGGCCATACCCGTTGGGCAACTCATGGGGTGCCTACAGTACATAATGCACATCCCCATACGGATGAAAACAATAGCTGCGCTATTGTTCACAACGGCATTATTGATAATTTCAAAGAATTAAAATCCCGACTTCTTTCCGAAGGTATTCGTTTTTCTTCAGAAACAGACTCCGAGGTGATTGCACAGCTATTTGCGTTTCGCTATCAAGCTACAGGAGATTTAATTCATAGTTTTTCTTGGACGCTATCCCAACTTGAAGGTAGTTTTTCTTGTGGGCTGATTCATAAAGATCACCCTAATGTTTTGCTTTGCGCAGCGCAGGAAAGCCCTTTGATCATTGGATTAGGTAAAGAAGAGAGCTTTATAGCTTCAGATAGTCGAGCATTTTTAAAATACACAAAAAATGTGCAATCTTTAGCTTCGGGAGAATTGGCAATTATAAGCCCCGATAGCGTTGAAACCTATAATTTTGAATTAAAGCGTATTCATAAAGATATTCGGCAGGTTGCTTATACGGATTCTTCTTCGGATAAGCAGGGATACAGCTATTACATGCTCAAGGAAATTTATGAGCAGCCCGAAGTTTTGGAATCTTTAATTCATAAATATCTAGATGCTCAGGGATGCATTCGTCCAAAGTTTTTAGAGGGATTTCCTATAGAAAATTTCGACGAAATTTCTATAGTCGCTTGTGGTTCTTCTTATCATGCGGGATTTTTAGCTAAATATATTATCGAATCGTTAGTTTCCATTCCTGTCCATGTGGAGGTTGCTTCGGAATTTCGCTATCGCCGAGCATACATCGGAAAAAATACATTGGCGATTCTCATCAGTCAATCTGGAGAAACTGCAGATACTCTAGCAGCCTTAAAAGAATTTCGTCGTAGAGAAGTTGCTTGTGTTTTAGGGATTTGTAATGTCGAAGAATCTGCGTTAGCCACAGGAGTGGACTCCTGCCTCTTTTTAGAGGCAGGGATTGAAATTGGTGTTGCCTCTACCAAAGCGTTTAGCTCGCAGTTGCTATTACTTATTTTATTAGGGCTAAAGTTAGCTGTTTCTAAACAAACTTTGAGCTTAGAAGAACAAATTTCCTACGGAAAGGGTGTGTTAGAGCTTCCGGAGTTATGTCGGCGTTTATTAGATAACGAAGATTTACATTCCTGGGCGCAGCGGTATTATCAAGAAGACCGCTTCATATTTTTAGGACGCCGATTAATGTATCCTATTTGTATGGAAGCTGCTCTAAAATTAAAAGAAATTGCCTATGTTGAAGCCAACTGTTACCCCGCAGGGGAAATGAAACACGGACCCATTGCTTTGATTAGCAAGGGCTCTCCAGTAATTACTTTCTGTGGTGATCCTATTGTCTATGAAAAGATGGTAGGTTGTATCATGGAAGTCAAAGCTAGACAGGCTCATGTTATTGCTGTAGCTTCAGAATCGCAGCAAGATATTGCTGCTGTTTCAGATGCGCAGATTTATATTCCTAACAGTCATCCTTTAGTAGCACCTATTCTTTATACTATAGCAGGGCAAATTATGGCCTATTCTATGGCGTTGCAAAAAGGCAATGAAATAGATTGCCCTAGAAATCTTGCAAAATCTGTAACTGTAGAATAGAGTAAAAGTTTAGTATTTCATTTCTAGTTATCTTTAATTCCCAAGACAAATTTACGAAAGGTTTTCTATGTCTAGCAAGATTTTAGGTGGTTCCCTGATTATTGCGGGGACAGCCATAGGGGCTGGCGTGTTAGCAGTTCCTGTATTAACAGCGTATGCAGGATTTCTTCCCACGACTCTTCTTTATATTCTTTCTTGGCTTTTTTCCATGGCATCTGGGCTCTGCCTACTTGAAGTTATGACCTGGTTTAAAGAAAAACAACAAGTAAACATGTTGTCGATGGCCCAGTATACCCTGGGGGATATAGGCAAGATTTTCATGTGGCTTGTCTATCTATTTTTATTTTACTCCCTATTAATAGCCTACTTTTGTGAGGGAGGAAACATCCTATTTCGTATTTTTGGGTGCCAGGGGGTAAATATACCTTGGATACGCCACTTAGCACCTCTAGGTTTTGCTATTTTGATATGCCCCGCATTAATGCTAGGAACCAAAGTTATCGATTACTGTAACCGCTTTTTTGTTTTTGGTTTGGTTATAGCTTTCTCAGTATTTTGTGTTCTCGGCATACTACAACTACAGCCTGATTTCCTTTTACGCGCCTCTTGGATACGCTCCATAGACGGCTTGTCCATTTTATTTCTTTCTTTCGGTTTTCAAAGTGTTGTTCCATCACTTTATTACTACATGGATAAGAAAGTTAAAGATGTAAAGAAAGCTATAGTTATTGGTAGCCTGATTCCCTTAGTTTTATACATCATTTGGGAAGGTTTAGTTTTAGGGGTTGTTCCCCTGAACTTCCTTATGAGCGCAGAATCAAAAGGCTATACAGCTGTAGAAGCTATGAAAAACTCCTTGCAATGCTCCATGTTTTATGTTGCGGGAGAATTTTTTGGCTTTTTTGCTTTGGTTTCTTCGTTTTTAGGCGTCGCTTTGGGAGTCATGGATTTCCTAGTGGACGCTTTCCGCTGGAATAAAAAAACACACAACTTTTCTATTTTCTTTTTAACGTTTATTATTCCTCTAGCTTGGTCGATGTGCTATCCTGAGATCGTTCTCAAATGTCTCAATTATGCCGGAGGCGTGGGTGCCGCCTTAATTATAGGAGTCTTTCCCGTGCTGATGGTCTGGAGAGGTCGTTATGGAAAACACCATTATAAAGAAAAACATTTAATCCCTGGTGGAAGATTTGTTTTATTATTAATGCTCTTGGTAATAGTAATTAATTTGGTTAGTCTTTACTATGGGGTTAAATAAACAAAGCAGTTTTGTTAATTTTTAATTATATGTGAGTATAGGAGGTTCTATGGGACTATACGATCGTGATTATGCTCAAGATTCTCGTTTGCCGGGAACTTTTACATCTAGAGTATATGGCTGGATGACCGCAGGTCTTGCAGTAACGACTTTTGTATCATTAGGATTATATTTTTCAGGGTTATACCGTAGTTTATTTTCATTTTGGTGGATTTGGTGTCTTGCCACTTTAGGAGTGTCTTTTTACATCAATGCAAAGATTCACAAGCTTTCTGTTCCTGCAGTAATGGGACTATTTTTGTCTTACTCTGCCTTGGAAGGATTGTTTTTCGGAACGCTTGTTCCTGTCTATGCTGCTCAGTATGGCGGGGGAGTCGTTTGGGCCGCTTTTGGATCAGCAGGGCTGATTTTTGGTATAGCGGCAGCTTATGGAGCATTTACAAAAAGTGACCTTACACAAGTAAGCAAAATTCTTATGTTTGCTCTTATTGGCTTAGTCATCGTTTCGTTGATATTTGCCATAGCTTCAATATTTGTTTATATGCCCCTATTTTACTTATTAATCTGCTATGTAGGATTAGTAATTTTTGTAGGATTAACTGTTGTAGATGCTCAAACAATCCGTAAGGTTGCGCAATCTGTGGGTAATGATGGAGACTTAAGCTATAAGCTTTCCTTAATTCTCGCATTAAAGATGTATTGCAACGTGATTATGGTTTTTTGGTATCTTCTACAAATTTTTTCCTCGTCAGGGAAAAGAAATTAAAAAACCTTTTCCTTTAAGAAGGGAAAAGTTTTTCTAAGAACCGATCTATATGAAACTCTTCAAGATCCCCAACAGATTCGCCATAACCGACGAACTTTGTAGGGATCTTTAATTGTTTCGCTACGCGAAACAAAGTTCCACCTTTTGCAGAACCGTCAACTTTTGTAAGAATTAACCCGGATAAGGGAATAGTGTCATGAAAAACACGAACCTGTTCGACAACATTCCCTCCTAAAGTGGCATCTATAGTCATAAGTCTTTCATGGGGAGAGCCAGGAAGAGCTTTGTTACACACAGAAACTATTTTCGATAATTCATTAAGTAGATTTGTATGTGTATGTAGACGGCCTGAAGTGTCGATAATCACACGATCATAACCACGAGAAATAGCAGAAACGATACCGTCATAAGCAATAGCAGCAGCGTCTCCTCCAGGTTTCCCAGATACAAATCCACAATCGAGTTTTTCAGCCCAACAACGCATCTGATCCATACCTGCAGCGCGAAATGTATCCGTAGCTACAATTAAAACCTTTTCAGAGCGAGACTGGTAATAATGAGCAAGCTTAGCAACTGTTGTTGTTTTTCCCGATCCGTTGGTTCCTAACATTAAAGAGACCACAGGAGAACCCTGAGTAGAAGGATCTTTAATAGGAAGATTTTCTAAGGTTTCACGAAGTAAAGAAGAAACAAGATCTTTAACTATAGATTCGTCAGGTTTACGGCACTTGCGTAATCGAGAACATAACTCTTCGGTAAGATCAGAGCCAAAATCTGCCTCATAAAATAAGCTTTCTGCAAATTCTAAGAGATCTGTAGAGAGAGTTTTTTTAAATAAAGACTGAATCTTGCTGCTAAAGAACTTGAACATTGATTAGAGCAAAGTTAGTTGAAGTAAAAGAAATGATACAAGATAAGGAGGAAAATTCAAAGGACTATTTATGCATCTTCATGAATACCAAGCTAAAGATCTTTTGGTATCTTATGATATCGATATTCCTCCCTATCGTGTAGCATCTTCTGTTCAAGAAGGTGAACAAATAATTCAAGAAATGGGCATTAACTCTGGCGTTGTTAAAGTTCAAGTACACGCCGGAGGAAGAGGAAAAAATGGCGGGGTTGTCGTTGCTAAATCTGTCCCAGAAATATTGGCAGCTGTTGAAAAATTGCTGCATATGCGCTTTGTCAGTAACCAAACCTCTGGGGAAGCCCTCCCAGTAGAAAAGGTTCTCATTACTCCTTTGGTAAATATCGCTACAGAGTACTATCTAGCAGTTATCATGGATAGAAAACGGCGGTGTCCAGCAATTATGTTATCAAAAGCTGGAGGCGTAGATATTGAAGAGGTTGCTCAAAAATATCCTGATCAGTTGCTAACAGTGCCCTTGACTCCTTATGCTCGTATATACAATTACCAACTTCGACAGATTCTAAAATTTATGAACTGGGAGGGAGATACTGGAAAGCAGGGAGTTCAGCTCATTCAAAAGCTTATTCAGTGTTTTTATGATAACGATGCTTCCCTACTTGAAATTAATCCCCTAATCCTAACCCAAGAAGGGAATCTCTTAGTTTTAGATGCTAAAGTTACTATCGATGACAATGCCCTATACCGTCATCCTAAACTTGAAGTGTTGTACGATCCCTCTCAGGAAAATGTCCGCGATGTTCTCGCTAAGCAAATAGGACTTTCCTATATTGCTCTAGATGGAAATATCGGATGTTTAGTGAATGGTGCAGGATTAGCCATGAGTACATTAGATATTCTTAAAATTCATGGGGGATCGGCTGCGAATTTTCTAGATGTTGGAGGAGGCGCAACAGAAACTCAAATTCAAGAAGCTGTTTCCTTAGTCTTATCAGATGAAAATGTAAAAGTTCTTTTTATTAATATTTTTGGCGGAATTATGGATTGTTCTGCAGTAGCTTCAGGGCTTGTTGCCGTGATGCAAACAAGAGACAATCTCATTCCTACAGTAATACGCTTAGAAGGAACAAATGTAGAACTAGGAAAAGAAATTGTCCAGAAGTCAGGAATTCCATGTAAATTTACAGATTCCTTGAATGAAGGGGCACAACTAGCCGTCGCATTGAGTAAACAAGTTTAGGGAGTTCTATGTTCTGCTCATTAAGTAAACAAATACCAATAATCACTCAAGGAATCACAGGGAAAGCAGGCTCTTTTCATACCGAGCAATGTCTTGCTTATGGTTCGAATTTTGTTGCTGGGGTGACTCCAGGAAGGGGAGGCACTACTCATCTGAATCTCCCGGTGTACGACTCGGTATTAGAAGCAAAACACGCTACAAATTGCCGAGTATCTATGATTTTCGTGCCTCCTGCTTATGCTGCAGAAGCTATTTTAGAATCTGCAGCTGCAGGGATAGACTTAATCGTTTGTATTACCGAAGGCATTCCTGTAAAAGATATGCTCGAAGTTAGCCTCGTTATGCAAAATAGCTCCTCGCGGCTTATAGGACCCAACTGTCCAGGGATTATCAAACCAGGAGCATGTAAAATTGGCATTATGCCAGGATATATCCATCTTCCAGGAAATGTTGGCGTTGTTTCTCGATCAGGAACTCTTACTTATGAAGCCGTTTGGCAGTTAACACAACGAAGTATAGGACAAAGCGTTTGCATAGGTATAGGAGGAGATCCCTTAAATGGAACATCGTTTATCGATGTTCTTGAAGAATTCCAAAATGATCCTCAAACAGAGCTTATTTTAATGATTGGAGAAATCGGAGGAAGCGCTGAAGAAGAGGCCGCAGAATGGATTCAGAAATACTGCACAAAGCCTGTTGTCGCATTTATCGCTGGGGAAACTGCCCCTAAAGGTAAACGTATGGGACATGCAGGAGCTATTATTTCCGGAAATTCCGGAGATGCTAAAAGTAAAAAACAGGCTTTGAAAAACGCAAGAGTCTCTGTTGTAGATTCCCCAGCTCTCATTGGAGAAACCGTAGAGGCTATACTTAGCTCCTTATAATCTTCTCCAGCATCTAATTTTTTCCGAGAAACATAAACTTATATGTTTTATAAGAACATATAAGTTTATAAAATTAAGAAACGCTTCTTTGGTTTTTCTTATTGTCAGGTTGTTTCAAGACAATACTTATCTATTTTCAGCAAATTCTTAAGATAAAAATTCTTTGTGGTAATATCAGGCTACAATATAATCCGCTTTTCGTAATTATATCCAAAAAAGCCTGTAAGATATTATACTTTGATTTTTAAAATCCATATTTGCAAAGTATTCGGATCTTGTACAAGCTTGCAAGAAAAAGTAAGAAATGGTTCTAGGTGCAATCTAGAGCCTACCTAGAGGCAGGGAAAAAAGGTATGACGAAGAAACCACTATATTTATTATTAGCTACAGCGATTTTTTTAAGTATTTCCACGGTTTCTCCTTCAGGATTTGCTGCTGTGAAAAAGGAGAGTCGTATAACGGAGGTGCCTCAGGAGGTGCTGCTGAAAGAGATTTCTGGAGGGTTTTCTAAGGTTGCCGAACATGCAACTCCAGGAGTTGTTTACATTGAAAGTTTTCCTAAGTGTAATCGTCCTGTACAGCCTACTCCAGGGCGTAAAGGGCCGTATGACAATCCTTTTGATTACTTTAATGATGAATTTTTCAATCGATTTTTTGGTTTGCCCTCTCAAAAAGAACGCCCAATGTCTAAAGAGGCTGTTCGTGGAACCGGTTTTATAGTTTCTTCTGATGGTTATGTAGTGACAAATAACCACGTTGTTGAAGACGCTGGGAAAATCCATGTTACTCTACATGATGGGCAAAAATATCCCGCTAAAGTTATTGGCCTCGATCCTAAAACAGATTTAGCTGTTATTAAAATCAAAGCTGATAACCTTCCTTATCTTACCTTTGGGAATTCCGATCAGCTGAAAGTCGGTGATTGGGCTATTGCCATTGGGAATCCTTTTGGATTACAAGCTACGGTTACCGTAGGGGTAATTAGCGCAAAAGGAAGAAATCAGCTTCACATTGCAGATTTTGAAGATTTTATTCAGACAGATGCTGCTATCAATCCTGGAAATTCCGGAGGACCTCTCCTAAATATTGATGGGAAGGTAATAGGAGTTAACACAGCTATTGTAAGTGGTAGTGGGGGGTATATAGGCATTGGCTTTGCTATTCCCAGCTTAATGGCTAAAAGAATTATCGATCAGTTAATTAGTGACGGGCAGGTAATTCGAGGATTTTTAGGAGTTACTCTACAACCTATAGATGCTGAACTCGCAGCATGCTATAAATTGGAAAAAGTATATGGTGCTTTAGTTACAGATGTTGTTAAGGGATCCCCAGCGCATAAAGCAGGATTAAAGCAAGAAGATGTAATCATTGCCTATAACGGAAAAGAAGTAGAATCTCTTAGTGCATTCCGCAATGCGATTTCTCTGACAAATCCTGAGACAAGAGTATTGTTGAAAGTTGTTCGTGAAGGGAAAATTATAGAAATCCCTGTGATTGTTTCTCAGGCTCCTCAAGATGATGGAGTGTCGGCTTTGCAGCGTGTAGGTATTCGTGTACAAAATCTCAATACCGAAACTTCTAAGAAATTAGGAATAGCTCCTGATACCAAAGGTGTGCTCATAGTTGCCGTTGAAGCGGGTTCCCCCGCGGGTTCCGCAGGAGTAGCTCCAGGACAGATCATTCTTGCCGTAAACAGACAAAAAGTATCTTCCGTAGAGGAATTAAACACTGTTTTGAAAGATGGGAATAATGACAGTATTCTTTTGATGGTATCTCAAGGAGAGATCATTCGCTTTATTGTATTAAAGCCTGAAGAATAACCAGGAGATCCTTCTCAGATCCCCTAAGGATGGCGCTCTTGTATAGAGCGCTTTTTTTATGCCTTTCCTAGTTTATCAAGAAGTAAACAAATCGAAAGGAAGCCGTTTTTCATTTGCTCTGTAGAAAAGTTTTCCTCAGCGGCGTGAATGGCATCACTTAAATAAGATACCCCACAAATCACTGGCTCCGCCTGAGAGATTTCCCCTAAAAGAGAAGCTATGGGAATTGTAGCTTCCATAAATATTCTGAGACATGGCTTATCATAAAGATTAGAGTAGATCTCTTGTAGAGCCAAGACAATAGGTAAATTGGGAGAACTTCTCCACCCAGGAGAACCTTCAAAAATCTCATAAGAAAATTTTAAATTAGCAGGAACATGTTTTTCTAAATGTTGAATAACCTGTTTGGCTACTTTCTCAGGATTTTGGTTGGGGACTAAACGGCAAGAAAGATAGGCCGTAGCTTTATAAGGAATCACAGTTTTAAATCCTGGTCCTGTATATCCTCCGGAAATCCCATTGATATCTAAAGCAGGATACAAGCTTAAAGCTTCTTCAGGAGTTGCTGCTGGAGCATATAACGTCGGGCGAAATCCTAAGTTTTGTTCTCCGTCTTCCATAAGATTTCCCTGAGGGACATCACAACACTCGTTATCTTTAGGAAGAACAACATCATCATAGAAATCTTCGATAGCAATGGAATTATCACTGTGATGTAGTGTAGAGAGCATCTCTGCTAAAGCACGGTTTACATTATAAGCGATGCCTCCGAATATTCCCGAATGCATATCCTTACTACCCTCTTCTAAGGAGATTTTCATGGTTACTAAACCTCGCGCGCCCACGCTAACACAAGGGGCTTGTGGAGAAGAAAAACCCCCATCAACAATTAGAAAATAATCAGCACGTAGAGCCTCTTTTTTTTCTTGTATTAAGGTTTTTAAAGCTGTGCTGTTGCTTTCTTCTTCGCCTTCAATAATCCATGTAATATTTACAGGAAATCCTTTGCGAGAGTGGTAATAATGTTGTAAAGCTTTTAAGGTGTAAAAACATTGACCTTTGTTATCAGAAGCTCCACGAGCAATGATGCTCTCACCCTGTTTTCTCATAGTGAAAGGATCTGCTAACCATCCGTCAGAGATGTCGGCAGGTTGTACATCATAGTGATTATATAACAATAAGGTAGGAGCCGTAGATCCCGCTTCATGATAAGTAGCACAGATAATGGGAGGGTGACCCGGTTTCTCCCATAATTCTATTGAGAATATATCTTTAAGACTATCAACTAGGAAATCTGCACAGTTTTTGCAGTCGGTACTGCAGTTGGGATCCGCAGATATAGAACGAAAATGAAGAAAATCCGAAAATTCTTTTAGAAATTTTTCATAATGATTTTCAAAATAATTGAGATCATAGTTCATAACTTTCCCTAGGAGTTATTGAAAATAATACCCAAGGTAACTTAACTTGATTTTGCTGAAAAGTAAGAACCTTATAATACCATTAACCTCGTAGATTTAAAAATAATGGCAATACCTGATGTTACATTAGGGGATTTGGACGGAGTATGAAAGCTGGAGATACATATAGAAATTTCGTCATTAAGCTGAGTCAGGATCTTCCTGAGATAGAAAGTAAATTACTCGAGGCGGAGCATAAGCCGTCGGGGGTTTCTATTATGATGATCATCAATAATGACGATGAAAATGTTTTCAATATTTGCTTTAGAACTTGTCCACAGACCTCCAATGGTGTGGCTCATGTTTTAGAACACATGGTGCTTTGTGGATCCGAAAACTATCCCGTGCGCGACCCCTTCTTTTCTATGACACGGCGTAGTTTAAACACATTTATGAATGCTTTCACAGGAGCAGATTTTACCTGTTATCCTGCAGCATCGCAGATCCCCGAAGATTTCTATAATTTACTTAGTGTCTATATAGACGCGGTTTTTCATCCTCTGCTTACAGAAAATAGCTTCTTGCAAGAGGGATGGAGATACGAACTTACTCCCGAGAAAGCTTTAACTTATACTGGGGTGGTATTTAATGAAATGAAAGGTGCTATGATGTCCGGGGAATCTCGGTTGTCAGAAGCTTTAAACGCTGCATTATTTCCTTCTGTAACTTACGGAGTGAACTCGGGAGGAGATCCTAAAGATATCATCACACTTTCTCATGAAAGTATCGTCTCCTTTCACCAGAGTCAATATACTCTCGGCCGATGTTTATTCTATTTTTATGGAAACATTAAACCCTCTAGGCACCTAGATTTTCTTGAAGAAAAGCTCCTTCGCCATGTGGGTAAATTAGAAAAACAAACGGTTACAGTTCCTCTGCAAAAGAGGTTTAAAGAGCCCGTAAGAACGATGCTTAAGTATCCTTCAGATAGCCAAGATGAAGATAAGGTGCTTTTTGGATTGTCCTGGTTAACATGTTCCATACTAGATCAACAAGAGCTACTAGCTCTTTACGTGCTGGATGTTGTCCTTATGGGAACAGATGCAGCTCCCCTGAAATCACGATTGTTAAAATCAGGATTTTGTAAGCAGGCAGATATGGGAATAGACGGTGAAATCCGTGAAATTCCTATTACTATTGTTTGTAAGGGCTGTTCCCACGGAGGAGCTCAGAAATTAGAATCATGGATTTTTGCTTGTTTAGAAGAGATAATAAGAGAAGGCATCCCTAGTCATCTTGTAGAAGCTGCTGTTCACCAGCTAGAGCTAACCCGAAAAGAAATTTCAGGGTATTCTCTTCCTTATGGGTTATCATTATTTTTCCGTTCAGGATTGTTAAAACAACACGGAGGACATGCTGAAGATGGTCTGCGAATCCATAGTCTATTTGCAGAACTTCGCGAAAAGTTAAAACAGCCTGACTACCTTGAAAAACTCATTAGAAAGTATTTTCTAGATAATACACATTTTGCTCGTGTGATTCTTCTTCCTGATGCGGATTTAATCTCTATAGAAAATCAAGAAGAGCAAACTCTTCTTAAAGATGTTCAAGAGAAGCTTTCTAAAGAAGATATCGAGAAGATCCAGCTTACCTCTAAAATATTAGAGGAATATCAAGCCGAAAATGAAGACCTCGATAAAGTTCTTCCGAATTTTTCTTTAGATAAGGTTCCTCACTCCGGAAAAGAATTTAATTTAGTTAAAGAGAACATTTCTCATGGGGAAGTTCTCCATCACGATTGCTTTACTAATGATTTAATTTTTGCAGAGCTCGTTATGGATCTTCCTCCATTATCGGCAGATGAACTCCCTTGGTTACGTCTGCTTGTTTTCCTAATGCCGCAATTAGGATCAGGAGGAAGATCTTATAAGGAAAATCTTGAGTTTCTTCTCGAGCATACAGGAGGAGTAGACGTTTCTTATGAATTTTCTCCTCATGCTAATAAAAATACTCAGCTATCACCCTCAGTAGGTATCCGCGGAAAAGCTTTAGCAGCAAAAGCAGAAAAGCTATTTCAAGTGATGGGGGATACACTAACAAATGTAGACTTTAGTGATGTTGCAAGAATTAAAGAGTTACTCATGCAGCATAATGAAGCTTTGACAAACAGTGTACGCAACAGCCCTATGGGCTATGCTATTAGCATGGCTTGTATGGATAAATCCATGACAGCAACGATGTCTTACTTAGCTTCAGGACTTCCTTATGTAGAGAAAATCCGTGATTTAACTAAGAATTTTGATGAAGAAGCTAATAACATCGTCGATGTTTTACAAAATCTCTATAGAAAGTGTTTCTTCGGTAAGCGTCAGCTGATTATCAGCGGTAGCCATACGAACTATAAGGATTTACATGAGAAGAATTTTTACGGTCTTTTAGATAAAGAAGTTCTTTCTGGCGAACCTTGGGTAAACCCTTCTATAGATATAGCGTTAGCATCAAAGGGATTATCTATCCCTGCGCGTGCAGCTTTTAATGCTTTAGCTTTCTCTATTGGGGATTTAGCTTACGATGATCCTGATGCTGCTGCTTTGACTGTAGCTGCAGAAATTTTAGACAATACCGTTTTGCATACGAAGATACGTGAGCAAGGGGGTGCCTATGGATCAGGAGCAGCTGTAAATCTCGGCAGGGGAACATTTTATTGTTATAGCTATCGCGATCCCTCTATTTTTGACAGCTACCAGGCTTTTATTCACGGTATTAACGAAATCGCTCAAGGAAACTTCACAGATGAAGATATTCATGAGGGCGTTTTAGGAGTTATCCAAAGCTTAGATTCTCCTATAGCCCCTGGAAGCCGAGCATCCACAGGATACTACAGATTACGATGCGGAAGAGTTCCTGCTTTACGCCAGGCTTTCCGTAGATCTGTTCTTGGTGTTACTAAAGAACAAATTTGTTCTGTGATGAAGAATTATTTAAAAGATAACGATAAAACAACATTTATCTCCTTTGCTGGAGAAGAAATGTTGCGAGATAACTCTACGAAATTCGATAAGGAATTACCAATAGCTTCAGCGTTATAGGTGGTTAGATATCTTTTAATAAAGATTCTTCAGAAGGAGACTCTTCTTCGTCCGCATAACTTGGAAGAAACGATGTTGCTGGGCTATGAATAGGAGAAGGGTCCTCTACTTTATGCAAAGAAGATGATACCTCTAAATCCTCGAATTTTCTTAATGTTGGTAAGACCCTGTGCTGCAAACTAGAAGACATATCATTGTAGCTTTGAACAGCATTATTGAGATTTTTCCCAATCTTATGAAAATGATTAAAAACAACATGTAAACGATGGTGAAGCTCTTTTCCTAGCTGACCTATTTCTTGAATTTGCTTTTGAAGATTTTCTTGTTTCCACATGTGAGCAACAGTTTTTAACAATGCCAGTAGTGTTAACGGCCCAGAAAGAATAACATTCGAGGTAGCAGCAATATCAATTAGCTCAGGAGCTATACGCAGGGCATCGTTAAAAATACTTTCCCCAGGGAGAAAGAGAATCACAAATTCTGGAGAATAGTGAAACTTTTCCCAATAGCTTTTGGATTTTAAAGTTTTGATATGCTCTTTTATTTTCCCAACGAGATCGGATTTATCGGAGTTATCATTGGAAAAATACGTTTCAGAAAATGGAGCCTTAGAATCAATAATCAAACAGCGTTCTTGAGGAAGGCGTATGATCATATCAGCGCGTGCTGATCCTTGAGCATCACTAGCCTGAGTTTCATAATCGCAATACTTCAGCATTCCTGAAAGCTCTAAGATTCTCTCAAGTTGAATTTCCCCCCAGCGTCCCCGAGAACCCGGATGTTTTAAAATATCCGTAAGAGCCTGGGTTTCTTTCTCAAGTTTTTTCTCAGCAGCAAGAAGATGGGAAATTTGCTCTTTTAAAGTTCCACGATCCTCAGCATGTTTAGTCTCGAAAGTTTCCAAGTTTTGCTTAAAAGCTGTCAAAGTAGATTGAACAGGAGTAAGTATAGATTCAATAGTTTTGGATTTTTCAGAAAAATAACTCTGAGTTTCTTCTTTCATCTCTTTAATAAGAGCTTGTGATGATACGGACAGCTTATTACTAAACTCTTCCATAAGCTGTTCTTGACGACGAGATAACTCTAAAGAATTTCTCAGAAGTTCATTGTCATGCTCGAGCTTTCTTTTTGCTTCTATATGAGCACTTTCACGTTTGCGATAGTAAAGAGAAGATAAACAAACCCCTAAACAAAATCCACAAAAGGCAAGAGTAAGATGTGTAAAAGCTATCATTGACGTGTCGTTTTTCTTTGGTATGAGATCGCAAAAATAGGGAAGACTACCAAAACATACAACCAAGAAACTAGGAAGAATACTTCAGGAAAGTGATCAACAAGACCTAAAAAGAATAAACAAGCTACTAATCCTGTGACGACAACAAGTAGAAAAGAAGAAACCTTAAAACGTAAATTTTTAATTCCAGGGAATTTCCAAGGGGAGATCATAAGACTTCCAATGAAAAGTAAGCCTAAAGAAATAATAGAAATACGGACAGGTACTGGCAAGGCTGTTGGAAAATCAGAAGCTAAAAATAACGCTAAAGAAACAACACAAGCAGCGCCAGCGGGAATAGGAAGACCTATAAAACAAGAAACGCGAGTTGGCTCTGCAGGTTTTTTAGAAAATAGGTTATACCGTACTAAACGTAATACACCACACAAGGCATAAATTATAGAGGTTACCAAAAGTAACGAAGAAAAGAATCCTCCAGCATACACACCGTCAAGACTCTTAATTGCAATGAGTGGGGGAGCAATGCCAAATGTTATAGCATCAGAAAGAGAATCAAATTGGGCTCCGAAAGCGCTTTCAGCTTTCATAATACGAGCAATGGCACCATCGGAAAAATCAGCAATCATAGCACTAATTAATAAAAGCGAAAGTCCCTGTAGACGATGCAATAGCTCTACAGAAGAGGAGGTCTTTAAAACGCTTTTAAAAATAATAAACAGTCCGCAACAAAGACCAAAAGCTGTAATAGCATTAGGCGTCACAACACGCCGCTTGCCACGGATATCGGATTCTGATCCTAACATGAGAAAAGCCGGAATTTGATTATCCCTTAAGCATAATATATTCATCTAAAATCAACAAGTTTTTGCCGAAAAGATCTTTCGATATCTAAGTTAAAAAATGCTCCTCAGAATCGCATTTTTTTCCAGAGAATGGGATTACTTTTCAATTGCACGAAACGCTCTCTATTCCTATATATGGTATACAAGCGCATAATGTTTCACTACATATTGGGTTTTCTGGAAGAAAGCTTTTCTAGGAAAGGGGAGGTTTTTCTCTACGTTTTTTTTAATATTAAATCGTTAGAGAACCTCCTTAGTTTTTCAAAATATGGATTGAAATCGTTGTTGTTGTTTAGAACTACATATTTGAATCGAAATAAATCGAAAATACAGCTGTTAGGGGAATGACATATGGTCGAGGTAAACGAGAAATATTATACTATCGTGAAACGTAATGGAATGTTTGTTCCGTTTAATCAAGATCGAATATTTCAAGCCTTGGAAGCTGCTTTCCGCGATACGCGTAGTTTAGAAGATAGTTCTCCTTTGCCTAAAGATCTAGAAACTTCTATTTCTGACATTACTCATCAAGTTGTGAACGAAGTTGTAAAGAAAATTCGTGAAGGTCAGGTGGTTACCGTCGAGCGTATTCAAGATATGGTCGAGAGCCAGCTGTATGTTAATGGTTTGCAAGACGTGGCGAGAGATTATATTATTTATAGAGATCAGCATAAAGATCAGCGTGAAGGATCCTGGCATCGCGTTTCTGTAATACGTAGAGACGGAAGCACAGTAAGATTCAACCCCATGAAGATTTCTGCAGCTTTGGAAAAAGCTTTTAGAGCTACAAAAAAGATTGTAGAATTCCCTTTGCAAGAGATTCTTTCAGAAATCAATGATTTAACTAATAAAATTGTTGAAGAAATCTTAATTGTTTGTTCCGAGGGACAGGCTATAGATATCGAATCTATTCAAGATATTGTTGAGCAACAATTGATGGTAGTCGGCCACTATGAAGTTGCTAAAAATTATATTTTATATAGAGAAGCTCGAGCGCGAGTTCGTGATAAGCAAAACGACATTCAAGAAGAAATTAGTGAGGAAATTCACAATGTTGTTAAGAGTGACGGGACAACTTATCAAATTAGCAAAGCTCAGTTAACAGAAAGATTTCTTTGGGCATGCGAAAGATTCCCTGAAACTACCAATCCACATACTCTTGCTGAAATGGCATTTGCTAACTTCTATTCTGGAATTAAAGAGTCTGAAGTTGTTTTAGCCTGTATTATGGCGGCTAGAGCTAATATCGAAAAAGAACCTGATTACGCCTACGTAGCTGCAGAGTTACTTACAGAAGTGGTGTATCAAGAAACCATGGGAAAATTTGCTACAGATTCTGATCTTGCTGAAGCGCAAAAACAATGCTTTAAAGATTATATTCTTAATGGCGAAAAGTATCGGTTAAATCCCCGTTTGAAAGAATATGACCTCGATGCTCTTGCAGACGCTTTAGATATATCCAGGGATCGTCAATTTTCCTACATGGGAGTGCAAAATCTCTATGATCGTTACTTTAATCAGCATGAAGGACGTAGATTAGAAACAGCTCAAATTTTCTGGATGCGTGTTTCTATGGGCTTAGCTCTAAATGAAGAAAATAAAACCGCGTGGGCAATTACTTTTTATAATCTTCTTTCTACATTCCGTTATACTCCAGCAACACCCACGCTATTCAATTCTGGCATGCGCCACTCACAGTTAAGCTCATGTTATTTATCAACCGTACAAGATGATCTCGCGCATATTTACAAAGTAATCGCAGATAACGCTATGCTTTCTAAATGGGCTGGAGGGATTGGAAATGATTGGACAGGAGTACGTGCTACAGGAGCTTTAATTAAAGGCACCAATGGAAAAAGTCAGGGAGTTATCCCATTCATTAAAGTGGGAAATGATACCGCAATTGCAGTGAATCAAGGGGGTAAACGCAAAGGAGCTATGTGCGTTTATCTAGAGATCTGGCATCTAGACTACGAAGATTTCTTAGAATTAAGAAAAAATACCGGAGACGAACGTCGCCGTACCCACGATATCAATACAGCAAGTTGGATTCCTGATTTATTCTTCAAACGTTTAGAACAAAAAGGAACATGGACGCTGTTTAGTCCTAACGATGTTCCAGGATTACATGAAGCTTATGGTAACGCATTTGAAGAGCTTTATGAAGAATACGAAAGAAAAATAGACACAGGGGAAATTAAACTATACAAAAAGATCCCCGCGGAAGATTTATGGCGTAAGATGCTTAGCATGCTCTATGAAACAGGGCATCCGTGGATGACATTTAAGGATCCTTCAAATATTCGTGGAGCACAAGATCATGTGGGCGTTGTTCGCTGCTCAAACTTATGCACAGAAATATTATTGAACTGCTCTGAAACTGAAACAGCCGTTTGTAATTTAGGCTCCGTCAATTTAGTAGCGCATATTGAAAATGGTGATATTAACGAGAAGAAACTCGAAGAAACAATTTCAATTGCTATCCGTATTTTAGACAATGTTATTGATCTGAACTTCTATCCGACTCAAGAAGCAGCAAATGCTAACTTAACTCATAGAGCCGTAGGCCTAGGAGTTATGGGCTTCCAAGATGCTCTGTACAAACTGAACATCAGCTACGCATCCCCAGAAGCTGTAGAATTTGCTGATAAGAGCTCAGAGTTGATTGCCTATTACGCTATTCTTTCTTCAAGTTTATTAGCAAAAGAACGAGGAACCTATAGTTCATACAAAGGTTCTAAGTGGGATCGTGGTTACCTACCTTTGGACACCATAGAATTGCTAAAAGCATATCGGGGAGAAGAGAACGTTTCTATGGACACCTCATGCCGTAAGGATTGGACCCCAGTTCGCGAAGCTATTAAAGCTTATGGTATGAGAAATAGCCATACTATGGCTATTGCTCCTACAGCAACTATTTCCAATATCATCGGAGTAACACAATCGATAGAACCTACTTATAAACATTTGTTTGTCAAATCGAATCTTTCCGGAGAGTTTACAATTCCTAATGTCTACCTGATTCAGAAGCTAAAACAATTAGGATTATGGGACGAAGACATGTTGGATGATTTGAAATATTTCGACGGTTCTTTACTAGAAATCGAACGTATTCCTGATGAACTTAAAAAAATCTTTCTTACAGCCTTTGAAGTTGAACCTGAATGGTTAATAGAATGTGCTTCTAGAAGACAGAAATGGATAGACATGGGACAGTCTCTCAATTTATACTTGTCAGAACCTAATGGTAAAAAGCTTTCCGCGATGTATCTTACCGCGTGGAAAAAAGGACTGAAAACTACGTATTACTTAAGGTCTTCCGCAGCAACCTCTGTCGAAAAATCGTTTACTGATATAAATAAACGAGGCGTTCAACCCCGATGGATGAAAAATAAATCGGCTTCTACCGGGATTGTTATAGAAAGAACTCGAGAAATACCGGTCTGTTCTCTCGAAGAAGGTTGCGAATCTTGCCAGTAATACAAAAGAGAAGGATAGAAGTATGGAAGCAGATATTTTAGACGGCAAATTAAAACGTGTACAATTAAACAGTAAACGTTTGGTTAATTGTAATCAGGTTGATGTTAATCAGCTTGTGCCTATTAAGTACAAGTGGGCATGGGAACATTACCTAAATGGCTGCGCGAATAACTGGTTGCCTACAGAAGTCCCTATGGCTCGTGATATCGAATTATGGAAATCGCAAGATCTTTCAGAAGACGAACGTCGAGTCATTCTTTTAAATCTAGGATTTTTCAGCACGGCAGAAAGCTTGGTGGGGAATAACATAGTATTGGCAATTTTCAAGCACATTACAAATCCAGAAGCTCGTCAATATCTATTGAGACAAGCATTTGAAGAAGCTGTCCATACCCACACCTTTTTGTACATCTGTGAGTCCTTAGGCCTTGAAGAGGCTGAAGTATTCAACGCCTACAATGAACGTGCTACTATTAAAGCTAAGGATGATTTCCAAATGCTATTAACTGTAGACGTATTAGATCCTAATTTTTCTACAGAGACAATGGAAGGACTGCGCCAGTTTATTAAAAATTTGGTGGGTTATTACATAATTATGGAAGGTATCTTTTTCTATAGCGGTTTCGTAATGATTCTTTCCTTCCATCGTCAGAATAAAATGACCGGGATCGGAGAGCAATATCAGTATATTTTGAGAGACGAAACCATTCATCTCAATTTTGGTATCGATCTTATCAATGGTATCAAAGAAGAAAATCCTGAAGTTTGGTCTCAAGAACTCCAAGATGAGATAGTAGAGCTTATTAAACAAGCTGTAGATCTAGAGATAGACTATGCTAGAGATTGTTTGCCTCGAGGTATCTTAGGGCTAAAATCCTCCATGTTCATCGATTACGTTCGTCATATTGCCGATCGTCGTCTGGAAAGAATAGGACTAAAACCTATCTATAATTCTAAAAATCCTTTCCCTTGGATGAGTGAAACTATCGACCTCAATAAAGAAAAAAACTTTTTTGAAACTCGTGTCACCGAATATCAAACTTCAGGAAGTTTGAATTGGTAGAGGGTTTATAAAGAGTTTTTTAATGCTTGGATGGCTTCCAGATCTTCTGGAGGCCATTTTTTTTGTTTTTAAATATCTACCATTTTTTCTTGAAAAGAAAATCCTTAGAGAAAACTAGGGCAGATTTTATAATTTCTTGAGATGTAAGTTCTTATTAATTTTTAATGAAACCTCAAGATTTAAAAGTTCCTTTCTTTTGGGAGGAGCGTAGCCCAAGTATTCAGGATAATGTTCTCTATGTTCCGGGTCATTATTTCCAACACGATCACTTCTCAATGCCATCATGGGAAGAGTTTTTCGGAAACCAAAATCCTATTTTTTGTGAGTTATGTTCGGGAAATGGAGATTGGGTAGTTGCTCAAGCTCAAGAAAACCCTAATGTGAATTGGATTGCTGTTGAAAAACGTTTCGATAGAGTAAGGAAAATATGGTCAAAAATGAAGAATTCCCAAGTGAATAACTTGAGAGTTGTTTCTGGAGAAGCACAAACATTTTTCCGATATTATGTCGGAAATGCAATTTTCCAACGCATAGTTGTAAACTTTCCAGATCCTTGGCCTAAAATGCGCCACCGTAAACACCGTTTATTTCAGGATGAGTTCATGAACGATGTACTCAGAGTCTTGCAAGACGATGGAATGCTAATTCTCGCTACAGATGAAAAAATCTACCTTCTTGAAGCTATAAAAATCATGAAGGAAAAATTGAACCCATCCATGGAAGAACCATACTATTGTAAGGTACTAGACAACTACGGAGGATCTTGGTTTGAAAGACTGTGGAGATCTAAAGGTCAGGAAATTTTTTACACAGAATTTATAAAGAAAGTTGGGATATAGCTGACTTGAACAGCTGACCTTCACGATGTCAACGTGACGCTCTAACCAACTGAGCTAATACCCCAATTTTGGGTATGATGTTATCGAGAAAAAGGTATCTTTGCAATAGGCATGTTGATGTTTAAAGGAATAGGACTACTTCAAGGAAATGTTGTGCGATTATCTCACGAAATTTTTCAAGAATTTCTTACTCCGGGAGATACCGCTATCGATGCTACCTGTGGCAATGGGAAAGATTGCCTAATTCTAGCTCAATTGCTCCAAGGAAAAGGAAGACTTGTTGCTTATGACGTGCAACAAGAAGCCCTGGAAAAAGCAAAGCAACTTTGTAGCGAATCCTTAACTCAAGAAGAATTCTCAATCATAGAATTTAAAAAAATATCTCATGAGCATATCAATGAATCAGGAGCTAAGTTAATTCATTATAACCTAGGCTACCTTCCTAATGGTGATAAAAGCATCACAACACTAGAAAAAACAACACTCATAAGTATTCAAAAAGCTTTGACTTTAGTTGCTCCCCATGGAGCAATCACCGTGGTGTGCTATCCAGGGCATGAAGAAGGCGCTCATGAAATGTCTTCTATAGAAAGTCTAGGAAAGAAATTAGATTCCCGATTTTGGGAAGTGGGGTCATTTTACATTATGAATAGAAATAAAGCCCCAAGACTTCTCGTATTTCGCTCACTTAAGGAAGACGGTAAGGAATAATCCGGATTTCTTCCTCTAAATTTATTCCTTGAGACTGTAATTTGTCTCGAACCATTTGAATAAGCTGCTTTACCTCGTAAGCAGTGGCCCTTCCTGTGTTCACAATGAAATTCGCATGCTTCGGTGATATTTGTGCTCCCCCAAGAGAAAGGCCTTTTAAACCCGCTTCATCAATCAACTTTCCCGCAGAATCCCCAGGAGGATTGCGAAAAATACAACCCGCAGAAGGCTGTTGATAGGGTTGGGAAGCTAAACGACGTTGAAGTAAATCCTTAGCCAACTGTAAAGCTCCAGAGTTCCTGGATATTTTAAAAGTTGCAGATAGAATGAATTCTTTTCGCGTTTGGAAACGCGATTTACGATAACCAAAATCTAGCTGTTGTGGTGTATAGGAACAGATTTCCCCTTCAGCATTGATAACTTCAACACTTTCCAAAACAGAAGCTACGTCTTGATCGCCAATACCAGCGTTCATAAACACTGCGCCTCCAACAGACCCTGGAATGCCCACAGCAAATTCTAAACCGGAATATCCTGAAGAAGAAAGAGTCTTCCCTAAATGGGAAAAAGACATACCAGAATATACCTTAACGGTCGTATCAGAAAGAAACTCCTTGCCTTGAATACTATTGAATAAAACAAAACCGTCGAATCCTTGGTCATCAAACAAACAGTTAGAACCCTTCCCCACAATAATAAAGGGATAGTTTTCACTATGTAGAAAGTGAATAACTTGTTGAGCCTCGCTTATGGAGTGGATCTCCTTAAAATAATTCGCAGGCCCTCCAATACGAAATGTAGAATATTTACTTAACCAGACACTACGACGAACGGAGAAAGGAAAATGAAAAGTAGCAGACTCTTTCACGTTTAGGATTCCAAGTGAGTTTAAGATAGAATTAGGCCTAACAACACATTAATGAGGTTTCTGGATTTTCCGAAGGTAGAGTTAACCGAAAAATATCATTTAAAACTGCGTGAACAAACGTACAGGCTTCTACATAACTGAACTTTTTTACAAGTCTTGTAGCTTCGGCAATTAAAATAGCCGTATTAATAGGTTGACCATGAAAATGCTCAAATAAAGTCAGACGTAAGACATTCTTTTCCATCAGAGTCAACTTGTCAAAAGACGTGTGTTTAACCGTTTGAGTGATTAATAAATCTAACTCGGGAGATTTTGCAAGAATTTCTTTTGCAGAATTTAAAGCGGAAAGAGCGTGTTTTTGGGTCACGGAAGTCTCAGACATTAAAAGAGGGACCAAATTTTCCTCAGACATGGGATCCATATCTAAAGCGTACAACATTTGTAGCACGATTTCCCGCATTTTTTGTTTGGGAAGGGGACGAGGAAGCTTAACGTAAGACCCTGTGGAATCAGGGGTCAGCGTAGACATGATGACACCAAAACAATAATAATTTTCTAGTTATAAAATACACTTTCAGTTTGCTAAATGAAAACTTTAGTATAGAAAGATGCGAAGTGAAAAAGAATAAGGTTATATTTTAGAAAGTTTAAATTGCAACAAAAAATTATGGTTCTAACAGTTGTCTAGAACATTTTTTTCTTAATGGGATATAAACTAAATTTTTAAAAATTGTTTGTCTACAAATAAAGCACAAAAAGTAGGAGCCTGAACCTTAGACAATGGGATTTCAATTGCTTTTCTTTTGTAGATGCTCTAAGATCTTAGTTTTCTTGCCTAGGTAAGTGGATAATTATTTCTCCAGTTTCCCTAGGATAAGGTACTGGCCTCTGATCATTTAAAGAATCGTATTAACGAGTAATCGGGATAGAGTGTGGCATTAAATTTTAAAATTAACAGACAGATACGAGCACCTAAAGTCCGTCTTATAGGCTCTGGTGGCGAGCAGCTAGGCATTTTAAATACTAAAGATGCCCTAGACTTGGCCCGTGAAGCCGAATTAGATCTTGTAGAAGTTGCTTCGAATAGCGAGCCTCCCGTATGCAAAATTATGGATTACGGAAAGTACCGCTACGATCTAACGAAAAAGGAAAAGGACAGTAAAAAGGCTCAGCATCAAGTGCGTGTTAAAGAAGTCAAATTGAAGCCAAATATTGACGACAACGACTTTTTTACTAAGTTAAAGCAGGCAAGAACGTTTATAGAGAAAGGCAACAAAGTAAAAATTACTTGTATGTTTCGAGGACGTGAACTTGCTTACCCAGAACACGGGCATAAAGTTGTAAAAAAAATGAGTCAGGGTCTTGAAGATCTAGGGTTCATAGAGTCCGAACCAAAACTAAATGGTCGTTCCTTGATTTGCGTTATAGCCCCAGGAACAGTAAAAACTAAGAAAAAGCAGGAAAAATTCCATGCCCAAGATGAAAAGCAATAAGTCCGTTGCGGCGCGTTTTAAGTTGACAGGTTCTGGTCAGCTAAAGCGAACACGCCCTGGAAAGAGGCATAAGTTATCAAAGAAATCTTCGCAGGAAAAACGTAATCTATCTAAGCAGCCTTTAGTAGATAAAGGTCAGGTGGGTATGTATAAGCGAATGATGCTTGTTTAAGGATAAAGGATTTTATTATGGTGAGAGCAACAGGTTCAGTAGCTTCCAGACGCCGTCGTAAGCGTATATTGAAACAAGCTAAAGGTTTTTGGGGAGACAGAAAAGGCCATTTTCGCCAGAGTCGGTCTTCCGTAATGAGAGCTATGGCTTTCAATTACATGCACAGAAAAGACCGTAAAGGTGATTTTCGTAGCCTTTGGATAGCACGTCTTAATGTGGCTTCTAGAATTAATGGTTTGTCTTATAGTCGTTTGATTTGCGGCTTGAAGTGTGCTGGTATCGATTTAAATAGAAAGATGCTATCTGAAATGGCTATTCATGACCCACAAGGGTTCGCTCTAGTAGCTAGTCAAGCTAAAAAGGCATTAGAGGCGACTGTTTAGGAAAGACATCTCATGACGATTCAAGAGGAGCTTGACGCTACAAAGCAACAATTTTGTATTGAATTAGATCAAGTTAACTCTTCAAAAGATCTTTTCGATCTTAAGGTTCGTTACTTAGGAAAGAAAGGAATTTTCCGCGGTTTTGCTGAGAAATTAAGGGAGTGCCCTTTAGAAGGAAAAGCTCTTCTAGGCGCTTCCATAAATGCTTGCAAGACCTATATCGAGGAATTGATCCAAGATAAAAGTGACGCTATTCTTCTTTCCGAAGAATCAGCAGAATTTCTCAAAGATAAGCTGGATATTACATTGCCTGGAGAACCACAGTGTCTTGGTGGTAGACACATTGTAAAAAAGGTTCTTGATGATGTTGTCGATATCTTCGTTCATCTAGGATTTTGTGTTCGCGAAGCCCCAAATATCGAAAGCGAAGAAAATAACTTTTCTTTACTAAATTTTGAAGAAGATCATCCTGCTAGGCAAATGCATGATACATTTTACCTAGATCCTCAAACAGTTTTACGTACTCATACTTCTAATGTTCAAGCTAGAGAACTCAGTAAACAATCACCACCTATAAAAGTTGTAGCTCCAGGTCTATGTTTCCGTAATGAAGATATTTCAGCTCGCTCTCATGTGATTTTTCACCAGGTCGAAGCCTTCTATCTTGATCGCAATGTGACACTTTCTGACTTGACAGCTATGTTAACAGAGTTTTACCATACCTTTTTTGAAAGGAAGATTGAGTTGCGTCTGCGACACAGCTACTTTCCTTTTGTTGAGCCGGGAATAGAGGTAGACGTTTCTTGTGAATGCCAAGGAGCCGGATGCTCTCTATGTAAACATACTGGTTGGCTGGAAGTCGCCGGGGCTGGTATGATACATCCTCAGGTTTTACGTAACAGCGGTGTTGATCCTGAAATCTATTCAGGGTATGCTGTTGGCATGGGTATTGAGAGATTGACAATGCTAAAACATGGTATCTCAGATATCCGTCTTTTTTGTGAAAACGATCTAAGGTTTTTACAGCAATTTTCTTAAGGAAGAATGGCAGAGCGGTTTAATGCACCTGTCTTGAAAACAGGAGACCTGAAAGGGTCCGGGGGTTCGAATCCCTCTTCTTCCGTTTCCTATTAGATATCAGACTTTTAGTCCTTATTATCCCCCCAACTACTTATTATCTCCCTTCTTTTTATTTTTCATTTTTTTATTTGTTTTTAATTTCTTTAGTTTAGAGTTTTAATTATTCTAATAACTATTTTCTTTCAAAATTAATTGATAGTTAATTTATTTTTATAATAAACTAGAAAAACGATCGCACGATAATAGTCTAATTTTTTGGATTCCTCTCGGGGTAGATATGAGAAAATCTTGTCATAATTTTGAAAAAGCATTGGAGCATTTAGAAAGATTAAAAAAGATTTCTTACGGTTCTCTACCTTCTTTTGTGCAGGAATCACAACTAGATGATTCCCAAGAAGAAGAACAGTCTGTCGGAGAGATGAAACAAGCTCTTAAGAATATTGAAAGCTATCTTAAAAAGGCTAGCACCCAACCTAAAAGTCAGGCAAATAAAGCTCTACAAGAATCCAACTTCCTTATCGCTGGTGTACAAAACGTATTTTCATTTTTAGAGAGTAGAGAACGCGAATTATATCAGAGTCTGGTTCATGATTATTCTGAGTTAAGCAAGGTCTATAATAAGACTCAAGCTAATCTTAGTCACAAAATTATCAATGAAAATGAAGTAGAAGAAGCTGTAGAAAGTGAATTAGAAGAACTAGGCGAAGAAGAAAAGTTTCTAAATAACCTCGTAGAGGTAAAACGAGACCGTTCTTACGAACTGTTTTACATGTCCGATGAGGAGAATAAACGTTTCTATACAGATACCCTTACAGGAATCATTTGTAAACAGGGGAAGCTGCATGAGACAACTCATGAGGGTGACCCTCTTACAAAAACAACACTGTGGAATAGTGAAGAAGTACATCAAATGGCTTCTTCCCTGGTGTTCAAAAATGATATGCCGATAAGGATATTCTATAAGAAATCCCTTAGCCATTTAGATGTAGAAGCTGTTGAAAAGACTCATAATGCTGTTATGGCGTTGTTCTTTTCTAGATACGAAGCAACAGTAATTAGTAATAGCCCTAAAAAGAATAATTTAGCTTATTTTAATGATTTCCTTTTCTCTCTGAGAGGCGCTTGGAAGGCTCTCAGCAATAGTGCAGAGACAGAATCGAATTATATGCCGTCCTACACACTAGTTTCAGCACTAAGTAGCGGGATTTTTGAAAGCAACCTAGTATTTACTGAAGCCGCCCGTTACTTGTATTTTCATATACATACAACGCTTACCCCAGAAGAAGATAAAAAATCATTGTCTTCAGGACAGTATATTACAGAGGTATATGAAGAGCTTTATCGTCTGTTTTCTAAATACCCTAACGGACCGTTGTTTAAAGCTATAGATAGGATTTTAGAACCCCATTCTACGGTATTTGACCCGATAATTTTAGGAATGCTTCCAGGATTAGAAGGAACGTTAAAGTTAGGAGATAAAAACATACGCATAATACGATCTCCAAGCCCTATAACCCAAAGTTCTATACTCTATGCTAATTGTAATGAGGAGTTTTTAGGTTTTCTTAACGCTAAAGCTGCTCTTAAAGAAACTACGCTGATTTTAAATATCCAAAATCGTTTATCAAGAAAAGATCGCGCGAGAAGTCGAGTTATAGAAGAAAGTTTAGAAAGAATCGAAAAGGCACATATATTCTCATTCCCAGAGCCCGAAGAATTACTAAAAATCATAGAAAAAATTCATGGAGAACAGGAAACCTTTTTTGGTTTTTTTGCCGCGTTAAAAGAGGAATATAGCGTTTCAGGGTCTCTGTCCGTATTTTTCATTCCTAAAGCAGTTCATGAAGAGGTTAATGAATTTCTAGATAATAGCCTTACAGTATTGAAAGATACCTTCTTTTCTAAGAAAAAAATCTTATTCAAAAATGATAAGCTACTGCTTTTGCACATTATTTCTTATCTTCTTGTTTTCAAACTTATAGAAATCTTAGACCCCAATAATTTAATGGTGATCTCTAAAGATGGATTAGATTATGTGTCCGTATTCATAGCAGGATTTGCCTTCTTTGCTGACGATTCTTGGGATGAACATAGGCTAAAGTTGCTAATGGTAAAAATTCTCGCACCAACATTACTAGGAAGAGATCGCTTGGTATTTGCAAATCATGTGGAAATGCTAAGTAAGTTTGTAAATTGTCTAAGAAAAAATAGACAGCACCTAAATAACCTCAAACCCTTTTTCAGTTATGATCTGGAAAAGTGGGATTTTGCAGGCTACCTAAACGAAATTACTGAAGTTTCGCATAAGCATAATTTGTAAATATTGCCAGGACGATTAAGGGAAATAACATTACAGGTAATGTGGGCAATACGCTGCTATTAGACAGGACTATGCCAGCTTTTAAAAATACAAAGAAGGTATTGATAGTGCCTAAAGGGACAATATAGGCAAGGGTCACTGTAGATACACGACTGAACCTTAAGCAAAGATACGCCGATAAAATCATCGCTGAAATACAGGCTAAAGGCGAAATCATCATATAGTAAAATGTAGATAGTAACGATAAGATGCGCTGAGGAATCGTTGTTGATAAACCTAATCCTGTAGCATTCCAAGGAATAGCTCGGAAAGATTCCGAAAGGCGGTTTTTCCCTCCAGCTGTGAAAATCTTAGAAAAAGGATTGTCATAGAACCCAAATTCAATCTCTGGAAATTCTTTCATATCTGAAAACTCACTTAACTCCATATTCCCGGACTCAGTTTCCGAAAAGCGGATGACATCAAGACCTATGGGAAGCGAAGGTGTTGTAAACGCAAGCTTTTCCATCGTGTAAATAGTCTTGGGATTCTTAATCCAAAATACCTTGTTCAAGGTTAGAGTTTTTTGCTCAATAGAAGAATAAAGCAGCACAGTTTGATCTTTAAGATAGAGAGCAGGAACTTTATCCTGAGCTTTATCTAAAGTTCCCCGATCTATGTGTTCCTTAGTTGTTGATATCTTCTCGCATATAGGATGGAGCCACTGGAAATTCGCATATAAGAGTAGGGTAATGAGAAAGCTCGATCGAATTAACGGTGCCGTGAGGGATTTTAAAGATAACCCTGAAGCTTGAAGAAGAAGAACTTCCCTCTTATTTTGCATGGAAAATAGTGTAATTGTTGTTGCTACAGCAACAAGCTGAGGAATTAAAAATTCTGCTTTAAGAGCTATTTGTGAGAGATAATATAAAATAGATAATTTTAATGAAGCTCCTGATGCGAGTGCAGTAGTATTTCCTTTAATGGCATGCAGGGAGTGATGTATAGAAGCATAAAAAATAAAAGATAATAAAATTAAAGCTCCTAAAGATAGCCAAAATCTAGTTAGTAAATAGCGTTTCCAAATATACATTTATGCATAGCCTCTGTTTTCGCGATAAGCGCGATTAGCAAAAACAATCCAAGAGACCAATTGAGGAAAGATAAAAAGCATCAGTGCAGGAACTAACGCTGCTACGTTTTTCCCTACTATTAGTAAAATCAGATCTACCACAGGGAAAAAACAATAGAGAGTTATAGATTTCCGAAATCTTGGTTTGTAAGTCCCCAAAACCATACCAGAATACGTAAGGGTAATACATAATAAGCCAATGCCAATTCTTCGTAGTGTTTCAGGAAGATGGGCATGGCTAAATGATTGTTTGATAAGCTGCTTCCAAGGTAAATAATCTGTCCGTGTTTTCATGTAAGATTTCCCAGCAAATAATGTTGAGGTAATCTTTGGGATTAATATCTCATCTGAGGTCTCTATATAATACTCTTTGGACGCATCAGACCGTGGCTCTGTTAATGTAGAGGGAAGCTTAGAAATCATAACAACATCTTTAGCCTGCACAGTATCATTTGCAACATCAGGGATGATTGTTTTGATAATTCCCACATTAGCGATTTCTTTATCTCTTTTTAAAGCAATAATGACATTGTCAAACTTACTTTTTGCACAATGATCGACAGTAATGAAAATACGATTATTTTCTTTCTTTTGCAGGGTCTGTAGTAAAAGAGTCGGGGAGGTCATCGCCATATTGGCGATTTCTTTACAGGTTTGGAATCTGCAAATAGAGGCTAATTCAGAGCAGGTATAAAAATTTATACAGCAAATAGCACAGGATACCATGAGAACAGGAAAGGTAATAATCCCCTGAGATGCTCCTGATGCCTTAAGGAAAGTAATTTGGTTATTATCAGACAGTCCTCGAAAAAGAGCAAAGGCAGAAATAAAACAAGAAATAGGAAGAATAAAGGGCAATAAGTAGGGAATCTGATAAGCTGTTAATCGTAAAACTGTGGGATAGGGGACATCTTTAGCTATATAACTAACGATTTCTTGAAGAGAACTAATAATAGAAATGCAAATCAGACTAAGCGTACAAAATGTGACTGTTTTTAAATAACGGAAAATTAAGACTTTCCATAAAATAGGCATGGTGTACCTGATATCAGGAGTTCTTCAAGGTTTCGGGATAAAGCGACAACATCATAATGAAGTCAGAAACCCCTAACGTATTTGCAATGAATTTACGCGGACATGTATTTAGATTATGTTATCCTGTCTACTCAGAAATGATAAGCGATTAGAAGTTTTTTTTTCTGCCTTAGATATGAAAAAAAACTACTTACTTGCTCTGTCAGGAGGAAGTGACTCATTATTTCTTTTTTACCTTCTTAAATCCCGAGGTGTTTCCTTCACCGCTGTTCATGTGAATCATGGATGGCGAGAGTGTTCAGATGCTGAGGCTAAAGATATAGAATTGCTTTGTCAGAAGGAAAATATTCCTTTGATTGTTAACCACGCACCTAAAGAAACTCATACTTCAAAAGATCCGGAAAACGCTGCTCGTCAATATCGTTATACTGTATTTCATAACATCTGTTTAGAAGAAAATCTCGCAGGGATATTTTTAGCTCATCATGCTAACGATCAAGCAGAAACTGTACTAAAGCGTTTGTTAGAGGGGGCATATTTAAGTAATTTAAAAGGTATGACGCAAGATGCCTCATATAAAGGCATTCCGTTACTACGTCCACTCTTACATATTCCCAAGCAAGTTTTAACCAGTACTTTAGATTCAGAAAATATTTCTTATGTTCGGGATGTTACGAATACAGACGAGCGTTACTTACGCGCGCGAATGCGTAATAAGGTATTTCCTTGGTTGGAGGAAATTTTTGGTAAAAATATTACTCAGCCCTTACTTACACTAGCTCAAGAATCTGAAGAACTTTCTCATTACATGAAAGATCAAGCGCAACCTTTTCTTGCAAATATACGTCAAGATAACGAAAGTTGGTCGCTTGAAGTTCCTCAAATGTTGATGGAACAAATTTTCTTGGCGAAATGGGTTTTTAAGGAATTCTTCAATAGAGCTGGCCATGTTGTTTCAAGGCATTTCTTGCAAACAGTTTATGATCATTTGGTTCGTGGTTTGCCAGCACAAATGCGCTTACGTGATAAAAGAGTCATCGTAAAAGCTGGGGTAGTAATGATAGAATAGAAAGTATATAATAACCATGTGCCTTGCGTTTGGGAAGCAATGAGCATCAGGTCATTGTATGTGCATAATGTCATTTTTTTTATTTTATAAATAGGTTTTATAAACAAAATAATAAAAATGTGATATATTTAATAATTACCCGTCTGATTGATTAGCTTAGTTGTGTAGTTTATGTCTAAAGATAAAAAAATGAATCCCGAATCGAAAAAAAACTTTCCTACAGTATTTTTTTTCCTCTTATTTGGTGTGATTTTTGGCGTGATCGCTATTCAGAATTTTTTAGTCGCCAAGAAAGCTCGGGTGAGTTTTAGCCATCAGCTAGAGCACTTAGTAAATTTAAAGTTAATATATCCTGAGGACAGCCGAAAGATAGCTTTAAATGATAATTTAGTTTCATTTAGTGGTCGTTTTCGTGAGTCCCCAACAGCTGAAAGTCAGTTACGATATCATTACTTAGAGCTTATAGATCAGAGACATCAGCTAGAGTTTGACCTCCAAGAAGCCAATAAGAACTTAGATAACCTTTCTAAAGAAGTTGAAAGTTCTATTTTATGGTTTTCTGCAATATCAGGAATCTCGATTCCTGATACAGGCTATATGATTTCTCCTAGTGTAGAGCTAGGGCAGTCTTCCTTAAGGCCTCTTGTTGTTCATGGTTCAAATAACTTCCAAATTATCAATTTGCGTTCCTTAGAGCAACGTTACCAAACACTACCAGCATCTCATGAGGGTTTACGTACTTTTGGTTCAGATTTGTATGAGCTTATAGGGAAATATCTATCCCCAGCTTTAGGAATTGGCTCCGAAGGTTTGAAACGCGAATTAAAGGATCTTTATCAGCAAGTCGAGGTCTCTTTAACTCAGGTAATGGATGTTGAGCAGTTAAGCTCTTTGTATCAGCGAGTTTTAGGTTCGTTGCAGAGGATTTCTTCTTCACTTGCGTTGGCAGAAAACGGTGAGCGTTTTGGCCAGCTACGTTCCGTACGTTTATATCGTGAAGAGCGTAGTAAGTATGAGAAGCTTGTAGAGGCTAATCAGCTAAATCAGGCGCAGTTAGATAAGCTCCGAGGAGAGCTTAGCCAGGTAGTTTGGTATTTTAATAACCAGGAGTTATCTTCTCGTGCATTAGAAAAGCAAGATCCCGAGGTCTTTGCACACTGGTTTGCCGGTGCTAAACAAGAGTGGGAAGGATTTACTAACAACCGTACTTTAACATTTAAAGCTCCAGATCAGCCTCGTAACTTAGTATTAGAGAAGACCTTTAAAAGTGAGGAACCTGCTCCGCATTATGTGGGTTACCTGTTTACCTTCCTACCTATTATCTTAGTGCTTGTTTTTGTATATTTTGTTTTTTCTCGCCAAGTGCGTGGTATGAACGGTTCCGCGATGTCTTTTGGGAAGTCTCCGGCGCGTTTATTAATGAAAGGACAAAACAAAGTTACTTTTGCAGATGTTGCTGGCATTGAAGAGGCAAAAGAAGAATTAATAGAAATTGTTGATTTCTTGAAAAATCCTGCGAAGTTTACCAGTCTTGGCGGAAGGATTCCTAAAGGTGTATTATTGATAGGACCTCCTGGAACAGGAAAAACTTTAATAGCTAAGGCGGTTTCTGGAGAGGCTGACCGGCCATTTTTCTCAATTGCGGGTTCAGACTTTGTAGAAATGTTTGTTGGTGTTGGGGCAAGTCGTATTCGTGACATGTTCGAGCAAGCTAAGAGAAATGCTCCTTGTATTATTTTTATTGATGAAATTGATGCTGTGGGACGTCATAGAGGTGCCGGTATCGGTGGTGGTCATGATGAACGTGAGCAAACCTTGAACCAATTACTCGTTGAGATGGATGGATTTGGCACCAATGAGGGCGTTATCCTTATGGCTGCTACCAACCGTCCTGACGTATTAGATAAAGCTTTATTACGTCCTGGGCGTTTTGATCGTCGGGTTGTTATGAATTTACCTGATATTAAAGGTAGATTTGAAATTCTTGCTGTACACGCCAAAAGAATCAAATTAGATCCTACTGTGGATTTGATGGCGGTAGCACGAAGTACACCAGGTGCTTCAGGAGCTGATTTAGAGAATTTATTAAATGAAGCAGCTCTTCTTGCTGCGCGTAAGGATCGCACTGCTGTGACGGCTGTAGACGTTGCTGAAGCTCGTGATAAGGTTCTCTATGGTAAGGAACGTCGTAGTTTAGAAATGGATGCTGAAGAAAGAAAAACGACAGCATATCATGAATCAGGACACGCTGTTGTTGGCCTTTGTGTTCAACATGCGGATCCTGTGGATAAGGTGACGATTATTCCTAGAGGTTTATCTTTAGGAGCTACGCATTTTCTTCCTGAGAAAAATAAGCTTAGCTATTGGAAGAAAGAACTATTTGATCAGTTAGCTGTTCTTATGGGGGGGCGTGCCGCAGAGGAAATCTTTTTAGGGGATGTTTCTAGTGGTGCTCAGCAAGATATTTCTCAAGCTACTAAAATAGTTCGTAGTATGGTGTGTGAGTGGGGAATGAGTGATCAGTTAGGTACTGTAACTTATGACGAGCGTTCTGACGCTTCTACAGGTTATGGAGCTTATCATGAGAAAAGTTACTCAGAAGAAACCGCGAAATCTATTGATGGCGAGCTAAGAGCGTTATTAGACGCTGCTTATCAGCGTGCTTTGACTGTAATTAGAGAGCATCGAGATGAAGTTGAACTTATGACGCAGATGTTGATAGAGTTTGAGACATTAGATGCTAAAGACGTTAAAGAGATTATGGATCATACCTGGGATCCAGAAAAGAAACGCGCTCGCTTAAAAGAAGAGGGGATGATGTTTAAGAAGGTTTCTGACGATTTGCCTCCTCCTCCTCCTCAAGAAGATGTTATGAAAGATGGTACTTTAAAGTTAAATAATACCCCAACATCTTAAGGGCGTCCAGTTGTAGAGGTCGTAAGCTTCAACAACGTATAGCAAATGACAAAAAGAAGAAAGCCACATTTTATGTGGCTTTTTTCTTTTTACAAACTGCTAGAAAATGTAATGGGGAATAAGAAGATTAGTCGCTTAAGGTAGCTTTATGACTAAGTTTATATTGACCTTTTTCGTTAATGCTTAGGAGTTTTACAGCTAGGGTATCTCCTTGTTTAACAAAGTCACCGACGTTTTCTATACGTTGTTTAGAAAATTCAGAGATATGGCAAAGACCTTCTTTACCAGGAAGTATTTCAACAAAAGCTCCGAAAGGCACTATAGACGTTACACGACCTTCATAGATCTTGCCTATTTCTACTTCTCCAACTAAACCTTCGATAATACCCTTGGCTTTCTCTATTGCTTTTGGAGAGGAGGCAGAAATACTAACAATTCCTAAATCGTTAATGTCAATTTGTACGCCAGTCTCTTCGATAATCTGACGAATTTGTTTTCCTCCAGGTCCAATGACAGTAGCAATTTTATTAGGCTTGATCTGCATGGTTTCAATACGAGGAGCATATTGTGATAAATCTGTTTTAGGAGCAGAAAGAGCTGCTTTCATAGTAGCAAGGATATTTTGACGTCCCGCTTTAGCTTGGGCTAAGGCTTCTTTCATGATAGCTGGAGTGATTCCTTCTACCTTAATATCCATTTGAAACGCTGTAATTCCTTCAGAATTTCCTGCTACTTTGAAGTCCATATCTCCTAGATGATCTTCAATTCCTGAGATATCAGAAAGAATGACTATATGATCATCATCTAAGATTAAACCCATAGCAATACCCGCTATAGGAGTTTTAATAGGAACCCCAGCATCCATCAGGGCTAAACAGCCTCCGCAAACTGAAGCCATAGAAGAAGATCCATTAGATTCAGTGATGTTCGATTCTATACGAATAGTATAGGGGAACTGCGTAGGATCAGGAAGAGCATGACTTAAAGCTTTTTCAGCAAGCTTGCCATGACCAATTTCTCGTCTTCCTGGAGAACCTATTCTTCCTACTTCTCCGACTGAGAAAGGAGGGAAAAAGTATTGTAAGTAGAATTTAGACTGACCTTCACCATTTAAGTCTTCATAACGTTGCGCCATAGCCTCACTACCTAAAGTACAGACTGCTACGGTTTGAGTTTCGCCACGAGTGAAAAGACAACTTCCATGGGTTCTTGGTAAGAAGGATGTTTCAATAGTAATAGGGCGAATTGTTGTTACTGAACGTCCATCGGAACGAAGACCCTGATCTTTGATCAAGGAACGCATGTAGGTAGACTTGGCTTCTTTATAAGCCGATTTAATATTGAAATTAGTGAGGATGTCACTAGTTTCATCATGTAATTTCTCTAAAACTTCCTCTTCTAATTTCTTAGAAGCTGCTTCTAGAGCTTTTTTCTCTTTAATTTGTAAAAGTTCAGCAAATTTTCCTTCTACCAAACTGTTTACAGAGGATTTTACTTCTTCTGGCAGAGGAATAACAACACTAGTGTTCTTTGCTTTTCCTATTTGCTTTTGCCAGTCTTGAAGTGCTTTACAAATGGTAACAATGTGTTTATGGCCAAATTCAATAGCTTCGATTACTTGTTCTTCAGTGAGAAAGTCGCAATGACCTTCTATCATTAAGATGGCATTTTCGGTTCCGGCTAAAACGAGTTCCATAGAGGAAACTTCCATCTCAGCTTTTGTTGGATTTACTACCCAAGAGCCATTTACTAAACCAACACGAACACCTGCTACGATACTAATTTGAGGAATATCAGAAATTGCTAGGGCAGCAGAAACTCCACAAATTGCTAGGGGATCAGGTAAGGTTTCCCCATCATAAGACCAAACGTAAGATAAAATTTGAACATCCTGCATTAACCTACTAGGTAATGAAGGACGCATAGATCGATCGATTAGACGAGAAGTCAAAATTTCTTTTTCTGTAGGACGACCTTCTCTCTTGATGAAACCACCTAAAGTTTTCCCAATAGAGGAAAACCTTTCTTGATAGTCGACACGAAAAGGTAGGAAGTCTACTGCTTCTTCAAGATTAGACGCACATACAGATGAAAAGACCCACGTTTCTTGCATACGTGCAAGAACAGCTCCGTTAGCTTGCCGAGCAACTTTCCCCGTTTCAAATACTAATGTCTTACCTTCTTCAAGGGTAACAGAAATAGTTTCAAATGTCATGAAGGTCTCCTAATTAGGTCATTTGTCAGGGGGAATAAATAAAAATTACTTTCTCAGATTCAATCTTGTAATTAAATTTTTATATCTTTCAGTATCTGTAGAGTTAAGATACTCTAAGAGCTTTCTCCTTTGCCCTACGAGTTTTAGTAAAGCTAGTCGAGAGTTTTGGTCTTTAGGAGATCTTTTGAGATGTTCTTTTAGTTCTGTAATGTGCTCCGTTAATATAGCGATTTGCACATCTGCAGAACCGGTATCTTTCTCATGAAGCTGAAACTTTTTTGTGATTTCTTCTTTAGTTCCCTTATCCAAAGACATTGGATGTCTCCTTAAAATAAAATAATTGCCGCAAAGGCCAATTATACTTGAGAAGATTGTTAATGTACACCTTTTGGTATTGTGGAGTGGGTTTTTTTAGTTTGTAAAAAAAAATTCTAAGTCCCGCGATCCATTTCAGGGATGCTTGTTGAAGTAATACAAGTGCTTTTTTTCTTTTCTTAATTGGATGGTTTTTTTTTATAATCCAATTCAAAAAGTAGTTAAGAGTTATTTAGAATAAAACTCATGGATATAGAAAAAGATATATTTTTTATGAAACAAGCCCTAAAGGAAGCTCGTCAAGCTTATGATTTGGACGAGGTTCCTGTGGGCTGTGTAATAGTAAAAGACAATAAAATAATTGCTCGAGGGCATAATACTGTTGAGCAGCTGCAAGATCCCACGGCACATGCTGAAATTTTATGTATAGGTGCTGCGGCACAATATTTAGAGAATTGGCGTTTGAGTGACACTGTGCTGTATTGTACTTTGGAGCCTTGTTTAATGTGCGCGGGGGCTATTCAATTAGCTAGAATTCGAAGAATTGTTTGGGCTGCTCCGGACATTCGGTTGGGTGCTGGTGGAAGTTGGATGAATGTTTTTACACAAAAACATCCTTTTCATCAGGTAGAGTGCTGTTCTGGGGTTTGTTACGAAGAGTCCGAACAACTAATGAAACAATTTTTTAAAGAGAAACGCAGAGAGAAAAGTGAAGAGCAAGATCAATAAATTATTAGACAAACTTTGCGAAGATCAAAAATCGCGTTTACAAAGTGTGGGAGAATCCATAGTTCCTAATCTAACATCTGACGATGTATTGCAGCCCATGGATTTTTCCGTATTGGAGGAGAATCCTTTTTTCCGTTTTGAGGAGGGGGTTCTTTCTGGATTAGGAGAGGCTAGGGCTGCGATTTTAGCTTTATTTGCTGAAGAAGATTAAAACATCCTGGATATTCTGTAGGGATTGGGGATTTTTTCTTTGTAGCAAAAGAGCACACCTATAGCCATGGATAGAATAGATCCAAAGAACATGGCAAAGGCTCCTGAAAATATTAGGATGAAGAAGTAAAAGATAATTAAAGCTGCAAATCCCCATTTACGCGATATGGTGATGGGAAGAGGGTGTAGCCCTAAACGTTGTTCTGGATCTAAGAATACCCAGATAAGGACTAGGGAGGTAATTAGGCACTCCGGCCCGAACAGAGCTTGGGAGCTATGGAAGAGTTTTAAAAGAGCCCAAATAACAACGCCTGTAAACAAAATCTGTGCTGAAATAAGGATCAGGAAGGTTAGTGATCCTAACTTCCGAATAAGGTGATTGGTTGCTTTATAAAAGAAAGTAAATCCAAGGACATTTCTTATGAGCAGGCGTTGTGTAATCTCCATGCATTTTTCTTTATGGATACACAAAGAATCCGCTGTGATTAGCGGGTAGGTAAGAAATTGCCAAAATTTATGCTTATGGATTCCCTCTGTAGATAATGCTAAGGTCTCAAGAATCCCCGGAAGACCGAACATTTTCTTCAAAACATAGGAGATAAGAGGGGAAACGCATGAGGTTACCAAGATAAAAGAAGGAAGTTGTTTAAGCACCCGAGTAATGAGTGGGTTTTTATTTTGTTTATCTGGGAAGATAACCCTCATGGAGGTTTTACCTGATTCTTGTCTTTTTAGTAATGCCTTATATTAGATCATGGATTGTTTTATTAGAAGCCATTATCTAATTAGTCAGATGCAGATGTCGTTAGATTTGCTTTAATAGTGTATTCTTTTAATGAAGACAGGAGTGCAGTAGTCGCTTGTAATAGCTTCATAGATGTCGTTGAAGTGGAGTTTACCGCTTTTTGGTTAGCCTGCGCTCTTTGTTGAGCTGCAGAGAGCTCTTGCTGGATAAGCTGGCGGTTAGCGGAGATCTGCTGGTTAGAAGATTGGAAAGCTTGGATTTCTGTTTGGTTTTTGTATTCTGGTTTATCTGCATCAAAGTCATCAACTTTTTGAAGATCAGGAACTTTCAAGAGGGGCAGGTTGATAAGCTCTTTAGTTTTCTTTTGTTGAGCTACAGTATTATCCTGTAGCACTGCCATGATCGATTTTGAAAATTCTGTCGTTGATGTTGATAACTGTAACATTACAGCTATACAAAAGTAGATAGCTGAAGGTTTATTGATCTGAATTTGATCAGAAATAACCTTTGTAGATTCAGGAACAACTGTCTCAACTTTTTTGGCTAGTGCTATAGGATTGATGTTCATTTTGAAAAGTTCCTTATAATTAAATGTTTGCTATCAAGCTCACAATCTGTGAGAACGTTTGAATTAATGCCTGACCAACTTGTAAGGACTGTTGGATAATGTTGTTATTTGTGTTCAAATTACTTGAAATCACCTGAGAAGCATTCCCTAATCCTGAAATTTGGTTTTGTAATGCTTGTCTAGAAGCTCCTACAGCTTGGTTTGTCGCTTGGACGTTCTGTAAGAAAGAAGACGAGTTGTCTCCCAGCTTATTTTTTGGGATAGTTACGTATTGGTATAGAGCTTCTTGGTTGTTTAAGAAAGTTTGGGCAGAGGCGTTAGATTGAAGCTCTTGGGCAATAATTGCTAGGTTGTCTTGGGCTACCAAAACGGATTGGTATACATAGTAGACAGTAATAATCAATGGGTTAGAGTCTTTCGCAAATTTAGCAATGATTTCATCTGCTGTTGCTGTGTTTGGTCCACCAGCAATAGATGTCCCTGGAACGGTAACAGCTGCCCTAGGATTGTTTTGGAGGTCTGTTGAGGGGAGCCACATAATTTTCTACCTATTTTCTTCAATTAACTTTAAATTGTTTCCCTGCTTATTTATGAAAGGGGTTTGTTAAGTTGGTTTACGATACTTCCGATGGTGTTGGTCGTTTTTAGGAATGAGGAGTCTTGAGAGGCTAGCTGTTGAATGATGTTAATGTTCGTAGATGCGTGTGAGAGGATAATTTGTCCGTTTTGTCGTGCTGTAACCAGTTCGTCTTGGATATTTGATCTTTGAGCGGAGTAGTTTTGGTTTTGGTTTTGTACACGAGTAATCTCGTCTTCTTTAGCTCCAGCACCTACTACAGCGAATTTGATTTGATTAGTTTCTTGGTTTAATTGTTGTTGGATATTAGTATTATCATTTAATTGTTGTGATTGAGTCAGAACTGTTTGTTGTCGAATTTCAATCGCTTGTAAAAGAAGCTCGTAAATGCTAAAAAGCAATGCACCAATAGGGGGTGTATTTAATGGATCTAAAGGTGGAAGCGCGGCGGCTGGTGTTGCTGCTCCTGCAGTAACTGAAGCTGCGGGTGTGATGCCTGTAGGTTGTACTGTCATAATAGAAAATTTTTTAGTTTTGTTTAGTTTTATTTTACCAATAAACAAATCGTTTTATTAAATAATAATTTCAGTTAATTGCAGGATTGTTTAATAAGTGGTTTTCTTTTAGTAACAAGTAAAATTAAAAAAGATTGCGGTAAAAATAAAAAAGTTTTGATCTCTAAAATTTAGAGTTTCTAAAGAAAATAAAGGACTTGTTATCAATCAGTGAATGTATGTCACTTAATTGTATAGCGGCCTTTGGCTAGAGAGGAGAAGGAAGTGTCTGGAAACGAATGTGATGACAGTGCAGGAGCTTTCAATGAGGATGTGAGTGCCTATGTACTGGTGACTTGCGGGCATGCGTCTTCAGATGGCAAGATGAAGGTAGAGATGACCTATGAAGGAGATCCTGCTGTAATTAGCTATTTATTAACTAAAGCTCAAGATTCGCTGGAAGAGTCTTAGGAGTAGTCATGTATGGGATTTGAGGCCATGCACGTTTTTAATAAGCATCTTTATCAAAAGGTCTATCAAAGGTTTAAGTGGGAAAATTTGGTAGGTAGATGTAGGACTTTCTCTTTAGAGTGGGTATTTCTATCGTCTATAGTTTTGATTTTGGGTGGATTAGGTTGTGCGTCTATTGCTGACGCGACTTTAGTTCCTTCTTTGATATGCTTTTCTGCTTTAGTTTTAGTTGCTTCTGTGTATTTCCGTTTTTGGGGATATGGGGTAGCTTCTTGTTTATTTCTATCAGTGTATTACTGTAAGCATATTGCTACTTGTTCTTCGTTATTATGGGGTTTAGGGCTGGCAGGAACCTTCTTGTTATCTTGGGGAATTTTTGCATTTAGCATTTCTCTTATTGATGAAGAAAATGATGCTCAGCAACAGAAGTATGACCGTCTTTCTGAGGAGTACGCAGGGGTCCAAGTTTCTTATGATAAAGCGGTTCATGATAAATCTATGGCGTGTGAGTTTTTAGAGCAGCGTGCGCAATCTCTAGAGTTGGAACTTCAGGAGTGTCGTGCTTTGCTTCAAGATTCCTGTAAGAAGCAGGAAAACATGGCCTTAGATTTGCAAATTCTTGCTGATCAGAAAAACAGTTGGTTGGAAGACTATGCTGTTTTACACAATGAATATGTTCGTCTTGTTGCTGGTGATGAGGCTACTTCGGTTGTTTCTTGGGTTTCTGGAAAAGAAACGTTTTCTGGTGAAAGGAAGCAAGAGGATACTCAGCTATGGATTCGTGCTTTGCAAGAAAAGGATGCAAAATTGGCATCTTTAGAAAATGAGCTTGTTGAGGAGAAACTGCTGAGGAAAAGCCTTGAAAATGAATGCCAAAATCTTAGCTCACATGTTCAAGAGATTAGTGAGTTGCGCCTAAGGTTAGGAGAGCTTCAGGTAGTTTTAGATCAAAAGGATGAGGAATTAGTTCAGCTGCGTGATTTTGTGAAGAATCAGGAAGCTGTCAAAGCTGTTTCTATCGATGCTGAGAGCAAGTCATACAAAGACAAATACCTACAGTTGCAAGAGCAGTTTGGTGAAAAATCCGAGGCGTTATTGGAGGCTCGTAGGGAGTTATTTTTAGTTCGTGAAGAATACTTAGCCCTACAAAAACAAGAGGAAAATTCTTCAAATTTCTCCGATATGAAAGATATCGAAATGATTCAAGATCTTTTAGAGCATATAGAGAATTTAGAGGAGGAGATTACTTCTCTAGAAGAGTTAGTATCTCATAACCTGTCTCAGTAATTAATACGGTATGTTCCCACTGTGCGCTGGGCTGATTGTCGCAAGTTCTTGCTTCCCAATGATTCTTAGGGTCAATAATCCCTTCTTTTTTACCAACATTGATCATGGGCTCTATGGTGAATATCATTCCAGGAGCTAGAGGTATCTCGCAACGATTTCTGTAATGAGGAACATAGGGGTTTTCATGGAATTGTATTCCCACTCCGTGACCTACGAACTGATCTACTACTGAGAAACCGTATTCATCTGCGCATTCCTCAATTACTTCTCCGATTTCGCAAAGGGGTAAGTTAGGCTTTAAAATGGCAATAGATGCGTTTAAACATTCAAGGGATGCTTGACATACGCGTTTTTTTATATCAGAAACGTCGCCTATCAGGACCATTTTACTGCAGTCTCCAAAGTAGCCATCGACAATGCAAGAAACGTCTATATTCATGATATCGCCGTTTTTTAGGGGAATATCATTAGGAATACCGTGGCAGATAACTTCGTTTAATGATGTGCAAATTGTTTTTGTAAAGGGGGGGGAGCCGTAATTTAAAGGAGCGGGAATGGCGTTATAATCTTTATGTAATTTACGAGAGAGCTGATCTAGCTCTTCGGTGGTAACACCTTCTTTAGCTGCATTGCAGAGCTCATCAAGAATTTTTGCTGTGACTTTGCAAGCATGACGGATTTTTTCTATCTGCTCGGGAGTTTTTAAAATAATGTTATAATGCGAAGCGTAGTATTCTTTTTGTTGCTCCCAGGATAGTTGAGGAGATTGAGGATAGTGGCAATGTTTCCACTTGCGATTGCTTCCACACCAACAGGGGTCATTTCTTTTCATTTAAATTACACTACTTAATATAAAACCCTATGTTAAACGCTATTGAAATGCCTTTAAGCATGAGGTTTGCTGACATTAATAACAAGGCTATGCTGAAGAGCCTCTCTAGGGCGAGTAATCCGGATGATCCTAGAATACGATTAAAGAAGCTAGAGCTTAATAAGGTAAATACAGAAAGTACCCAAGCTATAATCATAGCACCTAGGATGATTTCCTTAGAGAATAATCGCTCCTCCATATAGCTTAACAACGAAGTAATTACGGCAGGGCCGGTAATTATAGGGAAAGCAAGAGGGAAAAAAATAGGTTCGGATTGTCCTGCAGCGTTATCAGCATTTGAAGATGGAGATACTAGCATCATTTTCAGTGATACTGAGAAGAGTAACACCCCGCCTATGAATTGGAATGCGTATAGGGAAATATCAAGAAACTGAAAGATTTTTCTACCGAAAGTAATAAACAGTAGGAGAGTAATGAGGGCAAAGATACATTCTCTGAGGATGATACGCTGTTGTTTTTTCGCGGAGTAATTTTTTAACAAAGACACGAAAACGGGAACAGATCCCGGAGCATCGAAGAGCACGTAAAATAACAGACTAAGATTAATCAGAGTTAACATAAAAAGTCTCTTGTTATAAGAAAGCCTGTTGCAATCCAGACAGCAACAGTTGTGTGCCTACGATTGTCACAAAAAGACCTAGGACGGTTTGTGTTGCGAGAAGAACCTTAGCTTTTCCCTGGCCGCCTCCAACAAACACCTGTAAAAGAATAGTGGTTAAGGAAATTAAGATCCAAGAGAGAACAAGTATAAAAGAAACCGAAGCAAAATTGTAATTCTTCCCTACTAAAATACAGCAAGCTGCTAACCAGGAGGGTCCAATCATCAGGGGTAAGGCTATCGGCGTTACCGAGGATAAAGAGGTTCCCGTTGTAAAGCTTTTCCAACTATTTTCTTTACTTAGATTTAAAACCGCTCGTAGTCCCGATAGAGTCACTGCAATTCCTCCGACGGCTTGTATGGCACATAGAGGGGTTTTTAGGACATGTAGGGTACCCAAAGCAGCCCAGTAGAGAGCAAACATCCCCAACAGAGCAAAGAAGCTTTCTTTTACCAATAATAACAAGCGTTCTTTTCTAGAGAACCGGGAAAGCACCAAGTTCAATACTAAAACATTAGTTAGTGTGTCAGCTGCTAATAATAATATGCAGGCCTGAGGTAATAAAAAGGAAACGCTGTTCATGGGAAGAATTTTTATATGGTAGGACTATTATTTTTCAAGGTAATCAACTAAAGTGTGGAGAAATATGTTAATTAAATTCAGCGAAATTATCCTATGATAGACGAAACGATTGCGAATAGTATAAAATTGTATACTAAGCCTTTTTCTTCCATTCTTTTATTTGGTCCTCCGGGAGCAGGTAAAGACTTATTAGGAGATTTTATAGCTCATGGGGGAAGTCAGGTTTATGTCTCTTTAGGGGATATTTTTCGTTGTTATCCTATAGGGTCCCCTATCCGCCAACTTTTTCATAGGTATGCGGTTACAGGAGCATTAGTTCCTGATGAGGATGTTGTTGCCGTATGGAATTATTATGTTCAGGGGTTAATTGCTACGGGGAAATTTCTTCCAGATCGTCAAGATTTGCTTATTAGTGGTCTTCCGAGAACTTTGGGACAGGCGAAGCTTCTCGAGTCTTATATTACTGTGCGTCATGTAATTATTTTAGAAGTCCATGAAGAGGCAACATTACTTGAGAGAACCCAGCATTCTTTATATAGTAAGGGAAGAATTAACGAGGTTAGTGTTGAAGTTTTGCAAAAGCGTTTAGCTTCTTATAAGAAAGATATCGACGCATTAATTCAATACTATCCTATTCATAAGGTCTCGCGTATTAGAGCTGATCAGAAGCCGATGGAAGTCCTTCGAGATGTGCTATCTCGTCTTGCTCATGTTTTTTCTCATCCTGGACGACCAGCGAGGTAGTCGGGTAGATTTGACTTAAGGAAAACCCTGCGATTTTATCTGTGAAGTTTGGATAGCGATGTATAATAGCTTGTAACAAAGTATTTGCGAGTTTTTCACTTATTGGATCTTGAGATTTTGCTAGGAGAGGATAAGTCATTTCCCATTGTAAAATCTCGTCTTTAAGTATTTTAGGAGTATCTTGTGTAGCCTTAACATAAGCTTGAAAAGCTTTTTTAGGATGTTTTTGGCAAAAGTTGATGCTTTTTTGAAGTGCTGTTTGAATAGCTTGAACTACTTGTGGTGATGTCGCTTTCGTATCTTTTTTCCCGCATAGCAGCAGCTGAGGACCCGTAGGGAGACCATAAGAATCAGAAAGAAACCATCCTACAGGGGTTCCTAACGTGTTTAATTTAACCCCTTCAATATTGTAGTAAGCCCCATAAAGAAAATCGATTTTCTTTAGTAGCATGGGTGAAATCAAATCAGAACTGACATTTTTAACTTCTGAAGGCACTACGCCCTGCAGGCGTAGTGTTTCTAGTAAGCAAGAAAGGTCTCGGGTATTGTTTAAGCAGAACCCTAAAACTTTATTATTTAGATCTTCTATCTTTGTGATGTTATCACTAAGCCTATAGATGAATCCTTGCAATGTAGAATCTATGAGAGAGCCAACTATTTGTACAGGAGCTCCTTGAATAGAGGTTTTTATTACTCCGAGGGCGTGATACAGAGTGAGGTCTACCTGCTCAAATAATATATGAGGGATAACAGCGCCAGTATATGTACTTTTTTGAATGCGTAAGTCTATACCTTGCTCAGAGAAAAATCCTTGAGCAACCCCAGCATATAAGGGGATGTGGTTAGGATTAGGTGTCCAATCTAAAAGCAAAGTTATGGGTGTTAGACTGTTGATCTGCGCTTGTTTGCTTTTGACTTTCCAGATAGGAATGAGAAGTAAAGGAATGAATAAAACAGCTAATTTAAATTTTACCAGTCTAAATTTTGTTATTTTTTCTATTCTAAATAATGCGAACGTGAGTTTTTCACTAAGTAAGATAGTTTGAAATAGTATGAAAGTTATTGCTGTTAGAGCAAACAGACCGGAGAAGGTCATTTCCATATCATAATTTCTTCTGCTTTCTAAAATGAGTATGCCGAGACCTGATTGTGAGGCTACCCATTCTCCAGCTATCGCTGCGAATCCTGCGGATCCCATAGCAATTTTTAACCCTGAAAAGATATGCGGGAGAGCATGGGGAAGGCGTAATTTAATGAAAATTTGTTTTCGAGTAGCTTGATGTAAGATGAATTGCTCGAGGAGTTCTTCAGGAGTCGATGTAATTCCTTGATAGATTGCTATTGTAAGGGGAAAAAATACTGTGAGTGCCGTGGGGACTACCACGGCGCTGAGTCCCCAGCCAAACCATAGCACGATTAGGGGTGCTAGGGTAAACATTGGGGTACATTGTACAAAAATAAAAAATGGGTGTAGGAGTTCTTTAGCGGGCTTGTAAGCTAGCATGATAATCACTAGAGTTAGCGATAACAATACTGCTAAAAAGAATCCTCCTAAAATTCCTTGTAGAGTATACCAGGAAGAAGAAAGAATTAGAGGTAGAGATTGTAAAAAATTAGCTGCTACTTTTGAAGGCGGGGGACATAAAAAAGAAAAAGATGCGTTGTTTTTAGCAAACAACTCCCAAAAAAAAAGTAAAAGTGAAGTAGTTAGAAAGTAACACAAAAACTTTTTTTTCATTTCGTGAATGTAACAAGCAAAAATATATAAAAGAATCATAAGGGAAAGAAGGTATATGCGGCAAGAAAATGATAGTTTAGGGCCCGTGCAAGTCCCTGAAAATAAGTTGTATGGAGCGCAAACAGCGCGTTCTCAGAAATATTTTTCCTGGGCTCCTGAGGTGATGCCTCGAGAAGTGATTCGTGCTTTAGTAGAAATTAAAAAATGTGCTGCTAAGGCAAATCGTGATCTTGGATTTTTAGAGTCTAAGTATTGTGATATGATAGTTTCTTCTGCTGATGAGATTTTATCTGGTGATTTTGACGAGCATTTTCCTTTAAAGGTTTGGCAAACAGGCAGCGGAACGCAGTCGAATATGAATGTCAATGAGGTAATTGCGAATTTAGCTATTCAGCGTCATGGTGGAGTTGTGGGAAGTAAAAATCCTATACATCCTAATGATCATGTGAATAAGTCACAATCGTCTAATGATGTTTTCCCTACAGCAATGCATATTGCTGCGGTAATTAGTCTAAAGAAGAAATTAATTCCAGCTATAGAGCATCTGCAAAGGGCTTTAGATGCTAAAGTATCTGAATTTCGGGATAGCGTTAAGATTGGTAGGACTCATTTGATGGATGCGGTTCCTATGACACTAGGTCAGGAATTTTCAGGATATAGTAGTCAGATACGTCATTGTTTGGAGCGCGTAGCTTTTTCTCTTACACACTTGTATGAGTTAGCTATAGGGGGCACAGCTGTAGGTACAGGATTAAATGTTCCCGAGGGCTTTGTAGAAAAAGTTATTCATTATCTCCGTGAAGAAACTCAGGAACCTTTTATAGTTGCGTCTAACTATTTTTCGGCATTATCTAATCATGATACCTTGGTTCATGCTCATGGTGTTTTAACTACTTTAGCTTGTGCTTTAACAAAAATAGCTACGGATTTGAGTTTTTTAGGATCAGGTCCTCGTTGTGGTTTAGGGGAGCTATTGTTCCCTGAAAACGAACCAGGGTCTTCTATAATGCCTGGGAAGATCAATCCTACGCAATGCGAAGCATTACAAATGGTATGTGCTCAGGTTATAGGAAATAACCAGGCTGTGATTGTAGGAGGAAGCCGTGGAAATTTTGAGCTTAATGTGATGAAACCTGTAATCATTTATAATTTCTTACAATCTGTCGAGATACTCTCTGGTGGTATGCAAGCTTTTGCAGATTATTTTGTTTCAGGTTTACGAGCAAATAAACTACAGCTTAAAGAGTATCTTGATAATTCTTTAATGTTGGTTACAGCTCTAGCTCCTGTTATAGGGTATGATAAGTGTTCTAAGATGGCTTTAAAGGCTTTCCATGAAAACCTAAGTTTAAAAGAAGCCTGCGAACAGCTGGGATACCTATCTGTAGAGGAGTTTGATCGTCTTGTAGTTCCTGAATCTATGGTAGGAAACCGTTAATTTGATGATCTACTCTCTAAATTAATCAATGCTTGGGCAAATAAAAGAGCGCTCTTTGTATTTGAGAAGATATGATCAACACCGATAAGCTCATCTAAATGGTAACGTTTAAGATCGTTTAAAGGTGTTTTTTTCACTCCGGCTAAAAGTAAAAGCGTCCCTTGACGATCACATTCTAAGAAGAATTCTTCCAAAGCGTGCATTGCTGAAGCATCAATTGTCGGTACTCGACTCATGCACAGGATAAAGATTTTTGGGGGCTTCTCAATTTCATTAAGGAGATTTTTCAATCTATCAGCAATTCCAAAGAAGAACGGACCATTGATCTCATAAATTTCTGTATGAGCGGGGACTTCGGACTTAGTAAAGAGGTCGTCATCTTTTTGCGGGGTATTATCGTCGAAGTACTTTGCTGTGGATATCACGTCAGAAAGATCGCTCATTTGTTTCATGAATAGAAACGCGGCGAGCATCATTCCAACTTGCACTGCGGAGGTAATTGTAGTCATTACCGTAAGGATAAACACGGTAAGAAGAACAACAACGTCTTTTTTAGGTGCTGTAAATAGGTGAATGAAGTGATGAATTTCACTCATGTTCCAAGCAATAAGAATAAGAACAGCCGCCAAACAGGTAAGAGGGATCTTTACTGTTAGGGGTGCTAAAACTAAGAGAATCACGCAGATAAAAGCTGAGTGAATTAGTCCTGCTACAGGAGTTGTAGCTCCTGACTTAATACTTGCTGCAGTTCTTGATAAGGAACCTGTTACAGGCATACCTGCAAATAGGGATGTTCCGATATTTGCGACACCTTGAGCAACAAGCTGGCAGTTGGACTGGTGTCTCCATCCTGTCATACCATCGGCAACCACGGCAGATAGTAAAGTCTCTATTCCGGAAAGAACGGCAATAGTTAGAGCATCTGGCATGAGCTGTAAAATCTTCGTCAGACTAAGATTTGGAAACGAAGGTAGGGGTATTGTTTTCGGGAGGGCTCCATAACGGCTGCCGATAGTGGGGATGTCTATTTTAAGTAACCATACCAGGGTAGAGGCTACAATAATGGCTATCATTACTCCGGGATAACGTGGCTTATAGTTACGGAAGTAAATCATGATGAGCAGGGTAAACAAGCCGACAGCAAAGGCTTTACTGTCCCAAGTCCATAAGTGATCCCAATAAGCTATCCATTTGGCAATAAAATCCGTAGGTACACTATCACCCATTTGAAGACCTAAAAAGTCTCTAATTTGCGATGAGAAAATGATAACGGCTAACCCTGTTGTTAGTCCTGTAACCACGGGGTAGGGCATATACTTAATGAAGGTCCCTAATCCTGTCAGCCCGAAGGCAATAAGGAATACCCCTCCCATTAAGGTAATCGTAAAGAGACCCTCAACGCCATATTTTGCTGAAATGCAATAGAGTATTGAGATGAAAGCGCTCGTCGGTCCCGATATTAAAACTCGGCTGCCGCCTAGAGCAGAGGCTATAAAACCACCAATAATGGATGCCAATAGACCTTGAACAGGAGATACGCCCACACCGATTGCGATAGCAATAGCAAATGGAAATGCGAGAATCCCTACAGTCAATCCCGCTAGGAAATCTTTTTTAAATGTATTGAAGGTATACCCTTCTTTAATACAAGTGTAGAGCTTGGGAATAAGGTGTTTAAACGATAAGGCGACTTTCACTAGACTCCTAACGTGGATCCAGAACTAGAGAACTTTATTATTGTTCTGTTCTTTAGTATCTTTGTCAAATAGTTCGTTATTTTTATATAAGTTTTGTTTCGTTAAATCTCAGTTTCAACAGTGTAGATTAGCTGTATAAAATAGCATTAAATAACAAATTTTTGATTTTAGTCTATCAACAAAAAGAAATCTTTTTCCTAATCTGTATAAGTGTTTTTCCTACTTTACCTAACCCGTAAATAGGAGTACACTGATTCGTAGGATTATTGTTGAGGTCATTATGTTGAAATTCCAATTGTGCGCTCTGTTTTTATTCGGCTATATCGCGATTGTTTTCGAGCATATTGTGCGGGTAAATAAATCTGCTGTGGCATTAGCCATGGGAGGGTTAATGTGGTTGGTGTGTTTTTCTCACATACCTAATGCAGACCATATGGTTCTTGCTGAAGAAATCGCTGACATGTCTCAAGTAATCTTTTTTCTATTTGCGGCAATGGCCATAGTTGAACTTATAGATGCCCATAAAGGATTCTCGATCATAGTAAAGTGTTGTTACATACAATCGCGAACATTGTTGCTTTGGGTGCTCATAGCGCTATCATTCTTTTTATCCGCCGCTTTAGACAACCTCACGTCAATTATTATAATTATTTCCATTTTGAAACGTTTAGTGAAATCCCGGGAAGATCGGTTACTTCTAGGGGCTATTTCTGTGATCAGCGTAAATGCTGGAGGAGCATGGACTCCTCTAGGAGATGTCACAACAACGATGTTATGGATTAACAATAAAGTGACATCTTGGGGAATTATCCGATCCCTATTTATTCCTAGTTTAGTTTGTGTAGTTATTGCTGGAGTATGTGCACAATTTATCATGAAAAAACGCACTACAGGAATGATTTCCAAAGATGTAGAACTCGAAGATTCTCCTAAGAGAAGCGGTTTGATTATTTGTGTTGGTTTGGGGTCTTTATTGATGGTTCCTGTTTGGAAAGCTTGTTTAGGAGTCCCTCCTTTTATAGGTGCCCTGTTGGGACTAGGACTTGTTTGGCTAGCTAGCGATTGGATTCACTCTCCTCATGGGGAAGATCGCTATCACTTACGGATTCCTCATATTTTAACGAAGATTGATATTTCTTCTATTACCTTCTTTATAGGTATATTACTCGCTGTCAATGCCTTAACTTTCGCTAATGTTCTATCTGAACTTTCTGCAAGCATGGATCGGCTATTTTCTAGAAACGTAGTCGCTATTTTTATTGGCCTTATTTCAAGTGTCTTGGATAATGTCCCTCTTGTTGCTGCAACTATGGGTATGTATCAAGTTCCATTAGATGACACACTATGGAAACTTATTGCTTACGCAGCAGGAACCGGGGGAAGTATTTTAGTAATAGGATCAGCTGCCGGCGTTGCCTTTATGGGAATGGAGAAGGTAGACTTCTTGTGGTACTTTAAAAAGATTTCTTGGATTGCCTTGGCCAGCTATTTTGGCGGCCTTATTTCCTATTTTATGCTTGATCGTATCGCAATGTTTTTTTGATTAGATTGTCTCTGAGTAAAATAAAAATTTTAAAAACTTTGTTTTAATAAAATCTTGTCATTCCTATTATACCTCCTCCTTATCAATATTCTCTATTTGGAAGAGAGGTAAATATGAAAATGAAGAAAATTGCAGCATTAATTTGCACTCTAATTCTAGGGTTTCAAATTTCTAGCTCAGCACAGACTTTAGTGCATGAACATGCTAAAGCGGATTTAGATTTTTTAGCGCACTTATTACATACGAAGTATGCTCCAGCACCTTGGAAGAAAAAACTTTTTGGTTGGGATCATAAAACAAATCACGAAGCGGCTCTGTTAAAGTTAAATCTAGAAGAGAATCTAACCACATCACAGAGTCAACGAATACTTGCTCAGTTTATCGGTAGTTTAAACGACTATCATGCTGGGGTTACTTTCTATGCTACATCGCATTCCTACTTGCCTTATACTGCTAAGTTAAGTGGCACAGGAAAGTGCTACGTTGTTGATGTTAATACCTATACTTCTGAAATCGGCGTGGGTGATGAAATCTTAGAGTTGGATGGCCGCCCTGTTGGAGAGGTGATAGAGAGCATGCGTACAGGTACAGGAACTCCTGCCGATTACGCTTCTACTGTTCGTGGGCTATTTTATCGTTCAGCTGCTATGGGGCAACATGTTCCTAAGGGGACAGCTTTAATAAAGGTGCGTCGTCCTAGTGGTTTGATACGTCATGTACGGTTAAAATGGCGTCATACTCCTGAGAATATTGGAGATTTCTCTCACGTAGCTCCTTTAATACGGGAACCGAAATTTAGTATGAGTGTTCGCTCTACGCAGTCTTCTCCTTTGTTAGCAGCCGCAGGTCACAATTGTTTATTTACAAATGCTATGGAGCCATATTTTTGGCAGGAGCTACGTCAGCAATATAAACAAGTATCCAGTAGTTTTGATATTGGAAGTAAAAAAGGATTTTTACCTGATTTTGGACACGTTGTTTGGACAGCTAAACACGGTCCTTACCACGGCTATATTTTCCAAATCACTGATCAACACGGCTTAAGTCATAATGTTGGTTTTGTTAGAATCTCATCCTATTCTTGGACAGATCTTGAAGATCTCAACGTAGCAACAAGGGATTGTCCTTGGGAAGATCTAGAGGAAATTCTCCAGCACATGGAGAAAAATACCGAAGCGTTGATTATCGATCAGACGCATAACCCTGGAGGCAGTGTTTTCTATCTTTATGGCCTGATTTCCATGTTGATAGATGGCCCTGTAGAGACTCCTAAACATAGAATGATGTTGACTCAAAGTGAAGTCGCCTCTGCTTACAACTGGTTAAGCCTTTTAGAAGGTGTTGATACTGATGCTGAAGCTGTAGCTGCTCTTGGTGCTAACATGGAAGGGTATTGTGTAGATGCTATGACAGCAGGAGGTCTCCAGGATTTCTCTCATAAAGTTATCAAATGCTGGTCAAGAGGAGAAGTTGATCTTTCCTCACCTCTTCCTTTATTAGGAGTTGATAAGATCTACCCACATCCTCGCTGTAATTATACTCATCCTGTCTGTGTCTTGATTGATGAAGAATGCTTCTCTTGTGGAGATTTATTCCCTGCGATTATGAAGGACAATCAACAAGCATTTGTTTTAGGAAAAACGACAGCCGGAGCTGGAGGATTTGTCTTTAATGTAGACTTCCCTAGTAGAACAGGAATTAAAAATTGTTCTTTAACTGGATCTCTAGCTGTAAGAAATGACGGAGCTCTTATAGAAAACCTAGGAGTAGCGCCTCATATAGACATAGAATTTACAGATAATGATGTGTGTTCAGGAACTTATAGCGATTACATTGATAAAGTAAACACTGTTGTTCTTAGCCTAATTGAGACAACAAACATGATTAATTCGCTGCAAGAAGAGTTTATTGATACGACTGAATCTTGATAATACATGTAACAATATAAATACCTCTGGTATATTAATTTCCCCTAGGAAAATTTATTTCCTAGGGGTTTTTTATTTATAAAAATCAAGCTCAGTAATGGAGGTAGGTTGCATGCGTAGAGTGATACTATGCAATCCTAGGGGTTTTTGCGCTGGAGTAGTTCGGGCTATTCAGGTGGTAGAGGCAGCTTTGGAGAAATGGGGAGCGCCCATTTACGTTAAACATGAGATCGTTCATAACCGTCATGTTGTAGACGACCTTAGAAGAAGAGGGGCAATCTTCGTTGAGGATTTGCGAGATGTCCCCGTTGGTGCAAAGGTTATTTATTCAGCTCATGGTATTCCACCTGAAATTCGAGAAGAGGCAAAAGCTCGAAATCTTTTTGATATTGATGCTACCTGTGTGCTAGTAACTAAGATTCATTCTGCAGTTAAGCTATATGCAAGTAAGGGTTATCAAATTATTTTGATAGGCAAGAAAAAACATGTAGAAATTATTGGAATTCGTGGTGAGGCTCCAGAGAGCGTCTCCGTGGTAGAAAATGTAGATGATGTTGCTAACTTGCCTTTTGGCCCGGAAGTACCTTTATTTTTTGTCACACAGACAACATTGAGTTTGGATGACGTTGCTGAGATCGCACAGGCGTTAAAAGTCAGATACCCTCATATTATTACCTTGCCGAGTTCTTCGGTATGTTACGCTACTCAAAATCGTCAAGAAGCACTACGAGCAGTATTGCCACAGGTAAATTTTGTTTATGTTGTTGGTGATACGCAAAGCTCCAATTCTAATCGTTTACGAGAAGTTGCTGAAAAAAGGAATATCCCTTCGAGGTTAATTAATAGTCCCGATCATATTTCTGATGAAATTTTAAATTATTCCGGGGATATAGCTATAACAGCAGGGGCGTCAACTCCTGAGCATATCGTTCAATCTTGTGTTGCCAGGTTGAAGGAATTAATACCTGATTTGCAAGATCACGAAGATATATTTACTATAGAAGATGTCGTATTCCAACCTCCCAAAGAGCTTCGTAATTAAAAAATCTTTAACTTCATTCTTTCGTGTACTGAGAGTTGGAATTTCTAGGATACAGTTCTCCCTTAGGGAAACTATCTACTTGCTCCGCTCTCTTTACATCAGATATCCAAGACTAGCTTTATACGACTTAACGAAGTTTGTTTATTCTTTATTAAAAAATCCCTACACGAAATTACGCCGTTCTCCACAATCTTCCTTATTGCGAGAGGGGAATGTCTATGGAGAGACCCCCTGGTCAGTGTTAAATAAAATTAGCAGGGAATTTGGCATTACCTCCCAAGATGTTATTTATGACTTGGGATGTGGCTTGGGGAAAGTATGCTTTTGGTTTTCCTACGTTATAGGATGCCAAGCCGTGGGTATCGATAATCAGCTAGCATTTATTCGTTTTGCATCTCGCGTCCATCGCTGGTTATCTTCCCAGCCTACAATATTTTTTAAAGAACATTTCCACGAATCGAAACTATCACAAGCTTCTTGTGTTTATTTTTATGGTTCTTCTTATTCTCTAAAGGTGTTGAAAAGTGTGTTGAAAGCTTTTGAAGAGATTCCCTCAGGAAATATGGTAATTAGCATTTCCTTTCCTTTAGATTCTCTTCCTGATGGGGAGCAGTTGTTTTTTACAGAGAAAAGCTGTGAGGTATCTTTCCCTTGGGGGAAAACAACAGCATATAAAAATATACGAAAATAAAAACCTATTGATAAAGACTGCGAACAGCGTCGTGTTCTGTCTGTAGTACTTGCAATAGGAAATTATCCATATTTTTCCAGTGATCCTTTACCTCTTCGATAGATCGGGTGACTTCATCATGCTCTATGCGGAATATCTCTTTAAAGTTCTCTGAGAATGTTCTCTTTGCCGTCTCTTTTAATTCGTAGATTTTAGAAGAAGCCTCTGTAAGCTGCGATAGGGAAGTACACATTTTTCCAGCACTTTTAAAGAAGGTCCTTGATGTGGCGCTCTTTAAGAATCCTGTATTTTTTTGGATAAATCCAAGAATACGATCCCCAGAAATTTCACCAATTAACGGGGAGGCAGCTCCTACAATTCCTAAGGTTGCTGTGGCAACCCCTAACCATTGTGTAATCTTTGCTTGGGCTTCATAACTTTCCACGAGTTCTCGGGCTTTTTCTATCAGATGTTTTCTGGTTAATAACCGTGCGAGGTTATCCTGCTCACGGCTATTTAACATGAGCTTCATAATTTCTGCGCAGATTTTAAGAACATCAAGATTAGATACTCGCATTTGCATCAGGGAGCTTAGCTGTGATTCCGAAAGAGCAAACTCAATAATTTCATCAGGTAATCTAGGAGAATATGTATAGCAAACAGAAGAAGAACCTGATAGCTCATCAACAGCGAGGCTTCTTTTTTGCTCATGTTGATGCTGCTCTTTCTCTTGTTGTTCTTGTTGTCCGTGTTCGCCTTTGCCTTCTTCTTTTTCTTGAGTTTTTGGATCGAAGCGTGTTTCTGCAGTTTCTTTCTGTACATGGCTGAATAGCGCCATAGGACTGAGAGAAGATGTCGAAGTTTTTGATGACGATGTAGATTTTGTAGAATCTTCGGAGGTTTTTGAATGCTCTTTAGAGCTGTGCTCTTTTATGGTTTGCTTATCATAGGTTTTTACCTCAACAGTTGTGCTGCAAAGGGTCATCGTAGAGCTGGAAGCCTGCTCTTCTTTAGGCTCAGGTAAGTTTAACGTCAGCACTGTTGTTTTTGCTACGCAACTTTCATCTTTTGGAGCTGGGCAAGATGAAAATCCTAAGGTTGCTTGCGTCTTATTTTCTTTTTGCGATGAAAAAGTCGAAGTTTGATTAGATTGTCGTAAAGGAGAATTTTTATCCCCCGAAGAAAAAGTATCTAGAGACTTTTGCGAGACAAGATTCGGTAGTGATGAAGATTTCATCAACATTCCTGTTTTTGCCATTAACGTTTCTGAAGGCGCAGGCTTATCTTTAGGAAGACATTGTGAAAATGCAGATCCTGATAGATTTAGTAAGCTAAGACAAGTGTCTGACATAGAGCGTAAAATTGCCAGTTGGCTACAATCGGCCACACTAACCTCAGCGTCTGTTACTGCCGTTGTCTCTCCTTGAGAATCTGTAATTAGAAAATCAAGCTCGGTATCTGCAGGTGCTTGCGTTGTTGTGGAACAAGCTGTCATTAACTTTCCTTAAAAAAATTTATCTTAGAGACTCTAGAAACGTCCTGTCAATTTCTCTGCACAACTGTAACACGCGCCCGAGATTTTCGAAAGAATCATGCATTCTTTCTAGCAGTTCTTCATTACGCATAATGTAATCATCTCTCTCGAAATTTAGGATTTCGATTTTTAATTCTAGATCCGCAAGATTCCCTTGGATTCTCAATAGCCTCGAACGAATCCAGAGCATAGCACCTCTAATAAAGCCCAGAGATCCTTCTACAGCAGGAGCAATTCCTTTCATGGCTCCTTCTATAAGAGGGGAGAACCCTAGATTTTCTATTTTTAACGTAATCAAAGCTAATACAGCAGCAATAATATGAAGAGTAATGCTAACTATTTGCAAAATCTTCTGTTTGAATTTTTTATCATTTCCTGGAAGGTAACGCTCAAGCTTTTCCCAGCCATTTAAAGAATCCATGAGGGAAAGCGTTAGAGTAATTAATCCTCCAAGTAGGGCCATCCATGCGAATACCCCCCCTCCAGTTGCTACAGCAACAATACCAATACCAATGCTGAGCCAGGGTGCTACCATCTCTACAAAATGAAGTAGTGAACCCCAGCGCGCTTCTTGTTTTTCCCTTTCTATAGATTGGTTGATTTGCTTTATGCGCTCTTCGTGAGTAGCATCCAGCTCTTTTTGCGTAACTTCCACGCTGTCTTTGTATGATGCATAGGCAGCAAAATCAGACAATATTCCCTGTTTTGTGAGTAGATAGCTTAAAGTAAAAACACCAATAGCAGGAGGAGTAATAATAGGAACAATAGCAGAAGCTCGCTCTTTCTGCGCTTTGTTGGTTTTTTTAAAGAAGCGTTTTTTATGTTGCTGTTTCCCCGAATGCTCATCTTGTGATAACCCTTTGCCATATTTTTCTTGCAGTAGTTTGAGAGTTAGTTTTTCTTCTTTTTTACTTAGAAAATCACCATCTTTTGCACATGGTGAACGCTCTTTAGATAATATTTTGCTTTCTGGATGTTTTATAGATTCTTTAGGAAACTCTGTTCTTTCAAAAATACTCTGATGAGATTTTTGTTGCTCTTCAGATTTCGTTCGGGGTTCTGAGAATCGCGAACCTTCCAAAGTAGAAGACTTAGCAGTTTCCTGATCTTGATTTTTTGGCATCATCACGTCTTGAAGCAAAGCTTTCATAGACTCTTGAGAACTCTTTTGAGAAAAGAGATTCCAAGGGGAGGATGTTGATGCCTGTTCTTTTTTTGGTAATTGTGAATTTAGAGAACTTCCAAATTGTAAGATTTTTTCTCTGGTGTTCGCAGAGGTAACTTGTTTTTCTACTACGGGAGCGTATTCTTGTTGTTTTGAAAATATCTTTCCTTGTTTGTCCATGAGATACTTCGCTAGAGGAAGCATAGTAGAATCAGAAGCTAGCGTAATGGAATACTTTATCTCTGGTGTGCTTTCGGAATGCTTAGGCCCATCAGGAATATAAGGAGTTTGATTTAACAGAATTTCCGTAGATTGTGCCAACCAAGAAGACATGGTTAATTCCTCGAAATAATGGGTTTACGCATGGTTTTTTATATCCAAAATTTCTGCTTTTAGTTCTTGGTAAGCACTATGATGCTTTGCGCGTTCCCAGGCAAGATCTAAGGCTTTACTAGCATCTTCAGGTTGGTCCATCAGTGTGTAACATATATAGGCATAATAATGAGGATAAGGATCCTTATCCCGTAATATTGCCGTAACGCTATAAGCATGGAGAGCTTGAGGATACAGCTTGCTCATATGAAGAGAGGCACCTAAAGAAAACCAAAACTTAGAGACAAAAGGATTAAAAAAGACTAGCCAACGAAAGGTTTCACTACTTTCTGCATATTGTCTATTTAAGTAAGCGTTGTAACCTTCCTTGTACACACGCTCTAACTCTTCAGAAGAAATTTTAAAGAGCTTTTGATACGTATCCAAAGGCAAATCTTGATTTGGGAAGTACCCTGAAAGGTAACTCTCCAAATCGTCAGGAAAGGGATAATCTTCCTTGCCGGAGGAAGTGATTTTTTCTAATAAATAATCTAAGTATGACATTATGGGCGCAAGTTATAAATAAAAGTATCCATGAGTTCTTTAAGAAGCTTCAAGACGTTCGAACGAGCTTGATGACATTGCGAGACCTCTTGAAGATGTCGCTGCATGTCGGTTCTTTCCAGCTGAGTAATTTTTTCCATATTTTCTTTACGCATCTGAATGTTTTCTTTTAGGAGTTTTTTCTCCTCTTCAGTCCACTGATACGTATTGCCTATAGTGACTCCAAGTTTTTTCGCTTGATCTACGAGAGCCTTCATTTCGGCATTATTTTCCCAGTTAATAGCCCCTTTTTCAGAATTAATCTTGGAAAGTAATAAGGTAAGAGCATCTACATTATCAGTACGTTCTTTAACACGTAGATATAATTCATGAGCTTCAGCTTCAGCCTGACCAAGAATTCTAGCCATCAGCCTCATAAAACTGAGAAACACATTTTCTACTTTTGGAGTTTGGATAGGCTGAAATGTCGGTGAAGGCGTCCCTGAAGTAAAAAGAGACATTGGAGATTGGGCTTTTCTTTTAAAAGTCTTTTCTTGTTCAACTGGTATTTCTCGAGATTGTCGTGCATCAGCCATGTAACGAAGATGTGCTATAGATAAACTAGGAGAAGCCTCTTCGATTTCTTCAATAGGAGATCGCGTATGCCGCTTCTTCTTTTTCTTATCTTCTTGATCACTATCTTCGTGATGGTGTCCCTCACGCTGACGATCTTGTTTTTGCTCATGGCTATCGCGATCTTGTTTAGATTCTTGCGACTTCGTAGTGAAGATGAGCTCGTCCTTTTTCTCAGCAGCATAGGAAACAGAGGAGTGTTGAGAAGCAAATTCCCCGTCTTTTTCTGCTCTTTGAGTTTGAGAAGAAGCTGGAGCTTGGGAAGAACGTTGTACAAACTGTCCCATAGTATGACGAACGTGAGAAGAACTGTATGATGGTCGTTCTCCAGAAGTTTTCGAAGACTGTGCTTCCGTAAATTGCTTGAGATTTTTTTGTGTTTCTTTTGGCGAAGGAGAAGAATCCTTCGTGGATCGCGGAGATACATCCTGAGGTTTCGATCCCTCTTGAGGAAGGAGTTGTTCTTGTTCCCCTATATTTTGTTCTATGTCGTGAGTTTCCACAGCTTCTAAAGCTTGTAAAAGATCTGATAGCTGTATTTCGGTTTCCACTGTTTCCGGAGATAAGAATACAAGATTATGCATACACTCTTGACCGGGAAGAGTCCCTGAGTCAGAAGTAGAAAAAATTTGAGAAAAGGCAACCTCAGCAAGAGTACTTAGAGATGGAGGCGTGGCTCCTTCGGGAGGAGCAAGAGAAAGAGTTATATCACCAGCCGAGGTCTTAAAAATGCTGGAAGATGTTGATGCTGAGGAGGAAGAAGTAGCATCTTCTTTTAAAGCCATATTGGTTGATGGGACTGCGGAAGGCAGAGGAGTATTCATACTGGTTTACGCGCGGGTATGGTTATGGAGACATAGAAACGATGAAAATTATATAAAACCCCATTTTCCTGCAAGTTTGATTATAAAAGGGTTAGAGGAGAGGAAATAATCCGCGTGACGCTGAGGCTTTTTTATTTACAAAAACAGAGATAGAAAGCACAATGTCACAACTAGTCACCCTAGAGTGTTTTTCTGCCCAGGTGGTGAAATTGGTAGACACGCTGGATTTAGGATCCAGTGCTTCGCGGCATGTAGGTTCAAGTCCTATCCTGGGCATTTCAACATTTCTTCTCTCGGAAAATCATAAAATTCCCCTTTCGTAGTAAAATAAAGTCTAGAGTTTTGGATTTTTTTGAGGAATTTTATGAAGAAAATGCTTCTAGTCTTTGCCTGCTCTTACATAAGTTGTTGTGTTTCTTTAGTTTTTGGAGAGAATTCCCGCGCTTTAGAATCCTCATCTTCAGTTAAGGCTGTTCCCGTTACGGGTTTGCAATTCCAAGAGCAAAATGGTCATGTTCCCTATAGTTTTTATTATCCTTATGACTATGGGTACTACTATCCTGATACTTATGGCCAAAGCAACGCAGCGCAAAATAATGAAGAATGTTACTCCCGCCTTGAAAATGGGACATTTTTTTATTACTGCGATTAGGGATTTCTTGGATGATAGGAAAGAAAGTTTTCTATCAGAGTGTCAGCAGCAACATGAGTATAGATTTCCGTAGAGGCTATGCGCGCATGGCCAAGCATCTCTTGAATTACCCTAAGGTCAGCTTTGTTATCCAATAGGTGAGTGGCAAAGGCATGCCTTAGGGAATGAGGAGAAACGCGTTTATGAGTTACCTTCTTCGCGTAATACTGGATTCTTCTCCATACGCATGAACGCTCGAGTTTATTCCCTCGGGAAGAAAGAAATAGGTGGTGTTCTTCCGGTTTGGTTTTTTGAAATTGCTCACGAAAAGGACAGAGGTAGGCGTCGATAGCTTTACAAGCTAATTTCCCTAGAGGGACGAGTCGTGTTTTTGAACCTTTCCCAGTAACACGAACGAAATCGTCACTAACATCGCTGATGCATAGTCCGCAAAGTTCAGATACACGAATACCTGTAGAGTATAGCGTATGAAGAATAGCCGTATCTCTAGTGGCGATTACAGGGGAAAGTCCCGAGGCACCCGGAATAGATAAAAGAGCGTCTACTTCTTGAGGTGTGAGAACAGAAGGAAGCCGTTTCCATATTTTTGGGTGTTCAATAATTGGAGGACAGGAAAGAAGTTTTGCTTCTTTGAGAAAGTGGAAAAATACTTTTAACGCAATAAGACGCCGTGCTAGAGTGGATTCTGCTTCTTTGCGTTTATGCAGTTGTTCCACAAACAGATAAACGCTGTCTTGGGAGATTTCTTCAGCTGATGTAATAGTATTTATTGTTAGAAATAAAGCGATGTCCTGACAATAAGCAGAAATCGAATTGCGGCTGAGACCGCGATCTACAGATAGAAAAAGAGTAAATTGTTCAAGAATAGCATCATAAAATTGCGCTGAGGTCATAGTAGAGAACTTCGGCTTGTACAAGATTTGCAGTATATATAGTTATGTAGTTTTTAAGCTAGGTCGGGATAAATCATGGATAAAAACAGCTTTTTAGATAGCCCCTCAACAAAGATATTACAAGAGTTAGCCGTCGCACCTATAGATTTAACAGTTCCTGGGGTGCTTTCTCAAGAGCGTATAGAAAGATTTTCATTATCTGTGGAAGGATTTACACTAAGCTATGCTACAGAACGTATAGATGAAGGTATTTTCTCAGCTTTAACGGACCTCGCCAAAGAACGCGATCTTCATGGCTCCATGCAGGCAATGCAAAATGGAGAGGTTGTAAATTACATCGAGAATTTTCCTAGTGAGTCACGTCCTGCCCTACATACAGCTACGCGAGCCTGGGTAAGAAAAACCCCTTTACAAGGGAATGCTGAAGATATTTCCCTAAGATCAAAAATAGAGGCTCAGCGGCTAAAAGATTTCTTAAGTAAAGTTAGAGATTCTTTCACTACTATTGTGCAAATTGGTATTGGGGGTTCTGAATTAGGACCAAAAGCTTTGCACGCAGCTTTGAAGGGGTGTTGCCCTTCTGATAAAAAAGTCTATTTTGTATCTAATGTAGACCCTGATAATGCTGCTGAAGTTTTACAAGAAATAGATTGTTCAAAAACACTTGTTGTTACTGTATCGAAATCGGGAACTACTCTAGAGACCGCTGTTAATGAAGAATTATTAGCAGATCATTTTTTAAAACAAGGTTTGAATTTTCGTGAGCATTTCATAGCGGTTACTTGTGAGGGTAGCCCTATGGATGATACCTCTAAATATCTAGAAGTTTTCCATATGTGGGATAGTATCGGAGGAAGATACTCATCGACGTCTATGGTTGGAGGCGTTGTCCTAGGTTTTGCTTACGGATTTGATACCTTTGTAAAACTTCTTGAAGGAGCAGCAGCTATGGACGCAGTTGCTTTAGAGCCCCGTATGAGTGAAAATCTACCTATGCTTGCCGCAATGTTAGGGATTTGGAATCGTAATTTTTTACGTTACCCTACATCTGTAGTTGTACCTTATGCAACAGGTCTAGAATATTTCCCTGCCCATTTACAACAATGTGGTATGGAATCTAACGGCAAGAGTATCACTAAGACCGGGGAAAGAGTAGGTTTTTCTACTAGCCCAATTATTTGGGGAGAAATAGGAACCAATAGCCAGCATTCATTTTTCCAGTGCCTTCATCAAGGTAGCGACATTGCCCCTATAGAATTTATCGGTTTTCTTAAAAATCAAAGAGGACTGGATATTGTTATTTCGGGCTGTAGTTCTTCGCAAAAACTGTTTGCTAATATGATTGCGCAATCGATTGCTCTAGCTAAGGGAAAGGAAAATACAAACCTTAATAAAGACTTTAAGGGTAACCGTCCTTCTTCTCTTCTTGTCGCTGAGAGACTCGATCCCTATACTCTAGGGGCGCTGCTAGCCTTCTATGAACATAAAATCGTATTTCAAGGTTTTTGTTGGGGGATAAATTCTTTTGATCAAGAGGGGGTCACCTTGGGAAAAGAGCTGGCTAATCAGGTTCTTCAGGTTATGCAGGGTCAGGCCTCGGCGGGAGCCTTCCCGGAAGCTGAAGCCTTGTTAAGACTTTTTAACAATGCTGGTGGGAGAATCTCTTAGGGGCTCCCCGAGAGAGGGGATTTCCCTCAGTATTTTAATGATTTATATGGTATAATTAGTGCTTTCATTTTCTAAAAAAGGATGAAACGCTATGTTCTTTATTCGTGTACGCTCTGTAGGTTTTTTAGACATCCATGGTGTTTTATCTACTCGCAAAGGCGAGCAGGTCATGAAATCCGCCACAGGGGTGTGGGTTGGCGCTCGAGGAGCGATTTTTTACCGTATTGCCTCATAATTGTTCTTTTTTCTCAATTTTTCATAGTTATTAGGAAACAGCAATGTTTCCTTTTTTCTTTTTATATACCGTTATTTTTTGAGGATTTTCTCCTCCGTTACACTCTGATACTTTTGCTATTTTGCAACGGTTACAACCGAGAACTAGGGTTTGACAGAAACGTTAGTAAAGCATAAGTCTTGGTATAGAATTCAGATGCGGAGTATTGTGATTAAGGGCGTAGTGCTTTTATGAATACTCGTTCAAAGCATAGCTTTAGCAGGGAATTTATTTTATCTCCTGGCGTAGAGATGCTGATGCGCTTGATTTTGTTTTTGTTTAAAGATTATAGTGATGTTTTTTTAGGGAGGCGCGATTGATGCAGCTAACACGTACAGTTAGCATTGCTGTGACCGGAGGGACAGGACAAATAGCCTATAGTTTTTTGTTCGCTCTAGCTCACGGTGATGTTTTTGGTAGTGATTGTGGAATAGATTTACGCGTTTACGATCTCCCCGGATTGGAAAGAGTCCTTTCTGGAGTGCGTATGGAACTTGATGACTGTGCTTATCCTCTTTTACAGTCCCTGAGGGTCACTACCTCCCTAGAAGACGCTTTCGACGGTATTGACGCAGCTTTTCTTATAGGAGCGGCGCCACGAGGTCCCGGTATGGAGCGTTCGGATCTTTTAAAGCGTAATGGGGAGATTTTTTCTCTTCAGGGTTCGGTATTGAATACCTCTGCAAAGCGGGACGCAAACATTTTTGTTGTTGGTAATCCTGTGAACACCAATTGTTGGATTGCTATGAACCACGCTCCAAAGTTAAATAGAAAGAACTTTCATGCGATGCTGCGGTTAGATCAAAATCGTATGCATGCCATGCTTGCGCATCGCGCGGAAGTGCCCACAGATGAAGTATCTCATGTTGTTATTTGGGGTAATCATTCTGCAAAACAAGTTCCTGATTTTACTCAGGCATTAATTTCAGGAAAACCCGCAGTAGAAGTCATTAGTGATCGTGATTGGTTGGAAAATATCATGCTACCCTCAATTCAAAATCGAGGAAGCGCTGTGATCGAAGCTCGAGGGAAATCCTCGGCAGCTTCAGCAGCACGCGCTCTAGCAGAATCCGCACGGTCTATTTTTAATCCTAAAGATGGGGAATGGTTCTCTACTGGAGTATGTTCTGATTATAATCCTTACGGTATCCCTGAAGATTTAATTTTTGGTTTTCCCTGTCGTATGCTGCCTTCCGGAGGCTATGAGATTATTCCTGGATTGCCTTGGGATCCCTTTATAAAAAATAAGATACAAATATCCTTAGACGAAATTTCTCAGGAAAAATCTAGTGTATCTTTGTTATAGCGCAAGTTAGTGTGGGGTGATTTATGACTCAATCTTTTGATATTTTAAGTCAAAATGCTTTTAAAAAGATTTTTAATAAACAGCGATTTCTTTTTATTTTTTCTAGTTTGTGCTGTTTTGGTTTTGTTTTTGCTGTATTTTTAAAATTATGCTCACAGGTAGTCGAGAGTTTTTCTTTATCTACATTAGGTTTGGGAGCGTTTTTTTCTTCTTTTAGTATAGTTTGTGCCTCTGCAGTTATTGTCCAAGCTCTATTAAAACAAGAATCACTCGGAGAATCGGGGAAAATAACAAAAGCATTTCATAAAAATTGGAAAGCTTTATGGCTGTCCTTATTGGTTTCCATGCCATTTTTCATTGCCATGGTCGTCGTAAGTACAGTAATTATCCTTTCGGTATTTTTAAGTTCGCTACCATGGATCGGAAGATTCTTTCATACGTTATTGATTTTTGTTCCGTATCTTTCTGCAACTACTTTGATACTGCTCTTTTTAGGGGCTTTCGTTTCTATGTTTTTCTGCATGCCTGCTCTTAGCGATCAGGAAAGCATCGACTACATGAAGCTCATTCGTTGCTTTCAAGGGAACGTTTTAAATCAGTGTATAGGATTTATCATAGCAGCAACGCCATTGGCGCTGTGTAGTTGGCTAGCTTTAGATTCTTTTTACTTAATGACCCATTTAGTAGGCTTGTCAGAAATGCATACAGGATCATTTTTAATAGAAGTATTGGTTTTGGTTGTGCCTGTAGCCCTGATTCTTACTCCGGCATTGTCCTTCTTCTTTAATTTTTCTTTTGATTTTTACTTAGATAAGCAAACGATAGAAGAAAAAGTTTTGATTAAAGAGTAAATAAGAATTCTTTAGCAACGTAGGCTGTGGATTGTTTTAACACAGCCTTAGCAAGCATATCTCCGGTAAGTCCATGATAAAGCAAGCCTTTGGATCCTAGACCTCCTAGGAACCAAAGGTTTTCTTTTATTCTGCTAATTACAGGTAGGCGTGTAGAGCTCGATGAGCGCATTCCCGCATAGTAGTTGAGAATTTTAGCATCCTTAAGGCCTGGGAATAATGAAAGCACAGGAGGCATGATTTCATTATAGGCAACATCTTCATCAGGGACAGCTTCTGGTTGATTATGTTCAAAAGTTGCTCCTAAAATGCAGGTATGACTTTCCGTGTTTGCCACTACATATTTATGAGCATTTACGCTAAATTGTGGTATCGGAAGATCTTCAGGCCAGGCAATTTCTATAAGCTGACCTTTAACATTATTTAAAGGAAGCTGCTGAAGCTCAGGAAGAATATGAGCATTAGCTCCGGGAGTGATGACAATATGGTCGTAAAATTCCTCGATATCTTCGAGGTTTTCTATAAGCTCATCATAAAATTGCGTGCCGAGATTAGCGCAGGCATCCCAAAGACCATTAATATATGCGTTATTATTGATAGTAACGCCATTTTTTATAAACAGCGCTCCAAGATTAGAAACTACCATACTAGGTACAGTCATTTCACAGCGTGCTTTTTCCCACCACTCTAATTCCTTGGGGAATTCTTCAGCTCGTTTCATGAATATCTCGGCTTGTTCATCATTGACAGCAGGACGAAGGATGCCATTAGATAAAACAATAGGGAGATTTAAAGCTTTACTTGCTTCTGTTATTAAGCTGTGAGTTGCGGTGATTCCTAGATCAGCAAGAGGGGGTTTAATAGCCTTTTTCCCCGTGAAACCATGAAGGAGACCTGAAGATAACCCCGAAGCTCCGTGACCCAACTCAACAGGATCAAAAAGATCTATAGTTGCTGTTCCTTGAGAGTGAAGTAGCAAATGCCAAGTTACAGAAAGTCCAGCATATCCTGCTCCTAAAACCGCTATACGCATAAGTTTACCTTAAAATCTATGATCTTACATATCAGATTTGTATCTCTCCTGAGAATAAGAGAATAATGTATTAAAGAACAGAGGGGAATGTAAGAGCCGTAAGGTGAATGAAAAGAAAAAAAGAGAGGAGCCTTCAGGCTCCTCCCCAAGGGTGAGGGATAGTTAAAAACTAATTTTTTCTGTAGAGAATAGGAAGATCGCTAATAACGCCAGCAAAGCAATTATTGTAATTTCTGTAATCTCTTTTTTAGCAAAAAAAGTTTTTGCGTTTTTGCCTTTTTTTCCGGCCTCTATGTAGAAGGGAATACCTAAAGCTAAAAGAATGATAGCCATGAATAGGTAGTGCAATCCTCCAGCATAGATAAGCCATATAGAATAAAGAACCCCTAAAACTCCTGTGAATGTCGCAGTTAACGCTTTTACAGGACCTTTTTTAGGGTAATTTTTATCTTTACTAAATTTAATGAGGAAAGCAGCGCTTGCTAGATAGGCGGGTAATACCATGACTCCCGTGATGCTTAGCATTGTATTCCACGCATTTGTTGAGAAATAAACAAGGAGCATGGCCACTTGCATAAGTCCACTGGTGATATATAGAGAAACCTTAGGAGAATGGTTTGCATTTTCAATAGTGAAAACTTCTGGGAAGGTACCATTTTTTGCTGCAGAATAAGGAATTTCTGCAACGATCATGGTCCATGATAACCAGCTGGATAATATCGCAACAAGTAAGCCGATGTTCATGAGGACTTCTCCCCATTTTCCTACTAGGATATCTAAGACTCCAGCAGTTGATGGGTTGGGAATATGCGCAAGTTGGTATTGAAATAGAGAGCCAAAAGGTAGGATGGAAAGCAGTATATATACGGTTAAGCATCCTATGAATCCTAGGATGGTGGCTCTTCCTACGGCTGCGGCGCTTTTTGCTCGCGCAGACATAACAACAGCACCTTCGATTCCGATAAATGCCCATAGTGTGACAAGCATCGTACTTTTTAACTGACTGGTTATTGATCCTAATAGAGGTTGGGTTTTTGTTGCCGTATGTCCCCAAAAGTCAGTTTTGAAAATAGCAAGTTTGAAAATGAAAGCTGTAATAACAATGAATACAATAAGAGGAACGAGTTTAAATATTGTTCCAATAACGTTAATGAAAGATGCCTGACGGATTCCTTTAAGAACTATAAAGTTGAAAACCCAAATGAGAACAGAGCCTCCAATGATGGCAGGAATAGTATTTCCTCCTTGGAAATAAGGAGGGAAGAAATAGTTTAAGGCATCCATGGTCATCACGGCATAGCCAACATTACCAAAGATTTGGCATAGCCAGTATCCCCAACCAATAGTGAATCCTATATAGGGGCCAAATCCTTCTCTGCTGTACATGTAAATCCCTGTTGTTAAATCAGGGCGTACTAATGAGAGAATTTTAAACGTATTTGCAATGAAGAACATCCCTACGCCTGTAAGGATCCATGCTAAAATAATTGCTCCTACTCCTGCAGAAGCTGCCATGTTTTGGGGTAGGCTGAAAATGCCTCCCCCAATCATAGAGCTAACTACCATACCCGCTAGGGCTATGGCTCCAAGATTTTTCCTGGTTTTACCCCCATTAGAAATCATGAATTCTCCTTATTTAATTGTGACTGGTTCGGCATTTTCAAAGTTGAGAAACCCTAACGCAGTTAATGAGAAACCATATTTTTGCTTAATATTGATGTAGTTATGGAAATATTGAAATTCGCTATGTTTTACAACAGAGCGAAGATCAAGTTCATGTTGAAGCGATTTTTTTAACCACATTTTTGCATGAGATTCAGCAATTTCATCATTAATCCATGTAGGGAAAAACTCTACATATTCTGCGGCCCATCCACCGATAAGCTCGCCATTTTTATCTTGTCCCCAGCAGATGCCTACTCCTGTAGCAATAGCATGAGTACCGTCTGCTGTAGAAGCTCCGCGTCCTGCCATGATCACTTCAAGAACAGCTCCGTGTTTGAAGGATTTTACACATTGCTCGACGGGAACAATGTTTCCGAATAATTCTTTTGGTAATACGGATGTATAGGGAACAATATTAAAATTTTCAACTTTTGCTTGTAATAAAGCTGAGTCGTAACAAAAAGTTTCAAAAGGTTGCGGAGGCATTCCATCATCGGATTCTCCAGTTCCTCCGGTATGGAAGGCTAACGTGGGGTATCTTGTGCCATAAGCCATAATAAACTCCTAAGGATAGAGGTAAAGTTTTCTGGGATTAAGTAGAAAAGTTGGCGCGTATACCGTAAACTCTAGCAGTACGTTTTTCAGGTCTTCGCGCAGGGTGGAGGTATAATTGGAAATCAGGAGTTAGGGAAATATGAGGCCCGAATCCAATAGTTGCAAAAGTTTCAAATACCGTTTCGTATTCGCGAATTTTTTGTCCTGTAACTACTTTAGGGTTAACTTTACTTAAAGCGCAGGCTGCTCCGAAAAGATCTTGAGGATTACGGTGAATGGGATCCGCAGATGCTAATCCAAGAACATAAGAACGATTAAAATTAACAGCTGTCCCTGTAGCTCTGTTCCATCTTCCAAATATGTAGAGTTTTTCACTAAGGTTTTGACCAAAGTTGAAAGACCATCCTTTTGTTTTCGTTGGCTGAGCAGGCACTTTTCTTGTTGAATAGTAAAGAATCGAATATTGCCCATTTCCAAGTTTACACTTTGGTGCCCAAGAAGCATAGCCATAGTAGTTGTACTTATTTTTCGTAAGATTATGAACATCGAAGGTTGTACCAATGATGTTATAAGCATCTTGGAAACCTGCTTGGATATTTATAGTTTCTGTTGGCGTAAATTGTAGATAAGCTCCTACGCTTCCTAATGAATAGGTAGCACTGGCATTTTGGGATAATGCGTAGCTTAAGAATCCAGATTGCTGATCGTTGTCATATGCTGTTCCGTCTATAGCATATAAACTATACTGACCAATCGAAACAGTAAGGAAATTCCCTGGAAATGTCTGTGAGAATGTCAGCTGAGATAGCGTGTTTGTTCTTGAACTATAATCGTTAATTCCACCGGCAATACCAATAGTATTATTCACATTTTCAGCTGTATTTCTCCAGTAGCGCACAAGGGTATAGGAAAAATCTAAACTTCCTACTCCAGCTGTGGGACTGTCATACATTTTCCAAGAGACACTAGGACTCATGTAAAATTGCCACGCTGGGTATTTTTCTTCGATTGTAGATCCTAAAGCTTTCTTAGGATGAAACCATTGCGGAAGAATAGTAAAGTCTACGGTAATTTGAGCGTTTGTCTCGTTTTCTACAGATTGGAATAACTTAGAAATAGAGAAGCCATCATCCCAAGGGCGATACGCAAGAACATTTCTTACTGGAGAGAGTACGTAAGAACGTCGTTGGCAATGAGTTTCTGAAGTTGATGAAGGTTGAGAATGTTTTGTCCGCTTCGCAGTGCTTTTTTTTAATCTTTCTGAGTAGCGATGATGGTGATGTTCTGGATGGGTAGGATCACTTCCGTAGGTGGGAATCGCTAGTAAACTATAGGTGCATAGATAGGTTAAAACAAAAGAACGGAGGGAGAACATGAATTACCAAGATACAAAGATATGATATTCTTTGATGTGACTGTAAAAAAAAAAGTTTTTTTTGCCATCAATTTTGGTGAAGGTTGTCTATAATATCTCGATATTACTCTGTCATTTGATGCCTTAATAACAAAGCTGCAGCTTCGTTACTGAGAAGCTGTTGAGTATATGTATATTGAACCTTAGAGATTTCTGGAATGTATATAGGAGGTAAGAATTTTTGGGCTAAATAAGTAATTCCAAAATAAGAAATTTTTTTGGATTTACACAATTCTCCTATACGTAAGACATTTTGTTTATCATTATCGATATAAATAATTTTTTCTGGATGGGAATGTGTAATATCTAGGAAAAACTGCAATCCTGGTCCTTTATGGAGCTCATTTCCAAATAGCACTCCTGATGAGAATAAAATTCCTTCGGGGAGAATCGTGGGAATTTGCGGAGCTGTAGGAGATAAAACAAGATCTAAGCTTTTTAGTTGTTTCAGGGTGATTTCTTTAGAAGAGAGCTTACGTTCTGTGTAAGCAAACAGGGTTTTCTTGCTTTCTTGAACTTTTGTAATGAGGATCTGCATGGCGTTTTCTATAGCTTTTACAGATCCTTTTTCTTGAAAAGACTCCCAATAGGGGTAAACGGTGTCCCACGCTTCATTTTCTGAAAGGCCTAGCTGCTGAAAACCCTCTGCGGTTTTTTTTAGCCATAATGTTTGTGTTAAAGCTTCTCCGCCTTCTAACAGCGTATCATCAAGGTCAAACACTAACCAAAAATCACTGCTGTCATAGAGAATATCACCAGCAATTTCATGAATAGATTTTACTTCTGCGTAACGGAAGGTTTCTGAACACGTAAGATCTATAGGAAAGAAAAAAAATAGAAAAATCCAGTACTTATGCATGTGTTTTCGAAATAAAAAATTTTGAAAAGCATAAATAAAAAGCGATTTTTTACATAGTGCTGACGGTGTTTTCCACATTTAAGAGGAATGTCTCCTGGTCTTTTTGGGAAATCTTTTCAGGAAACCATAGGGAAAATTGTAGAAGAGCTTGTTGAGCAAACATTTCATATCCATAGAGGATCTGGCAACCGTGTTCTTTTGCTTTTTTTGTGTAGTTAGACTCTTTAGGAAGAGTATTGATGTCAATAATTACAGGGGGAAATACCTCGGGGATTTCTACATTTGGGGGAACGCAAAGAATTAAAATATCTATAGGGGAATGGTGGGATAAAGCAGATAATGGAAAGGCTTTCCCGCAGCATAGCTCTGCTAGTTCTTTTGCGTGAGCTTCGGTGCGGTTGAAAATATGAATATTTGCTCCAGAGCTTGCTAGAGTGGTTGCTATGGCCTTTGCAGATCCTCCTGATCCTACAATGCCCACTTGGGTAGCATGTAGTTTAATATTTTTGTTTTTTAAGAGATTTAGCAATCCCTGACCGTCTGTATTATAACCCGTAATTTCATTGTTATTGAAAACTAAGGTATTGCAGGATTGGCAATTTTTTGCAGACACATCGAGAACATCTATAAAATCAAGAATAGCTGTTTTGAATGGCATGGTTACGCTAAGCCCTCCAAAAGGTAGCTCGCGTGTTAAAGAAACAAACTCTTTGAGTTCTTGAGTTTCTAGTAAGATTTTTATGTAGCTAGCAGGAAGGTGAAGATCCGAAAATAGCTTGTTATGAGAAATATGACTGATACTTCGGTCTACAGGGTTACCTATAAGACCATAAATACGTGACTCCGAAGAAAGACCAAAATAATTATAAGCTAATAAATCAGGTAATGATAACTGTCCAGGAGCCGCTTTTGGAGCGTTGATAGCTGCAGCATAATTTATACCGTTGTTAATTATCGGAGAGAGAATCCGTGAGGCAGTTCCTGATGTTCCCATACAAAGTACCGTAGTGTTGTTGGGAAGCTGTTTTTTGATTTTTATGTAACGAAAAGTATTTAAAGAACTCTTAGGTGTAATTGCTATTTTATAATGGTGAGCCTCTTGTTTTGCCATTTCATCATATAGATTGGAAATATGCTCTTCGGTATCACTGTGGAAAGAAAGAATGATTTTGACATTGGGGTACTTTTTACGGATATGCTTCAAAGCTTCTTGAGGAAAATCTTTATCAATATCCAAGTACTCAGGGCCGAGTTTTGCGAGATCTATGACACGTTGTATCCAGAGATCTTCAGAAAAACTCGGGTGTTTTTTTAGTGTGAGAATGGGTTGTTTCGCTAATGCAACTAACTCAGTAATTTCGTTATTAGATAGAGATAAAAGATAATCAATGCGTAATTCTATACTATCTACGAAAGAACGCGAGTGAAGAATTTGCTGCTGTGCTTCAATAAAAGAAGGCCCGCTAACAGTTGCACATAACATGGCACTCATTCCTCAGAACCTCATAGAGAATATCAATATTAGGAGATGCACAATAGGTCCCTCCAAAAGGAGCTACCCTTCCTAAATGTTCTATCATAATCATGCGTACAGCTTTTTTTGATAGATTTTTTTTATCGTATCCTAGGGTGTGAATAATATTTTCGGGGTTGTAAAATCCTTTGTGAAGATGCTGGGGAATAAGCATACGAAGATCTTCAAGAGTCGTAGGCAAATCAAAACGTTTTAATAAGTTGTACAGCTGCTCAAGAAGATAAGGATTTTTCATAATTCCTGATTCTAGAGAAATTTTCATTTCGATCATCATGCCTACACTGACAGCGAGACCATGATTGATATATCCTTTGGACAGGGTTTCTATAGCGTGGGCTATGGTATGACCGAAATTTAATATTTTTCTGAGATGTTTATCTTTAAGATCTTTGGTAACGATGGCAGCTTTAATTAGGCAGTTTCTTTTAATAAATTCCTTAAGGATTTCTGAAGAGGTGAAGAGCATATCGCTGTAGTTGTGAAGGAACTCCCAGAGATAAGCATCGGCAACGCAGCCATGTTTTATAGCTTCAGAAATACCGTTGGACCATTCTTGTTTTGGGAGTGTTTCTAAAAATTCTGGGCATATCCATACGTCTTTTGGGGGATAAAATGTCCCCAGGCGATTTTTTAGCCCCCGTAGATTAATTCCATTTTTCCCTCCGATAGATGCGTCGATCATCGCTGTAATTGTTGTGGGAATTAAGAATAATTGGATTCCTCGACAATATGTAGAAGCTAAAAATCCTGCCATATCAAGAACTATGCCTCCGCCTATGCCTAGAATTGTCGATCCTAAGGAAACATCTTGATCTACGAGTTGATTCTGCAGAGAAATAAAAATTTCCCAGGTTTTATTTTGCTCTCCTGGTGGGAAAGTCAGCAGGATTACCTTATATCCCAGTGTATCCATAAAGTCTAAAATAGGAGGGAGGATTTCCTCTCCTACGCGAAGATCTGTAATGATAACAACAGGATAGGCTGAAGATATTGTTGAGAATAGCTTCTGATTAAAAAAGTGCTCTACAAATTTTACGTTATGAGGTTCGGTAATAAAATTTTCTATCATATCTTTGCGCACCGTTGTTGTAATAACAAATCAGCAAGAACAAGATTTACCATAGCTTCAACAACAGTAACTGCTCTTAAGGCAACGCAGGGGTCATGACGCCCTGTAGTTTCTGTTGTGTAGGTTGTGGGTTCTCCTGTTTTTTTTACTGTTGGGCAGGGCTTTTTAATAGACGATGCGGGTTTAAACGCTACGCGTCCATTTAAAGGTGCTCCTACAGTAATGCCCCCTAAAGATCCTCCGCAGTGATTTGAGCTCATGCAGACTTTTCCATTTTCAATGACAAAGGGATCGAGGTATTCAGATCCTGTCATATCTGCAGAGGAAAATCCTAAACCGATTTCAAATCCTTTAGCGGCGGGAATACTCATTAATGCAGAGGCTAAAGCTGATTGTATTTTATAAAAAGCAGGCTCCCCCAAGCTTTCATGAATAGGAGAAGTAATAAAAGATACTACGCCTCCTAAAGAGTCCTGTTGTTCTGTTATATCTGTTAATATTTGATGAATAGTTGCATTTGCTATTGGAGATAAAAAGGGAGACGTATAGACGCTTTGAGCAAGTTCTTTTGAAAAATCCGGATATTCTTCAATAACCGCATGTCCAATTTTCGATAAGAAAGCTAAGCTAAAAATTTCATAGAGAGCTAGGAATTTCGCAGCGACAACACCAGCGGCTACTCGACATGCTGTTTCTCTTGCTGAGGATCTCCCTCCTCCTAAAGGGTTGACTATCCCATATTTTTTTTCGTAAGCAAATTGTCCATGACCTGGTCGATAACGATCATCTTGAGAAAGATAGGGAGAGCTATCCACATCAGTATTAAAAATCTGCAGTGAAATAGGAGCTCCCGTGGTTTTCCCTTGGTATACCCCAGAAAGAATATGGACAACGTCCTTTTCTTTACGCGAGGATGTTCCGGGTTTTCCTGGAGCTCTTCGCGACATGGCAGGGACAAAATCCTCAGGATTAAGATCTAATCCTGCGGGACATCCGTCTATAACAACACCTATGGAGGGACCATGAGACTCTCCCCACGTGGTTATAGAAAATAAAGAACCGAAACGATTTCTCATTTGCTCAATAGGGTATCAAGAGATTTACATGCGGTAAGCAACGATTCCTCGTTTAGGAGGTCTACGTGATCGATAGGGAATAGGTAATCAGCAATACGCTGCATACGGTCTATACGTTGTTGTAAGACTTCATCAAGATTTTTAGCTGTTTTCAATCTTTCAGGGAGGCCGCGCTTAATAAGTCTTTCACGAATAATAGACAAAGAAAGAGATAAATAGACTAAGATCCCTTTGCCTTTAATAATATCGTATGTTTCCTGAAGCATAACAGTCCCTCCGCCTAAGGCTACTACTCCATTTTCAGAAGTTAGGGAACGAAGAGTGGCAACTTCCCAAGATGAGAACGTCTCTTCTCCAAAAGTTTGAAAAATTTTACTCGTAGAGCAATATAGTCCTTTGCCATAGTTACTTACAATGAAATCATCGATGTCAAGGAAGGGAACTGCAAGATATTTAGCAAAGGCTCGGCCAAACAGAGTCTTCCCGGATGTCGGTAGTCCGCATAGAAATATGTTCATTATGCTCCTCGATCTGCGCATGTAGGGAATGTAGAGTGGGAATGAAGTTTGGAAAAGTTTTTTTTACACAGTCTGTATCATAAATGGTGCTTTCTCCCGAGGCATACATTGCTGCTATCGATAGTGCCATAGCTATGCGGTGATCCCCATGAGAGTACATAGAGGCTCCATATAAAGGGCTGGGGTTAATAAGCAATCCATCGTGGCAGGGTTGAATACAAGCTCCCATTTTTTGTAATTCTTCGGTGATAGTGATAATCCGATCGCTTTCTTTATCTTTTGCTCCTTGAGCGTTATAAAGATGGGACGGAGAAGTCGCAAAGCAACAGAGAACAGCTAAAATAGGAAGAGCATCAATAAATGGATCCATATCTATATTTCCGCCTGAAATTGTAGATGGGTAAACAACAATATGATTGTTTTCGAATACAATGTCTGCGCCAAGGTTTTGCAGGAGGGAAAAGAATTCTTTGTCTCCCTGAACATCATTTAAATTGAGGTTATGTAGGTAGGTGGGATAGGGAGATTTGGAAAGTAGCGCAGCTACAGCAAGAAATGCTGCGCTACTGAAATCTCCATCTACTCTATAAGAAAATCCCTGAGGAGTAGCTTTCCCGGGGAATGAGTAGGTGTCTCCAGATTGTAAATAGGGAATGGATAGCTGATCTAACCACCATAATGTCAGTTTAAACCAAGGGAGCTCTTTAGGGTTGATAATGGTAAAGGAAAAAGGTCCTTCCGCTAAAGAGCAAGCTATTGCCAACGCCGAAGCATATTGCGAATCATTTCCTGCAACTTCGGTATATCCTGAAGATAACGGCCCTGAAATAGTGAAAGGTAGCGAGCTGGTTGACCCCTCATAAGAAAAAGTAGCTCCGAAATTTTCTAGAGCTTGAATTAGAGGAGCAATAGGACGACGTTGTAATTGAGGAGAGCCTGTAATTGTTACTTGTTCTGAAAACATTGCTGAAAATGCTGTCAGAAAACGAAAAGCAATTCCCGAGCTTCCTGCATTAAGAGTAGTGTTCTTTGGAAAAGATAGTTGTGGAGCTCCAAGAATTTTCAAGGATGAGGATTTTTTTTTAATTATTGCTCCTAATTTCTCACAAGCTCGAATCATTATTTCAGAATCCGGAGAAGGTAAGAAATTATGTACGGTAGAAATTCCTTTTGCTACCGAAGCCCAGAGAATTGCCCTCAAAGTATGCGATTTCGATGGAGGAACAATAACACTTCCATATACGGAAGATGGAGAGATCTTATAAGCAAGCATTTTTGGCTAACTTATTTTTGTTTTACCCAGCAGCTTGCATGAATTTCTATTTATCATTCAAGAAAATACACCCCATTTTCTCACTAGACTAGGCAGGGTTTTTCAATGTGCTTTTCTAAGTAATTAATTAGCTGTAGACATAGCTCACTTTCGAATTTACATGCGTAGGAAAGTAATTCGCTAGCTTGAGGCATCGTTGACAATTCCGATTCCATTTCTTCTAGATGTTCTTGTTCTTCCAAAATTATCGATTTTATAGTGATTTTGCTTCCTGAGGATTTTAACACGTCATGGTAAATAGGATATAATTCAGAAGCGCGCATTTCGATAGCTGAAGTTACCAGTACATATGCTGTAGTTTTTAACTTTTGACCTGAGAAATGGTATTGGTTTTTAAGAACCTTGCATGTGCGCAAATCTAAAAGCTGTAAGTAGTATTTTATAGAATTTCCACCGAGCATGTTCTCAATAGAATAATTCAAAAAAGGTTCGTGAGTAATCCTAGCAATTTGAGTTTTTAAATAAAAAGCATGGCGGAATTCCTCAGCGGCATGTTTTAACACTTCTTTTTTTACTTGCGTAGGATGCTCACTTGCGGAAATTTTTTTAGCTCCACAGTTCTCTAAAAACGACAATGTGTTGATCCATTTGCTATGTAATTCATGGCAGGAAACAATTCTTTCTAGGACGGTTTCCCAACGTGCGGCACAGGACGTAAATGTTTTTATGGTATTCGTAAGCATAGAGCCTCTTGAAGGTAGTGATAAATTTTATGAAGGTCTTCTTCATGAATGCAGTAGGGAGGTATAACGTACACCGTGTTGCCCATAGGACGTAAAATCATGCGGTTTTCTATAAAAAAGTTATAGAGAGTGTCGCGTAAATTAGAGAAGTATCCTAATGAGGATGCGGGATAGTCAACAGCAAGAATCGTTCCTAAGACGTCACATCGTTGCCATAGTGAGCCATAGCTCTTTTGGAATTGCCTATGGCAATTTTCGATCATTTCGCGTTGTTTTTGACATTCTGGCGCTAGGGTAAGATCTAAAGAGGCTAGGGCTGCTGCACACCCTAAGGGATTTCCTGTGAAGGTATGGCCATGTAAAAGAGCATCTTTTCTAGATTTGCTGACAAATTTTTGGTAAATTTCTTCGCGGGTTACAGTAACGGCAATAGGAAGAAATCCCCCGGATAGCCCCTTAGATAAACAAATAAGATCAGGGGGTGTTTGCATATATTCTGAGGCAAATAAAGGTCCGGTACGTCCAAATCCTGTGAGGATTTCGTCAGCTATGCAAAGTACGCCGTAGTGTTTGGCAAGTTGTAAAATTGTATTTAATCCCTCAGGATTGTGAACGCGCATTCCTGCGACACCTTGTAAAACCGGTTCGTAGATAAATCCGGCAATTTCTCCAGTAGAAAATAGAGCTTTCGCTTGTTGTATAGCTTCCTCTTCTTTCCCGTAATAAGGGGGAACTATGGTGTCCACAGGGAAAAAGAAAGAATGAAATGGTTGCGTGGTATCGGATTGTCCAACTAGCGACATCGCTCCGAAAGTATCACCGTGATATCCCTGGCTTAAAGATACAAAGCGAGTTTTTGCTTTACCTTGGTTAAAGAAGTATTGAATGGCGATTTTTATAGCCACTTCGATGGCACAAGAGCCATTGTCAGAAAAGAAACAGCGCTCAAGCCCTTCAGGAAGAATTGCGGAGAGTCTATGAGCGAGCTCTTCAGCAGAAGGATGGGTAATATTAGAAAAAATTACATGTTCTAGCTGACTAGCTTGTTCAGAAATTTTCTTAGCAATATAGGGATGAGTATGACCATGGAGATTACACCACCAGGAAGATATTGCATCAAGGTAAGCCGTTCCTGATTCGGTATATAAATAGGCGCCTTCACCACGTGTAATATAAATAGGAGTTCCTTCTAATCCCGGCTGGGTAAAAGGATGCCAAATCTTTGAGGATTTTTTCTCAGTAGTTGCTTCTGTTATCTGTGAGTACATAATTTTCCTAAATGATCTTTCCAGGTTTCCTTCCATAGACTTGCATAGGTGTGTATTGTCTCTTTGGAAATAGTAGGTTCATAATTTAAACGTCCTAAAAAGGGCATTTGAGTTATGTCGAGCAACCAATTTTCTTCTTCATAGGGATACTGATTGAGAACTATTCCTAAAATATTGAGGTTTCTTGCTCGCATGGCCTCTACAGTTAAGCAGGTATGGTTGATGCTGCCAAGGTAAGCTTTGCTAACAAGCACCCAGCTACATGGCCAGCTGGCAAATACATTCCCTTGCAAAGTAGAGGAGGAACAGGGGGAAAGAAATCCTCCTGAAGTTTCTATAATTAAAGGTGCTTGTGTTTTTGGAAGGATAAGGTCTTCTTCTTTTATAGAAACGTTATCTATTTTTGAGGCTTGATGTGCTGCTAAGGGATGAGTAAGACGATAGGCTTCGGGATGACATATAGCTCCTGATAGTTCGTGAACCCTGTTGCTATCAGAGTGATCGAGATCTCCTGACTGTATGGGTTTCCAATATTCTGCTTTTAGAAGTGAGGTTAAAATAGTACTCACTAGGGTTTTCCCTACTCCTGTATCAATGCCTGCTATGATAATATGCATATGTCTTTATGGATTTTATATAATTGATTAAGAAGATCAGAAAGTTCTTTTTCTGTATTAAATGCATGAAGGCAAATACGTAATAATTCTTCTTTTTGTTTCACTGTAGGGCTCACAATAGGACGTACGTCAAATCCGGCTTCTTGTAGTTTATAAGCGGCTGTTCGAACATTTTTACTTCCTGATATGCATAGAGATTGGATGGGAGTCTTAGCATTATCTTGAAAAAGAGGAATCATGCCAAAAGAATTCTCGCGAAAGTATCCTATAAGATAATGGAGTTTGTCCCTAAGAGACGCTGATTCTTCATTATGTTGATAAGCAAGGCTGATCATTTTAAAAGCATGAGGAGGTAGAGCTGTAGTATAAATAAAAGGACGGCAAAAGTTAATAAGGTACTTTTTAAGAACCTCTCGCCCTGCAATTGCTGCTCCGTGAATTCCTAAGGCTTTCCCAAAAGTATAGACGGTTGCCATAACGTCATCTTGCAAACCTAAAGAAGCTACTTGTCCTTCTCCTTTTTTCCCGAATACGCCTATAGCATGAGCCTCATCAACAATTAGGTGTGCGCCATACTGCTTGCATAATTTACAGAGAGTTTTTAGAGGAGCTAGTGATCCATGTAGTGAATATACGGACTCCACGCAAACAAAAGTTTTCCCTGAATGTGGTTGTGATAGCCGTTTTTCTAAATGTTGCATGTTATTATGACGAAAGGGAATTCCCTGGGCTTTAGATAGGCGAATGCCATCATAAATCGAGGCGTGAATGTAGAGATCATGAATTACACGATCCTCATGAGAGGCAAGTGCCGAGATTAATCCTAAATTTGCTGTATATCCTGAATTAAATATCAAAGCGCTTTCAGTATTGTGGTATGCGGCAATTTGTTGTTCTACCTCTTCAGCTAATGAAGATTGCCCTGTAAGAAGACGAGAGCCTGTAGAGCCCAGGGATAAAGAATGATCAAAAGCAAAGTTGCTCTTGCTCTTAAGTTGTAAAGATTTTGAGAACCCTAAATAATCATTAGAAGTGAAATCAATTTTATCTGGGGTGATTTTTAAGGTTCTATAGATCCCCTTACTTTTTTGTTGTTCCAGTCTTTCTTCTAACAAGTTGTAGATTGACATGGTTGACCCCTAGGTATGGAAAACGCTGGGCGGTGACGCATCCCAAGCAATTTTAGCATTGCTGAGTCTTCATCCATGTCATTGTTATCCACGGTCAAAAGTTTTTCTCCGTAGAAGATAGAATTAGCTCCAGCTATGAAACAGAGTGTTTGCTGCTCTACAGAAAGAAAAGCTCGTCCTGCAGCAAGACGTACCATAGACTTAGGAAAGAGAATACGCGCTGTTGCTATTGTGCGTAATATCTCCCAAAAAGATATGGCTTCTTGATCTTGTAAAGGGGTGCCTTTTATAGGCCAGAGCACGTTAATAGGCACCGATTCTGGAGAGTGTTCCCTAGAGGCTAAAGTATGCAATAATCCAATACGATCCTCTAGATTTTCTCCCATACCGACGATCCCACCGCAGCAGGTGCTAATTCCTGATTTTTCAACAACATCCAAAGTATCAAGACGATCTTCGTATTTTCTTGTAGTGATGATAGTTTTATAGAAGCCTTCTGAAGAGTCTAGGTTATGATTATAAGCGTATAAACCAGCTTCATAGAGCTTTTCTGCTTGCTCTGCAGTTAGCATTCCCAAAGCACAGCATACCTCAGCTCCCATATTTGTAATTCCTTTGATCATTTCTAAAGTACGATCAAATTGATGGTTATCTTTCACTTCTCTCCAGGCTGCCCCTAAACATACGCGAGAGGCACCAGAGTTTATAGCATGTTTTGCCTTATCCAAAACTTCTGTGATTTTCATCATGGGCTCAGGCTTAACATTTGTTTGATAACGCGAAGATTGTGCGCAATAGGCGCAATCTTCGCTGCAACCGCCCGTTTTTATTGAGACAAGATAACAGGTTTGTAGTTCCGAATGGGGAAAGTTACTTCGTAAAATGGCATTAGCCTGATGAATAAGTTCAAATACAGGAGTATTATAGATCTCTTTAATAGCTTCTAAAGACCAGGATTTAGAACGTTCTTCCATAAATAGCATTTTCCTAAAAAATCGAATGAAATATCGGTGAAAAGGGGAAATTCTTAACACAGAGTTCTCAGAAAGTCAACAGCAACAGGTGGTTATTCGCCGAGAGAAGATCGATTTATAAGCATTCTGTGCCGCGTGCTTTTTGATTTTTGAATAGGCTCTAAAACCCAGACAGAGACTTTCAATTTTTTTTCTAGGATGCACTCAGGGAGTGTTGAGGATCCTTATAATGGGTTAGTTAAAAGATGAGGTGTATCCACCATCAAGAACCAGATTGATTCCCGAGATAAAGGATGACGATGGGGAAAGAAGAAACTCTATAGTTTGCGCAAGCTCTATGGGTTCGCAGTGGCGTCGTAAGGGTATGGCTTTAATTTCTCTATTATATTCTTCCATGTAGCTTAAGTTATGGTTTTTTGCTTGCTCACGAATGCGTTCTTTATGGAAAGGGGTGAGCACTACTCCCGGGGAGATAACATTAACACGGATGCCTTTTGGCCCTAATTCATGGGTGAGAGCTTTTGCGTATGTTGTCCACATACGTCGGATAATGCAGGATAGCCCGTAAGCAGGTTGTAGCTGAACTGATGTAGTGCCAGCTATAATAATTATCGTGCTTTTTGGAGCAAGATAGGGAAGGGTCGCTTGAATTAAAGCTGTTTGAGCTATGAATGTTGTCTGAAAAGTCGCTTCCCAAGCTTCTGGGGGTTGAATAACTCCTCTCCAAACAGGACGGGGAGTCATAATAAGCAATCCCTGTATGGGACGGTTGACCTCTTTAAGCGTTTTTTTATAATCAGCGATGTATCCTGGAAGCGCATAGTCTATAGCAACAGTTGATGAAGAGGGATAGCGCTGATGAAGAGCGTTAAGTTTCTCACTTTGTCTACCTACAAGTATTAGGTAGTAGTTTTTATCATGTAGGTGACGGGTGATTGTCGAGCCTAGTTGTCCGGAAGCCCCGGTAACAACAACGCAGGAATAATTATCTTCTGCAAATGCCGAAGAAAATAAAACGAGCGTTGTTGCCCAGAGGCAAATCAAAGATTTTTTCGTTATATAAGTCCACATAGCAATGCTAGTATTGTATCTGGTTTTTTTCCTAAATTATAAAGACGTGGGGGACTCAGGAACTCTGTCTAAGAAGTTCTGCAACAAGGTTTGAGTTTCGAAGATGCCCATAGGTGTCGGAACATAATCGGGATTTTCCAAATATTTTTCAAGAAAGAGTGAGAGCCATATACCACAAGAAGAACCATCGTGCTGGAGAGGTTCTTTAACAATTCTTTTTATAGTGAAAGGCTCTGTAGAACCAGTTTCGCTAGGATAATGGTTTCCTAGTCGTGCTGCTGTGGATGTTAAGGGAGGATTTATTAGCTGGGGATTTATGAAAGAGCCTATGCTATCGAAGTAAACTAACTCACGTCTGTCCAGGTTAACAATTAATAAAGCCCAGTGCGATATTCCTGCGAAATTTGCATTTACAACAGCAACTAACCTCTCGTCCATCTCCTCAGCATTTTGTGCTGAGGGGTGATGCCATATGGGTATGGAGAATATTCGGTAGCTATCGCAGCGAGGGACTTGTGCGTCGGCAGGCCCGTGCTCGTCGTGGACAGGGCATACGGTTTCGCCTTCAGGGAGAGGTATGCGCTGGTCGCTATTAATATCAATGTGAAGATTTTTAAGAACCGTCTCCTCTAAATTGAAGCAAGTGGCGACGTCGCAGGTCCTGCTTGAAAAAAGCGTTGGATAGCGCTCGCGTAAACCTTTGGAAAAGTGAGCAATGGAGTAGTTGTCCCAGGAGGAAAATGCAATTTGTGGAAAGACATAGGGGTGTCCAGGATAACCTTGGGGATAGTAGTAATAATCTGTTGGACCCAGACAGAGAGCTCGAGAATTAAGATCTAAAATATCCTGACTAGACATCAGACAAAGAATCAAACCCAGGGTAATAATAATAACTAGAGAGGCGAATAGTACTCTGGCCAATTTGCTTAGAAAAGAGGCATTATCAAAAGACCCGGGCCCAGTTATGGGAGTTTTACGGGGCGTCTGCTGCTGCTGCGTTTGAAGCGGCGACGGGGGAGGTGTTGGCTGGGAAAAATCATAAGCCAAACTAGAAGGGTTTTGCGTCTGAGTAAGCAAAAAAGAGGCCATAATTTGTAATTTAATTTTTTTTGCAAATATTATAAACGAATTAAAAAAATAAATCATTGCAATTATTTAAAAAGCAATACTTTTGTGAGTGTTTGTTTCTAAGATTAAAAGTTTTTTTAATTTAGTTCTAATTTCCTCACACTGAAATAAAACACCGGAATAGTGATCACGCTAAAGCCGAGCTTATAGAGATATGAGAAAGCCATAATTTGTAAAGTTTGTGTAAAGGGCAAATGCATACCCATGTAAAGAATGCCTAGATCGACGACAATGGTATCTGCTATTTGAGATAGGCATGTAGAAAGAGTGTTTCTTATCCAAGGGGGGGATTTTGGGAATTTTTGTTTTAACAGTCGAAACGATAGTATATCGAGCTGCTGAGAGACGGCAAATGCTGAAAATGAAGCTAGGAATGCAATGGGACTAATATCAAAGATTGTGTGCCATGCCCTTGCCATTTCCGGGGAAGACGTCGGTAGGAAGGAGATAATCTGTAGTATTAATAAGGAAAAAACATTTCCAGCGAATGCTGAAAAGACCATACGTCGAGCTTGTTTGGATCCGAAAACCTCATTGACAATGTTAGAAATAACGAATGTCATGGGGTAAAATACAAGTCCTCCAGGAATAGTGAAGAATGGAGTGACGATAAGCCGAGAAGCAGCCACAAGATTCGACAGTATGAGAACCAAAGAAAAAATAAGGGAGAGGCTGAAAAACACTCTATCTTTGTGCAAAAGTAAGCTCATTTATCAACTGGCCCATATCATGATAATAATTGTCATGAGGGCCAAAGACGATATAGTCCAGTCGGCCCTGATCTAGAAAAAGGTGCATTTTTTCTGAGATTTCCTTCAATTCATAAAAATCACGAATAATAAAGAAGGTTGCTTGCAGTTCCGTTGGGTTAAAAGGGCGCTGTATGATGTGCTCTGTTTTAAATGGGGAGATGAAAATTTTATTGGTGAAGGCGTTGGAAAGTTCCTCGGGAGAGCTAAGCGTAGCTGCACCATAAGATTTTCTCTTGCCTTGTTCTTCAACAAGACCGCTTTCTACCGTAAACCAAAAACACCGCGCTATAGCAAGTACATTGCTATTAAGTATACGAGTCTGATTCTCTACAGGGTAAACTTCCTGGACGCGTCGTACAGCATTGATAAAAAGTTGACCCATATTGAGAAAAAAATCAACAAAGTCATGATGTAACAGCCAGGGAACGTGACAAAATAAATCATGAATTATATCGGGAAGAAGAGAAAAATCGTCGTTGTCCGATGGGCGTACATATGTAGCTATTGGGAAAAGTTTCTGGTGTAATGATAACAAGTATTTGTGCGGAGGTACAAAATCTTTCGTAGAACATAATGAAAAGCCAGAATTTGACATTACGACTTTACATATATGATCCAAATCAATAGATGACCCATTAGTAAGTTTTAAATCTTCCAAATATTCTAAAAAAACTCTTGGACAGTAACTCTGCCATAATGGAAGACGAGACTTTAAAAAGAGATCCAAATGATTGTTAGATCCAGAAAGTACTGCGGCAATTTGATGAGCCATGAATGATCAGAAGTTTACAGTTTTAAGATCTACTTTTATTGAAAAAGTTTTCTATTTTTAGAGATTATTACGAACTATAAAGAATGATTCATCTTGAAAAGAATCAAAGAGATGTAAATTCTAGGACCGCTTAGATTTTTTGTCGAGAGAAAGCTGGTCTTTTCCCGAGATGACAGTTGTGAGATTTTTATTTAATTTTGAGACGGGTATATGCGCATTGGCTTAGTCGGATGTTCAGGAAAAATGGGAACACTAATTAAAACTTTGCTACAAGCTAAGTCTGACTATATTATCGGCCCAGGATTTTCTAGAAATAGTGCGCACCCCTTAGCCTTTGTTATAGAAAATAACGATATCCTTATGGATTTTTCTTCCTCAGAGCTTATGGAAGAATTACTCATTGCTTTGCTGTCTAATCCTAAACCTTTAATTTTAGGAACGACTCTACCTTCACAGTCTTCTGCTGTTAATGAGCAAATTCAGAGCCTCTCCAGACATGTTCCTGTTGTCGTATGCTCAAATACAAGCTTAGGATCTTATATGCAAAAACGTTTGGCAACCTTGCTGGCTAAAGTTTTTGATGATTCCTATGATATTCGCATTAGAGAAGTTCATCATCGAGGAAAAAAAGATCCTGTTTCTGGAACAGCTCAAGATTTAGTTGCTACTATTTGTCGGGCTAAACAAGAGGAGTGGCAGCAGGAATACTCCGTCGGGACAAATTGCAAAAATGTTAGAAACATTGAATTGCATGCATCGCGAGTAGGCAGTGTTCCCGGTGATCATGAAGTGGCTTTTATAAATGATAAAGAACAAATTCTCATACGCCATACCGTATTTTCTCGTGAAGTTTTTGCTGAGGGAGCTTTAAGGATTTTAGATTGGCTAATAAAAGAGTCTCCGCCTCCAGGATATTATGGAACTGAAGCAGGATTAAAGGTTTCTGTGTAAACGAACAGTTCTTGCTTAAAAAACAAAACGGTTATTACAATGCGGCCTCTGGGGTTCTTGGATTTTTGAATAAGAAGAAAGTGTTTTGTTTTACACTTGAGTATCCGTTTTTACGATACGTAATCTTATTCACTTTCTATGATGATATAGTATGATTTCAGGAGGCAAACACATGCGTGTAGCTGTTTTGGGAGCTACCGGGCTTGTTGGTCAAAAGTTCATAGCTCTCTTACATAAATGGTTCCCTTGGGATATTTCTGAGGTCGTGGCCTCTGAAACAAAGTGTAATCAAAGCTATGGTTCCGCATGTGCTTGGCAAGAGTCTTTAGCTCCCATGCCCGAAAGTGTAAAACACCTTCCCATCCGCAGCATCGAAACAATTCAGTCCGATATCATCGTTTCTTTTCTACCTGAGAAAGTAGCAGCTTCTTTAGAAGCCCATTGTTTATCTATGGGAAAGCTGATCTTTTCTAATTCCGCGGCTTACAGAATGCATCCCTCAGTTCCTATTGTGATTCCTGAGGTAAATCAGAACCATCTTCAATTGGTTAATACACAGCCATTTCCAGGGAGAATTATTACAAATTCTAATTGTTGTGTTTCCGGTATTGCTTTAGCCCTGTCTCCTTTAAAGACCTTTGGTATTGATCATGTAAACATTGTCACTTTACAATCGGCAAGCGGCGCAGGGTATCCCGGAGTTTCTTCCATGGATATTTTAGGAAATACCATTCCCCATATAGTTGGCGAAGAAGCTAAAATTTCTAGGGAAACCCTAAAAATTTTAGGGGAGCATAACGCTCCTGCAGAATTTTCTATAACAGTTACTGTACATCGTGTTCCCGTAGTTTACGGCCACACACTAACTTTGCATGTCACTTTTCTTAATTCTGTGAATATTGAAGAAATATTGCATTGTTATCATAGTAAGAACCAAGAATTTCCAGGAACGTACCAGCTTTATGATTCTCCTTGGCATCCTCAAGTAAGAAAAGATCTTACAGATGATGATATGCGTGTACATATAGGTCCTATTACTTACGGTGGAGATTCTCGAACAATAAAAATGAATGTTTTGATACATAATCTTGTTCGAGGTGCTGCCGGAGCTGTGTTGGCAAATATGAACACCTACTGTTTTCAGAAGTCTGGAGAATATGCATGCTCCCAGTAGTTTATAAATTTGGCGGCACAAGCTTAGGAACAGCAGAAAGTATCAAAAAAGTATACGATATCGTCTGTAAAAATACCCCGCAGTTTATAGTTGTTAGTGCAATAGCAGGAGTCACAGACCTGTTAGATATGTTTTGTTCTGTTTCTAGTGAATATCGAGAGCAAATAATTCTCGATATTGAAAACAAACATAACCAAATTATCCAAGAACTGCAGTTGCAGTTTTCTATTTCTCAGTGGATAGATAAACTCAAGCAATGCATAGATAAAAACGATATTTCTCCTAGGGATCGTGCTGAGATCCTTGCTTTGGGAGAAGATATATCAGCATCTCTATTTCGCGCGTTTTGCTACAATAATCACTTCCCTTTAGAGTTTTTAGAAGCCCGACAGGTTATATTAACCGATGATGAATATGATCGCGCAACTCCCGATATTGTAAAAATGCAAAAAAATTGGAGCCTTTTGAATCTTAACTCTAATTCTTGCTACATTACTCAGGGGTTTATAGGTTCCAATTCTTTAGGAGAGACTACTTTATTAGGTAGGGGAGGTAGTGACTATTCTGGAGCGCTAATTGCTGAGATGAGCAGATCCGATGAAGTTCGGATTTATACCGATGTTAACGGTATCTATACCATGGATCCCAGAATCATAAAAGACGCTCAGTTAATTCCTGAGTTGAGCTTTGAAGAGATGCAAAATCTTGCAACATTCGGAGCAAAGATTCTTTATCCCCCTATGCTTTCTCCTTGTGTAAGAGCTGGAATTCCTATTTTTGTCACTTCTACTTTTGATGTCGCTAAAGGGGGTACGTGGATTTATGCTACGGATAAAACCGTTAGCTATGAACCACGAGTAAAAGCACTGTCCTTACGTCAAAAACAACGCCTATGGTCAGTAGATTGCGGAGTTTTAGGAACCACAAGCTTGGATAAGATTTTACATATCCTAGAAACCTACCGTATTCTTCCCGGATTAATGGCATCTCAAGATGCCACAGTTTCCTTTACAACAGATGATGATGATATCTCCCAAGAGATAATAAAAGATCTCTATTGTAAATTGTCAGAAATAGGTCTAGTACATGTTCTACATGATTTAGCGTTGATCACTATGATTGGCTCAGGATTAGCCTCCCCAAAAGTTGTCACAATAGTAACAGATAAGCTGCGTAACTATCCATCGCCTGTGTTTTGCTGCTGCCAAAGTTGCATGGCATTAAGTTTTGTAGTCCCAGAGAACCTAGCAGGAAATATTGTAGAACAATTACATAATGATTATGTTAAGCAGAAGTTTGCTGTAGCATAGAACAAATTGTTATGAAATTACTTACTGCATGTGTCACCCCATTTCTTCCCAATTATGATATAGACTTTCTCAGCTTTGAAAAGTTGCTGCGTTTTCAAGAAACAGAAAACAATGGCGTTGTTCTTCTAGGAAGTACAGGGGAGAGCTTATCGTTAACATTGCGTGAAAAAGAAAAAATAGTCACTCACGCATGTTCCCTAAATCTAAAAATTCCTTTGATTGTTGGCGTCGCAGGAACCTCATTGTACGAGGCTACAGAATGGATACTCTTATCTCAGAATTACCCTATAACAGGTTTTCTCATTACCAGTCCTATATACACAAAACCTGGAATTCAAGGTCAAACATCATGGTTCGAATCCCTTTTAAATATCTCAAATAAACCCGCAATTTTATACAACATTCCTTCAAGAGCAGGAACACCCCTTTACATAGAAACCGTTCGCGCATTAGCAAATCATCCTCACTGTTATGGAATCAAAGATTCCGGAGGATCTATAGATAAGTGCCGAGAATATGCTCAAATGAATCCCAATCTCGCCCTTTATTGTGGAGATGATGGTTTATGGCCACAAATGCATTTGGCAGGGGCGCAAGGACTCATTTCTGTATTGTCTAATAGCTGGCCAAAAGAAACTCGAGAATATGTAGACAACCCTTTTAATGAGGCCCAAACACTATTGTGGCAAGAAATATGCCACTGGTTAAGCCAAACAACCAACCCTATAGCTATCAAAGCTATCCTAGCTTACAAACAAGATATCGCACACTTTTCTTTGCGTTTGCCATTAGCTGTTAATGATTTCCATCATCAAGAGTCCTTGCCAATAATTGTAAAAAAAATGTCGCAGTGGTCGAAAATTTATCAACAGGCTCACACATAGTTTTGAGAACGAAAAGCACACATTAACAGTGGTTTATATCGTAAAATCCCTAGGTTCTTTCCTGTTGATTTTAAATAGCTTGAGATGCATTTTTTTTGTTTGTTAGTGCTTTTTCTATCTCGAATTACAGATGTATCGACCTACTAAAATTCTTATCACTTCTATACGGCCAGTTTCACAAATTGCCCCTGTAAATAGCGAGAAGGAGAAAGTAGTTTGCAAATCGAATTTTTTGAATTTTGTTATAGAAATGTTGCGGTTGCAAAGGGTATTTCGGTTTCTAGCAAAAATAGGACTGGCAAGACTCTCCATGTTTGTCCTGCACGCTATGCTCATGTTTATTTCAATAGTTTATATATCCATGTCCTGTGTGTTGCGTGTCCTATGTTTATGCATGTCACATCCTACCGATAAGACACAGCGATCCGTACCTACACACATAACATCTAAAAATTCAACATCGCGTGCCTAAGCGTTCGATTTTTCCCAAAATCGATTGGATAGGTAACAACATTGAAACACCGAATTTTTATATTTTATCTATAACCGATTAACCTTTCGGTTTTTCTTATGCATTTATTTGCTTTTTGATTTTTCATGTTTTATACTGTCTCATGGATTTGAGGCGGTCGGCTCAAATTAGCAAGGAATACAAGTCAGTATGATTAAGAGATTTTTTATCTATAGTTTAACTTTTGCACTCTCATTGTGTTTTAACACTTTTGCTGAAGAAACAGATGGCTGTATTGAAGAATCTGTTGAGCAGATCAAAAGTATGGATTCATGTTTTGATTCTGTAGCTGGAGACGATAGAGAAGCTTTAGCTGAGCAACTAGATTCTCTATTTCATGTTCTTATAGAGGAAGGTCAAGAGTTATACCGAGATCTTACAAATACATGTAAAAGTACAGGAATAGAACTAGAAAATGATCAGCAAGCCATAGAGTTTGTAAAAGAGTCTTCCTCAGGTCAGAAAATCTTACAGGCATGTCGGGATATTTTTTCCTGCCTAGGTGTTCCCAATGACGAGTTAACCGAAGAAAATCTTTCCCTCGACGTGTTAATACAAAAGCTAGATGAAATTGCACAAGTCTGGCGACACTATCGATATTCTAAAGATATGGAATATGCTTACAAAGAATTAGACATAAGGGAAAGAGAACTAGAATTTAAAAAAGATCTTCTATCTTGGCAAAAAGAAAAGACCGATAAAGAACTGTCATGGAAACGAGAAAAGTATGCTCGAGAAATGATGGTGCATAAGAGATGATCTATTTGACCCTAGCTCCCCATGTTAGAAAGTATCTGTGAGCGCACCTTACAGATACTTTTTTTTTGCCCTCATTTTTTCGCTATGTGTCTGAATCAGTGTCTACTGAAATCTCTAGACAATAAATTATTTAATATGCATTATCCCCGGACAATTTTCATGCTAAATACTTAAGTATGAGTGTCTTAGCGCAATCATGTTCACATCTGTTCAAGGGGGAAATCACACAAGCAATCAGTCGCTTGCGGCTGCATAGAGCACAGTGCTGTTTTTAAATAGCACACCTAATCGCTAGGACCTCATTCTCATTTCTTTTTCTCTTAGCATTACGATTTTTACATCAATGTCTACGCCATTAATGGCTGGATGTATTTATGACTTTACCGATAGATACCGGATCCATTGGTTCTGGATCAAATATAGAAAATGAAGGCTCAGTAGAAAATATAGGAGCTACTGCTCAACCTCAACAGCCTTCTACCGAACAAACTGCTGAAACAGTAGAATTAATCGTAAATGAAACTAATCCATTTAGAGATGGGGATGACGGAGTTTTTGAAGCTGTTTGCTTGTTTGAAGAGGACGCTCCCATTCCCGAAACTCACGAAGTCGCCACTACCTATGTTAACGGTAGCAATCAAACCTTGCCGGAAGCGCAATGTGAAGGACTATACCTTAGCGAAGTAAGAGGCGGACCTGTACGGATGATCTACAACCCCGGAGGGGGAGGATGCTCCAGAATCTCTAGGAGACCTCACTTTTCTCATGATCACCCTTTATGCCAAGCATTGCTTGATTATCTCCATACTTTCTTTACTCATCCTACGAATGAAGGGCGTCGACACACAATCATATTTTACGGTGATGGCGGAGCAGTAGTACAAGCGGTTTTGGAGCACTCTCCTTATGTTGATTTGATAGATGTTGTTGGTATTGCACCGACAGTATACGTAACCACAGGGAATACTCGCCATTTTCGTGTTTCTGGGGATATGACAACCCTATTCGATCGAACAGGGTTTTCTCAGACTAATGTAACAACCCTGCCTTATTCGTCGGGAGCAGAAGGGGTGTTTTTCCCTTCTATACGTTGTCCAAGCTATCAATGGGCTTTGCGAATGACAGCACTACAGACGGGTGATGTCCAGGAGGAAAATGAAGAAGAGTCGGGGGGGGGGGGGTAGGCCTCCATGAAATCGCTCTAGTAGAAATTGGTACGGGAAACGCTATGAACCGATTGACTAGGACGCTAGCAGCCGGAGATTCTTCTGCAGAAGCTGAGTTTAACCCTGTTCCTTCAAATTGTAGAGATATTTTGATAGCCACGCTGTTTAGCATATTTAGAACAAGTGCTCTCGTACAAGAGGTCTTAATCATTTCCGTTACGGATCAACCAGATGTCTTCGTAACCTACGTACTGGTTTCGGGATACTCTCTAAACTGGCTACGCTACTTTTTTTTATTCTTTACCAACAGTCGGTGTTTACGGGATAGATGTAGAAGAGTAAGACTCTTTGCTCGTGCTTTCGAACCAGTCTTTTTGACGCTAATTTCTCTTGACTGCGGCAATTGCGTCAGAAGATATGGAAGAAGCCCAGCAATTTTACCTCCGATATTTGTTACTGCTTCTACAATTACGGGTTCTATTCTATTTTTTGAGGGGACTAGAAATTTGTTCAGAGGTCTACGCGGACGTGTACAAAGGTGTTTAGCACGTAGGCTAAATGCTCCTGAAGAACAAAGAGCTATAGTTCGTCGTCCGGATGGTAACAGGATCGGCGCTATACAGGGGTTGATGGCCGGAATGCATTTCGGGTATCTATGTTTTGCAGTCGGTGTTCTTAACCAGATACTCATCCAAACCCCAAGATTAACAAGTAGAGCAAACTCTACCGAGGATAGTGGGGTGTACTCGCATCAGTTGGCGAACGCTAGCTATGCTTGGGGGTCTGGGGATATGCTAGGAGTATCGCAAACTATTAACTTCTGTTTTTGTATGATTGTAGCTGCGGTCAATGTAATTTTGATGGTTGGTTTATTTCAACGAAATAGACGTCGTCAATAACTATCTAGTTTTTTTTTGAATCTTTGTTTAAGCTTAGCACTCAAAATATTGATAAAGCTAGTTGTAATGGGTGCAGTAGTAGATAACAAGGGTTCAGAGATACAACAGCAAGTTAATTTGTGGAGCCAATTTCCATATAGGGAAAGGGCATGCATTGTATTTGCTGTTGTTTTTATAGTCTTTGGAGTGCTTTGTACTTTAGTAGGGGTCGTCTGCGGTTCCGTTACAACAAGTTTCTTGGGGTTGAGCATTTATATCTTGAGTGCTCTTGTCTTACTGCGAGGAATTGTTGTATATAACCGATTTGGTTCAAATTATCTTCTCTATGATTCTCAAGATCTAATTGATCCAAAAGAGCTCAAGATATCCCTGCCGCTCAGTTAATATTTTTTTATTGAAAATAGCACGTTTATCAAACAACAATCTTTAAACTATTATTTTATAACATGTTTAGGTTGGAGAATTGACAATAGATGATTAAAAATACAGAATGGCTTAATAATATAAGCTTGGTGAATCGAAATACGATATCACATGATAACGGAGGGAGATATGAGTCACAGCTTAGTGAAAAGATCTTGGGTGCTAGGGATATTTAGTAACCCAATAATTAAAATTTTAGAGGGGTCCATTTTTCTCACTCTCTTAGCAAAAATTACACTACATTTACCCTTTACCCCCGTGCCAGTCACCTTTCAAACTCTAGGCATCTACTGTATAGGCGTCGTTGCTTCTCCTATGATTGCCGTCGGCAGCGTAGTAGCATATCTTCTAGAAGGATTGTTCCTGCCTGTATTTTATAGCTCAGGCTACGGTATAGCAGCCTTCTTCGGCCCTACAGCAGGATACCTATACGCCTTCCCTATAGCGGCGGCTCTTATATCTGTGCTGTACCGTCACTTTAAAGAAAGTACATATGCCTTAGCAGTTATTTTAACCGCTGCTGCAGCTTTGATAACCACTTGTGGATCCATTTGGTTGGCCTGTTACTTGTATCTAACCTCAGTAACAAGCACCCTGGATATCGTTACCGGTTTTAAATTGGGAGCTGCTCCATTCGTAATAGGGGAAACTCTAAAAATTCTTCTTGTCATTCACGGTAGAACCGCCGGAGAATTTTTTAAGAAACGCTACTTCTAAAAAATCTTCTTAAGAGGTGTGGAAATGGTTGTTTATGCTAAATCAAACTCATAAATGACATCGATTTTCACACTATCTTCTTGTGTTCATCTCCAATAGAGAACCCACCTTAAGAAACATCATTAAAACAAAAACTTATTTGGGAAAGAAATGGGGCAGACAGGATTTGAACCTGTGACCAACGGGTTATGAGTCCGTGGCTCTAACCGCTGAGCTACTGCCCCGAGATTAAGAGGACAAATACTATCACATAAGCTTCTGACAAGCAAGTGATATCCGTTGTCTATTTTGTAGATGAAGAAGATTTTAAATAACGCACAGAAATTTGCTTCATACGCATGTATAAAGATTCTCCGCCATTTATCCTGCCAAGAGATAGGTATTGACTAAGTTTATCAAAGAATATAGGCCTGCAAGTCAAAATTGTAACAGGAGTCTCCCCAGAATAGATCTCAGCAAATAAAGCCGCGATCCCAGAAGAAATCAACGCTTCCGTATAGGTAAAGAAAAAAAGACAGCCGTCTTGATATATTTCATAAAGATATAAATCACTCTGACAGCCTAATACAAGATTTTCTTGCGCAATCTTACACTTGTCAAATGTTTTGGAGCGCGAACCAAAATCTAAAAGAGTATTGTATAAAGCGTCTTGATGAAATTTTTCAGGAAAAAGTACCTGGGAAATACGATGCTGTTTCTTTAAACAAGACGAATGTTGAAGCGGGCATACTGACGATTCCAAGATTATTCCTCAACAACACGATTAGGCTCTGCTTTTAGATAGGCTAAAGTCTGCGATAAAGCAAGAATACGTTGGTTCGCAGAAGCAATGACATAATCAGGCTCACTAAAATGTAACAGATCTTGGTAGCCAGTTCTAGGGACATCAAATGTATAAGGTAGCGGCGTGTGCATCTGAAGCTGTAGTGTGTGTAATACATCATTAAGCTCAGGATTATTTTGTTGCATAGCAATCACAGAAATTTGCTTCTGCATTATCATCTGATTTTTGATGAGCTGATATTGATTAATAGCTTTTTGAATACTAGCAACTTTTTTATCAAAGGCAGCTTGGTCCGCAACATAATTTTCATCATCACGTAAACGTAGTCCATAGGTAGTTAAAATACTAATTTGATTTCCTATAGACGCCCCAATGGTAAACCCAACCGCCTCAGGAATCGCGTAAATTAATGAGGAAATAGAAGCTATGATCGTGGCAAGAAGAATCTGTCGTGTTCCATTGGGATCCAACTGCTTCAAACCATAGTTAATCAGGTTCCACATGCTATTGGTATTTTTGTATTTATTATTTCTATCTAAGACAGTGGCCGTGAAAATACCAAAAATAACACCAACACCTAGTCCTATGCCCAACCAAATAGTTAAAGTAGCAGCCATAGTGTGGTGACAGGCTAAAATTAAGGCCCATGCTAAAATATATAATAAAATATACTTCCAGTTATTTCTTAGGAATAAACTAATTTTTTCACCCACAGAACGTACGTGATCCATACATGTTTTCGGAGAAGGACGATAGGGTGAAATTTTTAAAGTAGATAAAGGCTCAAGAGTAGATATCGTCAGACCATTAATCGTCGTAATAGGTAATAGAGGAATTTCAACAGGAATCTCTGTAGCGTCTTGAGAATCTTGATGATTTTGTATAGTTAATACAGTCTCCAAGCTACTAGGAGAAGCAGCTCTGGAAGTAACAGAAGATGTCATTCTATTTTATTAAATAATAACTAAATTGTTACATAATAAAGTAAATTGATCTTAGTTGTAAATGTTGTAATAGATTTTCTCTTACGTCCGGCAGATGTAAATTATTTTTTATAATGTTTAGGCTATTCGTGAAAGGCGTTTGACTTTTTCTACATACTGAATATAATTCTGCTGCATTTATGGATGGAGCGGAATGGGAGAAGCTCTATTCTTTATAAAGACCAAATCTGCCCGTCAGGCCAGTCTTTAATTTTTTAGATGCCTTTGGCCGAGAGGATTTTGTTTAAGGATAATTAATACATGGCAAAAAAAGAAGACACTATCGTGCTTGAAGGTAGAGTGCAAGAACTCCTTCCTGGTATGCATTTCAGGATATTATTAGAAAATGGCATGCCGGTCACAGCTCATTTATGCGGTAAAATGCGTATGAGTAATATCCGTTTACTAGTCGGAGATCGCGTTACCGTTGAAATGTCAGCATATGATCTAACGAAAGCAAGAGTCGTATACAGGCATCGTTAACTGTTTTCTATTGATGTTTTAAAATAAGTGACATAGACTAGGCAATTCCCTGAGCCATTATAAAACATAAATATAGGCCCAGATAGCTCAGTGGTAGAGCACTTGCATGGTAAGCAAGCGGTCGTAGGTTCAATTCCTATTCTGGGCAGAGCAATGGTTGGAGTAAAACTAATTTTAATGAGGATTCTGAAATGTCAAAAGAAACTTTTCAACGTAATAAGCCCCATATTAACATAGGGACCATTGGACACGTTGACCACGGTAAAACTACACTAACAGCTGCCATTACACGCGCGCTGTCAGGAGATGGGTTGGCTGATTTTCGCGATTACAGTTCTATTGACAATACTCCTGAAGAAAAAGCTAGAGGAATTACTATCAACGCATCTCACGTTGAATATGAAACCGCAAACCGGCACTATGCTCACGTAGACTGCCCTGGTCACGCCGACTATGTTAAAAACATGATCACCGGTGCTGCTCAGATGGACGGAGCGATTCTCGTTGTTTCCGCTACTGACGGTGCTATGCCTCAAACAAAAGAACATATTCTTTTGGCTAGACAGGTAGGGGTTCCTTACATTGTTGTTTTCCTTAACAAAATCGACATGATCTCTCAAGAAGACGCTGAGCTCGTAGACTTAGTTGAAATGGAATTAGCTGAGCTTCTAGAAGAAAAAGGTTACAAAGGCTGCCCAATTATCCGAGGTTCTGCTTTAAGAGCTTTAGAAGGTGACATGAGCCATATCGAAAAGGTTCGTGAGTTAATGCAAGCAGTAGATGATAACATTCCTACTCCAGAGCGTGAAATCGATAAGCCTTTCTTAATGCCTATTGAAGACGTTTTCTCTATTTCCGGACGTGGTACAGTAGTTACCGGACGTATTGAGCGCGGAATTGTTAAAGTATCAGATAAAGTTCAAATTGTTGGTTTGCAAGATACCAGAGAAACTATCGTTACCGGCGTTGAAATGTTCAGAAAAGAGCTTCCAGAAGGTCGTGCGGGAGAAAACGTAGGATTGCTTCTAAGAGGTATCGGTAAAAATGATGTTGAACGTGGTATGGTTATTTGCCAACCTAATAGCGTGAAATCTCATACACAATTTAAAGGTGCTGTTTACATTCTGCAAAAAGAAGAAGGCGGACGTCATAAACCTTTCTTCAGCGGATACAGACCACAATTCTTCTTCCGTACAACAGATGTTACAGGTGTTGTAACTCTTCCTGAAGGGACAGAGATGGTAATGCCAGGCGATAACGTTGAGTTTGATGTTCAATTAATTAGCCCTGTAGCTTTAGAAGAAGGTATGAGATTTGCTATTCGTGAAGGTGGTCGTACAATCGGCGCTGGAACGATTTCAAAAATTATGGCCTAATTCAGGTAAATTTATAAGCATGATTAAGACATTTTAAATGTGTCTTGATCGTGCTTTTTGGGTGTGTAGCTTAGCTGGTAGAGCAGTGGCCTCCAAAGCCGCCGGTCGGGGGTTCGACTCCCTTCGCACCCGTATAGACTTAATTTTGATCTAGAAATTCGCTTATGAAACAACGCACTCATCAAGAGACTCTCTCTAAAAAAATAGCTAAAGCTAAAAAACAGGCTCACGCCGGTTTTCTAGATGAAATTAAAAAAATTGAATGGGTCAGTAAACGCGACCTAAAAAGATACGTTAAAATCGTAATAGCAAGTATTTTTGGCTTGGGTTTTTCTATATATTGTGTAGATCTCGTATTTCGTAAGCTGCTTACCTGGTTAAGCGGTATAACAAGCTTTTTGTTTGGTTAATTGCATGTTTAAATGGTATGTCGTTCAAGTTTTTACGGCTCAAGAAAAAAAAGTAAAAAAAGCTTTAGAAGATTTTAAAGAATCTTCTGGAATGACGGATTTTATACAAGAGATTGTCTTGCCTATAGAAAATGTCATGGAAGTGAAAAAAGGCGAACATAAAGTCGTTGAGAAGTTTATTTGGCCGGGATACCTGTTAATTAAAATGCACTTAACAGATGAGTCCTGGTTATACGTAAAAAATAATCCCGGTGTTGTTGAATTCTTAGGAGGGGGAGTCCCCCTAGCTTTGTCTGAAGACGAAGTAAGAAATATTTTAAAAGATATTGAAGAGAAAAAAGCCGGTGTTGTCCAGAAACATAAATTTGATGTTGGATCCAGAGTCAAAATTAATGACGGTGTTTTTGTAAACTTTATTGGTATTGTTTCTGAAGTTTTCCATGATAAAGGTCGTCTTAGCGTTATGGTATCGATCTTTGGAAGAGAAACTCGTGTTGATGATTTAGAGTTTTGGCAAGTAGAAGAGGTTGCTCCTGGGCAAGAAAGTGAGTAAGAGTAAGAAAATCTGTGTATTCTTATTCTCTATCTTCTTATAATTTTAGTTTTTCGTTTCTTCCTCTTTATTCAGAGAGGAGCGTCAAGATAGAGTAAGGTTTAGTATGTCGAATAAAAAGGTAATTAAGTTAATTAAACTGCAAATTCCTGCAGGTAAAGCTAATCCAGCTCCGCCAATTGGTCCTGCTTTAGGTGCCGCCGGTGTGAATATTATGGGATTTTGTAAAGAGTTTAATGCAGCAACTCAAGATCGCCCTGGAGATCTGTTGCCAGTAGTAATTACTGTTTATTCCGATAAAACTTTCTCCTTTATAACCAAACAACCTCCCGTATCTTCCTTGATTAAAAAAACGTTGAATCTAGAGTCTGGATCCAAAATTCCTAACCGAAATAAAGTTGGAAAATTGACTCAGGGACAGGTTCAAGCTATTGCTGAACAAAAAATGAAAGATATGGACGTCGTTGGTCTTGATTCCGCAAAACGCATGGTGGAAGGAACAGCCCGAAGTATGGGTATAGACGTCGAGTAAATTGTAAAGAGCTGCATAATTATGACAAAACATGGAAAACGTGTACGAGGCATCTTAAAAAGCTATGATTTTTCAAAGTCATATTCTTTGCAAGAAGCTATAGATATTTTGAAACAGTGTCCTGCGGTAAAGTTTGACCAGACTGTTGACGTATCTATTAAATTAGGCATAGACCCTAAGAAAAGCGATCAACAAATTCGAGGATCCGTTTCTTTGCCTAACGGCACAGGAAAAACTTTAAGAATTCTTGTATTTGCCGCTGGAGACAAAGCTAAAGAAGCATTAGGCGCTGGAGCTGATTTTGTAGGTAGCGATGATCTCGTTGAAAAAATCAAAGGCGGTTGGGTGGATTTTGATGTTGCTGTCGCCACTCCCGATATGATGCGCGAAGTTGGAAAGTTAGGAAAAGTTCTAGGACCTAGAAATCTTATGCCTACACCTAAAGCTGGTACAGTAACTATGGATGTTACTAAGGCTATTGCTGAGTTGCGTAAAGGAAAAATTGAATTTAAAGCAGATCGTGCTGGCGTCTGTAATGCTGGTGTCGGTAAACTTTCATTTGATGGAGTGCATATCAAAGAAAACATCGAAGCTCTGTGCTCTGCTTTAATTAAAGCTAAGCCGCCTGCAGCAAAAGGTCAGTATCTAGTATCATTTACCGTTTCTTCAACTATGGGGCCGGGAATTTCTGTGGATACTAGAGAATTAATGGCGTCTTAATTCAAGAGGGAAAATGAAAGAAGAAAAGAAGTTACTTCTTCAAGAGGTAGAAGAAAAGATTTCCGCATCCCAAGGTTTTATTTTATTGAGATATCTTGGATTTACCGCGGCGAATTCTAGAGAGTTTCGTAATTCACTCTCTGGTATTTCTGCAGAATTTGAAGTGTTAAAAAAGAGAATCTTTTTCAAAGCTATAGAAAGTTCTGGTTTTGAAATAGACTCTTCAGACACCGAGGGGCATCTAGGCGTAGTGTTTGCTTACGATGATCCTGTTGCTGCAGCAAAACAAGTATTAGACTTTAATAAACAACATAACGACTCATTAGTTTTTCTTGCCGGACGAATTGATAGCGCTTCTTTGTCAGGTAAAGAAGTCGAGGCCGTAGCTAAACTTCCTTCGATGAAAGAGCTTAGACAGCATTTTGTAGGATTATTAGCTGCTCCTATGTCTCAGGTTGTTGGAATTATGGGCTCAGCTCTTTCTGGTGTTATTTCCTGTATCCACCAGAAGACAGAAAAAAACTAAGAAGAATGTTAAAACTCTCAATTAAGTAAAGGGTGACAAAAGTGACAACACAAAATTTGGAAAATTTAGTAGACGCGTTAAGTAGCTTAACTGTGCTTGAATTGTCTGAACTAAAGAAAAAGTTAGAAGAAAAATGGGATGTTACCGCTGCTGCTCCTATGATGGCTATTGCTGCTGGTGCTGTTGCTGGCGGAGAAGCTGCTCCAGCAGAATCCACAGAATTTGCTGTGACCTTGGAAGATGTTCCTGCAGACAAGAAAATCGGTGTTTTAAAAGTTGTTAGAGAACTTACTGGCTTAGCTTTAAAAGAAGCTAAAGAAATGACTGAAGGTTTACCTAAGATTGTTAAAGAAAAGACTTCTAAAACTGATGCTGAAGACTCTGTAAAGAAATTACAAGAAGCTGGAGCAAAAGCCTCTTTTAAAGGCTTGTAATTTTTTAGGAAAGAAAAATCCTATAAGATTTTTCTTTTCTTCTTTATCATGTATACAATCGTAATGCTCCCTTTAGCAAGCATACGTAGGCCTGTTTAAGGGAAGTCTTTTGGCATCACAATAGTCTTAGGAGAGCTCGCATGTTCAAATGCCCGGAGCGGGTTAGCGTCAAAAAAAAGGAAGATATCTTAGATCTTCCAAATCTTATTGAAGTTCAAATTAAGTCATACAAGCAATTTCTTCAAATTGGGAAGCTTGCGGAAGAGCGCGACAACATCGGCTTGGAAGAAGTTTTCAGAGAAATCTTCCCTATTAAGTCTTATAATGAAGCTACTATTTTAGAGTATCTATCTTATAACTTGGGTGTGCCGAAGTACTCTCCTGAAGAATGTATCCGTAGGGGAATTACCTATAGTGTGACTTTAAAAGTTCGCTTCCGTTTAACTGATGAAACGGGGATCAAGGAAGAAGAAGTCTACATGGGAACCATACCCATTATGACCGATAAAGGCACATTTATTATTAATGGAGCCGAAAGAGTTGTTGTTTCCCAAGTACACAGATCTCCGGGCATTAACTTTGAACAGGAAAAACATTCTAAAGGAAATATCTTGTTTTCTTTCAGAATCATTCCTTACCGAGGTAGCTGGCTAGAGGCTATTTTCGATATCAATGATTTGATTTATATCCACATTGATAGAAAAAAACGTCGTCGTAAAATTTTAGCCATGACGTTCATTCGTGCTTTAGGCTACTCATCTGATGCTGATATTATCGAAGAGTTTTTCCAAATAGAAGAACGTACTCTAAAAAGTGAAAAAGATTTCTCTTTCTTAGTCGGTAAAATCTTAGCTGATAATGTTCTTGATGAAGCATCTTCTCTGGTTTACGGTAAAGCAGGGGAAAAACTTAGCACAGCCATGCTAAAAAGAATGCTCGACGCTGACATTACAACTCTAAAAATTGCTTTAGAGGCAGATGAAAATCACCCTATCATCAAAATGTTGGCAAAAGATCCTACAGACTCTTATGAAGCAGCCTTAAAAGATTTTTATAGAAGATTACGTCCAGGTGAGCCTGCTACGTTGGCAAATGCTCGATCTACAATTATGCGCCTGTTTTTCGATTCTAAGCGCTATAACTTAGGAAGAGTTGGTCGTTATAAGTTGAATAGAAAACTTGGCTTTTCTATGGATGACGAGTCTCTATCTCAAGTTACCCTAAGAAAAGAAGATGTCATTGGTGCTTTAAAATATCTTATCCGTTTGAAAATGGGAGATGAAAAAGCTTCCGTTGATGATATCGATCACTTGGCAAATCGTCGCGTACGTTCTGTAGGGGAACTTATTCAAAACCAATGTCGTTCCGGCTTGGCAAGAATGGAGAAAATTGTTCGAGAAAGAATGAATCTGTTCGATTTTTCTTCTGATACATTGATCCCTGGAAAAATTATTTCGGCAAAAGGTCTGGCAAGCGTCTTAAAAGATTTCTTCGGTCGTTCGCAACTTTCCCAGTTTATGGATCAAACCAACCCTGTGGCTGAATTAACCCACAAGCGTCGTTTGTCCGCTTTGGGGCCCGGAGGTTTAAATAGAGAAAGAGCTGGATTTGAAGTTCGTGACGTTCACGCAAGTCATTACGGTCGTATCTGCCCAATTGAAACTCCAGAAGGACCAAACATTGGTTTAATTACCTCTCTATCGGCTTTTGCAAAAATCAATGAATTTGGATTCATTGAAACACCTTATCGTGTGGTTAGAGATGGTATTGTTACCGACGAAATTGAATACATGACAGCTGATGTTGAAGAAGAGTGCGTGATTGCACAGGCTTCAGCTAATTTAGATGAATTTAATATGTTCACCGATCCTGTGTGTTGGGCAAGATATCGTGGAGAAGCTTTTGAAGCTGATACCGCTACTGTTACACACATGGACGTTTCTCCAAAGCAATTGGTTTCCATCGTTACAGGATTGATTCCATTCTTAGAGCATGACGACGCTAACCGTGCTCTTATGGGATCAAACATGCAGCGTCAAGCTGTGCCGTTGTTAAAAACAGAAGCTCCTATAGTTGGAACGGGATTAGAAGCTCGTGCAGCTAAAGATTCCGGAGCTATTGTTGTAGCAGAAGAAGATGGAGTAGTTGAGTTTGTTGACGGTTATAAGGTAATTATTTCCGCTAAACATAACCCTACAATTAAACGTACTTATCATTTGAAAAAGTTCTTAAGATCTAATTCAGGTACATGCATCAATCAAAGGCCTCTTTGTTGTGTTGGAGATGTGATAGTAAAAGGCGATGTTATTGCTGATGGTCCTGCTACAGATCAAGGAGAGCTTGCTTTAGGTAAAAACATCCTAGTTGCTTTCATGCCATGGTATGGATACAACTTTGAGGATGCGATTATTATCTCAGAAAAGCTCATTAAGCAAGATGCATACACCTCAATTTATATTGAAGAATTTGAATTAACAGCTCGAGATACAAAGCTAGGAAAAGAAGAGATTACTCGTGATATTCCTAATGTATCTGAAGAAGTGTTAGCAAACCTAGGTGAAGACGGAATTATCCGTATCGGTGCTGAAGTAAAGCCAGGAGATATTCTTGTTGGTAAAATTACACCTAAGTCTGAAACCGAGTTAGCCCCTGAAGAGCGTTTATTACGCGCTATCTTTGGAGAAAAAGCTGCTGATGTTAAAGACGCCTCTCTGACAGTGCCTCCAGGTACAGAAGGAGTTGTCATGGATGTTAAGGTCTTTAGTAGAAAAGATAGACTTTCTAAAAGTGATGACGAACTTGTAGAAGAAGCTGTTCACTTAAAAGACCTCCAAAAAGGATATAAGAACCAAATCTCCGTGTTGAAGACTGAATATCGTGAAAAGCTTGGAGCTCTACTGCTTAATGAAAAAGCTCCAGCTTCCATTATTCACCGTCGTACCGCAGATATTTTAGTTCAAGAGGGCACGGTATTTGATCAAGAAACTATCGAGATTCTTGAACAGGAAACACTAGTTGATCTCCTCATGCCTCCTTGTGAAATCTATGATGTTTTAAAAGGCATTCTTTCTGAATACGAGACGTCATTACAGCGCTTAGAAGTCAATTATAAAACCGAAGTTGAGCATATCCGTGAAGGAGATGCTGATCTAGATCATGGTGTTATTCGCCAAGTTAAAGTTTATGTGGCTTCAAAAAGAAAACTCCAAGTTGGAGATAAAATGGCTGGACGTCATGGAAACAAAGGTGTTGTTTCTAAGATTGTTCCTGAAGCAGATATGCCTTACCTATCTAATGGTGAGACTGTACAAATGATTTTAAATCCTCTTGGGGTGCCATCGAGGATGAACTTAGGTCAGGTGTTAGAGACTCATCTTGGTTACGCAGCAAAAACCGCTGGTATTTATGTAAAGACTCCTGTGTTTGAAGGGTTCCCTGAATCTCGTATTTGGGACATGATGATCGAACAAGGATTGCCTGCTGATGGTAAGTCTTTCTTATACGATGGAAAGACTGGAGAGAGATTCGATAATACTGTGGTTATTGGCTACATTTATATGTTGAAACTCAGCCACCTGATTGCAGATAAAATTCACGCTAGATCTATTGGACCTTACTCCCTAGTTACGCAGCAGCCTCTTGGAGGTAAAGCTCAGATGGGAGGTCAGAGATTTGGAGAGATGGAAGTGTGGGCTTTAGAAGCTTATGGGGTAGCTCATATGCTTCAAGAAATTCTCACAGTAAAATCTGATGACGTTTCAGGAAGAACAAGGATTTATGAATCCATTGTTAAAGGGGAAAACCTCCTGAAGTCAGGTACGCCTGAATCGTTTAACGTCTTGATCAAAGAAATGCAAGGTTTAGGGCTGGATGTCCGTCCTATGGTAGTAGATGCTTAAAAAATCACTTGTTGGAGAAAAACACTAATGTTCGGAGAAGGTTCTCGAGACGCCGTCACTCTATCGAAAGAGGGGCTATTTGATAAACTAGAAATTGGAATTGCCTCAGATATTACTATTCGCGATAAGTGGTCTTGTGGGGAAATCAAGAAGCCTGAAACAATTAATTACCGTACTTTCAAACCAGAAAAAGGTGGGCTTTTTTGCGAAAAGATTTTTGGCCCTACTAAAGACTGGGAGTGTTGTTGCGGTAAATATAAAAAGATTAAGCATAAAGGGATTGTTTGTGATCGCTGCGGGGTTGAGGTAACTCTATCTAAAGTACGTCGCGAACGGATGGCTCATATTGAGTTGGCCGTACCCATCGTGCATATCTGGTTTTTTAAGACTACCCCATCAAGAATAGGTAACGTCTTAGGTATGACTGCATCTGATCTTGAAAGGATTATTTACTACGAAGAATATGTAGTGATCGATCCAGGTAAGACAGATCTTAATAAAAAACAGCTTCTAAATGATGCCCAATATCGAGAGGTTATTGAGAAGTGGGGTAAAGACGCTTTCGTAGCTAAGATGGGCGGAGAGGCTATTTACGATTTGCTGAGATCAGAAGATCTTCAAACTTTATTGAAAGATCTGAAAGATCGTTTGCGAAAAACAAAGTCTCAGCAAGCTCGTATGAAACTTGCTAAACGTTTAAAAATTATCGAAGGTTTCGTTTCTTCCTCTAACCATCCTGAGTGGATGGTTTTAAAGAACATTCCTGTTGTCCCACCAGATCTTCGTCCGCTTGTTCCCTTAGATGGAGGAAGATTTGCAACTTCTGATTTAAATGATCTATATCGTCGTGTAATCAACCGTAACAATCGTCTAAAAGCTATTTTAAGGTTGAAAACTCCTGAAGTAATCGTTCGTAATGAAAAGCGTATGCTACAAGAAGCTGTAGATGCCTTATTTGATAACGGACGTCATGGACACCCCGTTATGGGAGCCGGTAATCGTCCTTTGAAATCTCTTTCTGAAATGTTGAAAGGGAAAAATGGACGTTTTCGACAAAACCTTTTAGGTAAACGTGTCGATTACTCCGGACGTTCTGTTATTATTGTTGGTCCTGAATTGAAATTTAATCAATGCGGTCTGCCTAAAGAAATGGCTCTTGAGCTATTTGAGCCATTTATTATTAAAAGACTCAAGGATCAGGGTAGTGTCTACACGATTCGTTCTGCCAAGAAGATGATTCAACGTGGAGCTTCTGAAGTTTGGGATGTCCTAGAAGAGATTATTAAGGGACACCCGGTATTGCTAAACCGAGCTCCTACACTTCACCGTTTGGGGATTCAGGCATTTGAGCCTGTATTAATCGAAGGTAAAGCGATTCGTGTTCACCCATTAGTTTGCGCCGCCTTCAACGCGGACTTTGACGGAGACCAAATGGCTGTTCACGTGCCTTTATCTATTGAGGCGCAATTAGAAGCTAAAGTTTTAATGATGGCTCCTGATAATATTTTCTTGCCATCTTCCGGAAAACCAGTCGCTATACCATCTAAAGACATGACATTGGGTCTATACTATCTAATGGCTGATCCTACATATTTCCCAGAAGATCATGGAGGGAAAGTCAAAGTCTTTAGAGATGTTACCGAAGTTTTGCGCGCACTGTATACAGGTGGTTTTTTAGACGAACGTTTGGATAATCGTCGTGACGAGACTGGCCGTGGAATTCATATTCACGAAAAAATTAAAGTACGTATTGATGGGCAAATTATTGAAACTACTCCAGGAAGGGTATTGTTCAATAGAATCGTTCCTAAAGAATTAGGATTCCAAAATTACAGCATGCCTAGTAAGCGTATCAGTGAATTGATTCTACAATGTTATAAAAAAGTAGGTCTTGAAGCTACTGTACGCTTCTTGGATGATCTTAAAGAATTAGGATTTATCCAAGCGACGAAAGCTGCTATTTCCATGGGACTAAAAGACGTTAGAATTCCAGAAATTAAAACTGACATTCTTAAGGAAGCTTACGATAAAGTTGCGATTGTTAAAAAACAATATGATGACGGTATCATTACCGATGGGGAGCGTCACTCCAAAACTATTAGTATTTGGACAGAAGTTTCCGAGCTATTATCTGATGCCCTTTACATTGAGATTAGTAAGCAATCAAGAAGCAAGCACAATCCTTTATTCTTGATGATTGATTCTGGAGCTAGAGGTAACAAATCTCAGTTGAAGCAGTTAGGTGCTTTGCGAGGATTGATGGCGAAACCAAACGGAGCCATTATTGAATCTCCGATTACTTCTAATTTCCGTGAAGGACTGACAGTTCTTGAATATTCCATTTCTTCTCACGGTGCTAGAAAAGGTTTAGCCGATACTGCGTTAAAAACAGCTGACTCTGGATATCTAACTCGACGTCTTGTTGACGTTGCTCAAGATGTAATCATAACAGAGAAGGATTGCGGAACATTAAATCATATTGAAATTTCTGCAGTTCGTCAGGGTTCTGAAGAACTTTTACCTTTAAAAGATCGTATTTATGGTCGTACGGTATCAGGGGATATCTATCAGCCTGGAGATAAGAGCAAGCTTCTTGCTAAGAATGGCGATGTTATTACATCGGCACAGGCGGAAATTATTGACGATGCTGGTATTGAAAGTATCAAAATTCGCTCCACACTTACTTGCGAAAGCCGTCGTGGTGTCTGCGCTAAGTGTTATGGGTTGAATCTTGCGAATGGTAGACTCATTGGTTTAGGAGAAGCTGTAGGTATTATCGCTGCTCAATCAATTGGGGAACCTGGAACACAGCTGACAATGAGAACGTTCCACCTTGGAGGTATCGCTGCGACATCTTCAACACCAGAAATTGTAACAGATAGTGCAGGCGTGTTAGTTTACATGGATCTTCGCGTTGTTACAGGTCAAGATGGAAACAATCTGGTCTTGAATAAGAAGGGAGCCTTGCATGTAGTTCGTGACGAAGGACGAAGCTTAGAAGAATATAAAAAGCTCTTAAGTACCAAGTCTATCGAGAGCTTAGAGACTTTCCCTGTCGAGCTTGGCGTTAAAGTAATAGTCCAGGATGGGGAGAAAATCTCCGCGGGTCAAAAAATTGCTGAAGTTGAATTACACAACATTCCAATTATTTGCGATAAGCCTGGTTTTGTGAAATATGAAGACCTAGTTGAAGGTATTTCCACAGAGAAGGTTGTTAACAAGAATACGGGATTAGTCGAGCTTATTGTTAAGCAGCATCGAGGGGAATTACATCCTCAGATTGCTATTTATGCTGATGCTAATTTGACTGAACTTGTTGGAACCTATGCGATTCCTTCAGGAGCGATTATTTCTGTTGAGGAAAGTCAAAATGTTGACGCAGGTATGTTATTAGCTAGATTACCTCGTGGGGCTATTAAAACTAAGGATATTACTGGAGGTCTTCCTCGAGTTGCGGAATTAGTTGAAGCTAGAAAACCTGAAGATGCTGCGGATATCGCGAAGATCGATGGTGTTGTAGACTTTAAGGGCGTTCAAAAGAATAAGCGTATTCTTGTTGTCCGTGATGAAGTAACAGGCATGGAAGAAGAACACTTGATTCCTTTGACCAAGCACTTGATTGTTCAGCGTGGCGATAACGTTATGAAAGGTCAGCAGCTTACTGACGGTTTAGTTGTTCCTCATGAGATTTTAGAAATTTGTGGTGTTCGCGAATTACAGAAATATTTAGTGAATGAGGTTCAAGAAGTTTATCGTCTACAGGGTGTGGACATCAATGATAAGCACATTGAAATTATTGTTCGCCAAATGCTGCAAAAAGTTCGCATTACTGATCCAGGTGATACAACTTTACTCTTTGGTGAAGAAGTTAATAAGAAAGAGTTTTACGAAGAAAATAGACGTACAGAAGAAGACGGTGGAAAACCAGCACAAGCAGTTCCTGTATTATTGGGAATTACAAAAGCTTCGTTGGGAACAGAGTCCTTTATTTCTGCTGCGTCCTTCCAAGATACAACTCGAGTATTAACCGACGCCGCCTGCAGCAGCAAAACCGATTATCTCTTAGGATTTAAAGAAAATGTCATTATGGGACATATGATTCCTGGAGGTACAGGGTTTGATACTCATAAGCGAATTAAGCAATACTTAGAAAAAGAACAAGAGGATCTTGTTTTTGATTTTGTTAGCGAATCCGAATGCGCTTGTTAGTTAGGCTTTAGGATTTAATGAGTGAAAAAGGGGGTTAGGTTTTGAATCATAACCTCCTTGATAGTAATGTTTTTTTTTGATAGCATCACCGAAAGACGAACAGTGATAACAGGGTCCTTATGTCTAGCCAATTTGATCAGTTAAAACTCTGGAGCATTCTTGTTTGCGATACCGGGGATCCAGAATTAGTCAAAACTTCAGGGTCTCAAGACGCAACAACAAACCCATCTCTTATTCTCAAAGTCGCTCAAGAACCGAAATATCAAGAGTTGTTAACTGAGGCAATTGCTTGGGGTATTCGGCAAAATGGCGATGATGTCCAAACGCTGACATTTGTATTGGACAAGATACAAGTTAATTTTGGATTGGAAATTTTAAAAACCATTCCGGGTAGAGTATCTTTAGAAGTTGACGCCCGTCTTTCCTTCAATACGGAAGCAATGGTGCAAAGAGCTGTTTTCTTGAGCCAGTTGTTTGAAGCTGCTGGAGGTGATAAGAAGCGCCTTTTGGTTAAAATTCCAGGTACTTGGGAAGGAATCCAAGCTGTGGAATTGCTAGAACAACAAGGTATTGCTTGTAACCTTACTCTTGTCTTTAATTTAATTCAGGCTATTGCTGCTGCGCAAGCAAAAGCAACATTAATCTCTCCGTTTGTCGGTCGTATTTACGATTGGTGGATCGCTGCTTATGGAGACGAAGGTTACTCTATAGATGCAGATCCTGGAGTAGCTTCTGTGTCAAACATCTACACATATTATAAGAAGTTTGACATCCCCACTCAAATTATGGCCGCGTCTTTCCGTACGAAAGAGCAAGTATTAGCTTTGTCGGGATGCGACCTATTAACAATTTCTCCAAAGATATTGGAGGAATTGAAGAAAGATCAAACAAAGATTGCTAAGAAGTTAGATGCGGACGAAGCTAAGAAATTAGATGTACAACCTGTTGAGTTGACAGAAAGTGTGTTTCGTTTCTTAATGAATGAAGATGCTATGGCTACAGAGAAGCTAGCTGAGGGAATTCGTGTATTTTCTGGCGACACCCAAATTCTTGAAGCAGCAGTTACAGAGTTTATTAAGCAAATAGCTGCGCAAGACGTGTAAGAAGAACTGTCTTTGAGTCTAAAGCTTTAAGGCAAATTAAAGAAGATAAGATGAACCATAACTCGTTACTTGTTTTTTCCTGTCCTTGCTGTTGCGAAGGAGAAGTTTCTTTTTCTGTATTTAGCTTGGAGGAAGCTTTAGCTTGTAGTTGTTGTTCTTCTACATATGTTTTTGATCCTTCTATGCGCAACTCTATTCGGCAATTTGCTGCGCTATGTACGAGGATTCACGAGGCCTCTCCTATATTAGGGAATGCCGCTGTTTCTGTATCTATTCAAGATAGCTCTGTAGAGATCCCTTTTCAGTTGCTTTTCTCGAGATTCCCTGTGGTTTTCAATCTTACTGTCGAAGGAAAGAAGATAACAATTCGGTTTATTTTCGATGCTCTTAAGAGAGAAATCCTACACAAGGAAAGCGAAATTTTAGCTTAGGCTTATTTAGTTTGTCCCACTTTGCAATTTTCTTAGAGCTTCTTCAAGAATAGCATCCCCAGAAACAGACTCTTTTTCAGAAAGTCTGAACGAAGACACTGTCTTTAAAAAGACTAAGGAAACATTGGGATAGTCTTCAAGAGTTGCTGTGCTTGTAAAGATGTAAGCTGTGTGATTAATAATAGAGACGCCTTGTAAGCAAAAAACTTTTCCCCAAGAAGAATTCTTTTCCGTTTTAATAATAGTGAATTCTCCACTAGGCGATTGAATATGAGTAAATACTGTAGACTCTAGAGTCATTTCATTTGCTTTATGATACGTCAAAACCTCATCGATATATTCCAATTGGTTTTTTGATGTAATTTCTTGAGAGATGTTAATTGTCGGAGTTAAAGATCCCACCCCTCCCGTACCAATAAAAACAACATCTAGTTTTTCAGGAAGCTGAGTTTTATCGTTTATTCCCTGCCAATTGCTTGGAATTTGAATCGTGTATTCAGGGCCGGAATACGAAACCCATGATACTAAGGATTTTACTTTGCTAGACGGAATTGTTTTTCTATTTTTATTTACTCTTCTTGATGCGTAACTTGTTGCTGTTTTATTAGTAACAGCAGATGAAGCTTGTTTTTGTAATCTTCTTTGAGATACGCTTGAGAGCCTCCTCTGAGAGGGTTTTGCATTGTTTGGTACAGCTCCATGTGCTTGTGAATTTACGCTTGTTGTTAGGGTAAAACTGATAAGCAACAAAGAAAGAAGAGCATGAGGCTTCATGGAAATCTTTTATTTAATTTTATTTAAATGATCTAATGCGATAATCTTTTGGTTTAGTTGAATTATAGTCGAATTTTTTTTTAAGATAAACTCTGTTTTCTTACGGTAGCAATGATATGGCAGATCTCAGTGCAGAAGATAAATTAAAGCAAATCTGCGATGCTCTAAGGGTTGAAACTTTAAAGCCTGCAGAAGATGAGGCAGACGCTATAGTGCGTAATGCAAAGGAGCAGGCCAAAAGAATCGTTCAAGAAGCACAAGAAGAAGCTCGTCAAATTATAGCCTCTGCAGAAGAGGAAGCAAATCATAAGCTCAAACAGGGAGAATCTGCTTTAGTCCAAGCAGGAAAACGTTCGTTAGAAAGTTTAAAACAGGCTGTAGAACATAAGGTATTTAAAGAGTCCTTAGCGGAATGGTTGGATAACACTCTAGCCGATGCCGAGGTATCAGCAAAACTTGTGGCAGCGTTGATTCAGGCTATTGAAGATCAGGGAATTTCCGGAGATTTGACAGCTTATATAGGAAAGCACGTAGCAACAAGAGCGGTTAACGAATTACTTGGAAAGTCAGTACTAGCGAAACTGAGAGGTAAGGGAGTTGCTATTGGAAAGTTTGTTGGCGGCGTGCAGTTAAAGGTAGAGGATAAGAATTGGGTGTTAGATCTTAGTTCAGATACTTTACTAGATCTTTTGATGCGGTATTTGCAAAAAGATTTTCGTGAAATGATATTTCAGGATTCTTAGTTTTTCTATAATGCGGAGTCCTAACTAAAATAGAGTTATTGCCATGACTCAGTATTACTTTTTGTCTCTCTTCTTTCTTCCTCAGCTTCCTGAGTCTTGCCCCGTTTATTCTTTTGAAGATCTTGATGATCTCTTACATTTAAATTTATCCAAAGAAGATCTTGAATATTACGTTGTTTTAAAACGATTTTTTGATTTTGATAACTTTGCTTTCTTTTGGGCAGATAAACCTCTAGTACAATCTTACGGCGTCGTCACACAAGATAATGTTGAGAGCATGCTCAAACTTCAACAGTGGTCGGATGCTTGTGAGTTTGAAGATTTTTTTAAGGATTTCCTATTGCAATATAAAACGCCTAAAGAGCGTTTGAATAACTTTTCCTCATTAATTAGGGAATTCTTAGCGTATTATCAAAATAGCCCCTCAGAATTTCTTCGTACGTATTTTACTTTTAAGCAAAATTTGCGAGTTATTTTAGCAGGATTCCGTTCGCGAGTTATGAATCTGGATGTTTCTTATGTGTTAAGAGACGAAGATAGTTCTGATCCCGTAGTGCTTCAAGTATTGATGCAAAAAGATTCTCCTCATTATGAACTTCCTGGAGAATTTTCAGATTTAAGTAATGTTTTAGAAGATTACGGGCGCTTACCTCATACATTGAACCGTACGCTATCTTTGTATGAGTTTCACAAGATAGAAGAGATGTATCGAGATAATTATTTTGATGCAAATGCAGTTTTAGCAAAGGTTGCAGCATATCTATTCGCCATTCGCAATAGTCTGGTGAGTTTAGAAAAAGGTAAAAATATTATTAATTCTATGGAAAAGGCAATCACATGGTAGCAACTTCTGGACAAACGACTCAAGGATACGTTGTTGAGGCCTATGGTAATTTATTGCGAGTGCGTTTTAACGGACACGTACGTCAAGGAGAAGTTGCGTATGTTAATGTGGAAGATACCTGGTTAAAAGCTGAAATTATTGAGGTTGTTGGCCAAGAGGTTAAGATTCAAGTTTTTGAAGACACTCAAGATGTTCGCCGCGGAGCTTTAGTCACTTTTTCAGGACATTTATTAGAAGCAGAGCTCGGGCCTGGGCTGCTACAAGGCATTTTTGATGGGCTGCAAAATCGTTTGGAAGTACTAGCTGAAAGTAGTTTCTTCTTAAAAAGAGGAGAATATGTTAACGCCCTTTGTAAGCATACCTTGTGGGAATATACACCTAAGGCTGTTGTAGGCGACCTTTTATCTCCAGGGGACGCTATCGGTTTTGTTAAGGAAGGGTACTTCGATCACAAGATCATGGTTCCTTTTTCTTGTTTTAAAGATGTTACGATTACCTGGGTAATCTCAGAGGGTAGTTATAGCGTTGATACGGTAATTGCCAAGGGACGTGATGCCGAAGGAAAAGAATATAGCTTTACCATGGTACAAAAATGGCCGATTAAGCAGGCCTTTATCCGTGGAGAAAAGATTCCCTGTCATGAAATCATGGACGTAGGCGTACGTATTTTAGATACGCAAATTCCTGTGTTGAAAGGCGGGACATTTTGTACTCCTGGTCCTTTTGGAGCAGGAAAAACAGTTTTACAACATCACCTATCCAAATACGCCGCTGTAGATATTGTGATTCTTTGTGCTTGTGGAGAACGTGCTGGCGAAGTTGTAGAGGTATTACAGGAGTTCCCTCATCTTACAGATCCTCATACAGGAGAGTCTTTGATGCACAGAACTTGTATTATTTGTAATACATCTTCAATGCCTGTAGCTGCTAGGGAATCTTCAATATACTTAGGAATTACTATTGCTGAATACTACAGACAAATGGGTCTGGACGTACTTTTACTTGCTGATTCTACATCTCGATGGGCTCAAGCATTACGGGAAATCTCCGGAAGATTAGAGGAAATTCCTGGAGAAGAAGCGTTTCCAGCGTATTTAGCATCGAGAATAGCAGCATTTTATGAACGTGGAGGAGCCATACGTATGAAAGATGGTTCTGAAGGGTCTTTAACAATATGTGGTGCTGTATCTCCTGCGGGAGGAAATTTTGAAGAGCCCGTAACACAGGCTACTTTATCAGTGGTAGGAGCATTTTGTGGCCTCTCCAAGGCTCGTGCTGATGCCAGACGCTATCCTTCAGTTGACCCTATGATTTCATGGTCTAAGTATTTGGACCAGGTCGGGGCAATATTAGAAAGCAAAGTTCAGGGCTGGGGGGAAGCTGTAAAAAAAGCAAACCATTTTCTTCGCGAGGGTTCGGAAATCGGAAAACGTATGGAAGTGGTTGGAGAAGAGGGTATTCCTATGGATGACATGGAGATTTACCTAAAAGCAGAGCTGTATGATTTTTGCTATCTCCAACAAAATGCTTTCGATTCTGTAGATTGCTATTGTCCTTTTGATCGGCAAATTGAGCTATTTTCATTAATGAGTCGCATTTTTGATTCAAAATTTAGCTTTGACTGTCCCGATAGTGCGAGGAGTTTTTTCCTTGAACTACAAAGTAAAATCAAAACCCTAAATGGACAGAAGTTTCTTTCTGATGAATACAAGGAAGGTATGGAAGTTGTCCTCAGGTTGTTAGAGACGAAGATGGTACAAACAGCGTAAAGGTTATGCAGACAATATATACAAAAATTACTGATATCAAAGGGAATTTGATAACCGTAGAGGCAGAGGGAGCACGTTTAGGCGAGTTAGCAGAAATTGAAAGAACAGATGGGAGATCTTCGTATGCCTCTGTTTTACGTTTTGACGCCAAAAAAGTCACTTTGCAAGTGTTTGGAGGGACTTCTGGCTTATCTACTGGAGATCGAGTGATATTCCTCGGTCGTGCTATGGAAGTTACCTATGGTGAATCCTTAATTGGAAGACGATTAAATGGCATAGGCAAACCTATCGATGGTGAAGGCGAATGTTTTGGAGAACCTATTCAAATTTCCACACCAACGTTCAATCCTGTTTGTCGTGTTGTTCCAAGGGACATGGTGAAGACCAACATCCCCATGATTGATGTGTTCAATTGTTTGGTAAAGTCTCAGAAAATTCCTATTTTTTCTTCTTCTGGAGAGAATCATAACGCCTTATTAATGCGTATCGCAGCACAAACAGATGCGGATATTGTTATTATCGGTGGTATGGGATTGACATTTGTTGATTATAGCTTTTTCGTTGATGAGTCTAAGAGATTAGGTTTTGCTGATAAATGTGTTATGTTTATTCACAAAGCCGTAGACGCTCCCGTAGAATGCGTGTTAATTCCAGATATGGCATTAGCTTGCGCTGAAAAATTTGCCGTAGATCACAACAAGAATGTATTGGTGTTACTAACAGATATGACAGCATTTGCAGATGCTTTGAAAGAAATCGCCATCACTATGGATCAGATACCTGCAAATCGTGGCTATCCTGGATCACTATACTCTGATCTTGCTTTGCGTTATGAAAAAGCTGTGGATATTGCAGATGGAGGATCAATTACTCTGATTAGTGTTACTACTATGCCTGGAGATGATATTACCCATCCAGTTCCTGATAACACAGGATTCATTACAGAAGGGCAGTTTTACCTAAAGAATAACCGTATTGATCCTTTTGGTTCCCTATCTCGTTTAAAGCAGCTAGTTATTGGTAAGGTAACTCGAGAAGACCATGGCGATCTCGCTAACTCATTAATACGACTATATGCTGATTCTCGTAAAGCTGCCGAAAGAATGTCCATGGGCTTTAAATTATCTAATTGGGATAAGAAGTTACTGGCATTTGCTGAGCTTTTTGAAACACGACTCATGAGTTTAGAAGTCAATATTCCTTTGGAAGAAGCTCTGGATATTGGTTGGAAAATTCTTGCTCAAAGTTTCCATTCTGAAGAAGTGGGAATAAAGGAACAGTTGATTAACAAGTATTGGCCGAAGTCATGTCTTCACAGATAAAGCTCACAAAAAATGCCTACCGCTTAGAAAAGGTAAAGCTTGCGCGGTTAGAGACCTATCTGCCAACGTTAAAATTAAAGAAATCGTTGTTGCAAGTAGAAGTCTCTAATGCTGTTCGAGAGGCCTATGAAAGCTTGCAAGCATATGAAGAATCTAGAGAACGCATCTATGCTTTTGCAGAGTTGTTTAGCGTTCCTCTTTATGTTGATGCTGTTTTAAATAGCTTTAAGATTGAGAAGGTTGATAAAGAATACGAGAATATTACAGGCGTAGAAGTTCCCGTAGTTAAGAATATTGTATTATCAGAATCCTCATATTCTATTTTAGATACTCCTATTTGGATCGATACTTTAGTAGCTTGCTCCCGAGAATTTGTAGTGAATAAAGTGCGCTCTGAAGTGGCTGTAGAAAAGCAAAAGATTCTAGAAGAAGAATTAAGAAATGTATCTATTCGAGTAAATTTATTCGAGAAGAAGCTTATTCCTGAGACCACTCAGATGATTAAGAAAATAGCCATTTTCTTAAGTGATCGTAGTATTACTGATGTTGGTCAGGTAAAAATGGCTAAGAAAAAGATACAACAGCGTAAGGAGGAATCCGAATGCGCGTAAATGTAGATAAGTATCTCTTTATTGGAAGAAATCGATCGGAATTTTTTACCGCTTGTAGAGAGCTTGGTGTTGTAGAATTTATCTCAGATAAAAGATTAATTACCTCTGAAAGGTTGCGGCGTTTTTCCGATTGCTTGAAAATTTTAAATTCCCTACGCGGTGAATACGCTGTATCTGACTTGTCATTGTCAAAACCTGAAGAATTAACAGTAGATCAGGTGTTAGACGAAGTATTTTCTTTAAATCAGGAAATCCTCTCCTTAACGGAGACAACAAAAGCTTTAAAGAAGGAAATTGTTAGGGTAAAGCCGTTAGGAAACTTTTCTTCTAGTGATATCTCTGAGTTTACTCAGAAAACAGGGTTAACAATACGATTTTTCTACAGAAAGCATGTGGATGGTCAAGATTTAGAATACGATCAATCTAACGTTTTCTATTTATCCACCGCGTATAATTTTGATTATTACGCTGTTATTGGTGTTGTAAATTTATCTAAAGAACAATTTACAGAGATAGATGCTCCCCATTCTGTTAATGAGTTGCAATCTCAAGAATCAGTTCTTTTAAGGGATATCCATCGTAAGAGATCTAGGATTTGTGAGCTTTATGCGTATCGTCAGGATATTCTCGAAGGTTTTTGTGATTACGATAACGAGCAGCGCTTAAAACATGCTGAGGAAAGTGTTGAAGAGCTTTTTGATGGTAAGGTTTTTACTATTTCTGGATGGGTAATTGCAGATCGCATCAAAGAATTAGAAAAGTTATGTGAGAAGTTTGATATTTGTATGTACAAGGTGGCTCCAAATCCTGATGAGGTAGTCCCCACATACTTAGAAAATCATGGTCTAGGAAGAATCGGAGAAGATCTCGTAAATATCTATGACACCCCAGCATCTTCTGATAAAGATCCTTCATTATGGGTATTTGTCTCGTTCTTCTTTTTCTTTGCTATGATTGTCAATGATGGGGGATACGGACTTGTATTTTTGGCGACATCCTTATTCATAACATTTAAAGCTCGTCGTTCTCTCAAAGGATCTAAGGCATTAGCACGTTTCCTAAAAATGTTTTCAATTTTAGGTCTCGGTTGTGTTTTCTGGGGCTTCGCCACAACATCATTTTTTGGAATGACAATTAGTCCTTCAAGTTCCTTAAGAGAATTCTCTCTTACGCACATGTTGGCTATGAAAAAATCTGCGTACTATTTGGATCAACATCCAAAGGGCTATAAAGAGTTGGTAAATGAGTATCCTTCATTAAAGGATAAGAAAACTCCCGAAGAGTTTCTGCTCGCTACAGAGAAAAGTAGTGGAGAGGCTGTAGGACGTGCTATTATTTACGATAAATTTACAGATAGCATCCTAATGGAATTAGCTTTGTTCGTTGGGGTTGTTCATATGGCTCTGGGAATGTTGCGTTATATTCGGCAGCGTTTTTCCGGCTTGGGATGGATTGTATTTATGTTCGGGGCTTATCTGTATTTACCCCTATACCTGCAGTCAGTCTCTTTAGTACATTATCTATTTCATATTCCTTACGATCTTGGGGGAGTGATTGGTTATTACGGAGTATTTGCTGGTATAGGCCTTGCTGTACTTGGTGCTGTAGTGCAACGCGGTGTGCGCGGTATTGATGAAATTACTGTAATTATTCAGGTATTTTCTGATGTCCTTTCCTATTTGCGAATATACGCTTTAGGATTGGCAGGAGCTATGGTAGGAACAACTATCGTACAGATTAGTAATCGTTTTTCACCAGCTGTAGCTTTTGTTATTATTGTATTTGGTCATTCTGTGAACATTCTTCTTTCTATTATGGGGGGAGTGATTCATGGTCTTCGATTAAATTTTATTGAATGGTATCACTACAGTTTTGACGGTGGAGGAAAGCTTCTCCAACCTTTAAGGAAAAGAGTTTGCCACAAGGCTGCGGATTCCTAGGGATTGATTTAGATAATAATTCTATAGTTTGATAGAATCTCGTAGTTGTTATTAGAAAAGATCATGTTGTAAGCAGAAGATAATCAAAGAATTGGTTCTTTGAAGTTTTCTTTTGCGGTTATTATTAAGATATAGAGGTACATAATGATTGATTTATCGGTTGTTGGTCCTGTTTTAGCGATGGGCTTGGCAATGATAGGCAGTGCCATGGGCTGTGGCATGGCAGGCGTTGCTTCACACGCTGTGATGTCCAGAATTGACGAAGGACATGGAAAAATTATAGGCCTGTCAGCAATGCCTTCATCACAATCCATCTATGGATTAATTTTCATGCTTTTGCTTCGTGATGGCATTAAAGATGGTAAAGTTAGTGCTGTCGGAGCTATTGCTATGGGACTTTCTGTAGGCGTAGCTTTGTTAATATCTGCTGTAATGCAGGGGAAATGTTGTGTAAGTGCTATTCAAGCCTACGCACGTTCTTCAGCTATTTACGGGAAATCTTTTGCTTCTATTGGGATAGTTGAATCTTTTGCACTCTTTGCTTTTGTTTTTGCGCTATTATTATTCTAAGATCTTATTGATCATAGCTCTATTCCCTCTGGTATCTTTGCTATGTTTGTCAGCGTGTTCTCAGCCGTCATTATCTTCATTCACAGAATTTGTAGATAATGACCATTCGGCTGCAGCACAGTTGGGTATAGAACAAAGTTGTGTTCATGAGATATTTGGACAACAGGTTGTTGTTACCTGGAGTTTGCCCTATCGTATGCAGAAGGTGCTTCCTGCAACTTTGCATCTTTCGGTTTACTATGGCGACGGGAAAATAGAAAAATTAACATATGAAGTTCGTCAGCTTTCAGGGTATCGTGTTTACTGTTTAAAAGGTGATGATTATCATGATCGCCAAGGTATTGTTTCCTATAAGGTTTCTTTATCTAGTGGAGATAAGGAGATAGTCAGTAGACGACATCATCTTTGGACAGACGTCATCTCTGTGGACGCTCCAGAAATCTAAGATGTTGCTAACGTGACGCTTCTAAAATTAATATAAAGATTTGGATAGAGAATTATGGAAGAGGATGAATTTCCTAAGGCCTATGATCCTAAGGGATTAGAAGAGAAACTTTACGCCTTTTGGGAAGAGTCTGGCATGTTCACGGCACAAAGTGATAGTGACAAGCCCCCCTATGCTATTATTATGCCGCCACCCAATGTGACGGGGATTTTACATATGGGACACGCCCTTGTAAATACTCTTCAGGATGTTCTTATTCGTTACAAACGTATGGCAGGGTTTGAGGTATGTTGGGTGCCCGGAACCGACCACGCAGGTATTGCTACACAAACAATAGTAGAAAGACATTTATATGCCTCATTAGGAAAACGTCGCGTAGACTTTTCTCGTGAAGAGTTTTTAAAGCATGTCTGGCAATGGAAAGAAAAAAGCGAAACAGTAATCCTCTCTCAGTTGCGCCAATTAGGGTGTTCTTGTGATTGGTCTCGCTTGCGCTTTACTATGGAACCCTTGGCAAATCGTGCTGTTAAAAAAGCATTTAAGGTGTTGTTTGATAAAGGGCATATCTATAGGGGATATTACCTTGTTAACTGGGATCCCATTTTACAAACAGCACTTGCTGATGATGAAGTGGAATATGAAGAGAGAGAGGGCTGGCTCTATTATATTCGTTATCGTGTGGTAGATAGCACAGAAGAAATCGTAGTAGCAACCACACGTCCCGAAACATTACTCGGTGATACAGCAATTGCTATTTCTCCTGATGATGAGCGCTACAGCCATTTGCTAGGAGCTAAAGTTCATCTGCCCTTTGTTAATCGTGAAATTCCTATTATTGCGGATATGTCCGTTGATCCTTTATTTGGCACCGGAGCAGTAAAAATTACCCCCGCACACGATAGAGATGATTACCGCACGGGAATAAATCACAACTTGCCAATGGTGAATATCCTCACCCCTACAGGGGAAATTAACGATAATGGGGGAATATTCTCAGGCCTCAGTAAAGAACAAGCTCGCGAAGATATTATCGTAGCATTAGAAACTTTAGGGTTATTTGTTAAAAAAGAACCTTACAAACTTAGAGTTGGAGTGTCATATCGCTCAGGAGCAGTCATTGAGCCCTATTTATCCAAACAGTGGTTTGTTTCTGTAGATAGCTTTCGCGATTCTTTAAGGGAGTTTGTTGATAGTGACTCAATAAAAATTTTCCCTCCAGAATTTACGAAAAATTATTTGTCTTGGGTGAATAACCTTAGAGATTGGTGCATTAGTCGGCAGTTGTGGTGGGGACACCGTATTCCTGTATGGTATCATAAGAATGATGAAGACCGGATAATATGTTATGATGGCGAGGGTATTCCCGATGAGGTTGCTCAAGATCCCGAGGCATGGTATCAAGATTCTGACGTTTTGGATACCTGGTTTTCTTCAGGATTATGGCCATTAACTTGTTTAGGTTGGCCAGATTTAGAATCTCGTGATTTTGACAAGTTTTATCCCACAGCGGTTTTAATTACCGGCCACGATATTCTATTTTTCTGGGTAACGCGGATGGTGCTACTCTGTAGTGCTATGGTTGGCAATAAGCCTTTTTCAGATGTATTTTTACATGGTTTGATTTTTGGAAAATCTTACAAACGCTATAACGATCTTGGAGAATGGACCTATATTTCCGGAGATGAGAAGCGTGAGTACGACATGGGTAAAACATTGCCCGAGGATGTTATAGCTAAATGGGAAAAACTTTCTAAGTCTAAAGGTAATGTTATCGATCCTTTAGCGATGATCGCTACTTACGGTGCAGATGCTGTACGGATGGCACTATGTTCATGCGCAAATCGAGGAGAACAAATAGATCTTGATTATCGTTTGTTCGAGGAATATAAGAACTTTGCCAATAAAATATGGAACGGCGCTAGGTTTATCTTTGGTCATATTTCCAAGTTAACTAGTGAAGATCTTGCCTCCGGTATAGATGAAGCGCTTTTAGGTATAGAAGATTACTATATTCTGGATGGGTTTAATCGTTTGTTAGAACAGCTAGATGCTGCTTATCAAAACTACGCTTTTGATAAGGTGACATCTATGGCGTATGAATTTTTCAGAAATGATTTTTGTTCTACATATATAGAGATTATCAAGCCGACATTATTTGGTAAGCAGGGTAGTGAACAGGAGCGTATCACAAAACAGAAGTTGCTAGCTGTTTTGTTGGTGAACGTTTTAGGTGTTTTACATCCTATAGCTCCTTTTATTACTGAAACATTATTTTTAAAAATGAAAGAGGCTATTGGTGATATTACAACAAGTTGCTCTGATATAATCACTAGCCATGCCTTGGATATGCTGCGGGCGGATTCTTATATGCTTGCTCCTTATCCTCGGGTTATAGATATCGCTATTCCTGATAACCTTCACGAGTCTTTTGCTCTTGCTGAAAGGTTGGTGTATACGGTTAGAAATATTCGTGGGGAGATGCAGTTAGATCCTAGGGTTTCTTTAGAAGCCTTTGTTATTTGTCCTAGGGACATTCCCATAGGGCAGTACATACCTATGATGAAAGCTCTTGGGGGAATATCTTCTATTGAGCAATTACAGGAAGAACCTAGAGATCGCGTATATAGTTTGGGGGTTGTTGATAGTATCCGTCTTGGAATATTTGTCCCTCTTGAACAAATTACTAAAGAAAAAAACCGCTTAGAAAAAGAGAAAAATCGCTTAGAAAACGCTATAGAAAGTGTCTCACGCTTATTGGCTAGTGAAAATTTCCGCGCTAAGGCTAATCCGGACCTTGTGCGCAATAAAGAAGAAGTCTTAAAAAATAATCGTATAGAATTACAAAGTATTCTTGATAAACTAGCGTCGTTTTCTTAAAAATAGAGGACAAAGCACTTTTGCAGCGTTACGATATTATCAGAATGATTGGTAAAGGAGGCATGGGTGAGGTTTATCTAGCCCATGATTCCGTGTGCTCGCGTAAAGTTGCTCTCAAGAGAATTCGTGAGGATCTCTCTGATAATGATCTATTAAAAAAACGTTTTCTTAGGGAAGCAAAGATAGCTGCTGACCTTGTACATCCTGGGGTTGTCCCTGTCTTTACCATTTGTAGTGATAGCGATCCTGTCTATTATACCATGCCCTATATAGAAGGTTATACCCTTAAAAGCCTTTTGAAAAGTGCTTGGCAATGCGACTCTATGCCGAAGGAGCTTGCTGAGCAGACTTCAGTAGGGAATCTGCTTTCTATTTTTCATAAGATTTGCTCCACTATAGAATACGTCCATTCTCGAGGAATCCTTCATCGAGATCTTAAACCCGATAATGTTTTGCTAGGGCTTTTCAGTGAGGTTGTTATTTTAGATTGGGGAGCAGCTCTATCCCAAGAGATGGAAGAGGATCTCCTTTTAGATATTGATATTCCCCTAGAGGGATCGATATTTTCTAACATGACAGTACCTGGTAAAATTGTAGGTACTCCTGATTATATGGCTCCCGAGCGTTTGCAGGGCATTGCCGCCTCAGAAAGAACAGATATTTACGCTTTGGGGGTAATTCTCTATCAGATGCTGACATTGTCGTTCCCTTATCGAAAAAAGAAAGGGAGCAAAATAAATTTCCATTGTCAGATTAGTGCCCCTGAAGATGTTGCCCCTCACAGGGAAATTCCTCCGTTTCTCTCTCATGTGGTGATGAAGGCTCTAGCTTCGGATCCTAAAAAGAGATACCAGTCCGTAAGGGAATTAAAATCTGCTATAGAGCAACATCTGGAAGGTAGTCCTGAGTGGACCCCAAGAATGGTTTTACATATTCAGGATGCAAATTGCTGGAAGTTTCATGAGCCTATCTTATTATCTAAATATTTCCCCATGCTAGAAGTATCGCCAGCTTTGTGGTACAGCTTGGCAATTTCTAAACTAGAAAGTTTTTCAGAAGTACGTTTGGAATATACCCTATCGCGAAAGGGATTAAAAGATGGTTTCGGAATTCTTTTCCCCCCCTCAGAAGGGGCAGATCCTCGTGATTTTTACCACGGTTACGGTTTTTGGTTGCGAATTCAGGATAATGTTCTTTTTGTATCCCTAGTGAAAAATGGCCTGGAGATACAGAAAACTTCCCGATATGTAGATGATAAAGAGAAATTTTTTGTTGCTTTTGAAAAGCAAAACCATCGCTTATCTTTGATCGTAGATCGTGTTGTTGTGATGCTACACATGGACTATTTGCCGGGATCTGGCGGAGGACGCGTTGGTATTATAATTCAAGATATCTCAGATCTCTATGGGAAAATCGCCGTTTTAGAAAGTAGTAGCGCATTGCAGGTCAGTTGTTTAGCTGTTCCCGATGCATTTCTTAATGAGAAACTTTATGATCGCGCAGCGACGTTTTATCGTAGAATAGCAGAGTCTTTCCCAGGGCGTAAAGAAGGATACGAAGCGCAATTTCGCATAGGGATAGCCCTACTAGAAAAAGCCGCAGAAAATAAAGATCAAGAGGGGTTTTCCCAGGCTCTCGAAGAGTTCGCTAATTTACATAACGGTAGTGCAGCTCCCCTAGAATATTTAGGAAAAGCTTTGGTGTATCAGCGACTTGGAGAGTATAATGAAGAGGTAAAAAGTCTCTTATTGGCGTTGAAAAGATACGCTCAATGTTCGGAGATTTCTCGAGTGCGTGATCACGTTATCTATCGTCTTCATGAAGCCTTATACAGAGATCATCGGATATCCCTAGTATTTATGCTTTTGGCTCTTCATGTGGCTCCCGATTCTATAGGAGTTTCTGAAGAAGAACATTTCTTACAAAGTTTAAAAGAAAAAATCGCAGATACGCTGTTTTGTAGTTTAGATATTTCTCCTGTGGCTGTTCGCTCGTCAAAAATGGAGCTGCTATTAAGCTTCTGGTCTGGGTTTACTCCCTTTCTCCCAGGGTTATTTCAAAGATCTTGGGATATAAAAGATTACCGAGCTCTTGCTGATATCTTTTATGCAGCTATGGAGGTAAGAGATATGCAGTTTGTCACAACATACTCGGAAATACTGCGCAAAAATATAAGCAAAACAACTTTCTACGAAGAAATAGTAGAAATACCCCCGAATCATTTGCTTATGTTTCTCTTGGGATTAGAAGCTATCCAAACTCAAGAAACCCCAGAAAAAGTGTTTTCTCATGTTGCGGTTTTAAATCCCGTGCTGATTCTGTATCTATTTGATTTGTTTGCTAAAGATGCCTTGATGCGAGGAAAAGGGGAGCTTATCCTTAACGCTATCAACATAATAGAAAATTATGTTTCTCCTGAGCAGCGTTATGAATATCTTTTGCCCTACGAGCTTCTCTCATATTTATGGCTCCAAGATGATCAAAAAGTTTATGATCTCCTATCTTCTAACTACGACGAGTCTTTATGGCTGGATGATCGTAGTCACACTTTTATTATTTATGGTTGTTGGCTAGCCCTCGTTGAAGATCCTTCTTTAGCTTATGTACATTTTTCAGGATGTAGTGAAGACCATATTTCTCCGAGATCTTTACTAGGACTTGCTTATAGCCCCCTAGGAATTGATGAGGGAGCCCTTAGTTATCAAGAACGACGAAGATTCCTCATGCAGAAATTCATTTTTTCCCATTGTTTGGGAAATATAGAAGAGCGCGATCAATGCCAAATTGCTTACGATCGGCTTGCCGAAGAGCGTCCTATATAAATCACGTCATATATCTTTTGAGCAACGATGTTGTTGAGGAGGCTATATCTTTAGTTTCTCCTGAAAAAAGAAGTTTCCCTCCATATTTTCCTGATCCCGGTCCTAGTTCTATAATGTAGTCGGCATGTTGTAATAGCCTTACATCATGATCCACATAGATAATAGAGTGGCCTTGAGATAACAAATTACGAAATAAAATTTGTAATTGGGATTTTTTATTTATGTCCAAGGAGGTGGCTACCTCATCTAATAGAAATAATGTGGGTTCTTTGGGAGGGAGGTGAAGGAATCGTGCTATTTTTATAGCAATTCTTTCACTTAAAGATAGGGAAGAGAGATTTTGACCCAAAGGTAAATAACCAAGTCCTGAATTTATAAGTGCCTGTAAAGGCGCATGAATTTTTTTAAGAAAAGGAAAGAGATAGGCAATATCTTTAATGGGGATTTGTAGCAATTTTCCAAAGTGGTTTCCCTCGTAAACTACCTCTTGAGATAAAGGTTGAATGCGATATCCCGAACATGTAGGACACTGGCGTTTTTCTAAAGCGTAGAAAGCTCGATCTATTAGATGATATCCTAATCCTAAACAGTCGCTACATTGCCCTTGCTTGGTATTAGTACTAAACATGCTGGAAGTTAGATTCAAGGCTTTTGCTTGCGTTAGTGACGCATAAAAGTTCCTTAAATGTGGGGTAATGTCAAAATATGTACCGATGTCCGAACGTTGCGAAGAAGATAAAGGATGAGAATCTAAAAATAACACATGGGAAAAGTGCTTGTAATTCTCAGTTTTTATTAGCTGCTGTGCTTGTTTATAAAACCCTTCTACTAATAATGAAGTTTTCCCTGACCCCGACACTCCAGCAATGGCAACAATACTATTTAACGGAGCTTTTACATGCAGATTGGTTATGTTATAAATCGAAAGATCTATATTTAAAGTGACCTTAGAGTGCTCGTGTTGATGAGGAGAGCTATCTAAAGATAACGGCTGCTGAGATATTAGATAACCTCCATCAGGACCCGATCCCGGACCAAGATCTATAGTATGCTCGGCATAGAGCTTTAATAATTCATTACGGTCGGTAGCTATAACAGTATTATTATTAGCAACGAGCTCTTTAAGAAGCTTTACTAGTATAGGAACATCTTGAGGGTGGAGCCCTGATAAAGGGTCCTCAAGAAGATAAACAATATCAGTAAGGTTTGTAGAAATCTTTTTTGCCAGATGAAGGCGGTAATGCTCTCCATCGCTAAGGGTATCTTGTTGCTGCCCTAAGGTTATGTAACTTAAACCCACCTTATCAATGAATTCTAATTTGTTTTGTAGATCTTGAATTATAGGATGCGCTTGGCTGTCAGTAATTTTCTCTAGGAAGTTTTTAAGAAAATTCGTGTCTCCTTGATAAAGATCTATAAGAGAAGTTTCCCCGATTCGTACCTCTTGAGCATAGGTATGAATTCCCCAGCCATGACATGCTAAACATATAGTAGAAGCAATTAGTGGGTGTAAAAGAGGACATGAAGGTAAGCGATTAAAGTGCTCCATGAAAATTCTTTCTAATCCGGCATGCTTTTCAGTACCTTGAAACAGGGTTTTTTGTGATGAAACAGTCAGAGATTTTATAGGCTTATCTTGGGGAATTTTTAAATGTTTTAAAAGAGCAAGAACAGGTGCTGAAGAGCTCTCAGGAAAGAAAAGTTCAAAGAGCTCCTGAGGAGTATAATTAATGATTTTATCTTTATGCTCCATAAAGGAGAGCTTTAATATTGCCCCTGATCCGCAGCATTGCTGACATTGTCCTTCTATATGATCTCGAGAGAGATGCTTACGAGTGATATTGGGATAGCTTATTCCTGAGGCATCTTGCCATCCTAAAACATAGGATACTGAATGTATAACCCGGCCGTCGTTATGAATATGCAGTCGTGGTGTCGGTGATAAAGAAAATGCTAATGTTAATGATGATAATAAAGAAGATTCATGATGTTTGGAGATCTTCGTATGGAGAATAACAATAGCGGGATCCTCTAAAATATCAGGAAGAGAATCCTCAAGATCATAAAATTCATTATTAGCAAATATCTTTAAATATCCCTCTTTCATTCGGGATTTTAAAGTAATATCAAGATCTTCATCCGGGGATAACGGTGCTGTTATTGTTACGTAATCAGCTTCGTGATCTTGGAGAAGTTTGTCCACTATAGCTTGTGGAGTGATTTTTATAAGAGGATCCCCAGTTACCGGGGAATGAGGCACACCTAAAAGAGCAAATAGTTTTTCAAGGCTGTTAGTAATGTCTAAAGATGACGCTAGTGAATGCCTAGAGTTTTTTCTTGTTCCTGTTTTTTTAATAGCAACGACAGGGGAGAGACCTCGGACACTTTCTACTTGTGGAAGAGGGGTTTTCTTAATCAGCGCTTGACGAACATAAGGAGGGAAAAGCTCAGCATAAGCGATGTTTCCCGAAGCATAAAGAATATCAAAAACTAGAGAGTGTTTCCCTGATGCCGAGGGTCCTGAAATTGCTGTTAGGGAATTTCTAGGAATGGTCACATCGATATGTTTAAGATTATGATGATGAGCATCACGAATAGAAATTTCCCCAGGGAAATTGGGAATATGAGATTTTTGAACTACACGAGGGAGATTTTTAGTTTTTTGGATATAGGGTTGTAAAGCCTTCGCAGTAGGAGTGTCTAAAAGAATAAGCTCCTCAGGGGTACATGAAGCTAATAGATAACCGCCGAGTTCGCCACCTTCAGGACCTAGCTCAATAACATAATCAGAAATTTTTACAATGTGCATGTTGTGTTCTATAATCACAACAGTATGGCCCTGATGTGTTAGAGAAAGAAGAACATGGATGAGAGCATGAATATCGTGGGTGTGTAGCCCAGTTGTCGGCTCATCAAGAATGTATAATGTGGGTTTTTTAGCAGGAGCAAGTAATTCATAAGTAAGTTTTAATCTTTGAATTTCCCCTCCTGACAAGCTTGATAACGGTCTTCCTAAAGGAAGATGATCAAGACCTAAAGAACATAATGCATGGATTTTCTCATGGATATGAGGAGTCGTTTGGAAAAATTTTTCAGCTTCGTATGCTGTCATAGCTAAAATATCTGCGATATTTTTCCCTTCATAATGTACTTCTAAAATCTGAGGTTGGAAGCGCTTGCCATGACATAATCCACAAGGAATCGGTGTGAAATCTTCCGATAATGTTGTAGAGCCTAGTCCCTGGCATTCTACGCAAGACCCTAAAGAAAGATTAAAACTAAAATGCCCCTTGGTTAATCCTAACCTTTTGCTTCTTGGTTGCTCAGCAAAGAGTTCCCTAAGATCATCAAAAGCTTTAATATAAGTTAAAGGAATAGAGCGTTGTGAACGCCCAGGAAGATCGCGAGTGATATGCACAATGCGCTCTACCTTTCCTTTGGTGATATTTAGATTGGGGTCTTCCTCTCCTTGTAAAACTCTTTCAATAGCGGGAACTAAAGTATCATTAATCAAAGAGGATTTTCCTGATCCCGACACGCCTGTTACCGCGGTTATTCTCTCTAAAGGAATAGAGATCGTGACGTCTTTTAAGTTGTTAGTGGTAGCATGTGATAGGGATAGACGAGCTTTTGTTAATGGGCGCTTGCTGGGAATATCAATAGTAAGCTCATGGCGAAGATACTTAGCTGTTAGCGAATCGCAATTGTTTAAGAAGTCTTTAGGAGCACCGTTAAATAATACCTCACCCCCGAAGATTCCCGCTCCAGGACCAATATCAATAATGCGATCAACAAAGGAAATCATCTGTTCATCATGCTCAACAAGAAGAATAGAATTCCCTTGATTACGTAGTTTTTGGATTACGCGAATAAGTTTGTGTGTATCTCGAGGATGTAAACCTATAGAAGGCTCATCAAGAATATAGGTAATTCCTGATAGTTCTGCTCCAAGATGCTTCGCTAATGCTGTGCGTTCTTGTTCTCCTCCTGATAATGTCGCCAATGTCCTATCTAAAGTAAGATAGGAAAGCCCGAGATCTATAAGCAACGAAAGGCGATTACGCAAACCATCTAAAATTTCACGAACAGATGTTGACGCTGCTTTTATAGGGGAAATAAAGGAAAAGAAATCATCCAGAGGCATTTTTTGAAATTCTCCGAAGGTCTTTCCTTGCCATGTCGCTGCAGATGCATATTCTCCTATTCCTGTTCCGTGACACTTAGAGCACGTTTGTACTGTTGTTCCCTCAGGGAGATATTTTGAAGGTTTTGCAGCATAACGGATTTTTTCTCCGATATCATTGAGAACCCCTCGCCAAAGCTTATGGGAGAGCATTTTTTTCCCTAATGTAGGATCAAAAAGTCGCACAGGAAGAACCAAATGCTGGTGTCCATACAAAAAAGCTTGCTGAATGTCGTTAGAAAGATCTTTCCAAGGAGTATCCAAACTAAAGCCTAACGTATCCGCTAGAGATTGATACAAGGCATTGTAAAAATAGGTAGAACAATTTCCTGCCAGCTTACAGCAATTTTGACGAATAGAGAGGTGCTGATCAATAAGAGAGGAGTCCTGAATAACAAGATGCATGCCTGTTCCTTGACAGGCAAAACATCGTCCATGAAGACTATGAGGAGAAAAGGACTGAGGTGTTAAAGGGGTATATGTTTGCTGAGTCTCAGGAATATAAATTTGTGTGGAAAAGGTTTCCTCGTAGAGATCTGTGCTTACGCAACATTGCCCTTCTCCTAAACTCAAAGCTGAGAATAAGCTGACTTTTAAACGGGCATTGTTACTTTCATTTTTAATAAGAGAGTCTACAACGATATCCGCAGGGGTATCTTCACCAATAGGAGAGGAAAGAAAAGAATAAATAGGCGAGATAACATTGTTAATGCGGATTTTTGTATATCCCTGTCTTATGCATTCTTGAATAGACGCAAGGCTTTTATCTATTAGGGGAGCTAATAATGTTATCTGAGTAGCATCAGGAATACTTTCAAGAATCGCGAGTATTTTTTCTTTACTCTGTAATTTAAGGACTTCATTTGTATGAGGATCTCGAGCCTCCCCATCTAGAGAAAATAATAAAGCAAGATGCTGGGATAGCTCTGTGACACTCCCCACAGTCGCATGGACATGATAGGCAAAATGATTTTGCTTAACAGCAATTGTTGGAGATAATCCACGGATTTTTTCAATAGAGGGAGCGGGAAGAGAAGAAAGGGTCGTAGCAAAGAAAGAAGGTAGTGTAGATACATAGCGTTTTCTTCCTGCTGCATAGACAGTATCAAAAGCTAATGAAGATTTCCCCGAGCCTGATACCCCCGTAAGCAAAACAATCTCACCAGGAAGAAACTCTACGGATATATTTTTTAGGTTTCTAACGGTAATACCAGAAATACAGACGGGTAACGTAGACATAGATCTCATAACAGGAAATATTCAGAGATTGCTTACACAGATAGTTATTAGAAACTAGTTTGATTTACTTGTAACTTTATAGAAAGGAAAAAAAGTAAACCACTCATTTCCCAAGATTAAAATATAAGTATAAGCACTATTTGATGAAATAGTATAGAGATAGGTATTTCAACATACAAATTAAAATCAAATGATGTATCTTATCTAGAGTAACGTGGCTTGCTAGATATTTCAAGGTCTAGTGCAAATTATTTTTTGTAATAACCAATTCATGTTAGCTATAAGTTAAGTAAGTTTTTGATTTGTTAAAGAGAATCAGGGAAGTATGATCGTAAGAACGAAAATCATTTGTACTATAGGTCCGGCAACAAACACTCCTGAAATGCTTGAGAAGCTTTTAGATGCAGGAATGAATGTCGCGAGGTTAAATTTTAGTCATGGTACGCACGAAACTCATGGTCAGACAATCCGTCTTCTTAAAGAGTTACGAGAAAAGAAAAGTGCTCCCTTAGCGATTATGCTGGATACTAAAGGGCCTGAGGTTCGTTTAGGAAATATCCCTACACCAATAAAAGTATCTCGGGGACAAAAGATTACTTTAGTTGGTAAAGAAGTAGAAGGATCCGCAGAAGGGGGGATTACTTTACATCCTCATTGTGTTTTCCCTTATGTGCGCGAGGGTGCGGATGTATTAATAGATGATGGCTACATTCAAGCTGTGGTTTCCTCTGCAGGAGATGATTATTTAGAGTTAGAATTCGTTAATGCCGGAGAATTAAAATCTTATAAATCTTTGAGTATAAGAGATATTGACCTGGCTCTTCCTTTTATGACCGATAAGGATATCGATGATTTAAAATTTGGTGTTGAGCAAGGAGTTGATGTTATTGCGGCATCATTTGTTCGTTATGCTGAAGATATTGAGATTATGCGTAAATGTTTAGCAGATTGCGGGCGTGCTGACATACCTATTATTGCTAAAATTGAAAATCGTTTGGGTGTGGAGAATTTTTCTCAGATTGCTAAGTGTTGTGATGGCATTATGATTGCCCGTGGAGACCTAGGAATCGAGATGTCTGTTGTTGAGGTGCCCAATTTACAGAAGTTTATGGCTAAGGTTTCTCGTGAAACCGGGCGGTTTTGTATTACCGCCACACAAATGTTAGAATCAATGATTCGTAATGTTTTGCCAACACGCGCGGAAGTTTCTGACGTTGCTAATGCTATTTATGATGGAACTTCTGCAGTTATGCTGTCAGGGGAAACCGCTTCCGGAAATTACCCCATAGCAGCTGTAAAAATTATGCGCTCAGTAATTAAAGAGACTGAAAAAAATCTTAATTATGCTTCTTTCTTAAATCTTGATGATAGTGATAGTGCTGTTAAGGTATCTCCATATTTGCAGTCCATAGGTCTATCTGGAATTCATATTGCTGAAAAAGCTAATGCCAGGGCAATTATTGTTTATACAGAATCCGGGGGATCTCCGATTTTCCTTTCTAAGTATCGTCCTCGCTTCCCAATTATTGCTGTTACTCCAAATATATCAGTGTATTACCGCTTAGCTTTAGAATGGGGGGTGTACCCCATGCTTACGCAAGAGTCGGATCGAGCCGTATGGAGACACCAAGCGTGTGTTTATGGAATCGAGAGGGGTATTTTATCAAACTATGATAAAATCCTTGTTTTGAGCCGCGGAGCTCAAATGAAAGATACGAATAACCTAACCTTAACAACAGTAAACGATATTATCACAGCATCTGCTAAATAAAGCTGTGATAAATACTGTAGGTTTTAAGCTAGGAAACGATTTCGAGCTTTAAAACATCCTGCTGATAACGAAGCTGCAACAAGGGCAATCGCTAGCAAAATAGGAGTGAGAATGTATTTACTGACTCCCCAAAGAGTTTCAGGAACAGCGATTGTTCCTGCACACACTAGTGAGAACACTACAATAGAAGCTATTGTTAAAATAGCAAATATCAATGCCGAAATTAAAGCTGTGACACGTTTATTAGTATGAGAAGCCTCGCAAAAGCATATACAGTTCAAACTATATTCAAATGTAGATCCCAAACATCCTGTTAAACACATAAGATCCTGCTTAGTTGGACAGAAAAAGTAACATTTTGTTGGAAGTAGGGAAAAAAATCAAAAAAAATATTTTGTTTCCTAATACAGACTGTTTAGGATTTTTTTAAAAATCCATTTAATGCCGTAATTAAAGGTGAATTGGGTTGTCGTAATTTTTTTTCTAAGTCTTTTGCTGTGTAGAGAGCTACAGATCCTGATTTTTTAAAATATTTATGTAGAGGTTTTGGAAGTTCCGCAAAGTCAAAGATAGCAGGAAAGCTATTGGGGAAACGGCGTAAATCATCATGGGAACAGAACTCTTTCACGATGTATTGAGGAAGGTCCTTCAAGGGGGCGGTTTGATTTTGTACAGCTAGTGTGAGTAATGCTCCTGAATACAGATTAGCGAGATCTATAAGAAAATCACGATTTTTTTCTATAGCATCTTGTTTCATAACTACGAGAATACGGCTGTAAGAGTATCTCTTTTTTATTTTGTTATTTACCTTACGTTTCCATCGTTTGTGCATCCACATCCATTGTTCTGGCTTGCACGCTATTCCTTTTTCAAGGAATCCCATGATGTTATTCATAAGTAAGGATGTGGACTCTTTCAATGGTAGGGACTTGTCAGCATAAAACCTTTTACTAGGAATAATTTGATATCCATTTTCATTACGATAAACAGATATTGCTATGACAGGTTTCCCTGTTTTATATGCTAGTAAAGCTGGCGTTGTTGTTGTAAAGGCATCATTTCCAAATAGAGGATAGGCATATGAAGAAAGCAAAAGGGCTTGATCGCCTACTATCCCGATAACATGCCCTTGATGCAGAGATTGAAGAGCGTGATGTATTCCTTGTTTGGGAGAAACAATTTTCCCTTTGAAAATTTCTCTTAAAGAGAAAATTTTTTTATTTAACCGGGCGTTGTTTATAGGTTTTGCAAAAGCTAACCCAGGATAATCCCTAGTGATATAAAGGAAGGGTAGTTCCCAATTAGCCTGGTGACCACAAAAAAGAATCACTCCTTCATTTTCGTTGAGCTTCGCAAAGGTAGCATCTAATTCCTCGTTGGTAAGTACTTCGTGGGGACAAAATCCTTCCGGCTGTGTTTCAGAGGTCGCTATCGAAATCAAATTGTCAAGATTATGGACAAGCCCCTCTACAGCAAGTAGCTCTAACAGGGTAATCATGACATGTTGAATAGACTGCTTGGCAAGAAGAAACCTTTCCTTGAGAGTCTTATCCGGAAAAGCTAACGCTAAATTTGTTAAGGCGGTTTTTCTGTAGTCAGGAACTGTGTGAAAAACTACAACTCCGGCAATTCTTCCCAAACGACATAATAAAGATCTAGGAAGAGATTTAAAAATACTGATTAGAGATATTCCTATGGCGTAAACAAGAAAGTCTATAGTACTTTGCTTTGCACGACGTAATGTTTTTAACATGATTTTAGATCACTTACTTGGTGTGCAGTAGGAAAAGATGAGATATAGAAAAGGAAAACTCTTTTCTTCATTTATAGAAGATACCGTCTACAAGCTTGATAAACTGTTCTCAACCTACAATAGCTCTAATAAATCTTCTAGGCAACTTTAAGTTTACCACTCTTTTTTATGTAACTTAGAAGTCTCTACCGGTTTTGAATGGATAATTACTTTATTATGTGAAATTTCCGCGGAGAGATTTAAGGGAGATCCATCCTTAGCAAACAAAGAGAGCTTTCTTAAATACTCTCGGAATCGATGACGGATTCCTGTTTCATCAATTAGAGCAAAATCATGGAGAATACCATGTTCTTGAGCCATGATCGCTTGAACAAAGGTATCTTCAAGGGTTTTTTCATCTATGAATTCTACAGCCCAGTTTACAGAGTTATTGCTATGGGGAGGAGCCATAACAATCGCTAGGGCAATGTTATTTTTCACAACATCTAAGAAGAGTTTGCTGACGTCTTTTACATAAAGAGGAATATCAATTTGATAGATTCCTTGATTGAGAATAATAGGTGGCGAAGGCTCTAAAGTATAGGCAAGAGGATTAAAGGTATGGCTATACTTTACCGGGAAGAATAGTAAAACAGGAAGATTAAGATTTAGAGGAATGAATTCCTGTTTTAAAAATAGCAAACGTAAAAAGTCTGCCTGAGGATCATTTAGATTTTCATAGGTATTTGTATTCCCAAAAGGAATAAGAATTTTTTTCCACTCTTCAGGAATAGGAAAGATGATTTCATCATGATTGCCTTGGGCAATACGGTTTCTTTCTAACTCTTCAAAGGAAACTTTATTTAAATTAAAGGTGAGCTCTAAACCTTGTTCTTTAAGAGCATTAACATACTCTTTAGGACCGCTGACTTTTTGAATTAGGTATTTCGGCCAAACATCTAGATACTCATACCCTTTAGGGGGGCTGCCCACGGGAGTGGTAATAGTCACCGTAATATCTTCGGTGACATACTGCGTAAGACGAATAAAAATATCGTCAGAAGAGACACTTTGAATATCCCTGCGGATATTTGTCTCCTCATCAAGGCTAACAAGGTTATACTTATCAATAGCCGCTATCCAACTTTCCGTATGACCGGAAGCACTAATAACAACTTCTAAATTTGTAGAACGCAGATCATGAACTGTATTTTTATTTCCTGTGATGGTTAACGAGACTTTTTTGTCTAATAGTCCGTTATTTTGTAACCCTAAAACTGTTTGTTCAGGAGCAAGATCTATAATACGTACGGGAACGTTATTTAGCGTGCGGGTAATAGTAACCGTTTGCCCAACGAGAATCCAAATGATAATAGCAAACCCTAGAGAAACTATCTTTCTCAGCCAATTACGCATGAAAAAACGAGAAAAAAAATCGATCATTTTTTCCAAATCCATGAGCTAAAGGGTTTGCGTTTCTGTTCTTTTAAAGAAAGAATGCTTCTTAATACCGCTTTGAATCTATCCATTTTTACTCCGCGAGTTAAAATACCATCGCGAGATAACGAAACATAGCCGTTTTCTTCGGAGACAATGATGATCAAAGCGTCAGTACGTTGGCTGGCTCCTAAAGCAGCACGATGACGGGTTCCCATAGAGCGTGATAACTGAGTAGTATCATGCGCTAAAGGAAGGACAACACGAGCGTAGGCTATCATTTCTCCTCTGAGGATTACAGCACCGTCATGAAGAGGGGACGAAGGCTCAAAAATAGTTTCTAAAAGTTCTTCTGAAAAACTAGCGTTAATTTTTACTGAAGAAAAACTTAGAAACTCATCGAAAGAGTTTTTGTTTTCAAGAACAACAAGAGCTCCTATTTGTCTTTCAGACATTTGATAGATGCATGATGTTAAATGTTCTACGAATTGATCTTGTAGATCAATGACAAACTTCCTCCCATGAAAGCGTACACGAGATAAAGCGAGCCGTATTTCTGGCTGGAAAATAATAAAAACGACAATGGCAGCGACATTCACAACGTGCAACATTAATCGTCTGATAATAGGGAAATGAAGCTTATCAGCTAGGACAAATAGAAACAGAAACGCAAGCAAACCAAAGACAACGTCCATGGCGCGAGTTCCCCAAAAGAACTTCAACAGGTAATTTAATACTACCCATATTAGAAGAATTTCTAGTAAGGGCGTTGTATAATAAGTGATATCTATGGGCATAACTTTACTAGTTTCCTAGAATAGAATACTCGAAGAGATTCTCACCTTAAAGGCAAGCGACTGCTTTCTAAAAGAAGATAATATAATACTGTAGCATATAGAGAAAAGGGTTAACAGCAAAGTATTTTATAGTTGCAATAGTTTGTTATATGCTTCACATTACAGATTTTTTATTTGTTCTCGGATTTCTGGCGGACGTATGGATGCAGTAGTTTTATCTAGGATACAGTTTGGTTTGTTTGTTGGATTTCATTACCTTTTTGTTCCTTTGAGTATGGGCCTTAGTATGATGCTTGTTGTCATGGAAGGTTTGTATCTGATTACTAAGAAGAATATTTATAAACAAATGACCTGGTTTTGGATTGGGGTATTTGCTCTGACATTTGTTGTTGGAGTTGTTACAGGAATTATGCAAATTTTTTCTTTTGGTTCCAATTGGGCGGGATTTTCTGAATATACAGGGAACATTTTTGGCGCACTTTTAGGAAGTGAAGGCGTATTTGCCTTTTTCTTAGAATCAGGATTTTTAGGTGTTCTGTTGTTTGGCCGCCATAAGGTGTCTAAGAAAATGCATTTTTTTGCTACTTGTATGGTAGCTCTTGGAGCACATATGAGTGCTTTTTGGATAGTATGCGCCAATTCTTGGATGCAAACACCATCTGGATATGAAATGGCAATGCATCATGGACAACTTGTACCTACAATGACATCATTTTGGCAGGTAGTATTCTCTCCGACAAGTATCGATCGTTTTACCCACGTAGTATTAGGAACATGGTTATCAGGAATCTTTCTTGTAATTAGCGTAAGTGCTTACTATTTACGTAAACAGCGCCATATAGAGTTCGCCCGTAAGGGATTAAAATTAGGAGCCATAACAGGAATCATAGTTCTTATTTTACAACTATGGTCCGCAGATGTTTCTGCTCGTGGAGTGGCTAAAAATCAACCGACAAAATTAGCAGCTTTTGAAGGTCTATTTAAAACAGAAGAGTATAGTCCAATTTACCTATTCGGTATTGTAGATGTAAAAAATCAAAAAGTATTTGGAGTGCCTCTTCCTGGAGGGCTTTCTTTCTTAGTTCATAGAAATACAAAGACCCCCGTTACTGGTTTAGATCAGGCTCCTCAAGATGAGTGGCCAAATGTTCAAGCCGTGTTTCAGCTGTATCACTTGATGATTATGCTTTGGGCCCTTATGGTTCTTTTGGTGATGATTACCTGGTGTGCATATAGGAAGAGACGCTGGGCATTAAAATCTTTCATATTATTCATACTCTCATTTTCTGTTCTCTGTCCCGAAATATGTAATGAAGTGGGTTGGTGCGCTGCTGAAATGGGAAGACAGCCTTGGGTTGTCTATGGTTTATTAAAAACTCAATCCGCAGCCTCTTCGATAATCCGTGGGGGGCAAGTTGTTCAATCTTTAGCTTTATTTAGCATAGTATTTGCATGTCTTCTCTCTTTATTTATCTTTCTTTTGTGTAAGAAGGTACAACGAGGGCCTGATCAAAATGACCTTAATGAGGTGGAAGTATAGTTATGGAATTTTCTTTAGCTTCGATGTTGCCAATAGCTTGGTACGCTATACTAGTAGTCGCAGTATTTGCCTATTCTTTAGGAGATGGTTTTGATTTAGGTTTGAGTACAATCTATTTTATATCTCGTGAAGATAAAGAACGGCGTGTTTTATTAAACTCCATAGGCCCCGTTTGGGACGGTAATGAAGTTTGGCTGATTATTATTTTCGGAGGACTTTTTGCAGGTTTCCCAGCTGCCTATGGTACGCTCCTCTCGATTTTCTATATGCCCATATGGACGTTAGTATTACTTTATGTCTGTAGGGGATGTTCTCTAGAGTTTCGTAGTAAGGCTGAGTCCAGAAAATGGAAAGTATTTTGGGATAGTGTTTTTTGCATATCTGGATTAACCATCAGCTTTTTCTTAGGTGTGTTAGTAGGGAATATGATCCTAGGCTTGCCCATATCTCCTATAACTCCCTATGCTTCATTGTCCTGGGTGCTATTTTTCCGCCCCTACGCGTTATTATGTGGAACTCTAGTTATTTGCTCTTTCGCTATTCATGCGGTTACTTTTGTTTTAATGAAAACCTCCGGAGAACTACAGGAGCGTGTTATCAAGCGCTTTTCTTATTTTTTATCAGCGTTTTTAGTGGTATATTTACTTTTGATCAGTGCGTCACTAGCTATGATACCACAAACAAGAGGTTCTGCTTTTCAGGCGGGAAGTTTTTCTGGGGTACCTGCCTATCCCGTGTTGATTCTTTTAATGGCAATGACTTTAGGTAGCTGCTTCGCAACGAAAAATTGCATATCTCGACAGCGTTACGGTTACGCGTTTATCTATTCTGCGTGTAACTTACTCCTTTTGATACTATCAGCAGTAACTTTGATCTTCCCGAATCTTTTATTATCCACTGTAAGTCCTGAACACAGCTATACGATTTATAACACTGCAGCAAGTTCGAAAACTTTGCAGAGTTTATTAATCATTGTGCTGATAGGTCTGCCATTTATTATTGGCTATGGCGTGTATATCTATCGTGTCTTTAGAGGTAAAACAGATTTTCCTTCAGTATACTAATACTGTAATTCGAACTCCTTCATTGAATTTCTCCTTAAGGATACAACCTTAAGGAGAAAGTTTTTCAGGTAGTATTCATCTGCGTAGTTGAATCTTTGCAAGCAAATGAAGGGGAATAAGAATAGAAAGATGATACTCTACCTTCGTGTCTCTTGATTTTACAATGATGCGAAGGAGAATATTAAAAAGAAATTAAGCGATTTCCTTAATGCTGATTATATAATATGCAGGAAAGGCAAAATGGTTATTTGGACGAGGTAGACATTCTACGGAAACTCTTTTTCCTAGCCATTTTTCTAAATCTATTTTTGTTGCATAGACAAAAGCTAAGGTATTTTCTTTGTCTTTTAGCAAATAATCCCCGGGATTATTTTTTACCACGTGGGGATAGACATCTAGCTCTCCAACAAGCACCTGCTTTTTCTTTTTCTCTTCTTCATAGAAGGCTTCTTGAGTGAGCTTTCTTGAATTTTCTTGAGGTTGCATATCTGCCCAAAGTTTGAATAAAGCATATTCAAGACTTTCTCTGCCATGGGTTTTTGGAGAGGTTTTTATTTTGGCTTGCTTGCGAATGTGCTGTGATAACAACGAAAGAGTATGCTCTTGCTTATCGGTATCATGAAGTACTTCTGTAGAAGATGGTCCTGCGATTTTCTGCTTTCCTGAGACTTTATCTTGGTTTGATAAAGACTTAGAAAGATACGTATCTTGAATTTCTTCTAAGGCTTTTTGAATTAAAGGTTGTAAACCTGGAACATCGGAAAATTCTTCAGCTTGTACAAGATTAATCTTTTTATAAATAGCCTCTAAATCCACGGTATCTAGAGTTTTTTGTAATTCTTCTTGAGCAAACTTCACGGCAGAATTTAACAAATCTAGAGCAATTTTTTTCTGACCTTCTCGATGCTTATAAAGATCTATAGAGCCTTTATGAGAGACGAAATTCTTAGCAACATAGAAGGCGCATTGGCTAGGAAGAGCAATTTCTAACCATTTGCCTTGAGTTTGAGTAGAAGTTGTTTGTATTTCTGTGCCTCGGGAAAGGCGGGCTAATACAGGAGCAGATGTTGAAGGCTCCAAACGTACGTTCACTTGCTCGCCTTCGATAACATTATCTAGTACAAACGTGCGAAATACGTATCCTTTAAGTCCCTCGGGAGCTGTAACAATATAATAGTCCTTACTTTCGCCGATAACGCCTATATAGTCACCCTTGGATAATTCCTTAACTATAGAACTATCAACATGGGGGGCTAATCGTAAGCGTACGCGATTTCCTTTGATTTCTCCTGTGAATGGAGCAAATGAGGACTTGTCCGCTTGAGCAATAGATGTTTTTGACGTAGATGAGCTAGCAGCATATATAGCTGATGAACTTACTCCTGCGCCTACGGCAAACAAAAGCATAGAAATCGATAGCGTTCGCATGCTTTACTCCTACAATATGTTCACATTAGAATCCGATATAAGGATGTGACCTAATCCCCTAGGGCATATCTCCCCTAGAAAAAAGAATTATATCGACTGCAGTGAAAAAGTCAATTATCTTACCAAGTGCAAGGACTTGACTAAGCCTTAAGTATAGAGAACCGCTTTCACATGTTCACAATTTAATTGGCCACATGTGCATCCAATAGGACTTCCTAAATACACACTAAACTGCTCATTAGGATTTAAAGGGTCAGTTACAATATATAACTTATTTCCACTTTGACTGATATCCCATGTACGGAAAGACAAATCTTGCTCGGAGACGGTTGTTTCTTCCTCTTCACTGATTACTCTGCCAATCTGACAATGCATACAATTGCAATGAGGTTCAGCTTTGGGAAGCAGCATAGGATTATTCCCTACCAATGTTCGAATTACCGAAACCATCTTTTCTAGGATGTCCGCAGGAGCATCCGGATGATCTTTATGCTCGGGAGTGTGTTGCAAGATCATTTCCATGGGGTTTGCCCCAGAAAATAGAGGAGACATTAAACTTTTTTGTGAAAACATCTGAACATCAGAATCTTTCGATAGCTGTTGAAGAACACTCATTAACATTCCCAGCTTATCGTCATCACGTCCGGTCTCATCTCTATTCATTTGAGAAGTCTCAAGATGAAGAAGATGCTCTTGGAAAGCAATATCAATAATTGCCTGGTCTAAATTGGGAATAGAGATGGTCTTCCCGTCGATCAAATGAAGTTTCAAGGTTGCTTGACCTTTAACTTCTCCCTCTTGTGATTCAATAAAAGCTATTTGATTCCACCGTGCAGAAATGTATGGAGGAATGCAGATTAATTGTTCATTAATTTTCACTTTCATGGCGACCTCGATGGGTATCTCTACTATCTTTTGCTTAGCGTCATTGTAGTGAAGCTTTGTTTTTTTGACAACCAAATTAGCAGTTGGTGGTGCTGAATGCTAATTTCAGTCCTAACTTCTTGAAAGTGTTGCGAAAGAATAAGAATAGAGTTTTTTTACTTAGAATTATATAAAAGGGTCAAGAGGTTTCTAATAAATTTTTGTCAATATAAGCACAGCATTTTCTGAATGCTTGTGTGCCTAGTGTTTACTTGTTCTCATGGTTTTGTTAGGAAAGATAATCTGATATACATCGGATAAAAATGTCTTGATTTGGGTGGAAATACCCAGCTTTTCAGTAAGGAGTTAGCAAAAAAATGAAGAAAACAATGGTTATTGATACTAGCGTATTCATCTATGATCCTGAGGCTTTGTCATCATTCGAAGATACGCAAATAATCATTCCTTTTACTGTCATTGAAGAGCTAGAGTCATTTGCAAAGTTTCGTGATGAGTCAGCTAAGAATGCTTCGCGTGCTTTAAGTAATATTCGTTTGCTTCTGGAAAGAACCGGTAATCATTCCACAGGTATAGCTCTTCCTAATGGAAGCGAATTGCGCATTGAGGTGTCTTCGATCGCTAATTTAGCTAATGATGAAAAACGTAGGAAGCTACTCACTTTAGAATTATTACAGGTGATCGCTCAACGAGAACCTATGGTTTTCGTTACTAAAAGCTTGGGGCGTAGAGTTCGTGCAGAAGCCCTAGGATTAGAAGCTCGAGATTATGAAAACAAAAGATTTTCTTTTAGATCATTATATCGAGGCTATCGTGAGATTCATGTACCTGTTTCCGAAGTGGAAAGTTTCTATACTCATGGATATTTAGATGTACCTGTAGATATCTCTCCTTCTCCTAATGAATATTTTTTCATTTCAGGGGGGGAGAATTATTTTGCCCTTGGACGTTATCATGAAGGAGAAGGGCGAATAGTCTCTTTGAGAGCACTTCCAGATAAAATTTGGGGAATCAAACCTTTAAATACTGAGCAGAAATGTGCTTTAGACCTTCTTTTACGCGATGATGTCAAACTAGTTACTCTTATGGGACAAGCAGGGTCCGGGAAAACAGTGTTAGCTTTAGCCGCTGCTATGTACCAGGTCTTTGATAAGGGACAGTACAATAAGTTGTTAGTTAGTCGGCCGATTATTCCTATGGGAAAAGATATTGGTTTCCTTCCAGGGCTTAAAGAAGAAAAGTTGCTCCATTGGATGCAGCCCATATACGATAATATGGAATTTCTCTTTAGTATCAGTGGTATGGGAGACTTCTCAGAGGCCTTGCAATCTTTAATGGAGGCTAAAAAATTAGAGATGGAAGCGCTAACATATATTCGTGGAAGATCGTTGCCAAAAGTCTTTATGATTATCGATGAGGCGCAAAATCTCACACCTCACGAGATTAAAACTATCATTTCTCGTGCAGGTCAAGGAACGAAAATCGTGTTAACAGGTGACCCTACTCAAATTGATAGTTTGTATTTTGATGAAAATTCTAATGGCCTTACCTACTTAGTTGGAAAATTTCATCATTTATCTCTTTACGGACACATGTTTATGACACGTACGGAGCGTTCTGAACTTGCCGCGGCAGCAGCTGCAATTTTATAGATTTAGACTATAATAATTTCAGGAGCATGTCCCAAGAAGTCATCTATTTCTTCTTGAGCAGTTTTTTTTCTCTCTTGATCTTGAGTTATGACGGGGTAGATATCCAAGGCTGCCCCTCGAAAAACCTTCTGGTAATATGCTATGAAAAAACGCGTAACTTTGAGTATCAGATTGTAAATAGTTACAATGGCTTTAATTCCAAAAATTTCTAGCCAAGCAGCTTTACGAATAGAAGGTATCTCTTGATTAATCTGCGAACATGGGGAAAGACTACATATATCACTAAGCCCATCCACTTGAATTAAAAATGCAGTTTCAAGTTTAGGAATCCCGAGCAGAGTACGTATACCTGTAAAGGTACTGAAAATAGGTAAATAGCTCAAAATTCTTTCTATCAATGGACGGTATAACGGATTTTGAACTATACGATGATCACGAACATCAACAAAATGATCCGAACGACCTGTGGGGGTATGCTGGTGGTCTACTACGAATATGGATTGAGTTAAAATGCTCATTTTTTCCCAGCCTGCTGTGTTTATGCAACTGGCCATTGTAACATAAACACAAGTTTCTATGTGGGAATCATTGAAAACAAGCTTGAGATTGAAGAAAAAATTACTATTTCTTATGGCCGCCCAAGCTAAAACCGCTGTGCTATTGCTAAGATTTTTTTAAAGATTGGAGGTGGAGAGACTCGAACTCTCGTCCTTAGTAAACTCCCTGCTAACCTCTACATGCTTAGTTCCTAGTGGTAATACGTTGAATTTCCTCAGCTAAGAACATCTATGGAAACCAACGACTCTCAATAATCTCGAATGAGCCTCCTTGAGAATTAGAGAAGACAAATTCCAACCAGATAAATGACGGTGCTTCACAAACCTCTGGTAGAGTCTATGAACACCGGGTTACCTAGAGGTTGTCTAGATAACAACTTTTGCTAGTTAAGCAGCTAATCTTTCCTCAGAGAGGTCAGAGAAACTGATAATTTCGCATTCAGCCTTAGGTTCGGCATTTATTGTTTTGTCGGCTTTTTAGGAGGCCAGCCAACGTCCTCCGCATGCAATTAACACTTCATTTCCAAGTCGAAACCTATACACCCCCAGGGAATATTTTAAGTTTTTTGTTGCTTTTGTGCAACTCAAGTATCTCCCTATTGGAAATGTTGTCAAGAGAAGGTGATTTTTTCTCAAAGACTAGGGTAAAGTGGACGAAAACCAGAGAAGTCTTTATTTTGATTATGGTTTAGATTTTACACGCACTTAATGGCTAAGGTACATGAATACGGAAGGGGAAGACTGCAAGGAAAGTCTTGCTAACAGAGAAGAGAAAGTTCTGGAATTTTGGAAAAATGCAAATATTTTTCAAAAGTCCTTGAAGATTCGCGAAGGTAAGACCCTGTATTCATTTTATGATGGCCCGCCGTTTGCTACAGGATTACCTCACTATGGACATCTCTTGGCAGGGACAATCAAGGATGTCGTGTGTCGTTTTGCTACTATGGATGGATATTATGTTCCCAGACGTTTTGGTTGGGATTGCCATGGGGTCCCCGTAGAGTATGAGGTAGAGAAATCATTAGACCTTACTTCCCCAGGGGCTATAGAAAACTATGGCGTTGCCGCGTTTAATGAAGAGTGCCGTAAAATAGTCTTTCGTTACGTTGATGAATGGGAGAGCTATGTTAATCGTTTGGGAAGATGGGTAGATTTTTCCAAAACCTGGAAGACAATGGATGCTACGTTTATGGAAAGCGTCTGGTGGGTTTTCAGTTCTCTTTACAATCAAGGCCTCGTTTATGAAGGAATAAAAGTCGTGCCATTTTCTACGAAACTTGGCACCCCCTTATCTAATTTTGAAGCTGGTCAAAATTATAAAGAGGTGGATGATCCTTCCGTAGTTATTAAGTTTCCCCTGTGTGATGATCCCGCATTTTTATTGGTTTGGACAACAACACCGTGGACGTTAGTATCCAACATGGCAGCAGCTGTGGGGCCCGAGCTTACCTACGTACGTATCGCTGACAAAGCTTCCGGAGAACACTGGATTTTAGGACAGGGGTGTGTATCACGGTGGTTTTCAGATTCCGATTCTTATGAGATTTTAGAAAGTTTCTCAGGAGAAACTCTAGTTGGAAAGTGTTACGATCCGCCCTTTGCTATTTTTGAGCATAAGCGTAAGGAGGGAGCTTTTAAGATTCTTCCTGGACCCTTCGTTGAAGAAAATGAAGGAACGGGAGTTGTGCATATGGCTCCCGCGTTTGGTGAGGCAGACTTCTTCGTTTGTAAGGAACATAATATCCCTATAGTTTGCCCAGTGGATAATCATGGCTGCTTTACTGAGGAAGTTTCCGAGTATCAGGGACAATACATTAAAGGTTGTGATAAGGGAATTATCAAATCTTTAAAATCTGTAGGTAAGGTGTTCTATCACGGCACTATAATGCACCGCTATCCTTTCTGCTGGAGAACAGACACTCCTTTAATTTATAAGACTGTGAATTCTTGGTTTGTCGCTGTGGAGAAGATCAAGGATAAAATGTTACGGGCTAATAAGCACATCCATTGGGTTCCTGAACACATAAAAGAAGGTCGTTTTGGTAAATGGTTAGATGGTGCTCGCGACTGGGCAATAAGTAGAAATCGTTATTGGGGCACCCCTATTCCTATTTGGAAAAGTAAAGATGGGGAAGTGTTAGTTATAGGCTCTGTTAAGGAATTAGAAGAGCTTACAGGAGAAAAAGTTTCCGATTTGCATTGTCATTTTATTGATCAGTTGAAAATTGAAAAAGACGGCAAATCGTTTCAGCGTGTTCCTTATGTTTTTGACTGTTGGTTTGATTCTGGAGCTATGCCATATGCTCAAAATCATTATCCTTTTGAAAATCAAAAAGAAACTGAATCAGGATTCCCTGCAAACTTTATTGCCGAGGGTTTAGATCAAACTCGAGGGTGGTTCTATACTCTAACTGTGATTTCATCAGCTCTCTTTGATCAGCCGGCATTTAAAAATGCGATAGTCAATGGCATTATTTTGGCAGAAGACGGTAATAAAATGTCAAAAAGGCTAAATAACTATCCCAGCCCTATGCATATCATGAATGTCTATGGTGCTGATGCCTTACGCCTGTATTTATTAAATAGCGTTGTCGTTAAAGCTGAAGATTTACGTTTTTCTGATAAAGGTGTGGAATCAATTCTTAAACAAATTCTTCTACCTTTAACAAATGTGTTATCGTTTTTCAAAACTTATGCTGATTTATACGGTTTTGACGCTGATAACTATGATAAAGAAGCTCACGCCTATAGTGAGATTGATAGGTGGATCCTTTCTAACCTTTATACAGTTGTTGGTAAAGTACGCGAGGGGATGAGCTCCTATCATCTCAATACTGCTGTCAGCCCTTTTGTGACTTTTATTGATGATTTGACAAATTGGTATATTCGCCGCTGTCGTCGACGTTTTTGGGAATCTGAAAATACCCCAGATAGAAGAGCAGCTTTTGCGACACTATATGAGGTTCTTACTGTTTTTTGTAAGGTAATAGCACCGTTTATTCCTTTCATATCAGAAGATATCTACCAGAAGATAAAAACAGAAACTTCTGCGGAATCGGTTCACCTTTGTGATTTCCCTCATATCGATCTTGATAAAGTATTCCCTGATTTAGAACAGCGCATGGGCGATGCCCGAGAGATTGTTGGTTTGGGACACTCTTTACGTAAAGAGCATAAGTTGAAAGTTCGTCAACCCTTAGCGAATTTCTATATTATAGGTCCCAAGGACCGTTTGGACGAGTTAGCCTCTTTTGAGCAGCTAATTGCCGAAGAACTGAATATCAAAAATATTGTATTTTATAGAGAAACCCCTAGTTTTGTCATAACCACTATAAAGCCTAACTTCCGTACTTTAGGAAGAAAAGTTGGTGGGAAAATTAAGGAAGTGCAAAAGGCTCTCAGTTCACTTTCTCAAGCACAAATACATCAGTTTTTACAACAGCAGTTTATTAATTTGTCTTTAGGTACCGAAGAAATCACCTTAGATCTTGATGATGTAATTATTTCTTGGGAGACGGAGCCTGGTTATGTTGCTCGCAACAGCTCTTTATTTACGGTAGTTCTTGATTGTCAATTGACAGAAGATCTCATAACAGAAGCTATTTCTAGGGAGCTAGTGAATAAAATTAACACTATGCGTAGAAATCATAAGTTACATGTTGCCGATCGTATTTTTGTGCAAATACAAACCTCTGTAGATGTACAGAAGGCATTCTTAAAATATGAAGACTATATTTGCGAAGAGACTTTAACGAAACAGTATCAGTTTATCGATACTGTAGAAGGTGAAGAGTGGGACATTAACGGTCATCCCACAGTCATAGCATTTACAATAGCCTCTGCATAAAAGAGGTCGTCCTCTAAATATAAGGAAGATTCTTTTCGAAGAATCTTCTTTTTTTATTTCTTCTTCTCATTTTTAGGGAACAAGCGTCGATGTCTTTGGAAATACATGTGACCAAAGATAAAGACGAAGAATCCTAAAGCTAAACTATTAACTAAGTAGCCTGGAAGAGTGGTAGGAGCCGGAACATTTTTTAAATGCTTAAAATGCCCGAGAGGCCAGAAAATCCATAATGGGGAGCCTAAAAGGTTTTCTATCGGAACGAAACCAAATTCACGGCTATCAGCACTCATGGGGTAGTTATCCCCAAGAACTAAAACATGCCCCTCAGGGATCTGTATTCCAAAATTATGGATGAATTGCGCAAATTGTTCAGGATCTTTAGGAGGCGGACCCCTATCAATGAAACCTATATAAGGCTGCTCTTCAGAAGATGCTTCTTGTTTTGCTTTCTCAGATTCCAAAAACTTTTGTAAAGCTGGATCGTTCTGAATGAAAATTGGGGAGTCCATAACATAAAGATTCCCGTGATTAAAGAAAGCATAACGACTTGGTAAGGGATTGTACTTAGGATTTTTTGGAATGAAAAATGAACTGAAATTAATCCCACAGTTAAATAAATCTATAACTTGATTGTCGTTTAACCTCATCAATGGGTGCGTGGGCTTAAGCTTGTAGCGCATCCCGCCAAAACCTATTTTATAAGCCTCGCCTTTAGAATATTCATAACATCCATTATCAACGCCAGGGAAAGGTAGAGCAAAGATTTTAGACGCTGACTCAGAATTTGCTGAAAAAGGCTGATATTTATAAGCAACACCTTCAGAAATAATAAAACGTGATGTGTTTAAATTATTCCTAATGAGATGAATGTGCTCCTGACGTAAAGGAAGGAGCGTTTTCATAGGTTGTATCGTCGGAACCAACTGGTTATTAAAATGCTGAAGATTCGGGCGGGGATACGAAACATTAGGAGTATGACAAATCTCTAAATAGGCTGCGGATGCCGGGGAGGGAGTTGTATGGCATAGACTTGCTTGTTTATGCGTGAGAATGCGTACCATAGCATAATTGCCCATGCCAAAAAGATCAGCATAACTCACAGGAGATTGATGCGGATTTTTTAATTCGTTAGGGGTGTCATTATGCCAGGCATTCTTATGGAAAAATTGACCATAGGGTCCTTCCTGAGGTAAAGAAAGCTTCCCGCAAGGTTGGTTCATTTGTTTGAAATACGCGGTAGTCTTAGAGCCTGTTGTAATTTCTACAGAACCGTCGAAAGATATGTAAGGGACGTGATAAAGATTCTCAAGGCCAAAATCCGTAGGGAAATTAATTGGCTGTCCTTCTTTATCTAGACCATAGATTTTCCCCCCATAAAAATATAGAGAATCCCCGGGTTTGCCCATGCAACGTTTAATGTAACGCTTTTTCCCAGGGAAAAATCCAAAATACTTAGTGTCAGAATTGGGAATAGGAAGATCCCCAACAGTAAAGACAACAAGCCCACCACGCGTAACAGCTTCAGGGCGAAATCCCCAAGGCTTTTTCTTAAAGGGGAAGTGAAGGCCAAAAGTCGTTTTGGAAACAATAATACGATCTTGTTCTAGGATTGTTGGCCGCATAGATCCTGTGGGAACTTCATACAGCTCAAACCAAAATTGGCGAATGAGAAAAGCTATTGTAGCAGCAAAGAAAAGTGCTTTAGTAAGTTCCCAAGATTTTTTCCCAAAAGAGGCCGGATACTTTTTCTGGAATCTCTGGGCCTCTTGAGCAAGTTGACTGGCTGTTTCCTGATCTTGTTGGAAAATAGCCTCTTCTAACTGCTCTAATATATTTTGCAATTCCTTTTGAGAGTCAGGATGTTGAGAGAGTTTTTTGCTTTTAAGTAACTTATACGTGGAATGGAGTACCTGACGACTTTTACCTAAGGAATACCGTTGTCTCATAAAGATGCCTAATGAAACCCTTAACTACTTATTGAGTTGGGATTTCCCTATACTTAGGGGTTCGAAATTGAAATTCGTGCTTATGCTCAGCACTTGGAGCAGAAAAGAATATTATGCATATTTTAATTTTTACATTAAAAAATTAAAACGCAAGTGTCTAGCAAACGCTTCGGAAACCATTTTACCGCATTAGATTTTTCAATCAAAAATATTTTCTAGATCAGTTTAATTCTTGCCCGCTTTGTTAAAGCTATAATCTATAAAAAATATCTAGAAACAATCTAGCATATATTTTTTACATCTCATTTATTCTTGAGGTTTCGGAAGAGAGTAAAAATAGGGAGATGTTGCTTCATGCCCCACGTCAATAGCTCTTAAAACAATAGCTCCTTTTGGTGTGTCTATACTGGCCCATACAGGGAAAACAGAAATTTCCGATGCCGTAAAATACATTAAGACATTTTTCCCAGATAAAATAGAAGTATCGTGAGGCCAGGTCGCATGCCAAGCTTGTGTAGGTACTTTGACAGAAGATGCCCTCCCTTCCAAAGAAACCCGGGGAGACCACGGGTCCTGGTTTTTTCCTTGCGTTTTTACTAAGTGAGAGGGCGCGTGATTTAGAGAGAGTTGTAATAGGGTAGCAATAAAAGGCATGGTGTCATCTTTTTGTAATAAATCCAAAGCACCAGTTTTGGAGTTCACACAAAAAATATTCACAGTACTGCTAGATAGATAAATTAAAAAAACTTTTCTAGGGGAAGTTAATTTATGGATTAAGGTTTTCCAGGGTGTGTCTTTTGCTAAAGTACGTTCTTGCTGAGATAAGTGAGCAAATTCAGTCATCTCTATCCAGGCGTGATTGGCCTCTGCAGATTTGACAAGTAAAAAAAATCTTTGCTGTCCCTTGCTAAAAACAGCATAATCCCCGGTTTGAGCCTGACAAATGTTTGTTTTTAAAGAGTGAGACGATTGGGCCTGAAGGTGGTAGGGGAGCAAGAAAATAGCTACAAGAAAAAGTCTTTGAAACAGAGGAAATAGGCGCGTTTTTTCTTGCTTTTTCATAGGATATTTCTGTACACTCTTCCTTTAGCATTTCATAATGTTGTTTCCTACATACTAAGATGGTGATTTTGGAGTTGTCAATATGAAAAAGAACACTCATCCCGAATATAAACAAGTTTTATTTGTAGACTCTTCTACAGGGTATAAATTTGTTTGCGGATCTACATATCAGAGTGATAAGACGGAAGTTTTTGAAGGTAAAGAATACCCCGTTTGTTATGTCAGCGTATCTTCTTCTTCCCATCCGTTCTTCACAGGAAGCAAGAAATTTGTAGATGCCGAAGGTCGGGTAGATAAGTTCTTGAAGCGTTACAGCAATGTGAAGCAACCTGTACAGGCCGCTCAACCCGCCGCTGAAGACCCTGCCCCTAAAGGGAAAAAGAAAGCTCCTGCAAAGAAAAAGAAATAATTATAGTTTCTAGACTTTGTCTTTTTGGTAAGCACGCCATCACGCATTATTATGTTCGAAACGTGCTTTCTTTGTTTTCTCATCGTTTTAAATTGTTCTTTTGATTTTCAATAGTTATTAGTTTCCATTTTTATAGTTACTTCTGATTAATGTTTTTATTCGGTTTTAGCGACTCATATTGACGAGATATGATTAGCAAAGGTATAAAACATTAACTCATAATGCTGACCTGCAAGGTAAAGTAAGCGAATTATTCGTTCAGGAATTCCGTGATATAGCTGCAGGACCCCTAAGTAGAGATGATTAAAATCAACTAAAGACTCCCGTAGCATTGTCTAGGGGGTATGTTAGGAACTCTTGATTGAAAAGTAGTGATTCATGGAAAAGAAGATTCTAGAGTATTTGAAGCGCCTAGAGGAAGTTGAAGTAAAAATTTCTAACCCAGAAATTTTTGATAATCCTAAAGAATATAGTAGTTTGAGTAAGGAACATGCCCGTCTTTCTGAATTGAAGAATGTGTATGATAAAATTTTAGAAAAAGAAAAAGTTCTTAAGGATGATAAGCAGGCGTTAGCACAAGAAAAAGATCCTGAAATGGTTGCTATGCTGGAAGAAGGCATTCAATCAGAAAAAACCGAAGTCGAAAATCTCTACAAAGTTTTGGAAAATCTATTAGTTCCTCCCGATCCAGATGACGATTTGAATGTCATCATGGAGCTGCGAGCTGGTACAGGAGGGGATGAAGCAGCCCTTTTTGTAGGGGACTGTGTGCGTATGTACCATCTTTACTCCGATTCTAAAGGATGGAAATACGAAGTGCTTTCTGCCTCTGAATCCGACGTAGGCGGGTATAAAGAGTATGTCATGGGCATCTCGGGAACAGGGGTAAAGCGTTTGCTGCAGTACGAAGCTGGAACACATCGTGTTCAAAGGGTACCTGAAACAGAAACTCAGGGACGAGTTCATACTTCTGCAATTACTGTTGCAGTATTGCCAGAGCCCTCAGAGGAAGAAGAAGAAGTATTTATCGATGAGAAGGATTTAAAGATAGATACTTTTAGAGCTTCAGGAGCTGGAGGACAGCACGTTAACGTTACGGATTCGGCAGTAAGAATTACTCACTTGCCAACAGGTGTGGTAGTGACTTGTCAAGATGAACGTAGCCAACATAAAAATAAAGCTAAGGCTATGCGTATTTTAAAAGCCCGTATACGGGATGCTGAAATGCAGCGGCGTCATAAAGAAGCTTCGGCTATGCGTTCGGCTCAAGTAGGGAGCGGAGATCGTTCAGAAAGAATTCGTACATATAACTTTTCACAAAATCGTGTGACAGATCATAGAATAGGGCTCACTCTTTATAGTCTGGATAAGGTTATGGAAGGTGATTTAGATGTGATTACATCCGCTTTGGTGAGTCACGCTTATCGTCAGCTTTTGCAAAGTGGAAATGAAGAAGATTCTTAAAGAAGCTGGGGAGTATCTTGCCTATTGTGGAGTGGCCTCTCCCGATAGGGAAGCTTCTGATATTTTAATGGATTTGATTGGTGCGACCTCTAGAGCGCATTTAGCCAGTGTTTCATTAGACTCAGAGATGCTAGAGCTCTACTGGTCCCGAATTAATAAAAGAGCTAAGCGTTTCCCCACAGCATATATTCACGGCAGCGTTTCTTTTTTAGGGCTGCAGTTAGAAGTAGACCCTCGCGTGCTTATTCCTAGGTTGGAAACAGAACTTCTAGCAGAGAGAATTATTAAATATTTGGGTAATCACCCAAATATTCAAAGATTTTATGATGTTTGCTGTGGCAGCGGATGCTTAGGCTTATCTATAAAAAAATATTGTCCTAATGTTGAAGTCATTCTTTCTGATATCTGTCCCCAAGCAGTAGCTGTTGCTAAGGCTAATGCTTCTAAAAATCATTTACATGTTGAGATCCTAACTGGAGACTTATTCACTCCTTACTCAGCTCTTGCCGATGCTTTTGTTTGCAACCCCCCCTATCTTTCTTTTAGCGAAGTTATTCAAGCTGATCCTGAAGTTCGTTGTCATGAGCCCTGGAAGGCCTTGGTGGGAGGATGCTCTGGAATCGAATTTTATGAACGCATAGCTCAAAATTTAAACTCAATTTTACGGCCTAAAGGTGTTGGCTGGCTGGAAATTGGTTATCAGCAAGGCCAGCGTGTTAAAGAAATTTTTTCTAGCCGAGGAGTCTCAGGTTGCCTGTACCAAGATCTTTCGGGATGGGATAGGATTTTTTTTCTTGAAAATCATGCAAGTGATACTGTATCCTCATGAGATTATTCTTGATTTTTGCTGAGTAGATGATCAGTTCTTTATCGCAAAAACTATCCTCAATTTTTTCTTCGTTAGTATCCTCTCGTAGAATTACTGAAGAAAACATCTCTGAAGCAATCCGGGAAGTTCGCATAGCGCTGCTAGATGCTGATGTGAACTACCATGTTGTTAAGGATTTTATTGCTAAAGTGAAGCAAAAAATTCTTGGAGAAGAAGTATGGAAGCATGTTTCTCCCGGACAGCAGTTTGTGCGGTATTTGCATGAAGAATTGACAGAATTACTTAATGGGAAGTCAGATCTAGTTACTTCGGGTAGTCCCGGAGTAATTTTGCTTTGTGGACTTCAAGGGACCGGAAAAACAACCACCTGTGCTAAACTTGCTGCCTATGTGATGCAAGAGCGTAAAGCCAAGAAGGTTTTAGTTGTCCCTTGCGACTTGAAACGTTTCGCAGCAGTAGATCAATTAAGAAATTTGATTTCTAAAACCCAAGCCGAGTTTTATAATGGCGAAGGTCAAGATCCTGTGAAGGTAGTTTCACAGGCTTTAGAATATGCACGATCCTCAGGTCATGATCTCGTGTTGATTGATACTGCGGGTAGATTGCATGTCGATGAAGTGTTAATGGAGGAGCTGGCCTCCATACAAAAGGTCTCACAGTCATGCGAAAGGCTTTTTGTAATGAATTTAGCTATGGGGCAAGATGCTGTTTCTACGGCAAAAGCCTTTGATGAATACTTAGATCTCACAGGAGTTATTATCTCCATGACAGATGGAGATGCCCGCGCCGGTGCTGTGTTGTCTATGAAGAGTTTGCTAGGCAAACCAATAAAATTTGAAGGGTGTGGGGAAAAAATAGAAGATCTTCGACCGTTCAATGCCGAGTCTATGGCGGATCGTATTTTAGGTATGGGAGATACTGTACATTTTGTTCAAAAAATGCGCGAGTGTATCTCTGAAAAAGAAGACGAAGAACTTGGAAAAAAATTAATAGAATCGACCTTCACTTATGAAGATTATCATAAACAGATGAAGGCGTTTCGCCGTATGGGTCCTCTACGAAAGCTTATGGGAATGATGCCAAGTTTTGGCGGAAATAAACCTAGTGATAAGGAAATAGAAGATTCAGAAGAACATATGAAAAAAACAGAGGCCATTATTCTTTCTATGACTCCTCAAGAGAGAAAAGAGGAAGTGGAATTGGATATGAGCCGGATGAAAAGAATAGCTAGTGGTTGCGGATTAACTATAGGTGATGTGAACCAGTTCCGTAAGCAGATGGCGAAATCTAAAAAGTTTTTTAAAAATATGAGTAAAGAGAGAATAGAACAAATGAGAAAAAAAATGTCTGGAGGAAACCTGTGGCGTTAAAAATTCGTTTACGACAACAAGGACGAAGAAATCACGTTGTCTATAGATTAGTGCTTGCTGATGTTGAATCTCCTCGCGATGGTAAGTACATAGAGCTACTAGGTTGGTACGACCCTCACAGCTCAGTAAATTATCAGTTAAAAAGCGAACGAATTTTTTATTGGGTGAATCAAGGCGCTGAACTCACTGAAAAAGCATCAGCATTGGTTAAACAGGGTGCTCCTGGAGTATATACCGAGTTGCTTTCTAAAAAAATGGCTCGTAAGGTAGTTGTACGCCAGAAGCGTCGTGCTTATCGTCAACGCCGCTCTTCGAAAAGAGCAGAAGCTGTACAAGCTGTTGCTAAGTAATTTCTAGGCTTGGGATGGAGATAGATATACTTTCTTTGTTCCCAGGTTATTTTGATAGCCCTCTACAAGTAAGTATTTTGGGAAGGGCTATTAAGAAAGGGCTGTTAAAGATTCAATCCAGAGACATAAGAGATTTTGGATTGGGGAAATGGAAACAGGTAGATGATGCCACTTTTAGTAACAGTGGTATGCTTCTTATGGCCGAACCTATAGTTCAAGCAATAAGAAGTATTAAACGAAGGGATTCCAAAGTAATCTACCTATCACCTCAAGGATCTCCTTTAACAGCAAAAAAAAGCCGCGACTTGGCGCTGTGTCCCCATCTGATATTTTTATGTGGGCACTATGAAGGCGTTGATGAAAGAGCTTTAGAAAGCGAGGTAGATGAAGAGATTAGCATAGGGGATTACGTATTAACTAATGGGGGTATTGCCGCCTTAGTAGTAATTGATGCTTTATCTCGATTTATTCCTGGAGTTTTAGGAAATCAGGAGAGTGCAGAGAAAGACTCTTTAGAAAATGGGTTGTTAGAGGGCCCCCAGTATACACGTCCGCGTGTGTTTGAAGGTAGGGAGGTTCCTGAAGTACTGCTTCAAGGAGACCATCAGGCAATTGCTCGATGGAGAAAGCAAGCCAGTTTAGATAGAACCCGAGAGAGGCGTCCTGATCTATATATTCACTATCTTTATGATTGTGAAAATGAGAAATGCACAACGCAGGAAGAAAATCAGAAGCAATCTACATTAAAAGGAAACGGAGCTGTAGTTTTAGAGGTTGAAGATTTAAATCGCTCAAAGAAGTTTTATTCAAGGATTTTTAGATTAAACCAACCTGTTGATGATAAACTATATATTCCAGGAAAAACGCAAATGGCACTCCATTTGCAAGAAATAGGATCAAAAGATAAAAATATAACCACTTTATCGTTCTGTTTAGATTGTGAAGACGATTTTTATAGTTTTTTAGGACGATGGAAAATGCTGGGTGGCACGTTAGAACAGGCCGATAATCAAGGGACAGTAAGATTAGTTCGTGATTTAGACGGCCATTTATGGGCGATCTCTTGCAAAGGGTTGAAATAGAAATAGAGAATTTAGGTGAAGTATATGGGGAACTTATTACAAGAATTGCAACAAGAACAGTGCAGATCAGACCTTACAGATTTTCGCGTAGGGGATACTATTCGTGTGGCTACAAAAATTGTTGACGGTGGTAAAGAACGTATCCAAGTCTTCCAAGGCACAGTAATGGCTCGTAGAGGCGGTGGTGCTGGAGAAACTGTTGCCCTACATCGTGTGGCCTATGGCGAAGGTATGGAAAAGAGTTTCTTGCTTAATAGTCCTAAGATTGCAAGTATTGAAGTAGTCAAGCGCGGTAAAGTTGCTCGTGCCCGCCTCTATTACTTGAAAGGTAAGACTGGTAAAGCTGCTAAAGTTAAAGAATACATTGGTCCTAGATCTACAAAGAAATAATTAAAACCTATTGGTTTTTGCTGATTTCTGATTTTACTACGATATACCGATCTATGAACACACTTACTATCGATGAAGAACAGCTGTTTTTGTCTAAAACTATCTTTGAACAAGAAGTTTTTAACGAAGGCTTTTCGATTATAGCAGGAGTGGACGAGGTCGGTAGAGGTCCTCTAGCTGGACCTGTAGTTGCAGGAGCCTGTGTTCTTCCTCGTGATAAAATATTCCCCGGAGTGAATGATAGTAAAAAATTAACTCCCAAGGAAAGATGCCGAATTCGCGATGTCCTATTGAATGATTCAGATGTATATTATGGCATCGGTGTTGTCTCTGTGGAAAGAATAGATGAGATCAATATTCTTGAAGCGACCAAAGAGGCTATGGCAAAAGCAATAGAAGCGTTACCTATATCTCCTAATTTTCTTCTTGTTGATGGTTTGCATTTACCCCATAAAATCCCTTGTAGGAAGATTATCAAAGGAGATTCTAAATCTGCGTCTATAGCTGCAGCGTCAATTATAGCGAAAGAGTACAGAGATGATTTAATGAGAGAACTTCATCAACGTTACCCTAATTACGGCTTTGATAAGCATAAAGGTTATGGTACTGCTGCGCATTTAGCAGCGTTGGAGTCTTTCGGTCCATGTGATTGTCATAGAAAAAGTTTTGCTCCTGTAAGGCGGGTATTCTGATATTATATGAAAGATAAAGTTCGTAGCCCTTTTTCTCCTGATAGCCCCCAGTGTGTTCCGAAACTATTTACTATTAGCGCTCCTGCAGGTGCGGGTAAGACTACTCTTGTGCGCCTGTTAGCACAGGAATTCCCCGACGCTTTTCAAAAAACATTATCTTTAACAACTCGAAGTCCTCGCTTTGACGAGACCTCAGGTGTTGATTATCATTTTGTTTCGAAAGATGAGTTTAAACAACGATTGGATAATCATGATTTTCTTGAATGGGTAGCTCTATTTGGAGAGTATTATGGAACAAGTCGTTTAGAGATTGATAAAATTTTGAAATCAGGAAAACACGCTATTGCTGTTATTGATGTGGAAGGAGCTCTAGCTTTAAAAAGTAAGATCCCTACCGTCACTATTTTTATTTCCGCGCCTTCTCCGGAAGAACTTGAAAGACGTTTAAAAGAAAGAGGATCAGAACAAGATCCTCAAAGACAAGAGAGATTGCAACATAGCCTTGTCGAGCAAGCTGCCTCAAATAAATTTGACTATGCCATTGTTAACGATGACTTAAACAAGTCTTATGAGGTTTTAAAAAGTATTTTTATAGCAGAAGAACATAGGAACATATTATGACCAACAAAGATCGTTTAACCAATGAAAAGTTAAACAAGTTGTTTGAAAGCCCTTTTAGTTTAGTTAATTACGCAATTAAGCAGGCGAAACATAGAATAGCCAGAGGTGATGTGCGTTCTTCTAATGCTGCTATTGAGGCGTTGGTTTTATTAGAAAGGGATGGTGTGCAGTCTGACTTTTCAGAGGAAGTTATCGAAAGTGCTTCTGCTCCTACTAATGAAAGAAAACGAGAAGGCTCTTCTTCAGGAAGAAGAAAAGACCCTTCTGCTTACACATGGAGTGATGTAAAATAATGCCCGCGCGCGTTTTAATAACCTCGGCATTACCTTATGCAAATGGTCCATTACATTTCGGGCACATAGCTGGCGCTTATCTTCCTGCTGATGTTTACGCAAGGTTTCGTAGGCTATTAGGGGATGAGGTTCTCTATTTATGTGGTTCTGATGAATATGGAATAGCAATTACATTAAATGCTGAACGCGCCGGTTTAGGATATCAAGACTATGTGAATATGTATCATAAGATACATAAGGATACTTTTGATAAATTAAGAATTTCCTTAGATTTCTTTTCGAGAACAACGAATCCTTTTCACAAAGCTGTTGTTGAAGACTTTTATATACAATTGAAGTCAAAAGGCCTTATAGAAAATCGCCTGTCACTTCAGCTATATTCTGAAGATGAAAATCGTTTTTTAGCGGATCGTTATGTAGAAGGCACCTGTCCAAAATGTGGATTTGATGGTGCCCGTGGTGATGAATGTCAGAAATGCGGCGCTGATTATGAGGCTACCGATTTAATAAATCCACGATCGAAGTTGTCAGGAGCAAAACTTATCCTTAAAGAAACAGAACATGCGTATCTGCATTTAGAACGTATGGTGGAACCTTTATTAGAATTTATTGGTAAGTCTTATGTTCCTGAACATGTTCGTAAATTTGTTGTGGATTACATAAAGAACTTACGTCCACGAGCTATTACCAGAGATTTATCCTGGGGAATTCCTGTTCCTGACTTTCCTAATAAGGTGTTTTACGTATGGTTTGACGCCCCTATTGGCTATATTAGCGGAACAATGGATTGGGCAGCATCTATCAATAATCCTGAAGCTTGGAAGTCATTTTGGTTGGAAGACTCTACGGAGTACGTACAGTTTATAGGTAAGGATAATATTCCTTTTCATGCGGCTATATTTCCAGCTATGGAGTTGGGGCAGGACCTTCCTTACAAGAAGATGGATGCGTTGGTTTCTTCAGAATTTTATCTTCTTGAAGGATATCAATTCAGTAAATCCGAAGGGAACTTCGTCGATATGGATGCCTTTTTGGATACATATTCCCTGGATAAGCTGCGCTATGTTCTAGCAGCAACAGCCCCAGAAACTTCTGATAGTGAATTTACCTTTCTAGATTTTAAAACACGGTGTAATTCTGAGCTTGTTGGTAAGTTTGGTAATTTTATTAATCGTGTTCTAGCGTTTGCTGAGAAAAATCATTTTAGAGAACTAGCTTGTAGTGCTGATCTTTTAGAAGAAAAAGATAAGCAGTTTTTAGAAGCTGCTCAGAGGATCGTCCTTGAGGCACAGGCTTGCTATAGCAAGTATAGCTTACGCAAGGCTTGTTCTGCGATTATGGAGCTTGCAGCGTTGGGGAATGTTTACTTTAATGATCAGGCACCTTGGAAGCTTCTTAAGGAAGGGTATACGCATCGTGTAGAGACAGTACTGTTTTGTGCTTGTTATTGTCAGAAGTTGCTTGCGTTGATTTCCTATCCTATTCTGCCGGGAACAGCTTGGGAGATCTGGAATATGCTTTCTCCAAAATCTTTGGATTTTTCAAATCAAGATCAAGATCGGGTAAAAAACCTTTGGAATTCAGAGTTTTTAGACTTTTCTGAAGAGGTTTTTTCTTTAAAGACTCCGCAATTGTTGTTCACAATTGTTGATTAAGTTTCTGGAAATACAAACTGTGTTTGTTGCGGCTTGTCGAGCTTATCAAGAGCTTGCATAAGCCCTGTGCAGCGATGCTGTACTTTATCATTTCTCGTTGCTATAGCAATGGCTTTTTTTGTCCCTACTAAGGCAACGAGTTGTTTTCCCCTTGTAATTGCCGTATAAAGAAGGTTCCTATAAAGCATCATAAAATGAGAGGTGTGTATAGGTAGGATAATACACGGACTTTCACTTCCTTGGTACTTGTGAACAGAAGTTGCATAAGCTAATACAAGATCATCAAGCTCCGCAAATGAGTATGTCACATATTTTCCGTCCATATTTACAATAACACGTCTATTTTCAAAGTTGATCATGGATATATACCCGATGTCTCCATTGAAGACTTCTTTGTTATAATTATTGCGAATTTGCATCACTTTATCTCCTATAGCATAAGAATGAAATCTGCCGTGGAGAGTTGCTTGCTTGGGGTTTAACGCAGACTTTAAGACTTTATTAAGGTTGTGAATCCCTAGAGTGCCTTTTTTCATCGGAGCAAGGATTTGAATATCCTTAGGATAAATATGGTATTTTTTAGGAACGAATTGTGTCACTAAATGAACAATATGATCCAGAGCTTCTTGAGGATCTTCCTTTTGGAAGAATAAAAAGTCCTTACGTCCCGACTCGGAGTATAGTATTGGGAACTCTCCTTCGTTTACCTTATGGGCATTTGTAATGATGTTCGAATCATGCACCTGACGGAAAATCTTATTGAGCTTCGTCACGGTGATTTTTCCGGAGTTGATAATATCCTTTAGGATATTTCCAGGGCCCACACTAGGTAACTGATGTATATCTCCAATGAGAATAAGAATTACATGATCAGGAAGAGCTTTTAAGAAATGACATAGAAGATAGGTATCCATCATTCCTGATTCATCGATGATGATGAGATCACAATCTATAGGATTTTCATAGTTTTTACGAAATGAGCGTGTTTTAAAGTCGTATTGTAGTAGCGCGTGAATAGTGACAGAATGCTTTCCTGTAATTTCTGTCATGCGTTTTGCTGCTTTCCCTGTGGGAGCAGCAAGGATTATTTTATACGTAACCTGCTCAAATATTTTTAATATTGCTCGGGTAATTGTACTTTTTCCTGTTCCTGGTCCCCCAGTAATAATATGAATCTTCTCCGAGAAGCAAGCGCGTACAGCTTCTCTTTGATTTTGTTCCAAATGAAGACTCAGATTATCTTCTACCCATTGAATAGCCTTAGCACCATCTATAGGACGGACTTTTCTCGAGGAAAATAAGATTCTTTTTAAATCAGAGACTACAGTTTTTTCCGCGAGGTAAATATGTTTTACCCATACATAGGGAATACCTTCCATATCCTTGATATGAAGAAGATTTTTTTCTTGCATGGTATAAATCTGAGAAATGATTTCTTCGACTTGTATAAGCGTTTCGGGAATATCTTGATTTAAGAGCTTTTCAACAGCTTGAGCAAGATTTTTTAGGGGGTAGCATGTATGGCCGTCTTCTTGAAGCTCTTCTAAGGAGTGTTGTATTCCTGCGGACAATCTACTTTGAGAGTTTAATGGCATTCCCAGGCGAGTAGCAATAAGATCCGCGGTCTTAAATCCTATTCCTTCCATTTCTCGAGCTAGTAGGAAGGGATCTTCGCAGATTTTCTCTATGGTTGTCTCTTTATATTTTTTATAAATTCTTACGCCGTAATGAATAGCAATATTGTATTGCTGGAGAAAAAGCAGAGTTGTTCTGAGATCTTTTTGTTCATGTAATTGCTTGCAGAGGCTATCGCATTTTGTTTGGCTAATCCCAGCAATTTCTATAAGTCTTTCTGGTTGATTATCGAGGATATCCGCAGTTTCATTTTGGAACTTTTCGATAATTTTTTCTGTGATTTTTGGTCCTATGCCTTTGATAAGCTTAGATGTAAGGTAATTTATTATCCCGCGGTTGTCTTGAGTTTCTGGGGAGTCACAGCTGTATACCTGAAAGTAATTGCCAAGGTTGAGATCTTCGGACCATTTCCCATACAAATGTAACAGCATTCCTATTTTTAGAAAGGAATCAGGAAATAGTCCTTTTATCACTATGATTGTACCCTTGTAGGGTATGCGTATTTTAGCAGAGGTTTCCCTAGAATCTTGATCTTTAACAAGTATGCTTTCTAGTTGTCCGGAAATTTTTTCCATAGAATTCTTAAGTCTATTTTCAGGGGACGAGTGTTATAGGGCACTAATGGGATTCCCTTGGCTACAGCCAATAGAGCCAGGACTTTGAATTTTGTTTCAAGTATCATGACCCTTAGGGTATTCTAAACACCCCCTCCAACAGTGTTACCTGTTAGAAATTATACCTGATAGTTAAGCGTAATAATCAAATTCGCACATAGATCAGTATTTTTAGTGTGTCCAAAGAACACTTAATATAGTTTCTTTTCTCCGCCAAGATGTCTACACTGTGAACTCGTATTAAGGTATAGCGCGAATTCCTTCATACTGTCTAAAACAACTTAGCCTTGTAGTGAATAGAGGTTTTAAAACAGATAAAACAAACTGCTCGTTGTATACCTGTGTTTACTATTTTTCAGTAAACCCGGGGATTTATGATTTAATCTTCTCCATTTTTACTGATTCGAATAGTAACGCGAGTGTAACTGAAGATAAATTTTTTATTCGATGAGTATTTTTTTTAGATCTATTTTTAGTCGCTAAAAACGATCCTTATTATTCTCTTGGGTTCATTTTATAAATTAATTATAAGAATAGCCTTTATTACAAGAGCTTATAAAAATTTATAAAGTAGTACTTTCAGTGTTCATTAAAAATTTTAATATAAGAAACGTTAAAATTCAAAAATACCCTACTGTAGACTACTCTGTAGAGGGAATAATATCGGATTTTTCCTCTTCTTTTTGATTTGCTTTTTTCCCAAAAAGAATTAAGCAGGCCAGGCTACCTCCTAACATAAGGAGGATACCCAATCCTTCTTGCGCTGATGGAAATGTGCGTTCACAAAAATAGGATAAAAACAACCCAAAGATAGGCTCGAATATTAGCAGGGAGCCAAGGAGAGCCGGAGACAAGTGTAAGGTGGCTTTGTTCCATGAGGTGATTGCTCGAGATGAAGAGAAAATTCCCATTGCTGCGCAGAGAATGATAAAGAGCAGTCTTTCTGATAGGGGATTATGGAAGAACACACTTTGTGCGACGTGTGTGATCCCTAGGCAATCGCAGATGATAATTAGGGGTAGGCAGATCGCCAAGGAGGTAACTCCTAATACGCAGCACCACAAATCTGGAGAAATGTTAGGGTTTTTTAACAAGAAGTTATAATTATATATGATATAACCCACCCAGATTCCTGTAGAGGTGATTACACATCCAAGCCCTAAGAGGTATTGCCAGAGGTTTACCGCTGTTGTTGCGCGGAGCTCGGAGATATTTGTAAGTACAACTCCAAGGAAGATAATTAAACTAAGAGCGGATAGTATTGTATAGGAGACCTCTTTCTTCTTTATATTGGAGTGAAAAAGGACAGCAATGGGGGCTAGCCCAGCAATGATAATGGTAACGGCGGCACCTACAAAGCGGGTAGCAAATGCTATTCCTAGGTAGTAGAGGATATTCACCAGGAAGACCCAGATGACGCTTTGTCCCCAAATATTTAAAGAGATATTCTTAAAGATATTTTGTCTTTTCCATATTAGGGGCAGAAGGGAAAAAATCCCGAAAACAGTATAGCGAGTTAGTACGATGTCCAGCTCTTGGAAAGAGTGCAGCAGGTTAGGGATGACGAAGACGATTCCCCAGTACAGGCAGGCTAAAAGACTATGAAATATACCAAAAGGGACGTTGCGGGATTGCTTGATTTGAGTAGCGTTAAACAACTTATCCCCCTTGTAAAAAATGAGTAATGTTATAGGAAATGAAGAGCTATTTTACCATAATTAAGAATTTTAATGGATTATACCTTTATAATGTTTAGGAGATTCTAAGCCAAGAGTAAATCTTTGGTTTTTCGTTATGAGAACAAAAATACTTGTTTATTCGGACGAGGGGGTTTCCCCCTATTACTTACGTCATATGATGCGTTGGTTAAGAAGTAGCCTCCCTTCGGAGGAAAACCTAGAAATTTGCCGTGTTGATGGTAACTTTTTGCTCTACGATCCCCTATGGGAGTTTACAGCAAGATTATTGATTATTCCTGGGGGAGCAGACCGCCCATACCATAAGATGCTTCATGGGTTGGGAACAGCACGGATAGATAACTATATTCGTGAAGGGGGTAGCTACCTCGGTATCTGTGCAGGCTCATATTTTGCTTGTAAGAGTCTTTGTTTTGACGAACCTTCCGGAATGGTCTATGTTGCCGATCGCGGGTTAGGATTTTTCCCCGGTAGGGCTATAGGTCCCGCCTATGGTAAAGTGTTTTCCTATACGAGTCCAATAGGGGTGCGGGCTGCCTCTTTGATTTTTGATAATTTAGGAAAAAGTGGCCGGGCACTGTTTAATGGTGGACCCTGTTTTGAAAATGCTGATTCTTATCCTGAGATTGATATAGAAGCCCGCTATGAGGATTTGCCCAACCAACCTGCAGCGATTATTTCTCGACGTTTGGAAAAGGGTTTTGTTGTTCTTTCGGGTTTGCATATTGAGTACCTCCCGGAATACTGCCAGATGAAAGAGGATAACGTTGTAGAAGCTCGGGAAATCTTGCAAAACAGCGCCTCTGTGTTAGACCAGTATCGAAGATCTCTTTTATTACGCTTACTGAGTAATGAATCTGTAAGTGTCATTTCTTAACGATTATCAGTCCATTTTTATGGACAGTCCGAGAGCCCACTGTCTTTGTCAATTTTATGTTAAGGAAAACAACACTTATTCGAGTTAATCCAGGATATCTAGCTCTTAGAGGTTCTGTTGACGTTCGTGCGTAAATCGTTTAAAATAAGCTTCTGTATGTTTAATTTTTAGGCGTATTATGACAACCGTACCTTCTTCCGTTGTCGAGACCCCTGCTTCTATTAACGAGCAAGTAGGTAAGGCTCCTCTAACACAGATGAGTTCCTCACGTAGGCTGGCTTTACTTGTGATAGGGGTGTTTTCTGCTATGCTCGCTATTGGCTGTATTGCTGCGCTTGCCTGTGGGATTGTTCATCCCCTGGCCATAGTGGGAGTAGTGCTAAGCATTCTTGTTTCTGGAGCTATGTTTGCTCTCATCCGGCGTGGTTTAAGACAACCCGCTTTAGCGAAGTTAGAGCCAACCACTCCGCTTATTGAGCCTTCTAAACAGCCTGAGGTTCCTTCTGAACAACCCGAGGTTCTTCCTGTTGTTAAACGCCCTAAACCTCTAGTCCCCCCGAAGCCAGTACCTAGGGCTATTCCGGAAGGTTGTTTCAACATAATTAAAAGTAAATACTCCTCTGCTATTGCTGAATGCTGTGAGCAGCAGAATCTTTCTGTTCGAGAATTAGGAATGTTGTTAGATCATCTACAATCTAGTAGTTTATCTTCGCTTGATGCCGGTATTTTGCAAAAAGTTAAGAAGTTTGGATTGGAAAAGTTAGAACCTCTTCAGGGGAGACAGTTTCTTAGTTTGGACTATATATTAGCGCAGAACTGTCCTTTATATATGATGAAAAGGTTTATAGATCTGGGTTCAGAAGAGTTCCCAAAGGTGGATGGTTTGCCTCCGGAGGTTTATTGGACAAGTCCCTTAGGGCTGGTTTATCCTACTGTTTGCACAACAGCTTTTAATCCGTGTACATGTTTTTTTGCTAAGATAGTAAAAGAAGAGGAATATGCCCAACTTGTTGAAGCTGCGAAGAATTGTGTTTGTCTTGAGGAAGAGCCTGTTTTCCAGGAATTAGTTGCTCGTATGGAGAATCAGATGGGTTTTCTAAGAGGAGAGAATATTGGTTCTGGTAAGGGGCAAATATTGTACGGTTACGACTCTCCTCATAGGGTGGCGATGTTATGCAAACACGGTGTGAGCTGGAAGCAACTAGAGCTGCTAAAGTGTGTGGATGTTGTGGACATGCATTTTCTAGGACAAGTTGATGGAAATACCGATAGAAACCTAATGAAACTCATGTCGACCGTATATCCTTGCCTGAATGAAGAAAGTAGGAATTACCATCCTGCGACAGCTTTGCTGACTTTTTCAGAGTTGAAGGAGTTTGTAAATGATGTAAAAACATCTTCCCCTGAGGAAACAAAAGGTCCAGATGTGGAGGGTTTTGTTACATGGTTAAGCGGTCGTGATTTAAGAAAACGTTTAGCTGTTGAGGCACCCTCTAGTGAAGATCCGAGATTCTTACTTCCTATGTACCACTACAATTTGAATTCTAGGGCCCTTTCCAAGACACCTTTGTTTTTATGAGATCCTTTTTAATTACATTGGTTAGGCAATAAATAACGTTGTAGTAGCATTGCCTAGTTTTTAGATTGTTTTGAGCAGGGTTGTAAAAGTTCTCTGATAGTATTGTGAGATAGACCACTGAGGATTACGTGTTGAGTTTCCATAAAGCGAGCGCGGTTTATATTAAGAGATGAAAGGACTTTTTCCTGTTCTGTTTGGGGATGGGGATGGCTTATAAGACCGAAATAAGCACTCTCCCTTGGGAATGAAACGAAGTCTTTATTTACGAATATTTTCCAGTAATCTTCGGGAGTAAGAACATACGCCGGCGAGTTTTGTGGGTCTGTGGATGTTTGTGGTGGTGATTCTGGGTTGATTACGGTAACAAAGCGCAGCTGCTGAATAGCACAAAATAGCGCCAGCCATTCCATTTGGCATATGGTATAATCAGAGCTTCCTAGTGTGAGTGGTTGGATACAGATTACTGTTTCGTGTGGGATGCTATGGCTTAGTGCTACGTAGTATTTAGTAAACAAAGTTTTAAAGATTTTATAGAGACTTTTCCTGGCTTCTTGGTTGGATGAGTTTTCAGCATTAATTATTTCATTTTGCAGATCTTCTATGACAGGTAGGATGTAGTCCGCCCCATTTATTCTTGCGTGGATGACGTTACTATCATGTTGTATTGCGTGTGTTTGAACATCTACATGCGAAATTTGATGTATCACGCCGCGTTGAGTCTCTTTCTGCATTACTGCGCTTTCTTCTATCTTTTGCAGATGATTATGAGTCAAGCTGAGGTAAAATCCTATGTAAGGAGCGGAAAGAGTAGCCTCTAGATTTGATTTTTTGATAATTTCCCAGGAAGCGAGAGCGTTCTTTAAGAGCAGCTCGGGATCTTTTAAGAAAACTGCCTCCCACTTTTGAAAATCTGGAAAGAACTCGTTTTCCTGGGTATGTGTGAGGGAGGTTATGCTTTCCTGAGAGAGTTTTTTAAGAATTCCTGAGTGTAGCTTTGGTTGAGCTATTAGTGGGAGAAGTTTAGAAGGCTCGAGTTTCTGGCATAGGTATTTTTCATATAAGTATGAAGTCATTTGAATGGTAAATAGGATACCTAGGACTGTTGTTAGTAGTGCTATAAGGGTAGTTAGCAATTGCAAGGATGGGACTAAGAACAGGCAGGAGATTACTACTGTTGCAAGTGCTATGGTAGTTAGAGTAACACAACCAATTAAAGTAGAAACAGAAACCAGGCGACTTTTTTCAAGGGGAACAGCCTCGTTTCCTGTATTAGAGGGAAGGTTGATTTTTGGAAAAAATATGGACATAGACCTTCTTTAACTACGCCATAGAAACTAATAAAAACTCCGGAGGATGGGTTCGAACCAACGACCAATGGATTAACAGTCCACTGCTCTACCGCTGAGCTACTCCGGAACATACTCAAGAAAACAATTCTAAGTGAAATGGCAAAAAAGTCAATAGCTTTTCTGTATAAATATGTTCATAAATCGTTCTGTTTATGATGCGGGGGGATAGGAGTCCTAAGAAATTTATTATAGGTTTATTTAGTGGAAAAATAGTTCTCTAACGAATCCGACAATCTCTTCTGTAGATTTTTTAGGATTTCCTGTGATTTCTTTTGCTTCATGATCTTTTAGAATGGGATAGGAAGAGCTGAAGTATGTGTGGGATTGCTTTGAGAGGGGTTTGACAATATCACCGGGGATGTTTACATGATAGAGGCTTTCCTCTACAGCTAGGTAGAGAAGAGACGTTATTGCCGTTGAGAGATTGGGCAGAGAGCCCTGTTTATTTATATTGCTATGAAACTCTAGGGAGGGCACAGCAAGATAGGTGATTTCTTTATTATTTGATTTTATTCCATGAATGCGCGTGTTAATGAATAGGCAACGCTTAACTAATACGGGGATGTCATCGAGTTTTGAGGATTGGAAGGCATGTGAATTTGTATTAGAAAGTTGTTCTTCATTTTGAGGGATAAAGTTTTTCCACAGTAAAAACCAGTTAGTTTTTGATGAATGGTTATCATAGGGAAGAACAGTGAAATTTGCTCCATGCACTAGAAGATCAGAGATTTCTATTTTCTTGGATAACAACATGGATATTAAGGAAAAGCGCAAATTTACATATTCGATTTCCATAGCGTAGGGAAAGCGTTCCGAAGGCATAGGGTTGTGAATACACAAATAACGGATTTTCATTCCTGATGTTCTAGGGGAGACTCTTCCTACCGATACCTGTGTATGTAATTTCGCTGATAGCCAATGCTCAACAATGCTTTCTTTTCGAATCCAAAAGTAAGCGATAATACAAAATGCTAATAAAAATAAATTCTTTAAGAGTTTAAACATGCATGATGAGATTATTATTGATCATAGTTCCTACGATAGAGGAAGAAAGAAATATTAGAAAATAAAAAAGGTCTTCCCACATCTAAGAGTAGATGCAAGAAGACCTAGAGAAAATAAAGAACTATTGTCCTTTACTAGGGATTAATAATCCATTCCTGCGCCAGGCATTGCTGGAGCTGAAGAGGATTTTTCTTCAGGAATATCTGCAATCAAAGCTTCTGTTGTTAAGAGAAGACCTGCTACAGATGCAGCACTTTCTAAAGCAGAACGTGTAACTTTAGTTGGGTCTAAAATTCCTGCTTCGATCATGTCGGTGTAAGCATCACGCAAAGCATCGTAGCCTTCATTAGCAGTTCGTGCTAGTACTTGTTGGCAGATGATAGCACCTTCTTTTCCTGCGTTAGTTGCAATTTGCTTTAATGGAGCAGACAACGCTTTAAGAATAATGCGAGCACCGATTTGTTCATCTTCATTTGTAAGAACAGGAATGAAAGCTTCTAAAGTAGGAATGCAGCGAACTAAAGCAGTACCACCGCCAGGGAGGATACCTTCTTCAACAGCAGCGAGAGTTGCGTGTTGAGCATCATCTACTCTATCTTTTTTCTCTTTCATTTCGATTTCTGTAGCAGCGCCTACACGGATTACAGCTACGCCTCCGGAAAGTTTTGCTAACCGTTCTTGTAATTTTTCTTTGTCATAATCTGAAGAACTATCTTCGATTTGTTTTTTGATATTTGCGCAGCGAGATTCGATATCTGCTTTGTTGCCCATACCTTCAACGATAGTTGTGTCTTCTTTAGTAATGATCGCTTTTTTAGCTTTTCCTAACATAGACAATGTGGTGGTTTCAAGCTTCATTCCAAGCTCTTCGCTGATCAATTGACCACCAGTTAAGATAGCAATGTCTTCTAACATAGCTTTTCTTCTATCACCAAATCCAGGAGCTTTTACTGCACAAACTCTGAATCCAGCGCGTAGTCTGTTGACAACTAGAGTTGCTAAAGCTTCGCCTTCGATATCCTCAGCGATAATGAGTAGGGGACGTCCTGATTCTGCTACTTGTTGTAAAACAGGGAGGAAATCCTTAATTCCTGCGATTTTTTTATCGTAAATAAGAACGAAAGCATCTTCTAAAACGCATTCTTGTGTTTCAGGATTTGTGGAGAAGTAGCTGGATAGGTATCCACGATTGAAGTTCATACCTTCGACAACATCAAGAACAGTTTCAAAGCCTTTAGCTTCTTCAACAGTAATAGAGCCGTTTTTACCTACTTTTTCCATAGCTTCAGCAATAAGATTACCGATTTCAGAGTCGTTATTTGCTGAGATAGTTGCTACTTGAGCAATTTCTTTATGATGTTGTACTGGTTTGCTAATTTTTTTAAGTTGGTCGACAACAACTTTTACGGCTTTGTTGATACCGTTTTTTAGATCCATTGGGTTAGCGCCAGCGGTTACGTTTCTTAAACCTTCGCTATAGATAGCTTCAGCTAAAACGGTTGCTGTTGTTGTTCCATCGCCAGCTTTATCAGCAGTCTTACTGGCGACTTCTTTGACCATTTGAGCTCCCATATTCTCGTGTTTATCTTCGAGCTCGATTTCTTTAGCGACTGTTACGCCGTCTTTTGTAACTTGTGGAGATCCATAGCTTTTATCAATAACTACGTGACGTCCTTTAGGACCTAGTGTTACCTTTACAGCTTCTGCAAGAGTTTTAACTCCTTTATGGATTTTTTTTCTGGCCTCTTCATTGTATTTGATATTTTTTGCTGCCATTGTTTGTATGCTCCTTAACTTTTTGCAATCTATAAATAATTATTTCTCTTACTTGAGAACTGCCATAACTTCGCTTGCTGGAACAATAACGTAGTCCTCACCTTCAATGGTAAGTTCTTGGCCTGCGTATTTATCTATTAAAACAACATCACCGACTTCTATTTCAAAAGGTATGATGTTGCCGTCTTTGTCTCGTTTCCCTGTTCCCAACGCAAGCACTTCTGCTCGGTCTTGTTTTCTTTTTGCTGTGTCAGGTAAAATAATGCCGCCGCGAGCTGTAGAATCTCCTTCTTCTCTTTTCACTAAAATTCTATCGCCCAGGGGCTTAATCCTAAGAGTCGTTGCTTGATCTGACATGTTGTAAGCTCCTTATGTTTCATGTTCTAAGAGACTTTGCTGTTTCTAGGGAAACAATACCAAAGTCTCTTCTTTTTTGGCAATGATTTTAGCACTTAATAATATCAAGTGCTACATTTTTTAGTCGTTTCAAATTAAAGATGATAACTCTTGGATTTTTTTCTCAATAAAGCAAAAAGCTTTGTGTATTGGTTCGCTAGTTGTCATGTCTAATCCAGACTTTTTCAAAATTTCTAAGGGGAAGTCGGAGCCTCCACTTTTTAGGAAATTAAGGTAAGAATTCAAAGCGTTATCTTCGTTGGTAAGAATTTTTTCTGCAAAGCATAGGGCAGCTATGATGCCTGTTGCATATTGATATACATAAAAATTGTAGTAGAAATGAGGGATTCTCGCCCATTCCATGGAAGATAGAGTGTCAAAGGTAACAACTTCTCCGTAAAAATCATTTTGTAGATTACGGTAGGTCGTAGATAAAAATTCCTCAGTTAAGGGAACGCCTTGCTCTGCTGCAGAATGTGTTTCATATTCGAAGGATGCAAAGAGTACCTGACGGAATAAAGTGGAGAAGATAGTGTCTAAACATCGTGTGAGAATAGTAATCTTTTCTTCTTTGGAGCTGCTCTTTTTCAGCAGAGAATCCATCAGCAGCATTTCATTGAGAGTAGAAGCTATTTCAGCGAGAAAAATTGGATACTGTGCATCGTGAAAAGGTTGATGCTTACGGCTGAAATACGAGTGCATACTATGACCACCCTCGTGAGCAATTACAGATACATCATACAGCGTTCCTGTATAGTTTAAAAGAATATAAGGAGGGCTATCATAACAGCCTGAAGAGTAGGCTCCAGAGCGTTTATTTTGGTTTTCATATTTATCAACCCAGCCTTCAGTAGTTAACCCTTGTTTCAAAATGTCGATATATTCTTTTCCAAGAGGAGAGAGGCTGGAATAAATAAGATCAACGCCCTCTTCATAAGAGTATTTCTGCTCCTGCATTTGACTGATGGGCGCATAGATGTCATAGAAGTGAAACTCTTTTAAATTGAGAGCTTTTTGCTTTAGAGAGTAGTACTTGGTGATAAGCGAAGAGTTTTGTTTCACAATTTCAGTAAGGTTTGTGTAAACCGTTGTAGGAATATTATTGTGATACAATGCGGATTCTAAGCACGAGCTGTATCGTCTACTTTTTGCATAGAACAAATGTGCTTGGATTTTACCATTAAGTAGGTTAGCAAAGGTGTGGCGATAGTTATGATACCTTTCGCATTGAGCTAAATAGGCTGTTTTTCGCAGTTCTCTATCGGTAGATTGCATGTACAGCGAGGCTAATGCGTGAGATAGGGGGTGCGCGTTGCCCTCAGAGTCCGTAGCCTGACCAAAAGGAATCTCAGAATCACTCAAAGAAGAAAAGGCTTTGCTTGCTACTTCGAGGGGGGCAAATGCCGATGCTAAAATTTTCTCTTCTCCGGGGGTTCCTGTATGAGTGGAGAGCCTAAAGATTTTTTCTAAATAAAATCTGTAGGGAGCTAGAGATGAATCAGAGAGATGTTTTGCAATCACAGCTTCTGGAAGAGCGATTAAAGCAGGTTGTACCCAAGAGACTTCTTCGGTAAATACAGTATATAAATGTGTGATAGACTTAAGATCAGCTATGCTTTCTTGGTTGGTAATATCTTGATCATGAATGAGATGCGCGTAGGTGTAGAGCTTGTCTAATTTTCTTTCAATAGAGAGGAGTTGGGTGATTAAAGATGAAAGAGATTCCGAATCCTCCAGTTGATAATGAGTTGCCTGTAGTGTAGGCCAAGTAGGAGAGCCGTCTGTTTTTAAGCTAAAAACGTTGAGATCAGCTTTCCAAGCTTCTCTGTTTGAATATAGCGAAGTCACATTCCAGCAATCTTCAGTAGGGACTTCACTTCTTTGTGGGACTGTTTGTTTTTCTAAATCTACGCTCATAGTTATTTCGGTATTTTTGAAGTAATAAAAAAAGAGCCCACTATAAAGTAAGTTCCAAGAAAAAGCCAAGCAGGATTGTCTCCCTTCTGGGAAGGTTAAAAGGGGTTTGTAGTATCTATAAATGTTGATGGGATGTGTAGCTGTCCCTGCAGACAATTTGCCAAGGCTTTTGGTCCAACTTTCTCTGTAGCTGTATGTCCAAAGGCTAGGAAATGAGTTTGGTTTTCCCAAGCCATAGACCAGGCAGGCTCATCAAAGTTTCCTGTGATAAAACAATCAGCTTTGCAAAGGATCGCTTGCGCGAGGTCTTTGTAAGCGCCTCCGGAGATTAAAGCTGCTGAGGAAACCTGTTTTGGTCCTCCAAGGGCCTGGGCTTTTATTGGCGCTTGGTAATAGTCTGATAGCTTTTCTATAAACTTTTCTATGGGTATTGGAGGAAATGATCCCTGAACACCAAGATAAGGAAGAGAACTTCCAAAGGACTCTAGGTTGTCCCATTGCAGATCAATAGCAACTTTCCAATTATTTCCGATGTTAGGATGTGCATCTAGAGGTAGGTGATAGGCGAGTAATTGGACATCATGGTTAATTAGATGTTGTATTCGATTATAAAGCATGCCTGTAATGGGATAGGGCATGCCTTTCCAGAATAAGCCGTGGTGAACAATTAAAACGTTAGCCTCTAGATCAATGGCGGCTTGTATTGTTGCTAAATCTGCAGTTACCGCTACTGCTATTTTTTCGATAACTGTATTGGGATTGCCTATTTGTAATCCATTAGGAGCATAGTCCGGAAAGGCTTGCGGAGAAAGTAGGTCATTCAAATAAGTAAGAAGATCAGCAACGTTCATATTCAAGTGAAAGCAGTTATTGGAACTTACATTAATTCATAAATAAAAATTCCTGGCAATCTTTACAGGGGAGTATAACGAGGTTCTTGTTTTACGCTCTTAGATCGCTGTTGTAGGGTATTTACCTCTCGCTTAGTATTTTTAGATCTTTTTTTCTTAAAATCTCTGTTGTTTAAGTTTTTTATCTAAGTATTTTATGTGCGAAAAAATTAAATGATTTTCTTGGTATATAGTAAAAATTTTCTTGGGTATTATCATGTCTCTAGATAACATGCTCTCCTCTTAAATCGGGGTTTGGTTTAATTGTGTTGTATCCCTGCTATTCGAGAATATAAAGCTATAATGGTTAAAATTCTTAGGTATCGATCGTGGGTGCACTGCATAATTCTAATGCTCGTTTTATTACGGTTCCAAATAATGAACCTTCTTCTTTAGTCAATTTTCTGGAGGAGCACGCGTTTTCTGCTAACGCTGGGGAGAGCGAGTTGCCCCCTCTCGTTGGATCTAACAAACCTTCATCTGAATGTTCTCTAGTTCATTGCATTGCCTATGTTGTTATTTTAGCTTTGCTAACCGCTACATTTGCTGCCCTTATATTTTGTGGTTTTCTATCTCCGTTGACCACTATAAGCTTTTCTGTATCTCTAGCGGCATTTAGCGTGGCATTAGTTGCTTTAATCTATGTGTATTTTAGTCCTAGATTGAGCACGGATGCGTGTAATGATATAGAAGAAGACGTGAGCTCACATCGGAATATCTCTAGGCAATCTTCCCTTGAAGGTGGTATGGAATCAGAAGATAATAATCTTTGGTTATCCTTTCATCACAGGGCTCATTCGAATGTTGATGGGGGCTTTGAGCTAACGCCTTTAGTTGATCCTAGAGCTCTTAGAGGGGATGTTAGTATAAGCTCACAGGAAGTGCAAAATGAAGAGCAAGTGTTATCGGATTTTAGCCCTGAGCGTGATAGTAACTTAGTGGAAGCGCCAATTCTATTAGCTGATAACGGCCCAGATCGTGGGACATCAGCTCCTCCTGAAGAGGTCCCTACAAGAGTAGAATCTTTAGATTTAGATATTGAAAGCTATGTAGAGGGGTTAGGAGATCTTTTCCCTAACGATGAGGCGCAAGGTACTCCTCCTCTTTCTGAATTAGTCCCAGCTACTTTTTCTGAAGTAGCTCTTGTAGTAGAGGAGTCTGGGTTATCAGATTCTAGCTCTGATTTTGATAGTAATTTGGTGGAAGCATCAATTCTATTGGTTGATAATGGCCCGGATTATAATGCTCTGGCTTTTTCTGAGGCAGTTTCTACACCTTTACCTGTTGATGAAGTAGTCACTACAGCTTCTGAAGAAACAGCTCTTGTAGAGGAGGAGTCTGGGTTATCAGATTCTAGCTCTGAGTTTGATAGTAATTTAGTGGAAGCACCAATTTTATTGGTTGATAATGGCCCGGATTATGATGCTTCAGCTTTTTCTGAGGCAGTTTCTACAACTTTACCTGTTGATGAAGTAGTCACTACAGCTTCTGAAGAAACAGCTCTTGTAGAGGAGGAGTCTGGGTTATCAGATTCTAGTTCTGAGTTTGATAGTAATTTGGTGGAAGCATCACTTCTATTGGTTGATAACGGCTCGGACTATGATGCTTCAGCTTTTTCTGAGGCAGTTTCTACAACTTTACCTGTTGAAGTAGTCACTACAGCTTCTGAAGAAACAGCTGTTGTAGAGGAGGAGTCTGGGTTATCAGATTCTAGTTCTGAGTTTGATAGTAATTTAGTGGAAGTACCAATTTTATTGGTTGATAATGGCCCGGATTATGATGCTTCAGCTTTTTCTGAGGCAGTTTCTACAACTTTACCTGTTGAAGTAGTCACTACAGCTTCTGAAGAAGCAGCTCTTGTAGAGGAGGAGTCTAGGTTATCAGATTCTGAATTTGATAATAGCATGCTGAATACAGCATTTTTATTGGCTGAGGACGTTTTAGAAGGCGAGGAGGAGGTTCTTTATTCTAAAGAGGTTCCTGGAAGCAAGGTGGAAACACTAGATTTATCGGTTGACAACGCTTCAAAAGAAGGGGCTCCTAGTGTATTAGATTTGGTTTCTCCATATAGTGCGAGTGAGCTTTCTAATAATGAAGGAGCTCAGGCTTCTATAGAGACAGCTGCTGCAGTAGTTCCTGTTACTCCAGAAGAACTTGTGGTTTCTGAGAGTGAGGCATGGGAGTTTTCTCTCCCTGAAGGCTTTATCTCTGTGATGAGAACCTTTTACCCTGAGGCGATTTCTGATATATGCGTCGAGCAGAGCTTAACCATTCAAGAATTACGCTGTTTGTTGAAAGGACTAGCAGAGGGTGGTGATAAGCAAAATTATTCGGAAGCACTTTGGGTAAAAGTAAGACGTTTTGGTGTTGAACGTTTAGAAGGGGTGCGTTGTGCCTCTCTACTTCCTTCTTTAGAAGATCTTTTGCTTCAGCATTGTCCTTTTTACTTTCTAAAACGCTTTATTGAACTAGGTCCAAGGGAAATGCCTGAAGCCGAAGGGTTGTCTCCGGAAGTATATTGGACATCTCGTTTAGGATTCGTTTTCAATGAGGTATCAATTTTTCAACCCATCGTTTGGTTCTTGCTGAGAACAATATCTCAGGATGAATATGAAAAGCTTCTTGATCATGCAAGAAACAGTACATGGGATCAAGTAAAGGATTTACGTGAATCTGTTTTAGAGCGTGTGAATGCTTATCCAAGAGAAGGCTATACTCTCAGCGGTCTCGTAGGAGCTCGGGATGTGAAGAACAATCTGGAACGAAGTGAGACGTTATTGGCACTATTCAAGCACGGGATATCTTGGGAGCAACTTCAACTATGCAGATATTTAGATAGCACTTCTATTAACCACTTCTTCAATATAGATATGCGAGGTAGAGGAGGGGATGTATTGCGCGCCACGGTAGCTGCTTTTCCGTTCATAAATGAAGAAGAGGGGAACTTTAAACCTGAAATAGCTCTACTTACTTGGAAAGAGTGGATAGCAGATCTGGCATATGTCAGGAGTCGAGCAGGAGCGTGGGGAGACTATGCAGGAAGCGTAGGGCTTTTAAATCGTCGGGTCCGCAGTGGGGTTTTAACATTAACCGACTCTCCTACAATTCCTTTCTATCGTTTAAATAACACTACTGGAGAGAGAACACGAGAAAAATAGTTTGAAGGGTTATCGGGGTTTTTCTGAAGCTTAACCCTCCTATTTCCTGCTTTTCTTTAGCCACACATTCATAAAAGTGAGTGTGTGGTAATTTTTTTAACTGGTCCCTATATTTTTAGAGACTACGTTCTTTAAATATTTTTAACTTATTCTTCAGCATATTTGTAATTTTGATCTCTGTGGGTTAAAGAGTTAGAGTTTAATAGAAAGTTTCTTTGTGATAGGCTTTTCCCAGTATTTTAATCTAAGTATTTAATTCTAAGGGAGACAGTGATTTCAATAGCCGATCCTATTCATGAGAAGACAGTTGTTTATCCCACTTTTACGGAAAGTGCAAAGTATATTCTGCATAGGCACGCATTTACTATAGCTAGCGTAATTTTGGCTACTCTTGCAGTAGTACTAGCAGTAGTACTAACTTCTGTGGTGGCGGCAGCTCTCTTGCCTCCTGTGGCTATAGCAGGCGCGGTATTTTCCGTGATTTTTGCGGGGATTTTGTCCGTATATGCTGTATTGCGGTATTTAAGACCTCCTATGCCTAGGGGTTTTCTATCAGTTCTTCAGAAAGTCTACCCTGAAGTTATTGCTAAGCTTTGTTTTGAAAAGTCTTTAACGATTCAAGAGTTACGCTGTGTTTTATCAGGTCTCTCTTCGGGAGTTTTTGATTTTCCTTCTGAAAGTTGTAAAAACAAGGTAGAGAGTTTCGGTCTTGAACGCCTAACAGCGGCATGTCAAGATGTTGAAATGCCGGAATTAGACGATGTCTTGCGGAAGCATTGTATATGGTATTTTATTAAAGAGTTTATAGAACTTGGCTTTAAAGATGTTGCTGAGGCTGAGGAATCGCCCCCGAGGCTTTATTGGGTAGCTCGTTTAAAGCTTCTTACTAGCACAGCATTTCATGAGTTGTCTTGGATGTTTGCTCAGTGTGTAACCCGGGAAGAATATCAGAAACTCTGTGAACATGCTCAAGCATCTACTTGGAACCAAGCTAAAGAGTTGCTTCAGGATCTACAGCCACGGATGTTAGCTTGCATAGATACTATTGATCCTCGTTTCAAAAAGAAAAATCTAATTGAGCTGGTAGGTAGCATTGCGTCTTCCGTTTTCCCAGATACTCAAATAAAGTTGTTATGTGAGTCTCAAGTGAACTGGGACCAGCTACAGCTAATAAAACAAGGGGACCCGTATTTTCTTGCTTTCTTAGCGTGGCTCGGCTTGGGGGGTCCAGATTGGTTGGCGAGAAGCTCGTTTGTATTGTCCCCTCATATCAATGAAAACGATCCTGAAAATTATGATCACAACGCAGCTTTACTTACCTGCGGAGAGTGGTTGGAGTATGTTCAAACACGTAGAGAAGGTGAATGGGATAGTCATCGGGTGATGATGGATTTGCTGAATAAAACTGGTGCGGAGAGAGTTTTTCCATCGATTCCCTTCAACCCAAGAGGTTAAGACTTGTAAGGGGCCAATAGGGTGAATTTTTCAATGTGAAAACTATCAATCCAACTTTATTTGCCCCGAATATTCCCTACGAGCGCCTATGTAAATAGTTGCTGGAAAAACAACAGATTTAAGACGATCCCAGATCTTAGATAGGCTGTAGCGCTGTTTCTTTCGGTATGTCAAAACGAAGCAGTATTTTGTAGTGTCGCTACATTCTAAAAACCTTAGTTTTTTTTAAGATCTCTTTAAATATATGCCAATACTTGCCTAAATAAACAAAAAATGTTCATTTTCAACTGTTTGATTGCTTGTTTATATGGTATAATGACTTTAATTTTATTTTTTTGTTTCAGGTATAAATTATGAGTCTTACAACTTCTGGAGTTCCTCTTACTACAGCTCATCCAGGTGGAGTCTCTAAAAAATTAGCGAGTGGATTGCGAAATCACGCGCTAGCAATAACAGGTATTGTTTTTAGTATTATATCTGTTGCCTGTATAGCTGCCGTTGTTCTTGGGGTGACCCATCCTGCAATACTCTTGGGATTGGCATTGTCTGTGGTAGTTGCTACTGTGATGCTAGCTCTTGCCGCACGGAGGTATTTGCAACCAGCGATGCCGCAAGGATTTCTTGATGTAATACGTGAAACCTATCCTCGGGTTATTTATGACCTATGTGTTGAAAAGCGATTAACAATTCAAGAACTCCGCTTTGTTTTGGCGTGTTTATCTGCCGGTGACTTTTCCTTTTTATCGAAGAATCTTGAGAAGAAAGTGAAGAGCTTCGGTATTGGTAAGTTAGAATCGGCATGCCAAGGTATGAATTTACCGGTATTGGATAATGTTTTGCTAAAACACTGCCCATGGCATTTAATGAAAAGATTTATCGATGAGGGCCCTAAGAGCGTTCCGGAATCTTACAAGATGCTACCGCAGACTTACTGGACAGCTCCTTTAGGCTTAACCGTAAACAAAATGACAGCTTTCGATAAACTGTCTTGGTTTCTTGCGCAGACCTTAACCGAGGGTGAATATGCTGAGCTTTGTAGACACGCTCAAGGTGATACCTGGGAGGAAGCTAAAGATTTAGTGGACTCTGTACAAGAGCGCATGCTAGCAAAACTGAACGATTTAGACGATGCGTTGATAAATAAACGCCACGCGGGTAAAGATCTCTGTAGAAAGCAGGACTTACTGGTACTTTGTAAACACGGCATCTCTTGGGAGCAGTTGCAACTATTTAAGCAGGTAAGTGTTTATGATTTGAATGAGTTGGGTTTATTGGAAAATTTCGGTGTCGGTACCTCTACATGGAGAAGTTTTCAGGTTGTCCATCCATACATTCATGAAACAAGCGGTTCCTATGACCACGATATCGATTTGCTGACTTGGTCTGAACTCCTCGATGGGGTAAAAGCAGAGAGAGCAAAAGGTGTCTTAGATTGGCATTTGGGATTAGTCAATTTTCTCAACCGACGCGTCAGAAACAAGGCTGTGGATTTAAAGTCAATTATATTGAAGGGGCCTGCAAGCCTGTTAGGTATTCCAGTTTTCAATATTGATGTTCGAACCGGAGAACGGAAGGAATTCCCCGAATAACCCTTACGCTGTTTCACTGTCAAAATGAGCTTTTCTTCTGCTTAATTATTCTAGTAAGCACAGAGAAGCTCTTCTAATGATTTTCGCTTTAATTTTCTGGGATTTAACTGGTTACGTGGTTAACATTTAATGCCTTAGAGGCAAAGCAGTTTAAGGTGTGATTGTGAATCCAATGCGTTGTGATTTGAGTTACTCGAGGGTATGCCAAAATAGCCGCTTGCACAATGTCTTTGAGAGCTTAAGGAAAAATGCTTCAGCTATAGCTGGAGCCTTCTTTGCTTTTCTTTCTATTGGGCTATCCGCTGTTCTTGCCTGTGGAATTGTTCATCCTGGGGTTGTTGTGGCCCTGGCGGTGGCTGCGGTTCTTTCCGGAGCCCTATTGCTATTACCTATCTTCGAATGTTTATCTCCACCCATCAAGCTATTTATTGGAAGGAAAGAAGCCCCTCCAACAATAAGCATACTCTACACTGTAGAGAATCTAGATTGCTTATTAATAAGATACTGCCCTTTTTACTTCGTAAGCAAGTTCATAGAACTTGGTTCTAAAGAGAGCGCAGATAAAGAAAACTTATCTCCTGAAATGTATTGGACAAGTCCCCTGGGGTTTGCAGAAGAACGCCATTCGATTTTTGATCCTTGTGTGTGGCTGCTTTTCCAGGTGATGACCAAAGGTGAATATCAAAAATTACTTTCTCACGCCGAGGGGAATACCTGGGGTAAAGCCGCTAGATTAATTCGTAGTTTGCAAAAACGCATGGAAGATAAGCTTGAGAACCTCGATCCCGAATGCCAGCATCTCTTTCAAGAAGTATCCGAGGTAAAGGAAAGAATAGCCTCAACCCGATGGATTTTGCATTTGTGTAAACATAAGCCGAATTGGTATCAAGTAGAGCTATTCCGGCAAGTCGATATTTCCGCTCCGAGTTTCTTTTTTGACTATGAAGAAAGGGTAGGGGGGTTATCAGGAATGATCGGAGCTATCTACCCCCTCATTAATGAAGGGGACATCAGCTGCGATATAAACCTTACTCTACTTACCTGGAAAGCGTGGTGGCTTATGTATGCATCTTTGGTTAATAAAACCGGAGCAAATCCTGGAAATAGAGAAATCGTGCAATTACTAGCTCAACATAGCCGTAATAAGCCCATTATAAACGATGGCTTACCAGAGGTAGCAGCCCGTTACAGATTCGATTACGCCTCAGGGAAAAGCTTCCCCCTGCCTTCCTTCAATTACAATTCTTATGCAAACGAATCTTAATATTTTATGACTAAGCTGTTTAGGTGTCTTTCTAATATGCTTTTGTGTTAAAATACCATTTTATCTTTCGATTTAAGGAATAAGTCATGAGTATCACGCTAGAGGCTTACTGCAAGCAGATAGTTGCTGAACCAAGTGAACTGCCGAAAATCAAGGCAGGCTTGGATAGGTATGCTAAGATCATTACAGGTGTGGTTTTTGCTATTATCGCCGTTGCATTGGCTGCGGTTCTTGCCTGCGGGATAGTTCACCCAGCAGTTATAGTGGGACTGGGACTCGCTACCATTCTTTCTGGTGTGATGTTATCTCTTGCCCTAAGGGATTATTTAAGACCGCCCATTCCTCAAGAATTCTTAAAGATTATTAAGACATATTATCCCAAAGCTATTTACGATCTCTGTGTTCGTCAGAAATTAACGATTCAAGAGCTACGCACTGTTTTAACAGGGGTTTCCGAACATGACCTTTCTTCGGTTCCTGATTCCTTGAAAGTTAAACTAGAGAAATTTGGCAAAGAACGTTTGATTCAGGAGTGTGAAGATTTTGCACAGAAGAGCATAGATTCCTCATTACCTAAACTAGACGATCTTTTGGTAAGATTTTGTCCTTGGTATTTTCTAAAGCGCTTTGTGGATTTAGGTCCTAAAGAGATGCCTCAGGCTGAAAATTTGCCTCCTGAGGTATATTGGACAGGTCCTATGGGACGTACTAGCGGTTTTTTAGAATCCGTATTTGCTCCCCATACATGGCTTTTTGGACGTGTTGTCAGTGAAGGGGAATACCATGAACTTTTAGATAATGCCAAGAACGGTACCTGGGATTGTTGTAAAGATCTAGTGGAGTCAATCCATAAGCGTATGCTTGGGGATATTGGTTTTAGTTATCTAAAGGACTCCGCTGCCGACTTCAAGGTTTCCCAGTGGACAAGCTCTGTGAGCACCTACCGCTCTCTTCTTTTATGTAAACATGGTATGAGCTGGGAACAGCTACAACTTATCTCAGATATAAGCAATGAAGAGCTGTGGTTCCTTCATCTCACGGATACACTCAGTAGATCAAAAATGGGTCTAGTGCGTCATTTGCTTTCTGTTTTCCCCCATATTCAGGAGGACAGTTCCGCTTATGATCCCGATGTGGCTCTAGTTACTTGGGACACCTGGATATCTCAGTTTAGGAAGTTTCTATCTCACCAAGATGTTTACCAAAGTAATTTAGAATTTTTAGCTTCCCGCAGTAGGAATTCCAATCTAGTTTTTGATGATTGGTTTTTAGGAATGGGAGATGCTTTGACCTCAACTTCTTATAGATACGACGTAAATACAGGGAAAAAAAGGGACGTCTAACAAGATGGGGCAAGTGTTGAGCTGGCTCTGAGAAAGTTACATTAGAACTTAAGAAATATTTTTCTCATAAGTTTTAAATAAAACACTTGGTGTTGGCGTTGCTAAGTCTTTAGTTCGTAGCTGGTTGAGTTTATTTTTCGACTGCCGTTAATAGATTACTTGGGCTTTAATGTTATTAATTCACGCGTTTTTAATTACGCGTCGTAAATTGCTAAAATAAGGAGTAGATGATGAGTCCTTCTGTCACATCCCCTGCAACACCTAATGATATTACAGCTTTAATAGCTCAAACTGGTTGCAAAGTTCAGAATATTGCTCCTAGAAACAAATGCTTACCTTCGCTGATTACAGGCGTAGCCTTTGCTATTATTGCTCTTGCGTTGGGTGTTGTTCTTGCCTGTGGGATAGCTCATCCAGTGATTATTACGGGGCTTGTGCTCGCGCTAATCATTTCTGGAGTAGCTCTAGCGCTTGCATTGCGGGAACATAGAAGACCGCCTATTCCTCAGGGATTTTTAAATATAATTAAGAAGGCATACCCAAAGGTTATTTATGATCTTTGCGTTCATCAGAAATTAACGTTGCAAGAGCTACGCTTGGTTTTACAACATGCTTCTTCAGGGAATTTCTATAATGCTCCCAGCAGTATTAAGGCGAAGCTCGAGAAAGTAGATCTAGATGGTTTAGTAGCATCTTGTCAAGGTGTTCACTTACCTTCGCTCGAAGATCTTTTGTTAGAGCATTGTCCCTGGTTTTTGATAAACACATTTATTAATAACGGTTCTAAATATCTGTGCGAAGCGGAAAATCTTCCTGGTGAGGTATATTGGCCAGCACCTTTAGCTTTGTATTCCGGATGTAATCGGACAGCATTCCATCCCTATATGAATCTGGTGGCTAAGCATGTACAATGTGCAGAGTATACAGAACTTTTAGAACACGCAAAAAATAATACTTGGGATCAAGGGAAGCATATTCTAGATAGGATTTTCGGGCGCATATATGAAGACTCGTGCTACCAAGAATCGAACCGTAAGCATGTTGGAATGTATCTGAATGGTCAGGGCTGGTTACTCGGGTTGTTAAAACATGGAGTAAGCTGGGAGCAGGTAAAGCTATTTCGTAAGGTAGATCTTGAGTCTCTTATTCTTCTAGATAATTTGAATTCCGTAGGAAGATGTTCCTCATTACTATACTACGTAGCCTCTGTCCATTCTCATATTCAAGAGAACAATCCAGAAGGCTTTGAGCATGACCTAGCTTTAATGACTTGGGAAGAACTCAAAACAGGTTATCAACGTTATTCAGAAAAACAGAAATCAGAAAACAGATATGATAGCTTCATGAAATTCTTAGCCTCGCTTGTTCGAAATAAGAACTCCTCTTTCAAAGTCTATGCGTTAGGAAAATTATTGCCGGTTAGTTATAACGATTTAGATTATACGACCGGAAGGCGGTCGAATCGCACCAATATGTAAAAGGAAAAATCGTAATTCCTTGTTTTAGACTACTTTTTAGTGTGGCAATTTTTTATCTAAGGTCTACTGTTGAGTTCCACTATCCCTTCTTCTAGCACAATTCAAAAACTATCTTCCTTAGATCAACAGGATGTACAAACATCCCGAGTAATGGATAAAGTATGCCGAAGGAGCTCGGTAATCAGCGGGATCTTCCTTGCTACATTAGCTCTAGTGTTTACTATTGTTCTTGCTTGCGGGATTGTCCATCCGGCTTTAATAGTCAGCCTGGTTATTGTTTCAGTAGCTATTTTAGCAATAGCGATTCGTAGTTGTAGAAAAGAGATTGTGGAAATTCCTTTAGAAGCTCCTATCCCTCTAGGATTTTTAAACGTAGTTAAACAGAAGTATCCACAAGTTATTTACGATATTTGCGTTTATCAGAATTTAACGATTCAAGAACTACGCGATGTTATATCAAAGGTATCCCAGAGAAACATACCTTTGATGAAAACCTCTAAACAGATCGAGAACTTTGGAGCTAAGAAGTTGTTAAACGGCTGTCAGGATACTTACCTACCTCCTTTAGATGATATTTTAATGAAGTATTGTCCCTTATACTTCTTGAAGAGGTTTATAGAACTTGGTCCCAAGGAGATTCCTCAAAAGGAAAATCTGCCTCCAGAAATATATTGGACAGCACGTGCAGCACTCGGGGATAGATACATAGTTTTCAGTGAGATCCTCTGGCTATTTTCTCAAACGGTTACGATAGAAGAATACAGCATCCTTCGTGCGCGTGCGCGATTAGGATTATGGGATATGACTTCGGATATAGTAGAGAGAGTCATCTCCCGTATGAAAGAGAAGCTTCCTAGCATTCCCGATAGTATTGATAAGGCAGCCATAAGCGCCGATATCGATGCTAATCATACACTACTACGTTTATGTAAACACGGTATGGGCTGGGAACAAATTCAGTTTATTAAGAAGTACGGTAATCCAAGACATTTAGGGTTTCTTCAAAAAAATGAAAGGCTCGGCGCTTACGACTCAAAGTTATCCAAGCTTATGGCTGCGGTCTACCCTTATCTTGATGAAGATAGTCGGGCATATAATGCCAGCTTAGCTTTGCTTACATGGAAAGAGCTCAAACTAGGGATCTCAAACGCTGCAGCAGACTTTGTATCCTCAGATCCTATATTTTATGAGGCTGGTATCCAGTTCTTCAATTCCCGCCTTAAAAGCTCCGGAATAGTTTTACAGCCTTTACCGTTTTCAGGAGAGGAAGCACTAACCTTGCCGACTTACGCTATTGATAACGTGACAGGGGAGAGATTAGGGCAGCTAAGCTAAGTCCTAAATTATAAATTTCTTAGGTTTGTTAGTTTCCCCCAAAAAGGGTTCCTTGAAAAAGTCAACTTCCATATTATCCTCCCTTAAAATTGCAGAAAAAGGGCGTTAAGTCCTTCCTTCTATTTTATGAACTATCAAATAGGGCTGAGGAGATAGAAAAATAGACCCCTGAGTTCAAAAGGCAGAGTTTAGGTTAGTTACCACAAGCCCTCGGGATTGTCTTTGAGGTGTTAGTATTCGCAAGGGTTCTTAATATAGAAAATCAGAGGCCTAAGTAATTAAAAAGCTGCGAATGTTAGAATTATTATTTAAAACATAACTATTTTTTTTCTAAGGTTTACAAGTTATGACGGCAGCAACTCCCATTCCTCCTCGCAATGATTCTACATCTGCAGTATCCCAGCAGGGGAGTGGTAATATTCTTTCTGGAACTTCGCAGTCGCGTAAGGCCCTAACGATAGCCGGGATTTTTCTTGCTGTTTTGTCTCTAGCACTTGGTTTTACTATCGCTTGTGGCGTTGCCCATCCTGCTGTGATATTCGGTTTAGTAATTTCTGTAGTTCTTTTTGCTGTAGTTGCGGCAATGGCAGTTGTTAGTTACAAAAAATCTGTTATAGCTGTTCCTGAGCTTACCCCTCTAATTCCCGCCGATGTAAAAACTCATATGCCTCGAGGGTTTTTAAACGTAATTAAAGATAAGTATCCAAAAGTTATTTTTGACCTCTGTGTTTCTCAGAATTTCACAATTCAAGAGCTTCGCGATCTTTTACAAAAGATGGCTCTGAAAGATCTCAAGTCGAGTATAGCTTATAGCAAGGTCCAAGCCTTTGGTCTCGAAACTTTCCAAGATGGTTGTCAGAGAAGGGAAATACCTTCTTTGGATGATGTTTTGCTAAGGCACTGTCCCTTATACTTCTTAAGGAGGTTTATAGAACTTGGTCCTAAGGAGATTCCTCAAAAGGAAAATCTATCTCCAGAAATATATTGGACAGCACACTCAGGACTCGGAGAGCAATCTAGACTAATCCTTAGTGATACTGCTTGGTTGTTTTCTCAAGTAGTTACGCAAGAGGAATACAATCAGCTTTGTTTCCGAGCACGTCAGGGCTCTTGGGATTTATGCGAAGATCTCATTAAAACTATAGAAATGCGTATGAAAGAGAAGCTTCCTAGCGTTCCGGATGGTGTTGATAAGGCAGGTATAACTCTTGATATAGCCATACCCGCTACATTACTACTGCTTTGCAAACATGGTATGGGGTGGGAGCAACTCAGACTATTAAGGGATTATGGAAATCCAGTATTTCTGGGATTTCTCGCGAACCAGGAAAAGCAAGGTAGATACGATTCAAAACTCGCCAAACTTATGGATATTTCCTATCCTTACACTAACGAGAGCGTGTCTGGGTACAGCCCTTATTTAGCTTTGGTTACCCACGAAGAATTTATGAAAGGAATAAAACAAGAAGCCGCGGAACTACCAACGACAGCTCCTATATTTTATGATGCCGGCGTAAACTTCTTTAATTCCCTTGTTCAAGATTCAGGATTAGTTTTAAAAGCTCGGCCATTATATGGTCCTGGAGCATTAATCTTGCCCACCTATGAGACCAATACGGTCTCAGGAGAGAGATTAAGAAGACTAGATTAACGATTTTGATTTAAGAAAATCCCAGGGTAGATAAGTTGGTAAAACTACACTCCCTGCGTAGTATTTCTTTCTTTAAATAAATTTTCAAAAGTCAGACCACCCTCACCCCGATTCTAGGACGAAGAGTTCACTAGTTTCTTCTTACGCAATCATGAAGTTGGCAAGAGAGACATTAAGACTCGCCGTGCAAACTAAACAAATTATAACGAGTTAACATGTTTTTAATTTGTACAAGTTTTAATATATAAAAATGAACAAGTTGCGTGTTAAATAAAGTAACTTCTTGTTAAAATGAACGCTTAACTTAACTGGTTTCGTAAGTCATGGCGTCATTAACTCAAGCTCCTTCAAATAGTCCTCAAGTTCAGGCAACTTGTTGGCGTTGCCATCTTCCTGGCACTCCTGAGTCGCGAAGGCTTGCTTTAGTGGTAGTGGGAATAGGTTTTCTTCTTCTTGCTGGGGTGCTTGTTGCTTCTCTGGCGGCAGGCCTAGTTCATCCTGCAGTTATAGTCGGGGTAGTTGTATCTGTAGTGATTGCCATAGCGATGGCAGTTGCAGCTGTACGAGCGCGTTTGCAGGAGAGAAAACTATTGGAACCTGAGAATTTTCATGAGGTAATTAAGAAAAATTATCCTCAGGTTGTTTATGAGCTGTATTCTGAGCAACGGTTGACCGCTTCAGAATTGGACTCTGTTATGGAACGAGTCCCTTTTAAGAATTTTGGAGATCTTCCTCAGGATCTTCTAAGAAGGTTTGAGAACTTTGGTCCTCGAAAATTTCTAGCGGGTTGCGAGGGGATTACCCTTCCCAATTTAAAAGATTTTTTAATACAACACTGCCCCATCTATTTCCTAAAAAGATTTATTGATCTTGGCCCTTATGAAGTTCCCACGAGGGAAGGTTTACTCCCCGAAGAGTACTGGCTCGCTGATGACAGATTATCAGGTAGGCAGGTAGTTTTTAGTAACACCAGTTGGCTATTTGCTCAGGTAGTAACCCGCGAAGAGTATCTTGATCTTCGTAATGACGCAAGGTCAGGGAACTTGCTTTTCTTTGGAGAGTCTGTAGCGCCGATCGTAGCACGTATGAGGGAGAAAGCACGCAGCCTCCCTTCAGGGCATCCCGCAAAACAACTAGGGGATGATCCGGCGCTTCCCTCCGCATCCATGGCTATATGTAAACATGGGATGGGATGGGAGCAAATTCAGCTAATTAAACATGCGAGAATAGAACACTTAATACTCCTTGATTCTTTTGAACGTTTGAGCAAGAGGGGTTCTAGGTTAGCTAATTTGATGACTTATATCTATCCCTCTATTCATGAACTGGGGTATATGTATGACCCTCAAAAGGCCCAAAGTAGCCTATTTACATGGGAAGAATTTAAGAGGGGAGTTAAAGAAGAGATGCAAGGAGATTTTGCAGACTATACTGGTGGTGTTTCCGAAGCAGCTCAACGAATGATGCAGAAACGCCTAGTGAGTTTGAGTTATCTGCGTAACCTTTCTAAAAATTAGATGGAGAAGTTATCACCCTTCTCTCAAACAGCTGGGGCCTGTTATTTAATATCAAAATAATAGGCTTTTTCATTAAGTGACTCAGGAAGTGAAACTTCTAGAGTTCTATTTTTAAAATATGAAATCATCAAAAAAGACGCTTCAGAAATGGTTATGCACGCGATTATTTTTGCGAGTGTGTTGCTCTATCTTTCTGTAAATTAACAGATTAAACGTTTGTTAGAAGATGTTTTTCTAATAGAATGCTCGCTTTATATTTTTTAGTTAAGGTGAGATTATGACATCTACTTTCAGTGGCGGTGTTACAACAGTAAATCAGCAAAATAGTGTTATCTTTGCAGATAGGAGCAAAACTTGCAGGATAATCCTGACCATAGGTGGGATTATCCTCGCTGCGCTTGCACTATCCCATATTGCTATTCTTGCCTGTGGAATAACTCATTTTGCAGTGATAATCAGTTTTGTTGTTACTGTTGTTTTATCAATAGCTATTTTGGCAATAGCCATACGTAGTTATAAAAAACCTACTCTACCTATTCCTAGAAAATTCTTGGAAATCATTAAAACAACCTATCCTCCGATTGTTTATGAGCTATGTATTGAGCAGAAATTGACAATTCATGAGCTTCGTCATGTTTTACAAGTATTAGAGACGAAAAGTACATCTTTGCTTCCAAAGAAAGTTATGAGAAAGGTCAACAGATTTGGTTTTGAGCGCGTATTATCAGAGTGTGCAGGCACCTACATGGAATCTTTAAGCAGGGTGCAGGCAAGACATTGCCCCTTCTTTTTCCTAAAGTCATTTGTTGATTTTGGTTTTGCAAAGGCTGCCGAAGAAAAAGTCTTAACGCCAATAGGGTATTGGCTAGGTTTAGTCGGTGAGGAGTTATTGCTAGATGTGAGTGGTTGGCTATACGCTCAGGTAATAACTCACGAGCAACATCAACGGCTCTATGAGCATGCAAGAAATGGTACCTGGGAGGGGATCGTAGATCTGGCAGGCAATATCTTGGATGATATGTGCGATCTGCTAGAAGAGATCCCCGATGTGCAATTGCCTAATAAAAAAGAAGTCCTAGAGGTTATTATGAAACCATCTAGATTATCAAACATATGCCTCCACGGTATGAATTGGAAACAAATTCTTTTGCTTAGGTCTGTAAGCATAAGCGATTGCGCTTTCCTTCAGGAATATCAGCAGCAGGGAGGGGATCTAGAAAAAACCATGACTATCATTTATCCCCATCTTGGCAAGGATACTTATGATCCTAATATCTCTATGATGACCTGGGGAGAATGGAAAATTGCCATACAGGATCTCATGGAGCAGGGAGCCCTAGATCTTCATGAGCAAAGCCTGAAATGGCTCTCTAGATATAGCACGCGGGGGACTTTATTCACTCCTATGTCCTAATTCGTTTATAAAATACTTCTACAAAGTAAAGACGAGGGAAGGGCTGGCTCTTGCGAAAGTGTTGAGTAGTGCATAGACAGATCTTTGTTAACAATGAAACAGCATATTCGCAACGGTAGATCTCCCTCGTCACTGAAATTCAGTGGGTTGTATCTATTGCAGGTAATCTATTTAAGTATCATAATTTCTTTAAATTTTTCTGCTAAAATTTAAGGAGTAGCTATGGGCTTGGGTAATACCTCCCTCCCCTCAGTAAACGGTAGTGCAACCCAACTAGCACCGGATAATCTTATTGAGCAAACGCGTCTTAGTAGGGCTACAAAGTGTGCTTTAGCCATTGCTAGTGTATTTTGTTTTATACTTGTTGTATCATTAGCTTCTCTGCTTGCTTGTGCAGTTGTACATCCCGCAATTTATATCGGATTTGCACTTGCTGTCGTACTATTCTTCGTTGTTTTCGGTACTATTATCTTACATTTTCTACGTAGCGATAAAAAGCCTGTTTTGCCAATTTCCGAACCTACAAAAATAAAACTTCCTCCATCCTTAATACCTATTCCTGAGGGTTTCCTAAGGGTCGTTAAAGAGAAGTTTCCCTCTGTTATTTATGATTTATGTGTTTCTCAGTTATTAACAATTTCTCAGCTGCGCAGTGTTCTAGAAGGGATAAAAGAAAATGATTTTACCTCCATGTCTGCAGATGTTAATAAAAAACTCGAGGCTTTTGGTGTTAGGAATTTGCAAAGGGAATGTCAAGGTGTAGATCTCCCCACTTTAGATGAAGTTTTAATGCAAAATTGTCCTTTTTTCTTCTTAAAATCATTTATCGATCAAGGACCTAGAGAGATTCCTGAGGCAGAGGGCATGTCTCCAGAGACATACTGGACTAGCTGCGCAGGATTATTGCAAGAAGGAGACATTCTCTTTGATGAGGGGAGCTGGATCTTCGCTCATGTGGTATTCAGGGAAGAATATGAGCAGCTTGTCCATCATGCAAGAGAGGGAAGTTGGCATGAGGTAAGTATAGGAGATCAAGCTCTAGTTGAACAAATAAAATCACGTATAGAAGCGTCAGTGAACGAACTCTCAAAAAGACAACAGCTGCTAGCTTTGCAGGTCGTTTATAATCCATTACGGTTGCAGAGCTTATGCATGCACGGGATGAGCTGGGAGCAAATGCTAATTTTGCGTGGGGTAGGTATCTCCTGCTGTGGTTTCCTAATGGAGTGCGAAATTAAAGGAGAATGCCTACCTAAATTAGCCCGGACGATGTCTGTTATTTATCCCCATCTTAATGAAACCAGTCCTAACTATGATCCTGATACAGCGCTACTCACTTGGAAAGAGTGGCAAGCAGGACTAGGAACTCACGAAAGCACAGAAGAAGGTAATTGTCACGAAGCAACCCTAGACTTGTTAAATTCACGTAGTAGAAGAGGAATATGCTTGCAGCCTGTTTCTGGCATAGATGCTAAAATGTTAGCGCATCCCAGGTATCAGATGTTGAATGAGAAAAGAAGTAAGATGTAGTTTCCTTTTTTACGCCTTCCTTACGTTGCTTAAAACAGGAGTTTTTGCTCGCTCCTTTCGAAAAAAGTATAAGATTTCTTAATCATAAGAAAACATCCTCCGGTAGTCTTCCAGGATATAGAAGAACCTAGGTGGCCTGTGCTGTCTGCAAAGATTCTTAACCTATAAGGTTGAGGGGTTTAACTAGAGGTAATAAAAGATAGTATGTTAAAATGTTCCTTTGATTAAGTAATTGGGAGCTTCGGTATAACATTATGTGTTTGGTAGATACCTTTTTAAGGGGATACGCTTCCACGGTAGAGTGCCACCATAGATTTCAAAATGGCGTGAATGAACTTTCTCAACAGGTGCGCGCACAGGCGTTGCCCATATGTACCGTGGCCCTGACCATTCTTTCTGTTGTTTTAATAGCTCTTGTTTCCTGCGCCCTATTGCCTCTCGCGGCTATATCAGGAGCTGTAGTTGCTTTGATGCTCGCGGGAGTGATGCTATTTCTCGCTGTTAGGAGCGTTATAAAACGCCCGAAGATGCCCGAGGGATTTCTTAATGTTGTTAAGAAGGTTTATCCCCCCGTTGTGCATAAATTGTGTTCTGCTCAGACCTTAACCATTCAGCAGTTTCGTGAGCTTCTAAGTGGTATAGAACAGCAAAATTTCGCAAATGTTTCCGCTCCTTTAGCAAAGAAACTAGCCTCTTTTGGTGCTGAAAGGGTGTTAACAGGTTGCGAAGGTATAGAGCTCCCTCCTCTGGACGAGGTGCTGACAGAGCATTGCCCCTGCTATTTTATGAAAACTTTCATTGATTTGGGCGGCGCTACAGAGTTGACAAAGGCTGAAGGCGTATCTCCAGCAATTTATTGGTTAGGGCACCCTGCTCTGACCGATAAGTTTATAGTGTTGGATGAGTACGGCTACTTATTTGCTAATTCTGTAACTCGAGAAGAGTATGAGAAGCTCGCTCATCATGCCAAAAATGATACCTGGGATCAAGTCCAAGGCCTCTATGACGAGGTACGTCTCCGCATGCGCGCAATGTTGGATGGTTTAAACGTTCCTGGTTTAAATAAGCCTGACATAATTGCTAGTATCAATACCGACGGAACACACAGTGTAGCTTTATGTAAACACGGAATGAGCTGGGAACAGCTGCTGCTGCTGAAAAATGTAGATATTATGAATGTAAATTATTTATTTGCATTTGAGTCTTTATCTCGACTTGGCTGCAATTTAATAAGGGTTATGGAAGCTCTCTGTCCTTTTCTTGATGAATCAAGCTCCGACTATGACCCCTACATAGCCTTGATTACATGGGAAGAATGGAAAGCAGGTGTCGAGAGTTTGTATAACCGGTGTGACGCTGATGCCGCTCAGGCCTTAATGAAGTTGCTAAGTCGGCGATCCTGTTCGCATAAGGATTTAAAGCCGCTCACATATAGATATATAGACCGAACATGCCCCGTATATAGGCTAGATGTTTCTACAGGTGCGCGAGTTGAGTGTTTGAGATCGGTGTCTAAAAAAGCCGAATCTTAAGAAGCCCGCGGTCAGGATCTTGGCCGCACCTTCATTTTCTTTGTTTAATATCTTTACTGTATCACATTAAATTGGTTACGCTCTGTGTGAACATTTATTCGTATTTTTAAGAATTAGTGTAATCATTTTTTAGGAGAGAGCATGGCACCACCTCCTCTTGTAACGACACCCTTGTCTTTTGTAACTCTAAACATTCGAAAAAGCAACTTCTATCAACGGTTATCCGAAGATCTACACACGCAAGCTTTAATAGCTTGTAGTGCGGTGTCTACTTTGATTGGGGCTGTTTTAACTACCCTCATTATTGTCACACTACTGCCGTCATACGCTGTCGTGGGTGCAGCGGTAGCTTTGATAATCTCTGGCGTAATGCTATTTCTCGCTATTAAAAATTATTTAAGAACTCCTATGATTCCTTGGGAACTGTTAGGTGTTATTAAAACAGTCTATCCAAAAGTTATTTATACTCTTTGTACTTCCAAGAATCTAACGATTCAAGAACTCCTTCAGGTGTTAGACAACATAACGGGGGGAGAGGGGGTAGAGCTTTCCAATAGCCTTCAGGTGAAGTTAAAGGCTTTCGGTGTTGAGAAATTGCTAAAGGGTTGCCAAGATGCCACTCTGCCACCTTTAGATACAGTACTACAGACGCATTGCCCAGCATATTTTTTAAAAGCATTTATTGCTAAGGGAACCCCAGGAGAATCAATAGAAGCTAGATTGGGATATTCAGGATTAGAGAAAAATAATGAGATTATGAATGAGTATAGCTGGATGTTTTCTCAGGTTGTAACTCAAGAAGAGTATGAAAAACTCGTTCACCACACTATAAAGGGAAGCTGGCACCAAGTTCGAGATCTGCGAAATGATATTATCGAACGTATTCTCGAAGAATTCAAAGATGAAAACAAACTCGGCTTAAACTACAGAGCTGTTTTCCCTTGCAGGTATTTCTTGAAGCAAAAAATACACTCTGCTTGCAGCTCTGCAATAAATTGGGAGCAGCTGCAGATGATTAAAGATACTGAAATTTCTAAGATAATGTTTCTGAAAGAATTGGAAAGTCTATCGAAATTAGGAAAGAACTTAATAAGAATTATGGGTGCTCTTACCCATGTTATAGATGAGGAGAGTGCTGACTATGATCCCCATGTAGCTTTGATGAGTTGGGGAGCATGGCAAAAAGGCGTGAACCTATGGTATCAGAATAACTCTATGGATGGAGCAGCAGCACTCATGGAAGAGATGCGCCGGAAAGCCATAAAACAAAAGTTACTAACACCCCTTAGGTACGATCAGGTAGGTAGGTAATTTTTTAGGAGAGTTAGAGGATGTAGAGTCTGCTCTTAAAAAAAACTAAGATTTTCTTTTTCCCAAGATTGTTAAAGTGTTACGTTTGCTTAGCGATGCTTAAGCATAAAAATTTTGAGGAGATATTAAACTATCTTCTGTAGTGTGTTGGCCGAATTTATGCTAGGGGGTAGCTATGATTTCTCCACACGCTAAAAGATCTCTTTATTTTGCAGGAGACCTAGAGGTCCAAAAAAGTAATTTTTATCATAGGTTAAAGGAAAATTTACGCGCATACGTGTTAGTAGTGTGTAGCGTAGTGTTTGCTATTTTTGCTTGTGTGTTAGCCTCTCTCGTTATTTGCGAGCTACTACCTTTTTGGGCTACAGCTGGAATAGTGATTTCCATACTCATTGCTGGGGTATTGGCAGTTCTCGCTATAAGAAGTTATTTAAGTCCTTGCATGATCCCTTGGGGATTTCTTGATGTTATTAACGCTGTCTATCCGAAAGTTATCTATAGTTTATGCATTTCCGAGAACCTGGGGATTCAAGAGCTTCGTAAGGTGTTGCAAGACATAGAAACAGGGGAATTCTCAAATGCTTCTAATTTTCTTAAGGAGAAAATCGAGTCTTTCGGTGTTGAAAAATTACTAAAGGGTTGCGAAGATGCCACGCTGCCACCTTTAGATACAGTATTACAGACACATTGCCCAGCATATTTTTTAAAAGCGTTCCTCTCTAAGGCAACCCCTAAAGATCCCGAAGAAGATGACGTACTAACCCAAATAACACACTGGTTTGGGTATTCAGTGCCAGGGAAAAAAAGCGCGATTTTTGATGAGCATAGTTGGCTATTTGCCAGTGTAGTATCTCAAGAAGAGTATGAGAATCTCATTCATTATGCTGAAGAAAATACCTGGCCTCAAGCTGAGGATCTGCTGACAAGTATAGAAACTCGTATACTCAAAAAAGCCTCAGATCAAGATGTGCCTGATTTAGATTATAGGGATCTGCTACCCTGTCGATGCCTCTTAAACGAAAAAATACCCCTGATATGTAATTACAGAATGCATTGGGAGCAGCTCCAGATGATTAAAGAAATAGGAGCGCTAAAATTGTATTTCCTAGACCGCTTGAATACCTTGCCTATATATGGAAAGAACTTATTAAGAATTATGAATACTCTTTATCCTATTATAGATGAAGAGAGTGCTGACTATGATTCCCATATAGCCTTGATGAATTGGGAAGAATGGAAAAATGGTGTGAACTTTTGGAGCAGGAAAAAATCTATGGATGGGGCAGCGGCTCTCATGGAAGAAATGACTCAAAGATCTATAACGAAAAAAGTATTAAAACCTCTCACACTTGAAGAAGCTCGTTCCCTTGTATGATATTTTGAAGGAAGCAATTTTACAAGGAAGAGCCTTTCCTATTGCCAGGAGTGGAATTTCTTAGATAAATAATAAAATGAAGGTGATTCATAACTTTTGTTTCTTCGGGTTCTCATTAATTTTGTAGGATTTAACTGGTTAACTAACTAACATCACACATTTTTTGATCATCATTTTGGTTAAGGTGTGAATGGCTGACCTCTTTGTGCCTAAATCTTCAAGTGAATCCTTAGTATACGGCGGAAAAGTAAAATTCTCAGCATCTTGTTCGCGTACACGTTCTCTAGCAGTCGGAGGGATTTTTTTTTCTGTTGCTGCTACTACAACGGCTGTTTTACTAGCATGTGGTATCGTGAATATCGCGATAATTATTTCCCTAGCTCTATCCGTAGTTGCCTTAGGAATAATGTTAGTAACGTCCTGGGCTCTTTCTATAAAAAGTCCTATCCCTGAAGGCTTCCTAAATGTTATCAAAGAAGCTTTCCCTCCAGAAGTGTATCAGTTTGTCGTTAGGAAAAAACTCACCATTCATGAGTTGCGAGCTACACTATCGTGGTTGTCTTCCGGGGAATTTATTTGTTCCGAGCGTTGTAGGAAAAAAATAGAAAGTTTTGGTGCTGAAAAACTCAAAGAGGCTTGTAAGGGGGTAGATATCCCCAATTTAGATGATCTCTTAAATTACCACTGTCCTTTTTCTTTTATTAAAAAATTTATAGAGCTTGGGAATAAAGAGGCTTGTAAAGAATCAGGGTTTGATCCAAGGCTGTATTGGACAGCTCGTATAGGACTGGCTGGAGAAGAAACTAACGTCGTTTTTGATCCCTGTGTATGGATTTTATCGGAAGTTATCACAGAAAAGGAATACGAGCTTCTTTGTCAACATGCTCAGAATGATACCTGGGATCTTACATACACGTTCGTGTGCGATTTGCAAAAGCGTATGCTGTCCTATTTAGAATCTATAGATTCTAAAAATCTTTTACAAAGCCAAATCGAACTACAGAATAAAATCCGCCATCCTGCGTGGTTGATATGCCTCTGTAGACACGGAGTTAACTGGGACCAGATCCAGCTATGTAGGGAAATAGGTATTTCCCGAATGAGCTTCCTATATGAAGTGCAAAGGTTCTGTGAGCTATCATACCCCCTGTTACATTTTTTCTCTTACACCTACGAAGATCACGAAGATTACGATCCTGGGATAGCCTTGTTTACCTGGGATGATTGGAAAGAAGAACATAAAAAAATACGTAGAGTTAGGAGATTATGGTACGACGCCATCGGCATAACAAAGTCTTTGGGAAAATATAGCAAAAAACCCCGAATTGGGAAGGGATGTCGCATAATCCTAGAATACAATTTAAATATTCCAGGTAGTGAATATCTCCGATTTTTCTAAGGGCCTATTTGTTAGATTTAGGGGAGGGAACTGGTTCCCGCTACTTACTATTTTATTAGGATTTAATTATTTAAATAATTAATCTAGAGTGCTTTATCTAGAAACAGATTTTTAGTTTCTAACCCTTGGTTTTTAGCGTTTTGGATCTATAACTGTGAGTTCAGGTGAATTATGAGTGCCGTCTTACCTGCCGTTCCCCATACAAAAGTTCACCATGAAGGTGTAAGGCAGTGCCTCGTACGTAATCTACGTCAGTATTCTCTAGTTTTACAAATGATCGCAAGTATCGGTTTTTCCATCGTATTTGCTTCTGTAATTGCTTGTGGGTTTGCTTATCCTGTGATAATCGCTGGATTAGTGTTATCCCTCGTTGTTGTGGCAGTCATCTTGTTGCGGATGGTTCGTAGTTCTTTGAGCCCCCTTCTACCACAAGGTTTCCTAGGTGTCATAAAAGAAGAATACCCCGAGGATATTTTTGAAATATGTACTCGGAAACAACTTACAATTAAGGAATTGCGAGTTGTCGTCGATGGTCTTACCTCAGGAGAATTTCGCTTCCCCACAGAGCAATGTCGGAAAAAAGTAGAAGCATTTGGTCTCCAACGTTTGCAAAAGGCATGTGAAAATGTTGAGCTCCCCAGCTTAGATGCCGTCTTATTAAAACACTGCCCGTTCTACTTCCTAAAAACTTTTATAGAGCTTGGCCCTAAAGAGTTCCCAGAAGCTGCAGGATTGCCTCCAGAAGTATATTGGACAGCTCCTTTAGGATTGAGCGATTGCTTAAATAACATTTTTGATCCCCTGGTGTTTACTCTAGCTCGAGTAGCTACAGAAGAAGAATATAACCAGCTTCTTTATCACGCTCAGAATAATACCTGGGATCAAGCAGATGATATCGTCCTATCTTTAAGAAGACGTGTACGTTCTAATCGGTTTTATCGCGGGTTAAATAAATTCCTGCTTCGCGTGGGTACCCAAATGCGAGCATCAATTCGCCGACCCTGGCTACTCTACCTATGCAAACACGGAGTGACTTGGAAGCAACTCCAGCTGTTTAAGTGTATTAGTGGCCCCTCTGTAGGATTCCTGAATGAAGCAGAATACTGCATGGAGAAGCTTAACCTATCGAGAACTATGGTTTCTATCTATCCCTATGTTCATGAAGATAATGAAAATTATGAACCAGAGATTGCCCTGGTTACTTGGGAAGAATGGATCCTTTGGTATGAAACACTATGTACCCCCATGCATCAATCAACCCTAGATCTCTTCTGCAAACGTATCAAAGACAGAAATCAAGGTCGCGTTAAGAGAAATACCCTGGTTTTAAATCCCGTCCCGCCATACGGTCGTGGATCCCTAATCCTCCCTAAATACGATATAGACGAAAAGGGGAATAAGCGAGTTAGTACTTACTCTGGAAAAAGTTCCTAGCTTAAAGCGTAAACAAATGCCTGCTCGCATGTAGTTTCCCCAGAGCTTCTTTTAATAAATTCTTATTATTTCTTTAGTTTTATCTTAATAGTTTCTTAGATGTAAATAAATCTTATTCTTTTGATTTTTATTGGGTTACGGATGTAATAAAACATGTTTATATAGTAAAATGACTTATTGCAGTTTTAACTTTATACGGTGCGTTTTATGAGGCCGGAACCCTCCATTCCAAGCTCCACAAATCAAGTGAATCAGCTTGGAAACACCCCTCCAAGAGGGATGAAATCTTCACATAAGCTTGCTTTAGTTATCGGTGGTGTGGCGTTGGCTATTCTTGCCATAGCCTGCGTTGCTATGATTGCTTGTGGGATAGTTCATCCTGGCGTTATCGCTGGATTAGTTGTTTCTATTGTGGCATCGGGAGCTATGCTAGCGCCTGTATTGCTCAGTTGTAGAAGACGACCGGGGATAGAGCTAGATCCTGAGGGGAGACCAGAAGCTGCAGAGCGCATTATTCCCGCTGCGCCTCTCTCGCCAACTTCTCCGCAGACACCCATTCCTGGAGACGTCTTAAATGTTATCGAGCAGGCCTTCCCAAAATGTATTCGTGATTTATGCGTTTCTCAGAGACTTAAAATTCAGGAGTTTCGACAGGTTCTACAGGGGGTGGGATCGGGAGATTTCAGTTCTCTACCTGCGGATGTTAGAGGTAAGGTAGATGCCTTCGGAAAAGAAAGGTTGATTGCAGGATGTCAAAATTTACAACTTCCCAATCTCGATTCTGTATTAACGAAACATTGCCCTCTTTTCTTCCTGAATAAATTTGTACAACTTGGCTCTAGAGATATCCCTGAAGCTGAAGGCTTAACCCCAGAAGTGTATTGGACAGGGCGCGCCTCTCTTTTAGGGAAAGAGCTGGCAGTCGATGCATGTGGATGGTTATACGCTTCTGTGGTAACTCAAAATGAGCATCAGCTGCTTACCGATAACGCAAGAGGCCATACCTGGGATCAAGTTCAAAATACGGTCGAGCAAGTAGGGCGCCGTATGCGTGATAAGCTAGGAACTATTGATGATTCTTTAGTAAATAAAGGGGCGTTAAGACAGACCCTCGGTTTTCCATATAAGTTGTTAAGTATAACCCAACACGGGATGAGCTGGGAGCAGCTGCTTCTTTTAAAAGAAGTGGGTATTGGAAATTGTAATTTTCTTCAGGAAAATGAATATAAAGGCCGATACGGATGGAACCTCGCAAGAACAATGAAAGCGGTCAGCCCTTATATTGACGAAGGCTATGAGGCTAACTATGATCCCGACATTGCATTAATGACGTGGACAAAATTACAATCCCTATCTCGTAATTTGTATGACAGTGGGATGTCCGGAGCTCATGAGGTGTGTTTACATGCCTTAGCGCAAGCCAGTAGGCGTGGGACCATCTTAAATCCTCTGCCTTTAGAAGGCCCCACGGCCTTGCCAACACCCACATATGAAGTAAATCTGCAGACGGGAGAAAGAACAGTTAAGCTTATGTAGGCGTGTTCTAAACTCTTCTTATGCATATCAAAACTCGGAAAAGTAGGAGAAGGCTGTTTTCAGTTTTCTCCGAGTACTTCTGTGCGTATTTGTATCTTGTAATTCCCCAACTGTAAAAATTCTTAACGGCTGATCCTCACAGGGTTAAGCGTATTATTAAAATGTGTTTTTGTGGTAAAATGCTTGGATGACAATTTGTTGTTAAAATAAAAAGTGTGGTTTATGAGCCATAATCCAGTTAGCTCTTCCCCTGAAAATGCAGGTGCGCATCCTCTTCAGGAGACCTCACCATCCAAAAAGATGGCAATTATCCGTAAGCATGCCCTAGCTATAGCGGCAGCTGTCTTTTCTGTTATTTCTGTTGCGTTAATTACTGTAGCTGCTTTTGGGATAACCTCTCCTGGAATCGTAGCCGCTATGGTGTTTTCTCTAGTTTTTGCTTTGGCTACAATTGCCTTTGCTATTCGTCGTTATAGAGAGCCTGATGCTGCTCGCAAACCTCTGCCTCAAAGCTTGCTAGATGTAATTAAAAAGGATTGCTCGCCAGTTCTTTATCAGTTTTGTTCATCTCAGAAAGTCACTTTTCAAGAACTACAGGATGTTGCAAAAGCACTGTCTGAAAATAATTTTGAGGGTCTTACTCCACGATGTAAGAGAAAGGTAAAGAAGTTCGGAATTAACAAGCTCCAAATGGGGCTTTCTGAGGTTGATCTTAAAGAGCTCCCCAAGATTTTAGAGAACATGATTCTAGGGCGATGCGCTTTTTATTTTATGAAGAAGTTTGTAGAGCTAGGCTCCCCAGATTGTATAGAACCTAATATGGCTCCGGAGCTTTATTGGTTTGCTCCTTTAGCTCTTGCAGGGCCTTCTCCCTCCATTTTTTATGTAGGACATCTGCTTTTTGCAAAAGTAGTAACAAGAGAAGAATTTGATCAACTCAAAGCGAATATTCAAAATAAACAGTGGGCCCAAGGGGATAGCTTATTTGAAGATATTGAGCGGCGTATGCTCGAGGAGTTAGATCGAAAAGATGTTTCTCGAGAGCCTATAAGAGGCATGGCTGAAATACGCAACGACATACAGGGAACCTCAAGGAAGGTTCTACATTTACTGCTTCACGGAATTAATTGGGAGCAGCTGCAATTGCTAAAGTTGCTAAATATCTCAGATATATCTCAGGTGAGTCGGTATGAAGTAGACAAATTATACTTCGGAGCTCTTTTCCTTTCAGCAGCCCCATTTCTGGATGAAAATAGCAAAGCTTTTAATCGTAATATTCTCTTCACTACTTTTCAGGATTGCCTGATGCACTTTTTAGGAGATAGAGATGAGATAGTATTTATCATGGGGGACGCTACAAAGCGTAAGTACCATATAGACTACTCCACAGGAGAAAGAACGATAGAGCCCGCTAACGCTTCTACATTAGATAACACCCGCCAGTAGCTTTAAACATGGAAGGATAATTTATGAAGATGTTGCCGATATCAACAGAAAGTGTTTCTCAACCAGTTCCGGTTGAAAGTCGTTCCGCTGTTACAAATTTACGAAAGCATGCCTTAGCTATCTCGGCAGCTGTCTTTTCTCTAATTTCCCTTATATTAATTGCTGTTGTTGCCTGTGGAATGGCTCACCCCGCTGTTATAATAACTCTATTGCTATCCTTAGTTCTCGCCGTAGCTTTAATTTCCCTAGCTATTCGTAGTTATAAGAAGCCTACAGTCGCTCCTGGGAAAGCTCTGCCATTAACTTTCCTGAATGTAATTAAAAATAAATTTCCCAAAGATTTTTTTCAGTTTTGTTTTGATCATCCAATCTCTCTGCAAGAACTTCAAGATGTTGTGGATGCACTGTCTACAAATAATTTTGATCTTCTTAGTACAGAATGTAGGAAAAAAATAGAGAAATTCGGAATTCAAAGATTGCAAAAGGGATTTTCTAAGGAAGATCTTAGAAACCTACCTCAATTTTTAGAGAATAGCATGATATCAGGCTGCATCATGTGTTTTATGAAGAGGTTCGTAGAGCTAGGTTCTCCAGATTGTGTAGAACCTGGAATGCCACCAGAGATTTATTGGTTCGCTCCTTTAGGATTGCAAGGACCCGGCCAGACTATCTTTAGTCTAGAATGTTATCTTCTCGCTAAAGTCATAACAAAAAGAGAATGGGGTCTCATCCAAGCTGATTATCAAAATAAGACGTGGTCGAAGCAAAGCCCCCTACTTGATAGTATTAAACAACGCATGCTTGCAGAGTTAAATCAGATTGATGATTTCGGCTGCTTTCCTAGTCATAAGGATAGGGTGCGTCGTAATCTAATTGATAGAAATTGTGATAAGATTTTGTGTGTATTCCATCACGGAATTAACTGGGATCAACTTCAATTGTTAAGGCACCTAAATCCTGCGGAGCTCGTTCAAATAGTTGATTTTGAATGTCGCGATTTGTACCTAGGAGCCGTTTTGCATACATATGCTCAATACCTAGATAAAAGTAGTCCAGAATTTGATTCGGATCTTCTTTTATCCAGTATCTTTGAGTGGTTCAATGAAGCCTTTTTAATAGAAGAAAGCCGAAAGAAAATGGCGAATCTCATGAGATCCGCAACGATACCGCTCTATTGGATTTTGAATGACGGAACAAAAAAGCAATTGCGTTCCTATAGTGATGTATGCCAGTGAGTTTTCAATGTTTAGAATAACCTGTGAGTTCAACGCTAACATTATCTCAGAAAATACAGCTTCTCAACCAGCTCAGGATATGTTTGAGATGGTTAGGTGTATCCTAAATTAACGCTCATAGAGAAACAAAACTCCATATGTTTGGTAAGCTATAGTCTCTGTGTAATTTCAAGTATTAAGGAAAACTTATGAACTCAACCCCCGCATTAGGAATGCCTTCTCAGGTAATCCAAAAAGATAATCGTGACATTGCAAAAATCAGTTGTTTTCAAAAAAACGCTCTAAAGATAACCACAGCAGTACTTGCAGTTATTGCACTTGCCTTAATTATCGTAGTTGCTTGTGGGATAACACACCCTGCGATTATCGCCGCTTTAGCGTTATCCGTAGTGCTAGCTATAGTAATGACCGCTCTTTTTCTAAGTGAGATTACTTATAAAATAGACCAATCCTTACCTATGGGCTTTTTAAATAAGTTAAAAAATGTCTTCCCAGAAGTTCTTTATGATCTTTGCATTGTTGAGAAGGTAACTCTTCAAGAACTACGATCTATTTTAACAGCGCTATCCACCAAAAACTTTGATGCTCTTAGCTCAGAGTGTAGGCAAAAGGTAGAAAGATTCGGAATTAAGAAATTGCAATTAGGATTTGAAGGTATAGATTGTAGCTCAGGGTATTTAAATCAGCAGTTAGAACACACCCTGGTGACGAATTGCCCTCTATATTTCATGAGCAAATTTGTAGAGTTAGGTTCTCCAGATAGTGTAAAAAGGGGGCTCTCTCCGCAACTTTATTGGTTTTCTTGTTTAGGGGGAATGTCTAGTCGGAGCACGACTGTTTTACACCCCTGTATAGGCTTTTTCGCAAGAACTATAAAACATCAAGAATTCACAAAGCTCCTCAAAAATCTAGAGAAGGGGCTGTGGCAAAAAGTAGAACATCTGCTCAAAAATATACAATCTCGCATGATTGCCAGTTTAGATCAGGAAGATATCACAGCGTTGCCTCAAAAGAAGATCGATTTGAGTATTGGCTTGGCTCGATCCGGGGGGACTATCATGCTGCTATGCCACCATGGAATAAACTGGGATCAAGTCAAACTGTTAAAACAGGCCCCTCTTCCTATGTTAGGGGTATTGTTAGATTGTATAGAAAAGGGGATGCGAGCAGATCTGCTATTTAATTCAGTTTCCCATGTTGTTGTTGAAGGAACAGACTTTGATTCTTGCATAGCTTTAGTGACTACTGAAGAGCTACAAGCAGCATTTAAAAGCTCAAAAGATATGAGCAATCTACAATTACAGCTCAATACGCTATCTAAATTAAGCAGAAATACTGGTTTAGTTTTAACAGTTAAAAATTAACTTTTAGAAGTTGCGATATCAAGTTATTTCTTTAATCGCTCGAGACGCCTTCTCCTACCGTTGTGTTGCTACTAGCGTATATCGTCGTGATGCATTGCGATTCTAGTAGCACACAACCCATCCCCGTGACTCTTTTTTTAAACTTTAATAAAAACCAATTTAGTTATTGTTTGTAAGAAATCTTAACAAAGAGAATTTTTTATTGGTTAATATTAAAAATAGATAATTCGTGTTAGAATTATAGTTTGTTATTTTTAATTTCTTTTTAAATCATTAAATCTAAGTTATGAATCCTATGGTTGTAACAACACAAAATACATTAAATTCTCAAGTGAAGCAGACAGAGGCTTGCCCGTTAAGCCAGAAGAAAGCAGCGCATAGGCTCGCTTTGATAGTGGGGGGAGTTATTTTTACGCTTTTTGCAGGCGTTTGTATTACCTTGTTGGCATGCGGATTTATTCATCTTGCTGTAGTAGCGGGGATTGTTATCTCCCTATGCATTGCTCGAGCTATGATTGCATCAGCAATACGTAGTTTTCGGATGCCGAAGAGTCCCCAGATAGAAGAAGTTGTTTTTCCCAACCAGGCTATTCCTGAATACATCGTTGAAATCATAAACTCTTGGCAATTCCCAGAGGTTGTTCGTAGTATTTGTAAGGAACAGCATTTAACGATTCAAGAGCTAAAAGCTATTTTACAAGGTCTACAAGAGGGTGACTTTTCTTCATTACCTCCCAAGGTTAAAGGTAAACTAGAGGCTTTTGGTATCTCACGGTTCGAAAATGGATTTGTGCATGAAGAAGAAGTACAAAGAGAAGTCGCTAGATCAACACTAGAGACAATCCTAACGGTAAGCTGTCCTTTTTACTTCCTGAAGAAGTTTATAGATCTTGGTCCTAAAGATGTTCCTCAAGCAGAAGGTATGCTTCCCGAAGTATATTGGACAGGTTCCCTAGCTTTGAATAACGCAATTCCTAATACAGCATTTGATACATTTAGTTGGATGTTTGGTCAAGTAATCACAGAAGAAGAATATGCTCAGCTTCGCTATCACGCAAGGAATGAAACTTGGGATCAAGTTGCTGATATTGTCAGTGCCGTAGAGGGTAAAATGCTAAATAAGTTAGAAGATCCCCTTATGGACCCCTCAATTAAGAAGAAGCGTATGCGAGAGGCTATAAACTTGAAGTATCCCTTATTATACTTATGTCAGCATGGCATGAGTTGGGAACAAGTGAAAATGCTAAAAGAGATGTCATTTACCAATGCGAAATTAATGTATGATTGGGAGGTTTCAGGACAACTCGGAATGAATCTTGTGAGAAGCATCGCTGTTATTTACCCCTATCTTGATGAGGAATCACCCAACTATGATACGGATATAGCCCTCATAGCATGGGGAGAATGGATGGCAGGGACTATTTGGCAACGAGAGCAAAGCGATCAAGACGCTCACGAAATGACAATAGCAGTGCTAAATCAACGTATTAAAAATAAACACCTAGAAGTGCTTCCACGTTCAGGAGACGGAAGCATAACAACCCATTGTTACGCTATCGATACACAATCAGGACGCCGGGGAAATAAAATACAAAAAGCTTCATGAGCAGGGAAAGTTTAAAGTAAACCTGCAATGAAAGTTTGTCCAAGAGATGTTCGCTAACCCAACCTCAAAAATAATAAGAAAATCCTGATAAAGCATGCCCACGCTGATAACACATAGGGTTATTGGCTATTAAGCATATAGTTTCAATTCGCAAATATTGGTAAAATTAGTTCGCGGAATTACTTCAATATTTGCATCTTTTACAATCTCTAATTTTCTAGACTTTAACAGGTTAAGAGATTAGCATAAGTCGGTTAAAACAAAAAAACCCTCTATTTTTCATACAAACTTCTCTTATTACGTTGATCCAGATATATTTCAGTTAGGGTGTGAATTATGAATCCAACCTCAACAACTTCCGCCGCTCCAGTAATTCAAAATAACAGCTCGCCATGTAGTTTAATAGCTGCAGGGCTACGCAGACACGCATTAGCTATTACCGGAGTATTACTTACTATTCTTGCTCTTTCAATAACCACCGCCATTGCCTACTCTTTACTTCCTCCTCTAGCTGTATTGGGGGCAATTCTTGCTTCTATAATTGCGGGGGTATTACTGTACTTCGCTTTGCGAAACTATTTACAACCAAAGCTTCCTCTTCCTAATGAGTTTCTAAACCTCATATATCGGACTTACCCTCAGATTATTTTTAACCTATGTATTTCTCATAAGCTAACATTCCAAGAATTGTGTTCCTTAACGACAGGACTAAACTTAAATGATGATGAGATGTTTACCGAGGATCTTATGCGAAAGCTCGGAAAAGGTGGTATTGAAGTTGTAAAAAGAGAATGTAAAGATTATGAAATTCCCTTGATGGAAAGTCTTGCTCTTGCGAATTGTCCTCTTGTTTTTATAAAGCGGTTGATTCAGTTGGGAGACAGCGCTTTCCCCGAAGCGGAAAATATGCCTCCAGAGATGTATTGGACAAGCCCTTTAGGCCTAACCGATTATCCACATACAGTTTTCAGCCCCACTACTTGGTTGTTTGCTCAAGTTGCTACAGCCGATGAATACGATACATTAGTGGAGCACGCTAAAAATCATACCTGGGAAGAGGCTAAAGCTTTAGTTAGTGATATACAAGATCGTGTGCTATTGAAATTAGATACCTTAGGTCTTGACCAGCTTTCTCAGGAGAAGTCTGTTGTAAGAGAATCTATTCTATCAGACCCCTGGCTGCTATGTCTGTGTAAACACGGATTCAATTGGCAGCAACTCCTCTTGTTCAGAACAACGCCCGTTATATTCTCTAGTTTTATTTTGAGAATGGGTGATTTCCGAAGGAGGTTAGCACATACCGTGGTAAGCGTTTACGATTGTATCTGTGAGGAAAAAGCAGAGACATATGATAGCCATGTGGCTCTAGTTACACTTGCAGAGTGGATGAGAGCATGTTTAGAGCAAATAGGGCGTGGAGCAGCTTTCGATAGTGATTACGAAACTGCCAAATGGTTCTCCAGGCGTTTGCAAAATCCCAAAGCTGCTGTAAAATCTATCCCAATAGAGGGGATGCCAGGAGCTTTACAATTTCCTGTTTATCGCTTAGATAGAAAGTCAGGAAAAAAAGAATAAAGAATTCACAATCTTAAATTTGGAACCTATTAGAGGATGCCTCTGGGGATCCTCAGGTTTTTAAGAACTCTCCAAGTGTTTTTAGGCTTCTCAGGTGGTTGAGATATAGATATTGTTTAGCCGCGGACTTTATGTTTTTATGGTGAGAAACTGATGTCATTATCTTAATTAAAGCAGGCATTATGATTTCAATCACCCCCGCACCTAAGAATCCTTCTATCCAAACTATCCCTCTCCTAGTTAGTAAATTATGTAAACATGCCTTGGCTATAGGTAGTGTATTTTTCATTATCCTCGCTATTACCCTGATTATTCTTGTCGTTTGCGGATTAGTACATCCCGCAGTAATTATATTATCTGTTTTGCTTAGCGTAATTTCTGGATTCATGGCTGTAATAGCCCTGAGAAACTATATTCGCGAAGCTTTTGCAGAGCTTCCCCCTCCAAAGGATATTCCGCAATTTCTTACAGGGGAAAATTCCCTCTAGCTAGTTGTCAACATATCAAACTATCACTAACACAGTAGAAACCCCTAAAAATTGTCGAGACATACTCCGCAAATACAATAGCAGTTTTGCTCTAAGGTTAAGGACGTTTTACTAAGGAGAAATTAAGAAAATGTTAACATAGCATTCAGATGCTTAGGGTGTTAGGCGTTTATTATTAATATAGTTTTTTATTAGCATAGTTACTCATTTTTATAATTCAAACGAATTAAGGTAACACATGACAACCCCCCCCCCCCCGCATCTGTAGCGAAGCCTAATCAAAACTCTAGTGTTTCCAATGGTGCTCAAAGGATAGTTAGTAAACTACAAAAACACGCTCTTGTTATTGCAAGTGTGGTTTTTTTAATTTTTGCTTTAGTATGTGCCTCCTTATTGCTATGTGGGATAGGGCAGATAGAAGTAATCATACCTCTGACTATCTCTTCTGTTTTGGTAGGAGTACTGTTTATCCTTGCTATTTTCCGATACTTAAAACCAGTCCCAGTCTTGGTTAAACCACACATGCCTGAAGGATTCTTGAACGTATTAAAAGAAAACTATCCCGAAGTTATTCATAAGTTTTGTGTTTCACAATGTGTAACAATTCAAGAATTACGAGAGGTGATGGCATGTACAACTTTTTGGGATTTTTCCTTGACTTCCGCAAGCGTGCAAAAAAAAGTCAACGATTTCGGAATCATGAACTTAAAAAAAGATTGTTTAGGAGTTAGATTGCCTGCAGTAGACTCTCTATTACTGAAAAATTGCCCCATATACTTCATTAAACAGTTTATCAAACTAGGTTCTGAAGAACTTCCCAAAGCTGCAAATATGACTCCAGAAGCATATTGGACAGCTTCTCTAGGATTCAAAGAAGATAATTTTACGCTGTTTGATACATGGACATGGCTGTTTGCTCAAGAGGTTACTTCTGCGGATCATTACCAGTTAGGTATTTATTATAAAAATAACAATTGGAAAGGTGCTGAAAATATAGTTAAAGACATTAAAGATCGGATGAAAAGTCGTCTAAAGGAAACAAAAGTAGAACTTTTCATGTATCCAAAAGTAAAAACACGACAGCGTATCGAAAATGATGATTGGTTCTTACGTTTTTATAAGCATGGGGCAAATTATGAACAATTGCAGCTGATGAAGACAATTGGCGTAGAAAAGATGAACCTAATAGATGGGAAAGGCTTAGGTTTTATAGCAAATATCTATAACGAGATGGACGAGAGCAGTAGTAGTTATAATCCTACAATAGCGCTAAGTACATGGGAAGAGGTGTAAAAAAGAGAAAACCACCTCGAAAAAATAACGAGGGAGCTCTTATTTACAAAGAACCTAGAGCCCATAGTTGTAAATGCTTTTAATGATTTAAGTTGTAAAAGTTGGCTTTTAGAGTACAATATTTTTCCTTAAGTTCTTAATTTTCCTTGGTTAAAGTGTGACTCCGCCGTTTTTGACAAACGTTATGCCTGCTTTCGCTGCTCAGAAAAGCAGCGCAGCCTTTTGTGTAGAAAATGTATTATGCAGGCGGGTTATGCTTGTGGCATGTGTTATACTTGCTGCAATTTCTAGCGCACTGTTTACGCTACTTTTTTGCGGGATAGTATATCCCGCAATTATCGCAAGTGCAGTAGTGTCACTAGTTCTTTTAGGTGTACTTCTCACCGTGATATTACGTACTCAGGTAAGACATGATGATCGACGTGTTCTTCCTGAAAAATTTCTTCTGCTAATTGAAAAATATTATCCTAGAGTTATTGTTAGTATCTGCATAGAGAAGAACCTTGAAATTCAAGAGCTGCGCGCAGTAATTTCCGGGATAGCTAGTGGAGTCTTTACCTATCCCTCTAGGGAGTGTCAACGTAAAGTAGAGACCTTTGGTATTAAGAGATTGCAAGAGGGGTGTCAGGGTAAAAAAATTCCTGATTTAGAAGATCTCTTATTACAAAATTGCCCTGCATACTTTGTACATAAATTTATAACCCTAGGAGACACTCATATTCCTAAAGAGAAAGGTATGTCTCCAGAAGTATACTGGACAAGTCCCTTGGGATTCGATGAAGATCAACGCAGCGTTTTTGATGTAGGCACATGGTTATTTGCTAATACAGCTTCCGAAAAGGAATACCTCACTCTTTTTAAGAGCGCGCAGAACAATACCTGGGAAGAAAATATAGAAACCGTAGACCTCTTGCACGATCGTATGCTAGCTGCTCTTGCATTGATAGAAAGCAAACATCTATTTCAAACAAGTGAAAAGGTAGAAGCAAATATTCGAAAAGGGGATTGGTTATTACGTTTGTGTCGCCATAAGGTGAACTGGAAGCAAATTCAATTGTTCCAAAATGTTAAAGTGGAATGTCCCAGCTTTATAGAAAAAAGAAAACTATTCCCCCAGAAGATAGCTTCCTCATATCTTTGCCTTTCTGAAGGACAACGGAAATACGATCCTCAACTAGCGCTGATGACTCTAGAAGATTAATACACAAATAATACTGTCGTAAAAACTCTGTGGTATCATGTTTGCTTTCTTAGCCGTCTTAGTTTAAGCTGTTAAGCGTCTGTATATTGTGTTTTCCCTGTAAAATGAATCTCTATACCTATGATCTTCTCAGATTAATATGTAAATTATGATCCATCCTTCGTCTAATACTTCCTTGGTAACTCAACATCACTCAGATCACTATGTAATAAGAGGCCTGCGTGAACATGCTTTAAAACTTTCCCTAGTGGTTTTTTCCCTGCTTGCTATTGCTATTATCACTGCTGTTGCTTGTGGGGTATTTCATCCCGCAGCATTAGCAGCAGCAGTATTCATTCTTGCCTTGGTGCTTCCAGGAGTTTTATTAGCAATGGCCGTGCGTAGTTTCGCAAAGCTTTGCGAAAGGCCGCATATTCCTACAAGCTTAGTATTTATAATGCGGAAATACTACCCCAGGGTTATTACCGATATTTGCCTTGAGCAGCGGTTAACAATTCAAGAACTAAGAAAAGTCCTTGACTGGGTGCTCTCTAAAGATTTTCAAGAAGTTCCTAAAGACGTAGGACAAAAGATAAACAATTTTGGCCTTAATAGGTTGCAACAGGGTTGTAAGGGTTTTGAATTGATAGCCCTAGATGATCTTTTAGTAAAATATTGCCCAGCATACTTTATAAAGAAGTTGATTATGCTCGGAGATCCCCAAGTAGTCGCAGATGGAAAATTACCCCCAGAGATATATTGGTCAAGCCCTCTAGGATTTACAGAAGAAGATCCTTATACAGTTTTTGAAGTGCGAACATGGCTATTTGCTAGAGTTGTTACCGAAATAGAGTATGATCAACTTCTTCAGCATATGATCACGGATACCTGGGAAGAGGCTCAGGACATAATCACAAAAATACAAGCACGTATGCAAGGGTTATTCCTTAATGTAGAATCCCAGTGTCCTTTTCAAGAAACTGAGGAAGTTCAGGAACGTATTCGAAACAAAGATTGGTTCTTACGTTTATGTTATCACGGAGTTAGTTGGGATCAGCTGCAGCTATTTAACGAAGTAGGGATATTTGTTCCCGGCTTTATTGAAGTTCAAGAAGAAGAGCCCTTAGACAGGAGGGTGAGCGCATTATACCCACATATTCACGAAAATGATGAAAATTATGACCCAAAAATAGCTCTACTTACTTGGAAAGATTATCTCTAACTTGCAACTCAGAACGTTATTCAAAATAGTAACATAAAAAATTCTTAGGAAAATAACTTATCTTGAGTATGTTCCTAAGGTCTTATTCCTAAGTTAAACACAAGAAAACATCTTTAGAAGATCTCTTGCTATTTTTTCATTGCGAAAAATTTCATAATACACGGAAACTTAGCGAGTTAAGCGCTTCTTAACTCAGATAAATTCGTTTCATTATTTTCTTGTTTACAAAGGTTTTTTTATGGCTCTTAGTCCCGTGCCCACAAACAATGCTGCTGCTCAAAATTCACTAGCGCAGCGTGCCGTGGATAATCTGCGAACACATGCGTTAGCTATAGTTAGCGTTGTTCTTGCTATTGTTTCTGTCCTTACTGCTCTTGCCGTCGCTTTTGGCGCTCTACATCCTGCAATTATACTTGCCTCAGTAGTCGGAATGATTATTGCTGGAGTTGTGGGAAGCATAGCTCTAGGTAGGTGTATAAAAACCCCTATTCACGAAGGCTTCTTAAAGGTTATCAAAAAAGAATATCCTCGGGTTATCCATACTTTCATTGTTCGAAAGCAAGTAACAATTCAAGAGCTACGTTCTGTCCTTAATTGGATACAATCAAATTATACTTCAACCTTGTCTGATAGTGCTCAGGTAAAAGTTGAGAGTTTCGGTAAGGAAAAAATTAAGAAAGGAAGTCTAGGTCTGCCCATACCTGATTTAGATGATGTTTTAATACAAAATTGCCCAGCATATTTTATAAAGGGATTTGTGGAGAGAGGGAATCTAAAGTATCCTTACGAGAAGAAGATGTCCCCAGAAGCATATTGGACAAGACCTTTAAACTTTACAACGGATCCACATACAGCTTTTGATGGGAGAACTTGGTTGCTAGCTCAAGTAGTGAGTGAAGACGAGTATAAGGATCTTTGCCTGTCAGTGAAAGAAGACACACAAGAGAAAGTAGAAGAGCTGCTCTCAGGAATCAGAAAGCGTATGTTAAGCAGGTTGGCATTAGTAAGTGCAGGCGAGGTATTTTCTGAAAATGGAGACCTAAGAGAGAAAATTTGCAAAGACACAGGGTGGTTCTCCCGTTTAATTGCTCACGGTGTGAATTTTCCTCAACTTCAAATCTTTAAAAAGGTAAGTATTCTTGGCCCGAGTTTATTAGAAGGTCAGGATCTCTCAGGTTATTCAAGGTTTGTCGCTCCTGCTACTCAAGAAAACAAAGTAGAATACTACGATCATGATAGAGGATTAGCCACCTGGGAAGAATTTTTCTATGTTTAGTAGTTGAACTTCTGAAAGACTAAGTCTTTCAGAAGAATAAACCAATCCGGGCTATTGAGCTGTTACTATGAGTAATGTAATTTTTATATTCAGCAAAACATAGCCGGAATATGAAAAATATAAAATCCCGGCTCTTTTATTCTCATATTTCCTTGATAATTCTCTTAAGTTTCTATTATTACAAAGTTTAGAGTATTCACTCTTTTTTTCTGATTCTATAATTATCTTTTTAAAACCTGCTCAGGTTTTATTCTTTTTGTTAAAAGATTCTTAAAATCTTTAAAATTAATTAACGCGCTATTCGTTTTTTGCTAAAATGTAGTCTTTGATTTTACTGGATTAATTAAAATTAGTAATGATTTGTTCGAAAACTTCTAATAATACAACTAACTTTGTTGTTGAAAAACAACAATTGCATAATCATGTTGTATTGCATCGCTCCGCGCTAGCTATAGCGGGAACTGTTCTGACCATTATTTCTGTTGTGATTGCTATAATTATAGCCTGTGGCGTGGTACATCCCGCAATCGTAATAGTTGCTATAACAGGAATATTAATAGCTGGAGTTCTAGGATACTTCGCTATCTTTTCAATCCCTCTCAAGGGAAAATCTCCCATTCCCGAGGCGCTCTTAGAAGTAATTCAAAAGGAATATGGCGAGGTTGTCCATAAACTTATTTTGCGAAAAGGGATAACAATTCAAGAGCTACGCTCGATAATAAATTGGATAAATTCTGGATGCACAGAGGAGATTTCAGGAAGTGCACAACAAAAAGTAAAGAGTTTTGGGATCAAGAAACTCAAAAAAGAACAGAAAGAAAGGGAACCTTTACTTCCTCTAGAAGACCTCTTATTAAAACATTGCCCAGCATACTTTCTCAAACGATTTATAGAGCAGGGAGATAGGTGGATTCCTATAGAAAATGAAATGCCTCCAGAAGAATATTGGACAGCCCCTCTAGGGATGGCCGAAGAAGGACCTACAGTTTTTAATTGTCAGACGTGGCTATTTGCCCAAGTTATATTAAAAGAAGAATATAAGCTGTTCGGAGAGTGTTGGGAACAGGGAGTTTGGTATGCAGGCGCCGGAGTAAAAGGTTATGGTGACTGTATCCGATCGCGCATGATAAAGTTATTAAACAAAATAGAAGAAGATCATCCCAAAGATCTCCTAATAGAAAATGGTGATCCTGCTAGGAAAATTCGTGAAGATGATTGGCTTCGCGGTTTATTCGAACACGGAGTAAGATGGGAGCAAATCCAACTATTTAAGAAGGTGGGGATTTTTACCCTTAGTTTAATGGAGGCTAGAGATCTCTCCGAATTTAAACTAGATGTCTATCCTTGTCTCAATGAAGATGATGAAAGCTCTTACAATCATGAAAAAGTATTCAAAACTATAAGAGAGTATGTTCGTGATCAATAATCAGAGCTGTTTCTCGTAAAAATGAATCATCAGGGCCGTTGGCCCTTAGTGTCATTTCCTCTGTAAAATAGCTGAAACACCCTAACTTGATGAGGGTTAATCATGACCGTTGCCTCGGTTTCTAACAACACCCCTGTGGATGTTGCGGTTGAACAGCAATATTGGCGAATAGTCATTAATAGCTTGCGTGAGTACGCAGCTGCTATAGCTAGTGTTGCTTTGACTCTTATTTCTATTGCTATTGTTATAGCCGTGGCGTGTGGAGGCACACATCCCGCGGTTATTCTAGTTGCCGTAGCAGGAATCGCCATAGCAGGAGTTCTAGGCTATTTTGCCTTATCTTCCTTGGCTAGTCGCGAAAAATCTCCCATTCCAGAATTATTCCTAGAAGAAATTAAAGGGGAATATGGCGAGGTTATCTATACATTTATTGTTTTAGAAAAATTAACAATTCAAGAGCTACGCTCAGTAATGGCATGGTGTGCTTCTCAATACACCTCAGAGCTGAAAGAAAGTGCAAGGGCGAAATTAGAACATTATGGTTTAGAGAAAATAAAAAATGTAGTCGATCAGCAAAGGCCTCTGTACCCCTTCGAAGACTTCTTAATCAGGATTTGCCCTTTTTATTTCGTACAACGATTTATAGAGTTGGGAGATCCGAGAGTTCCCGCAGAAAGAGATATGACTCCCGTAGATTACTGGACAGCTTCTCTAGGGTTTTCTGAAAGCGCTTATACAGTTTTTGATACTAGAAGTTGGATGTTTGCTAAGGTTGTAACAAAAGACGAGTACCTACAACTAAGAAGATTTATGAGAAATGGTACCTGGGAACAAGCAGGTGAGTTGGTACTCACTATCCAACGTCGCATGTTGAAAATGTTACAAAAAGTAAATGATACAGACCTATTCGAGCAAAATGGTGACCCTTCTGAAAATATTAAAGATAGCGGGTGGTTTTATCGTTTCCTGTCGCATAAGATAAGCTGGAAGCAAGTCCAACTATTTCAAAAAGTGGATATTGTTTCCATGGGAGTCTTGGAAGGCCAAAGCTTCGATGTTTATATTGAAGAAGTCTACCCTTATTTAGACGAAGAAGATGAAGAGAGCTATGATCATAGTATAGCTCTCACATGTGTATCAGACCTATTTGATGATTAGACCTAAGAGTCGTTCCATCTTTAAAAAAAATCAGTCTCTTTTGTACATAAAATAGATTTCTAATAAATATAGAATTAACTCGTTAAATATTTAATGCAATCTGTAGTTTTTGATAAAGTGTTCACTTTAGTTTTTCTATTGTGAAGGTTACCAATGACGGCTGTTCCCGTATCTAATGTCAACATTATAGATCCTCCGGTTGAACAGAGGTCTGTGAAAGATAAAATTATTCAAAGTGTGCAAGAGCACACGCTTATTATAGCAGGTGCTATTCTTGCTATTATTTCCATGATAGTTATTGCGGTTGTCTCTTGTGGAGCTACTCATCCCGCGGTTATTGCAGCCGCTACAGTAGGAATTCTTATGGCGATATGCCTCGCTGTTTTCTCTCTTCCCGAAGCGGTATCTCCCATCCCAGAGCCATTCTTAAAAGGAATAAAACATACTTACGGAAGTGTTATCTATAAATTTGTTGTTCAACAAGGGGTGACAGTTCAAGAATTACGCGCGGTACTCAAGTGGCTAAGATCAGGATTCACAGAAGAGTTAACAAAAAGCGTTATGACTAAGGCTGAAATGTTCGGTATCCAAAAACTGACAAAGACAGCTAAGAAAGCGCTATTTGACTTTGACGATTTTTTAGTCATAAACTGCCCAGCATATTTTATAAAGAGCCTCATTAATTCCGGGGAAATAGATCTCGCAAAATCTAAGAATATGACACCTCTAGATTACTGGACAGCCCCTTTAGGATTTGCCGAAGACAAACGTACAATGCTCGATACCCGAACGTGGTTACTAGCTCAAGTTATAACAGAAGAAGAACACCAGTTTCTTGATCATTCTATGCGTATTGGGAGTTGGGATCAAACTACAGACAAGATCGCGGATCTTCAAAAGCGTATGTTACAAGTATTAGACAACATTCCCAAATGTTCTCTTTTCGAAAAGAATGGCAACCTTGCTGAAAATATAAAAGATACAGATTGGTTTCGCCGTTTATTCGTTCATGGGGTGAACAGAGTACAATTGGAACAGTTTAAGAAAGTAGGTATTGCCGATATTGGCGTGTTGGAGGGATGTGATCTCAACGATTACAGAAGAGATATCTATCATTATGCAAATGAAGAAGATACTCTTCTTTACAGTCATCGAAAAGCTCTAGCGTGTAATGCAGGGTTGTTTTGTTAGACTTCCTAAGTACATTTTTTTCCAACAAAGATCTTTCAGGCACTATCATGAGATGGAAATTTTAAACATAAGAAATTTATTTGGTTAAGCATTTAATTCGTCTGTTATTTTTGATAGAATGCTTGTTTCAGTTTTTCTCTTATGAAGGTTTTCTATGACATCTATGTCAATTCCCACTGTTAATACTACTGATCCTCAGGTTGAGAGGACAAATCTCAAAACTAGAATCATTAACAAGTTACCAGGGCTTGCGCTTGCCATAGCGAGTGTTGTGCTTGTTTTGATGGCTGTGATAGTCACCGCTCTCGTTGCTTTGGGAGGGGGAGGAGTCCCTACTGTGTTTATAGCAGCTGCCGTAGGAGGAATTTTATTAGCAGGTGTTCTAGGATGCTTCGCTATTTTTTTTATGTTTCCTAAAGTCAAAACTCCTATTCCTGAGTCATTTTTAACAGCAGTCCGCTATTGGTACGGTGATGTTATGTACAACTTTATTGTTAAGAAGGGAGTGACGATACAAGAGTTGCGCAAAGTTGTCAGGTGGGTAACTTCTGGATTTTCGACACAGCTGAAAGGTAGCGCTAAGATAAAGGCAGAGAGTTTTGGCCTTGATAAACTCAGAAAGGGGGCTGAGGAAAAACCTAGACCATTATTTGACGATTTCTTAATGGGGCATTGCCCAATTTACTTTACAAGATGGTTTATATTACTAGGGAAACCTGAGTTTCCTAAGGCTAAGGGTATGCTTCCAGAAGAGTATTGGACAGCTCCTTTAGGATTTGTTGATGACGAATGCACAGTATTTGGTATTCGGACTTGGTTGCTAGCTCAAGTTATGAAACGAGAAGAGTATGAGCTCCTTAGAGATTTTAAGAGAAATGGGCTTTGGCATCAAACCACAGCAGTGGTCTCTGATTTGCAAACGCGTATGTTAGAGAGATTGAAAAGTGTTCCCGAACGAGATTTATTGGAAGAATATTCTGAGACTATCGAAAAGGTTTCTGACGATGACTGGTTCCGCCGTTTATTTGCTCATGGGACATCTTGGAGCCAAATCCAGCTATTTCTTAAAGTAGGGTGCATTCACGCAAGTGTATTAGACAGGACGGACTTCGACGGTTATGGAGAAATAATTCGTCAACATACGAGGGAAAGTGACATCGAAAACTACGATCATAATATAGCTTTGACCTGTGTAGTAGACTTCCTTGATGAACTCAACAATTCCTCAGAGGAAGAGGATCCCTCAGAAGAATAATCTATAATATCAAAGAAATTAGAGACTGGGATATTCCCAGTCTCTATCCTCACCGTGCATTTTGGTCTTAGGTCCAAGATAGCAATCAAAATTATTTTAATGGCAGAAGTTTAATTAGTTAGGCATTTAATACAATGCGCTGTTTTTGTTAAACTACGACTTTTAATTCTTTCATTGTGTCAATTTTTATGAGTATTGTTCAAATAAGAACACGCGTGACTTCCGAAGATTTGGTTACCTCAGGATTGCGGAAGGATAAAGTTATAGAATGCTTACAAATGCGTGTGCTGCCTATTGTGAGTATTATACTAATTCTAATGGCCGCGGCTGTCACGGCTCTCGTTGCTTTGGGGGGGGGGGGGGTACCGCCTCTGTTTATAGCAGCTGCTGTAGCAGGAATTTTATTAGCAGGAGTTGCAGGGTATTTTGCTATTTCCTCCATACGGCCTTCCTTAGAGCCTCCTTTGCCAAAATCCTTTTTAGGTGCGTTTAAAGCCTGTTACGGTGATGTTCTCTATGAGTTTGCTGTTAAACAACTGTTGACGATTCAAGAATTACGTTCGTTCATGAGATGGGTGGATTCGGGATTTGATATGAACATGTTAACAGGAACTGCTCAGATAAAAGCAAAGAATTTTGGTTTAAAGAAACTTAAAAAGGCCGCCACATCTATAAATTTCCTATTTGAGTCATTTTTGCTTGTGAATTGCCCCATTTACTTTGTGAAAAAGATAATTGATGCTGGGGATCCTAAAGTTGCTGCGGCTAAGGGAATGTCCCCACAAGAGTATTGGACAGCTCCTTTAGGGTTTTCTAAAAAATCTTTATGGTCCGAAGGCGTATATACAGTGTTTGATACCAGGACTTATCTACTTGCTGAAGTTTTGGAGAAACGAGAATACCAGGCGCTTAGTGATTCCATGAGAAAAGGTTTTTGGGAGATGACCTCGTGGCGCCTTTCTTGTTTGCAACGTAGCATGTTGGAAAAATTGGCAAAAATACCCAAACAAGACCTCCTTGAGACAAGGGACGTTATTACCGAAAATATTAAGGATGACACCTGGTTTTAGCGTATATTTGCACACAAGATAGGTTGGGAACAACTTCAGTTATTTAAAATAGCCGGTGTATTTACTGCAGGTTTATGGGAGGGAGGGAGCCTGAGGTATTTTAGGGAGGCTATCTATCCCTATATGAATGAGGATGATGAAAAAACCTACCTGCATGATAAAGCCTTGCAGTGCGTCATGGACTTTGTACAAGAAGGAGAAACAGAATAAGTTCTCTGTAAACATTCTTTATACTTTCTTAAAGAGTTATACAAAGTAGGGTATTTATCAATATCCTTTACTTTGTGCCTTGCAAAGAATTTCTAACAAACAGAAGTTTAAGTGTTTAAATATTCAATTGAATGCGCTGTTTCTGGTAAAATGTCCGTTATACTTTTTTTATAGGAGAGTTCTATGGGAATGGCTTCAACTTCCAACATCGGCCAGGGACAGCCTCTAATTGAACCTTTGAGAGAAAGAATACTGGAGGGAGTGCAAAAGCACGCGTACGCTATAGCAAGCGTAGCTCTTATCATAATCGCAACTGTGGTTACTGCGATAGTTGCTTGCGGAATCGTTCATCCCGCAGTTATTGCCGTTGCCGTTGTAGGAATTCTCGCAGCAGGAATTGCAGGATACTTTGCTGTTTCTTCTATATGTCCTGATGCTAAAACTCCTATACCAAAGGGATTCCTAGAGGAGATACGATATTGTTATGGCGACGTGATGTACAACTTTATTGTTAAGAAGGGAGTGACGATACATGAGTTGCGCGTAGTCATGCGTTGGGTAAATTCTGGATTTTCGACACAGCTGAGAGGCAGCGCTAAGATAAAGGCAGAGAGTTTTGGTCTCAATAAACTCAAAAATGATGCTAGGAAGGAATACAGACCCTTATTTGACGATTTTTTAGTCCAAAACTGCCCAGCGTACCTTATGCGACGTTTTGTCGCTCTAGGAGACCCTCAGCTTCCTCAAGAAAAAGGAATGTCCCCAGAAAGATATTGGACATCACCTTTAGGATTTGTAGATGACACTTATACAGCATTTGATACTCGGACTTGGTTGCTAGCTCAAGTTATGACAAAAGAAGAATATACCCTTCTTAGCGAATTTACGAAAAATGGGCTTTGGCATCAAACCACAGCGGTGATCTCTGATTTGCAAACGCGAATGCTAAATAGGCTGGAGCATGTTCCTACATGGCAGTTGTTTAAAGAAAATGGCGATCCTATTGAAAATATTAACGATGATCGCTGGTTCCGTCGTTTATTTGATCATGGGGTGTCTTGGGCTCAAATTCAGATGCTCGGTAAAATAGATATTATGTTTTTAGGCCTATTCGAAGGTATACCTTTAGAGGGTTATGACGAGAAGCTTCTTACTGCTTTCAATGAGAGTAATGAAAACTATGATCATGAAGAGGCGTTGATTTGCGGGCAGGAAATGATTCTTCCAAAAGAGTAAGATCAAAAGGGAACTTACTGGAAAAGCCAAAAGCGCATTATGCGCTTCTGGCTGTAATTACCTTGCGTGTCCTGGAGCATTTTTGATCCCAGTAGTGGGTAAAGCTGGAACTGTTGATTACATATCTCTATTGTCTAAATATCCTTTACTTTTTGTCTTGCAAAGAATTTCTAACAAACAGAGGTTTAACCATTTAAGTGTTTTTTCGAATGCGCTGTTTCTGTTAAAATGTCCGTTATAGTTTTTAATAGGAGATTTCTATGGGCATCGCTTTTGTCTTCAACGTCGGCCAAGGACAGCCCCTAATTGAACAGCAACCTTTGAGAGAAAGAATACTGGAGACGCTGCAAAAGCATGCGTATGCTATAGCAAGCATAGCTCTTATCATAATCGCAACTGTGGTTACTGCGATAGTTGCTTGCGGAATCGTGCATCCCGCAGTTATTGCCGTTGCCGTTCTAGGAATTCTCGCAGCGGGAATTGCAGGATACTTTGCTGTTTCTTCTATCTATCCTAAAACTCCTATGCCAAAGCCATTCCTAGAAGAGATACGACTCTTTTACGGCAACGCGATGTACAACTTTATTGTTGAGAAGGGAGTGACGATACAAGAGTTACGCGGAGTCATGCGTTGGGTAAATTCTCGCTTTTCGGCACAGCTGGAAGGTAGCGCTAAGACAAAGGCAGAGAGTTTTGGTCTCGATAAACTCAAAAAGGATGCTAGTAAGAAACTCAGACCCAATTTTGACGATTTCTTAACCGGGCGTTGCCCAGCGTACCTTGTAAAACGTTTTATCGCTCTAGGAGATCCTCAGTTTCCTCAAGCAAAAGGAATGTCCCCAGAAAGCTATTGGACATCATCTTTAGGATTTGTAGACGACACTTATACAGCATTTGATACTCGGACTTGGTTTCTTGCTAAAGTTATGAAAGAAGAAGAGCATACCCTTCTTAGAGAATTTATGAAAAATGGGCTTTGGCATCAAACCGCAGCGGTGGTCTCTGATTTGCAAACGCGAATGCTAAATAGGTTGGAGCAAGTTCCTCAATGGCGATTGTTTCAGGATAATGGCGATCCTGTTGAAAATATTAACAAAGATAGCTGGTTCCGCCGTTTATTTGATCATGGAGTGTCTTGGGATCAAATTCGGTTGCTCGGTAAATTAGATATTATGTTTTTAGGCCTGTTCGAAGGTGTATCTTTAACGGGTTATTCAGAAGATAAGCTTCTTACTGTTTTCAATGAGAGTGATGAAAACTATGATCATGAAGAGGCGTTGCTGTGTGGGCAGGAAATGATTCTTCCAACAGAAGAGTAAAATCAAAAGGGAACTTATAAGATTGCAAAAATATGAAGTAAGGAATCTCGGGGTCTTAATCTTTTTGAGACGAGATTATAAGCGAGAAAATTACAAGTAGATTTTAGCTGAGGACGGGTGGTTTTGTTACTAGGTAATGCTAACTACGCGGTTTTTTATTAAATAAGTTTTAGTTTTTAGGGATTAAAACTCATAAAGATGTTGGTTTTTGAGAAATGGCAGTAAATAATTCAATAAGTTTTGAGGGATCTAAAGTTCTGAATAACTTTCTTTCTTGTTGTAAATTGGAAAAGCCAAAAGCGCATCATGCGCTTATTGCTGTAATTACCTTGTGCGCCCTTGTGATAATAGCGTTACTATTTGCTATTCCGCTGGCTCCTATATGCGCTAGTTTCGGGATCCCCTTGATCTTAGGAGCTCTTGTTGTATTAGTTGCCAGCGCTATAAGGCTGAAAGTCACTCTTTCCAAAAAAGAAGTTTTCGAGGGTCACCAACGCCTCGGAGAGCTTATTCAATCTGCGTATCCTGGAGCATTTTTGATCCCAGTAGTGGATAAAGATGGAACTGTTGATTACGTATCCCTATTGTCTAAATATCCTTTAACTTTAAGCGAATTGTATAGATTAGCATATTTAGCAGCCGGGGATTCTGCAGATGTCTTCGCGGATTCTCAGAAAGTTCTTGATGCCTATGCGGAGCTTCTTCCAGAGTCAAAAGCCCTCATAGGGCGCCTAAGGCAAGAAGGACTATTAGATCTAGACTCTATAGTTCAAGAGCATTGTCCGAGTTATTGGTTGGCGAAATTTTCTTCTGCAGTTCTTCGAAAATATGATACTAGGGAATTAGGAGAATTAGTACATGGCAAAGGAACATTCCCAGGGATTTTCCATCCCAGTTTCCTACCTGTATTTTCTTTAATATCTATGGAAAATTATCAGAAGCTAGCAGTTTTATCACAGAAATTTTTAAATTATACTGTTTGGAGTGAGGATCCTCGTGTTCAGGCTATTATTCATGAATCCTTGCTAACCCACCCTTTAAATCAAGAAGATAAAAAGCAATTTCTACATTGGATGTATCTAGGCTTGGGAATTTGTGTTTTGAACGCAGAAGCTAAAATGATGTTGGAAAATCTTACCAGAAATCATGGACAACATTTAGAAAAGTTATTCAATTCGAAGTTGTGGCAACAGATAGAAGAAGTCTCCACAGATGATACTGCTGAAGATTTTGATCCTCAGCAGGCTTATAAAACCTGGAGAGATTGGTAGTAACCTTCTCTATAATTTTTTCAAGATTCACCACAATTCAAGAAGATCTGCAGGATCACGAGATCATCATTGAAATATATCCCTATTTGACCTTCCGATGGTAATTATATTAGTATAATCAGGATCTTTAGTTTTTGCCTGAAAAACAAAAACTGAGTAGTCAGAGAATATAGGGAAGACACGTAGTGAAAGAAGATGCCTATTTAAACGTAAAGAAAAGCTTAGCTCGAGAAGCTACTGCTTTGGTAAGCTCAGGAATGCTTTTAGGTTTAGGAAGCGGTTCTACAGCTGGGGAATTTATCCAAGCTCTTGCAGAAAAGAGAAAAAATGAACAATTAGATATCCAAGCTGTGGCCTCTTCAAAAGAGTCTCATTTCCTAGCTAGCAGCTTGGGGATTCCCCTTATTGATGATGAAAAATTTGTCGAAGTTGATCTTGTTGTTGACGGTGCCGATGAGATAGATCCCCAATTGCGAATGATTAAAGGTGGGGGAGGCGCCCTTTTTCGAGAGAAAATCTTATTACAATCTGGCAAGCGCTGTTTAATACTTGCTGATGAAAGTAAATCCGTGAATGTTTTGGGAAAGTTTGGCGTTCCTGTGGAGATTAGTCCGTTTGGAAAGAACGCGATTATTCATACTATAGAAGCTATGGGATATCGCGGGAAACTACGGGTAAATTCCCTAGGGGAATGTTTTATAACTAATAACGGAAATTATATTTACGATATTCATACTCCGAATGTATATCCTCATCCCGAGGAAGATCTTCTGAAGCTGTTACAAATTCATGGTATTATTGAAGTCGGGTTTGTTATAGCAAATGTTGAGGTATGGTTTGGTTATGCCAATGGCCAAATTAGTAAAAAGAACACCGGCATAGTATGAGTATAGAAAAAGAATTACTCCAAGATACACCCTTGGTTTTGCTTAATTTTTATAAGCTAGTAAGTTTTTGTCATTACGCAGGAATTGTTGTAGGTACCGAAGAGAAAAAATTTGCAATTTATGGTCATGTGTCCATGGGACAGGCGTTTCATAATTCCGATCCTAAGCATTTTTCTCTATCAAGGCCAGTAACCCACGACCTACTAAATTTTGTTTTTTCTGGTTTTGATATCAATGTGTTACGTGTAGTTATCAGTGACTACAAAGATAATGTTTTTTATACGCGGCTGTTTCTACAACAAAAACAAGGCGATTTTCTCTATATTACCGATATTGATGCTCGCCCGAGCGATAGCATCCCTCTAGCACTTACTCACCAAGTTCCTATTCTTTGTGTGAAGTCAGTGTTTGATAATGTTGTTCCCTATCAAGAATAAAATAAAAAATCATAAATGAATATCCTATGGTAAAAATTCCTTACGCGATTTTAGAAAAAGGCTCTTTGTTATTAGCGTCTCCCGACACTGATCAGGGGGTGTTTGCCCGTAGTGTGATTTTGCTATGTGAGCACAGCCTCAACGGTTCTTTCGGCCTAATTTTAAATAAAACATTGGGATTGGAAATCTCCGACGATATTTTTTCTGTAGATAAAGTATCTAATAATAATATTCGCTTTTGTATGGGAGGCCCTCTTCAGGCTAACCAAATGATGCTTTTACATTCTTGTTCTGAGATTCCCGAGCAAACCCTAGAGATATGCCCCTCCGTATACCTGGGAGGAGACTTGTCTTTCTTGCAAGAGGTCGCCTCTAGCGATACAGGACCAAGTATAAATCTATGTTTTGGCTATAGCGGTTGGCAAGCAGGACAGCTAGAAAGAGAATTTTTAGACGGGAATTGGTTTTTAGCCCCTGCAAGCTACGATTACGTATTTACTGATGAACCCGAAAATCTCTGGCATGTAATCCTTAAGGATCTGGGAGGGAAATACGCATCGTTATCCACAGTTCCTGAAAATCTTTTGTTAAATTAATCTCTACTTATTTAATAAGACCCCTTGTCTTTTCCTAGGCTTTAAAGACGCTATGGCTCAGAATAACCCCCGACATATAAGGGGGTGATTATGCCTGTTGTTGATGAGTATAAAGCGACATATGCCGAAGCATGTAAATATTTTCCTGGAGGGGTAAACTCTCCAATAAGGGCTTGTAGTCCCGTGGGTATAGTCCCTCCTATTGTTACTAGCGCATCTCGAGATATATTTACAGATAGCCAGGGGAAAAGCTTTATTGACTTATGCGGATCTTGGGGATCGCTAATTCATGGTCATAGCCACCCCAAAATTTTAGAAGCTGTTCACACCTCAGCATCTCGAGGGACCTCTTACGGGCTGACATCAGAAAATGAACTCGCTTTAGCAAATACCATTTTTTCCGCTTTAGAATTAGATGAATACAAGTTGCGATTTGTCTCTTCAGGGACGGAAGCAACTATGACAGCTGTACGCTTAGCATGTGGAGCTACAGGACGAGAAATAATTATTAAGTTTTTAGGGTGCTATCATGGGCACGCGGATGTGTTGTTAAAGGGAGTCCCTATAAATGAAGAAAATCTCCATAATCTCGTTAACCTTGTAGATAAATATTTTTCTTGTGATCCCTGTCTACCTCTTACGTTAATTTTACCCTACAATGATCTTAAGATTTTCCAAGAAGTCATGAATATGATTGGGGGTCGTGTCGCAGGAGTGATTTTCGAGCCTATATGTGCGAATATGGGTGTTATTCTTCCAGAAGGGGATTTTTTTGAGGGGATAGTCTCTACCTGCCGAAGCTTTTCAGCATTGTCAATAGTTGATGAGGTCGTAACAGGATTTCGTATGGGAATTAAAGGAGTAAGCGCAAGGTTCACAACGGCTCCTGATATTACCGTATATGGAAAAATCCTCGGAGGAGGTATGCCTGTCGCTGCTATCTGCGCTCACCAAAATATCATGAATCACCTAGCTCCCCTAGGGAAAGTGTTTCAAGCGGGCACTCTCTCAGGGAATCCCATAGCTATGGCAGTGGGAAATGCCTCTATAAAATTATGTCTTGAAGAGGATTTTTATTCTAAATTAGATAAACTTGTAGATGAGTTTTTATCTCCCATAGAACAGGTGATTTTTTCTAAGGGCCTTCCGGTCTCTTTGGTGAGGGCAGGATCCATGTTTTCATTTTTCTTTAGTAAAACCTCTCCGAAAAATTTCCACGAGGCACAGCTATGTAACCATGAGCAATTTGGCAATTTTTATCGTCATGCATTTTCTCAAGGAGTTTATTTATCACCATCTCCTTTAGAAGCGAGTTTTCTTTCTTCTGTGCATAGTGAGGAAAATCTAGCCTATACGCAAAATGTTCTTATTGATAGTTTAATGGCTACGTTCGAAGGTATTTAAGATAAAGAATTTTCTCGAGAAACTGAGGAGGAAATGGAGACAAAAAAGCGTTCTCGTGTTTTTCGTATACTTTGCTTGTTTCCTTTGGAATTGGGCAGGTGGATGGGCTTTACCTGCGCAGTTGTAAAAAGCTTTTCTTGGAAGAAAAGCTTATTTCGCTCTGTGAGTATTCAAGGTTATGACATAGGCGTAGCTTCCTTGCCTGTAGTTATGCTTACAGGAGCCGTCACCGGAGTTGTTCTTGCTTTGCAGTCTTATTATCAGTTGGGAATACATGGGCTATCCTGCGCTATAGGATTTTTCGTTGTAAAAAGTATCCTTGTGGAAATAGGCCCTGTTCTTACTGCTCTTGCCCTTTCCGGAAGAGTGGGAGGTGCTATCTCAGCATTTTTAGGCACCATGCGTATGACCGAGCAGGTTAGCGCTATGGAAACCCTAGGGGTAAATCCCTTAGAGTATTTTGCCCTGCCAAGAATAATCGCGGGGATTCTTGCTATGCCTGCTTTGGTAATTGCTGCGGTATGGTCGGGGATTTTTTGTGGGTATTTGTTATGCAGATACGCCTTTCAAATATCCGCTCAGGTGTATTTGCATATGGTGTCAGGAAATGTATTTGTTTCCGACGTAGTTATGGTTGTTGTAAAATCTTTAGTATTTGGATTTATTATTACCTCTTTAGCGTGTTATCAAGGACTAGGGAAACATTGCCGAATTACCGATGTTGCTAAGGTTACCACCGCAGGAGTCGTCACGTCATACATCTCTATTTTGTTTGCCAATTGTGTGATTACGACTATCTTTCATGTTCTAGGGTACTAGGAGAAATATGGCAGAACCTTGGATTTCTGTAGACCGTATTTATAAGAGTTATTGGAACACCGAAGGTCAAGGACATACGGTGTTACAGGGGATTTCCCTTGAGGTGTTTCCTGATGAGCTATTGGTAATTCTAGGGAAATCAGGAACAGGAAAAAGCGTGCTCCTTCGTCATATTATGGGGTTGGAAATTCCCGATTCTGGAGAGGTTCGCTACGCTACAGAGCTAACTCATAAAGGACGATTGAAAGATCTCACCATTGGTATGGTATTTCAAGGTGGAGCCCTTTTTGATTTTCTTTCCGTTAGGGAGAATGTGGCTTTTGGTCTTCACGCCTATAACGAGCGTCATAAAGAGTTTTCCCCTAAGGAAATCAACGCAAAAGTTAATCAAGCTTTGGCGAATGTTGGATTGGAATACGCTGCGGATTTCATGCCTAGTAAGCTGTCGGGGGGAATGGTAAAACGTGTGGCTTTAGCACGTTCTTTAGTTTACTCTCCCAAGCTTGTTCTTTATGACGAGCCTACGGCAGGCTTAGATCCTATGACAAGTCGAGAAATGACCCATCTGATTTCACGATTGCGTAAAGAACAGGGAATCGGAGGAATTATCATTACTCATGATATTACCTTAGCTTTAGCTCTTGGTGATCGTATAGCCATTCACCATCAGGGAAACATTCCCAATATCTATACAAAGGAAGAATTTACCCAGACGAACGATGCCTTAGCACGACAATTTTTTGCTGGTCATCATTTGGAAATGCCAAGTAAGGAGGACTAATGTCTAAAGAGGATCGTAAATCATTATTTTTTGGCTTTTTCCTATGTGCGGGGGTTTTAGGGCTGATTTCCGTAATGTTATTTTCCCCAAAGAGTCGTGGAGATGGAAAACAAGAAATCCATGTAGCTTTTACACATCTTAGCGGTGTTAGCAAAGGTATGAATGTCTGCCTAGCAGGAAAGTTTATAGGGTCGGTATCCGCAGTTCAAAATATCATGGATAAAGGAATCTGCGGGGAAGCAGGACAGCTATATTGCTATGAGCTAATATTAAAAGTAGACTCTGGTGTTTCCCTATATAAAGATGATGTATTTGCTATGTATTCTCCAAAAATTATCGGAGAATCTATTGTGAATATCATTCCTGGAAAATCACGAATTGAAAAAAATCGTTTGTGCTCTGAGGATCTTGTTTATGGTAGTAATATCGACCCTATTGAAAAATTGATACAATTTGTAGATAAGGCCGACAAAGCTATAAGTAAATTAGAAGCCGAAGCCGTAAATGTATATTCTAAGATATCAGCATTGTTAGATGATGAGAAAGATTCGTCATTACTCAAACAAATGCGTGTAACAACAGAATCTATACATAAGAGTGCTGATAAGCTCACAGACTGTTTTGATAGTGAGCGTGTTGAACGCATAGATAGGCTTATGGAAGAATGTAGGGATATTGCTACTACAGTAAAAGATTACGGATTGTTATATCAGTATAGTTCTCGATGGAAAAAACAACAGAAAATGAAGGATAAGCAAAAACAGCTTATTCAAGATCAGGAAATCGCCTTGGAAAATAGGTAGATTTTTTGTTTTTTTCCATGTAATGAACGAAATGTTTTAGCAGAGTGATAAGGCAGTTTCATGGATAAGATATCAGATGCAGTAAGTGAAGCTCTAGAAAAGGCTTTTGAGCTTGCTAAGTCTTTAAAAAATCCCTACGTTGGTGAAAATCATTTTCTAAAATGCCTTTTAGAAAATACCGAAGCGCTATTTTATCTAATAATTAAGGATATTCAAAATAATCCAAAATTACTGATTTCAGCGGTAAATGATGCGCTTTCTTTAGAGCCTTCAGTTGTTGAAGGCGACACTATGCCCAAGCCCTCTCCAGGACTGCAAAGTCTCCTTTTAGATGCTAAACATATAGCTAAAGATTTCGGTGATGAATACCTTTCTGGTGATCACGTTCTCCTAGCTTTTTGGAAATCAAGTAAAGAGCCCTTTGCTTCTTGGAAAAAAACAGCAAAAATCTCCCTAGAAGATCTTAAAAACCTCATTAGTAAAATAAGGCGTGGCAATCGTATGGATTCCCCCAGTTCAGAAACTAATCTTCGCGGTTTAGAAAAGTATTGTAAGAATCTAACTTCGCTAGCAAAAGAAGGAAAGTTAGATCCTGTAATTGGTAGAGACGAAGAAATTCGCCGTACCATTCAAGTGTTATCACGAAGAACGAAAAATAATCCCATGCTTATTGGCGAACCAGGTGTGGGGAAAACCGCAATTGCTGAGGGATTAGCATTGCGTATCGTTCAAGGTGATGTCCCCGAAAGCTTAAAAGGTAAGCAGCTCTACGTTTTAGATATGGGAGCGTTAATTGCCGGAGCTAAATATCGCGGGGAATTTGAAGAGCGCTTAAAAAGCGTTCTTAAAGATGTTGAAGCTGTTGAAAATGAGTGTGTCTTGTTTATTGATGAGGTGCACACTCTTGTTGGAGCTGGAGCTACAGATGGCGCTATGGATGCTGCCAATTTGTTAAAGCCTGCTTTAGCACGGGGTACTCTCCATTGTATAGGAGCAACTACTCTTAATGAGTATCAAAAGTATATTGAAAAGGACGCCGCTTTAGAGCGTCGTTTCCAACCTATTTTTGTTACAGAGCCTTCTTTAGAAGACGCGGTATTTATTCTTCGTGGCCTTCGTGAAAAATATGAGATTTTCCATGGCGTTAGAATCACCGAAGGGGCGTTGAATGCTGCTGTTCTTCTTTCTTATCGTTATATTGCCGATCGCTTTTTACCCGATAAAGCTATCGACTTAATAGATGAAGCTGCCAGTTTAATTCGCATGCAAATTGGTAGTTTACCCTTACCAATTGATGAGAAAGAACGTGAGTTATCAGCTTTGATTATTAAGCAGGAAGCTATAAAACGTGAAAAAGCTCCCTCTTATCAAGAGGAAGCTGAAGCTATGCAAAATTCGATAGATCAGCTTAAAGAAGAGCTAAAGGTTCTACGCTTACGTTGGGATGAAGAGAAGAAACTCATCGCAGGACTGAAAGAAAAGAAAAATTCTTTAGAAAATATGAAATTTTCTGAAGAAGAGGCCGAGCGTATTGCTGATTATAATCGCGTTGCGGAGTTGCGTTATAGTCTTATTCCCGCTCTTGAAGAAGAAATTCGCCAGGATGAAGCAACCTTAAATCAAAGAGACAACCGTTTACTTCAAGAAGAGGTAGATGAGCGTCTTATTGCTCAGGTAGTGGCAAATTGGACAGGGATTCCTGTTCAAAGAATGCTCGAAGGGGAAGCTGAAAAGCTTCTTGTTTTGGAAGAGTCTTTAGAAGAGCGCGTTGTCGGGCAACCATTTGCCATTGCTGCTGTTAGTGATTCTATACGTGCTGCGCGTGTAGGGCTTAGCGATCCTCAACGCCCTTTAGGTGTTTTTCTATTTTTAGGCCCTACAGGAGTAGGGAAAACAGAGCTCGCTAAAGCTCTCGCCGATCTTTTATTTAATAAAGAAGAGGCGATGATCCGTTTTGATATGACGGAGTATATGGAGAAGCATTCCGTATCGAAATTGATAGGGTCGCCTCCAGGTTATGTGGGCTACGAAGAAGGTGGCAGCCTCTCCGAGGCTTTACGGCGCCGCCCGTATTCTGTAGTGCTTTTCGATGAAATCGAAAAAGCTGATAAGGAAGTATTTAATATTCTCCTGCAGATTTTTGATGAGGGGATTCTTACCGATAGTAAAAAACGTAAGGTAAATTGTAAAAATGCCTTGTTTATTATGACGTCGAATATAGGCTCCCAAGAGCTCGCAGAATACTGCGCAAAGAAAGGAAGCGACGTTACTAAAGATACGGTACTCTCTGTAGTTGCCCCAGCTTTGAAAAAGTACTTCAGCCCCGAGTTTATTAACCGTATTGATGATATTCTTCCTTTCGTTCCTTTGAATACCGAAGATATTGTAAAAATTGTTGGTATTCAGATGCGTAGGGTTGCCCATCGTCTGTTAGAAAGACGTGTAACGTTAACATGGGACGATTCTGTGACCTTATATTTAAGTGAAGAGGGATATGAAAGCTCTTTCGGAGCACGGCCTTTAAAACGCTTAATTCAGCAAAAGGTAGTCACTCTGTTATCAAAAGCTTTGTTAAAAGGTGATATCAAAGCGGATACATCTATAGAGTTGACAATGTCAAAAGGCGTGTTGCTTTTCAAAAAAGTTGAAAATACTTAACAGATCTATCTCTTTAAGAAATTTAGAAACTTTCTTAGGAGAAGATTTCTTCTCTTGTTACATTTTATAAAGACTATTTTAGGGATATGTTTGGGCCTGAAAAGGCCCTGCCCCCGAAAGGGCAGGGGAGGTGGCTGCTAACCTAGAACTGGATTTTAGATCCTAGATCTACGTTATAGTTTCTGGAAGAGCCTCTTAGCTCGAAACCAAATTGAGAGAAGATTTCAATGCTTTGAGATAGGGAAAAGTGATTTCCAGCTCTTACAATGAAAGCTTGTCTCGCGAGGTTTGTTGCTTTAGTTGTCCATACGGCCGTTATAGGACTTACTAATAGAGACGTGGTACTTTCTGGGTTGCATCTTGCAATATCTGGAGCGTAAGTAAGCGTCAGGTTGTAAGAAGCATCGTTGTTATCAGAGAATCTCTCAAACTTCATACCAATAGGCATAGAGAGGTTCGTGAGATTGCTACTCTCGAAATGTCTTCCATGTGCATTATTGTTTTCTTTAAAGTCTTCCTGATGGGCATAGACCAGTTGGAATTTTAAGAAAGGGGAATACACATCAAATAATGAAGATGTTTGAGAGTCTATATCCACAGTAGCGCCGAGTTCCACGCCAAAACAGTCGTTGCCCCATTCACCCTTGATTTCAGGGAAAACGACGTTCTGAGGTGCATAACGTGTAGTCATATTTGTCTTCATATCGTTAGAAGTATGACTGTAGCTTAGCTGTGCATTAAGAACTAAAGGAGCTTGCGCGCCTATAGTAGATTGTAAGAATCTATCCCAAACATCCCAGAAAGATGTATGTTGATAGTAGATAGATCCTGCGTAAATGTTAGAAGTGTTTTTAGATACGAGATAATCCTTATCCCTGCCAAATAACTGAGTAAATGCAGCACTAAAGACATCATCAGAGTCCGTTTTTGCAAAGGCTCCTAGAGCATAGCCAGCGCTTGTATGACGGAACTTACGCTTGGTGGCTGTTCCACTTTTATTTATGAAGTTAGCAATTCCTGATGCCCAGAAACCCCTATGAAACTCAGAGCCGTTAACACTAACTTCCATTAAGTTCTGAAGGGATCTAATATCTGTGAAAGCTCCCCATAACGTATTAGGAACCAAAGGACCTTGGCGTTCAGGATTTGGATTATAACCGGTTTGCTTCCAATCTAAAGCTGCTGTTTGCGTTGCTCCAGCAGTTCCTGGTACCCAGGTAACCGTCCAATTTCCTTGATAGCCAAAATGCGCAGAAGGAAGAAAGCCTGTTGTAGGATCAGTAGGAAGAGTAACTGTTCCTGTGCTAGTAGTGACTTCTATAGCGGAGGCAAAATCTTTAGTTGATGCAAAGAGAGGTTTTTCGTAGTTGTTGCGGTCAGATTCGACTAGGCGGAGATTTGAAATTGTAATGTTTTGAGATGCTGTTTGCGTTAGGACTTTAGCAGGAGCGGACACCCCCCCCCCCCCAACGAGGAGACGTTAATCTCGAGGTTTTCTAGGGTGATAGTTGATCCGCTAGTGGTTGGAGTTTGCAGCGTAGTGCCTACATCCATAACGACAGCTGAACCTGCCGTCTGTGAAACGGATTTTGCTTCTACTACGACACCGTCTTTAAGAACTAATGAACCAGCTCCTACTTTTAAAGGCTGCTTGAAAGAAGATTTTAAATTGTCAGCGATGGCCTTCTCAGCATCTGTTAGCTTCTCGCCAGAAAAGACAATTTTTCCTGTGTAGGTAGAGTTAGCGCCTGCTTGATTGAGCTCAATTTCAGTAGTGGTATCACCGTTATCGGCAATAGGATCGTAAAAGTAAATCCCGAAACCTTCACGAGCATTAAGCTTCATGAATTTTCCTGTAGAGCTTAGATCGATGGCGTTTCTTTTTGTGGATCCAGGAGTAGTGGTAGTAGTGATAGTATTTCCATCAAAAATGATATCACCAAGCTCTGCTGTTAGGCTGCACTCTCCGGATGTGCCATTTAAAGAAATAGCACCTCCTGTAGGTGTCGCTGCAGCGGTTACAGAGTTATTGGTAAAAAGTGTAGGACCGCCTGCGGTAATTATGAGCTTGTTCGCATGAATAGCGCCACCACTAGTTCCAGCAATATTGTTTGCAAAGACAAGCTTTTTATTACCTTCTAGTTTCAACTCTGGTGCGTTCGTAGTGTCTGTACAGGAAATAGCTCCACCTGTAGAACTCGTTGTTCCTGTGGTAGAATTTCCGGAGAATACTACACTGTTATTATTAGAAATAGTTGTTGTTCCAGTAGAGTACAGAGCTCCACCAGCTTTGGCCGAGGTATTATCAGCAAAAGTTGCAGAATTGCTGGTATTTTGCAGTGTGAAACCTTTGCAGGTAATAGCTCCGCCATTGTCTGATGAGCAGTTCTTTTGAAAGAGCAGTTTAACATCATTATCAAATGCTGTTGCTCCTTTTGATGAAATAGCGCCATGTCCTGTGGTTCCTGGAGGGCAAGAAATACAAGAAAATAGTGAAAACCCTGTTACTGATAGTGTTTTGTCTGCACCAGCTACTTCAATAGCAGCGGGCTTAGTTGTTCCTCCGTTAATGTTGTCAAAACAAAGAGAACCCCCTGTTCCTGTGAAGGAAAGATTTCCCTGACTTTGGTTGAAGCAACTATTTGTTAGAGCAGCTCCTTTACCTGCAAAAGCAATACAGATGTCTCCAGTACAGGTGTAGTTTGTTCCATCAGTAGAGGTGTTATCTTGAGTTGTAAATGCAGCAGCAGCGGTATTTCCATCGTAGCTATCTGCGGAGGTTAATGTTTTTTCATCTACAGCGGCAAAGCTTGCGTAGGTTGAAGCTACCAGTCCTGAAGAAAGTAAGAACCAATAAACTGGGTGTTTCATATAACGGTATTTGGGTGAATTGAGATAGCCTTACGCAATCACAAAAATATTTAAAAGTCAATGGAAAGTGGTCTGAAAAGAGGCCCTGCCCCCGAAGGGGCAGGAGAGGTGGAGGGCGAGCTAGAACTGGATTTTAGAGCCCAGATCTACATTATAGTTTCGAGAGGAGCCTCTGAGTTCGAAACCGAATTGAGAGAAGATTTCAAAGTTTTGAGATAGGGAAAGGTGATTTCCAGCTCTTACAATGAAAGCCTGTCTTGCAAGGTTTGTTGCTTTAGTAGTCCACAGTGCCGTTGCTGGGCTTACTAACAGAGAAGTTGCACTCTCGGGATTGTTTCTTGCAATATCTGGCGCATAGGTGAGTGTGAGATTGTAAGAAGCATTGTTGTCATCAGAAAATCTCTCGAACTTTACACCAATAGGCATAGAAAGGTTCGTGAGATTGCTACTCTCGAAATGTCTTCCATTTACACTATTGTTTTCTTTAAAGTCTTCCTGATGGGCATAAACCAGTTGGAACTTCAAGAAAGGAGAATAGATATCAAAGAGAGAAGATGTTTCAGAGTCAATAGGCACAGTTGCGCCGAGCTCTACAGCAAAACAGTCGTTACCCCATTCACCCTTAATCTCAGGGACAACAACATTTTGAGGAGTGTAGCGAGTAGTCATATTTGTCTTCATATCATTAGAAGTATGGCTATAAGCTAGCTGTGCATCGAAAACTAAAGGAGCTTGAGCACCGATAGTAGCTTGTAAGAATCTATCCCAAGCATCCCAGAAAGATGTATGTTGATAATAGATAGATCCTGCGTAAATGTCAGAAGTATTTTTAGATACGAGATAATCCTTATCTCTACCAAACATCTGGCTAAAAGCAGCGCTAAATACATCGTCAGAGTCTGTTTTAGCAAGAAGTCCTAAAACATAACCAGCGCTTGTATGACGGAATTTACGCTTGGTAGGCGTACCGCTTTTATTTATGAAATTACCAATTCCAGAAACCCAGAAACCTCTATGGAAATCAGAACCATTTACACTAACTTCCATTAAGTTCTGAAGGGATCTAATATCGCTAAAGGCTCCCCATAACGTATTAGGAACCAAAGGACCTTGACGTTCAGGATTTGGATTATAGCCAGTTTGTTTCCAATCTAAAGTAGCATTTTGATTTGTTGTGACAGTTCCTTGAGCCCAAGTAACGGACCAGTTTCCTTGATAACCATAATGAGTTGCAGGAAGAAAACCAGTTGTAGGATCAGTAGGAAGAGTGATAGTGCCACTACCATTGGTAGTGACCTCTAACGTTGATGCAAAATCTTTAGTGGTAGAGAAAACGGGGTTTTCATAAGTGTTGCCGTCGGATTCGACGAGCTTAATGGCGCTGATAGTTACATTTTTATCAGTTGTAGCTGCTGTGATTTTAGCAGGAGCGGATACCCCCCCCCCCCCCAACGAGGCGACGTTGATCTCGAGGTTTTCTAGAGTAATAGTTTCTCCATTCGCGCTTGGAGTTTGCAGCGTGGTGCCTACATCCATCACGACAGCAGAGCCTGCTTCTTGAGAAACTTGCTTAGCTTCTAATATCACACCGTCTTTAAGAACTAATGAACCGCCACCAACTTTTAAAGGCTGTTTAAAGAAGGAAGATAGATTTTCTGCAGCAGTTTTTTCATCAGCGGAGAGTTTTTCTCCAGAGAAGACTATGCTTCCTGTGAAGGTAGTTGTGCCTTCTGTTTTATTGAGTACAATTTCTGTAGTAGTATCACCATTGTTGGCAATGGGATCGTAGAAGTAAATCCCTCTGCCTTCGCCAGCTCGGAGCTGCATGAACTTCCCACTAGTTCCTAAATCTATAGCATTTCTCTTTGTTGATGGTGTCCCACCAGTAGTGACAACAGTATTTCCTTCAAAAACGATATCACCTAGTTCTGCGGTTAGGCTGCATTCTCCATTTGAGTCAGCTAAGCTAATAGCTCCACCTTTGGGGGTAGTGGCAGTGCTTACTGAGTTATTAGTAAACAGGGTAGGGCCTCCCGAAGTGATCGTGAGTTTATCAGTATAGATGGCGCCACCACCAGTTCCAGAAGTATTATTTTTAAAAATAAGTTCCTTATTGCCTTCTAATTTCAGATCAACAGCGGTAGCCGTTTTAGAGCCGTAAATAGCTCCACCCTGTCCGTCAGTAGCGCCAGTTGCTGAATTTTCTGAAAATACAACAGAAGCATTGTTGGAAATAGTTGTTGCAGAGTCTGAATGAATAGCTCCGCCTGCTTTTGTTGCAGAGTTAGTTGAGAACAACAGCTTCCCAGTATTGTTTTGAATGGTGTTTGCTCCAGTAGAACCTATTGCTCCTCCGTTATCTGTCGATGTATTGTTGGTAAAGGTAGCAGATATTGTTGTTCCTGTTAAATTCAGACCAGCGCAGCTAATTGCCCCACCAGCAGCTGAGGAGCAGTTTTTATTAAATAGAATCTTAGCATCGTTATCAAATGACGTTGTGCCTTTAGATGAAATGGCGCCGTTTCCAGTAGTTCCTGGAGGGCAGGAGATGCAGGAAAATAATGAGAATCCTGTTACGGATAAGTTTTTGCTGGCTGTAGTGACTTCTATTGCAGCAGGTTTTCCTGTTGCATTAACGTTGTCAAAACAAAGAGAGCCTCCAGTGCCAGTGAAGGAAAGGTCTCCGGTTGTTTGTCCAAAGCAACTTTTAGCTAGAGGGGTTGTTTTACCTGCAAAGGCGATACAGATATCTCCGGTACAGGTATAGTTTGTCCCGCCAGCTTCTGTATTTTCCTGGGTTACAAATTCTGTTGTTGTTGTATTTCCGTCGTAACTATCTGCGGAGGTTAATGTTTTTTCGTCTACAGCGGCAAAGCTTGCGTAGGTTGAAGCTACCAGTCCTGAAGAGAGTAAGAGCCAATAAACTGGGTGTTTCATATAACGGTATTTGGGTGAATTGAGATAGCCTTACGCAATCACAAAAATATTTAAAAGTCAATGTAAAGCGGTGTAAAAGAAGGCCCTGCCCCCGAAGGGGCAGGAGAGGTGGAGGGTTAGTTAGAACTGGATTTTAGAGCCCAGATCTACATTATAGTTTCGAGAGGAACCTCTGAGCTCAAAACCAAACTGAGAGAAGATTTCAAAGTTTTGAGATAGGGAAAAGTGATTTCCAGCTCTTACAATGAACGCTTGCCTTGCGAGGTTTGTTGCTTTAGTAGTCCATACAGCTGTGGTAGGACTTACTAATAGAGATGTCGTACTCTCGGGGTTGCATCTTGCAATATCTGGCGCGTAGGAAAGCGTCAGATTGTAAGAAGCATTGTTGTCATCAGAAAATCTCTCAAACTTCACTCCAATGGGCATAGAGAGGTTTGTGAGATTGCTGCTCTCGAAATGTCTTCCATCTGCGTTGTTATTTTCTTTAAAGTCTTCCTGGTGGGCGTAAACCAGTTGGAATTTCAAGAAAGGAGAATAAACATCGAAGATGGTAGATGTTTCAGAGTCAATAGGCACAGTTGCGCCGAGCTCCACAGCAAAACAGTCATTTCCCCATTCACCCTTGATCTCAGGGAAAACGACGTTTTGAGGGGCAAAGCGTGTAGTCATATTTGTCTTCATGTCATTAGAAGTATGACTATAAGCCAGCTGTGCATCGAAAACTAAGGGAGCCTGGGCTCCAATAGTAGCTTGTAAGAATCTATCCCAAGCATCCCAGAAAGATGTATGTTGGTAATAGATAGATCCTGCATAAATGTCGGAAGTATTCTTAGATACAAGATAGTCCTTGTCTCTTCCGAATAATTGAGTGAAAGCCGCACTAAACACGTCGTCAGAGTCTGTTTTAGCAAAAAGTCCTAAAACATAGCCAGCGCTTGTATGACGGAATTTACGCTTGGTAGGCGTGCCGCTTTTATTTATGAAATTACCAATTCCGGATACCCAGAAGCCTCTATGAAAATCAGAGCCATTTACACTAACTTCCATTAAGTTCTGCAAAGATCTGATATCTGTGAAAGCTCCCCATAACGTATTAGGAACCAAAGGACCTTGACGTTCAGGATTTGGATTATAACCAGTTTGCTTCCAATCAAAAGTGGCTTTTTGTGTATCGGCGGTAGTTCCTTGTGCCCAAGTGACTGTCCAGTTTCCTTGATAACCATAATGCGTAGCAGGCATAAAACCAGTAAGGTTATCTGTAGGAATAGTTGGGGTGGATCCAGAGGCAGATGCTACTTCTAAAGCAGAAGCAAAGTCTTTTGTTGATGAGAAGAGAGGTTTTTCGTAATTGTTGCTGTCGGATTCGACAAGTTTTACAGTATTAATTGTGACTGTTTTAGATGCAGTTGTTGCGGAGACTTTAGCAGGAGCGAGTACCCCCCCCCCCCCCAACGAGGAGACGTTAATCTCGAGGTTTTCTAATGTTATATTTTCACCAGAAGCACTTGGAGTTTGCAATGTAGTGCCTACATCCATAATCACAGCAGAGCCTGCTGTTTGAGAAACTTGCTTGGCTTCTACTACCACACCATCTTTAAGAACTAATGAACCGGAACCAACTTTTAAAGATTGCTTAAAAGCCGATTTTAAGTTTTCGGAGATAGCTTTTTCATCAGTGGAAAGCTTTTCGCCAGAGAAGACAATACTTCCTGTGAAGGTAGAGTTAGCCTCTGCCTTATTAAGTTCAATCTCTGTATTAGTGTCGCCAGCATCAGCAATGGGATCGTAGAAGTAAATGCCTCTGCCTTCGCGAGCGCTGAGTTTCATGAATTTTCCACTAGTTCCTAAATTTATAGAGTTTCTTTTTGTGGAAGGCGTTCCTGTGGTAGTAACAACAGTATTTCCATCAAAGATGATGTCGCCGAGCTCTGCAGTTAGGCTGCATTCTCCATTCGTGCTATTTATGCAAATCGCTCCTCCTGTTGGAGTGGTGTTAGTGCTTACTGAGTTATTAGTAAAAAGGGTAGGACCGCCTGAGGTGATCGTGAGTTTATCAGCATAGATGGCTCCTCCACTAGTTCCAGAGGTATTATTTTTAAAAATAAGCTCTTTGTTACCTTCTAGCTTTAAGTCGATAGCAGAAGATGTCTTAGAGCAATAAACAGCCCCACCTTGTCCGTCAGAAGATCCTGTTGCTGAATTATCTGAAAATACGACAGAAGCATTGTTGGAAATAGTTGTTGCAGAGTCTGAATGAATAGCTCCGCCTGCTTTTGTTGCAGAGTTAGTTGAGAATATCAGCTTCCCAGTGTTGTTCTGGATGGAATTGTCTCCGGTAGAACCTATTGCTCCGCCATTTTCTGTAGATGTATTGTTGGTAAATGTAGCAGATATGGATGTTCCTGATAGTGTCAGACCCTTGCAACTAATTGCTCCTCCAGCAGCTGTAGAGCAGTTTTTGTCAAATAGCAAGTTAGCATCATTATCAAAGGTTGTAGTCCCTGATGATTTAATGGCTCCTTGCCCTGTAGTTCCTGGAGGGCAGGAGATGCAGGAAAATAATGAAAAACCTGTTACTGATAATGCTTTGTCTGAGCTGCCTACTTCGATGGCTGCAGGTTTAGTAGCTCCGGTAACATTATCAAAACAAAGAGAGCCTCCGGTTCCTGTGAAGGAAAGATTTCCTCCATTTTGGTTGAAGCAGCTGTTTGTTAGGGAAGTTTTTTGCCCTGCATTAGCAATACAGATATCTCCGGAGCAGGTGTAGTTCGTACCATTGGAATCGGTGGTACTTCGGGGTTGAAATTCTGTAGTAGTGGTATTGCCGTCATAACTATCTGCAGAGGTTAATGTTATTTCGTCCGCGATAGCAAAGCTTACGCAGGTTGAAGCTACCAGTCCCGAAGATAGTAAGAACCAATAAACTGGGTGTTTCATATTGAGGTCTTTGGATGAATTGAGATAGCCTTACGCAATCATAAAAATATTTAAAAGTCAATGGAAAGCGGTCTAAAAAGAGCCCCTGCCCCCTTAGGGACAGGAGATCAAGTTAGATTAGAATTGAACTTTAGATCCTAGATCTACGTTGTAGTTGCGAGAGTGGTTTCTGAGTTCGAAACCGAATTGCGAGAAGATTTCAAGAGTTTGAGATAGGGCGAGGTGGTTCCCAGCTCTTACAATGAAAGATTGTCTCGCGAGGTTTGTTGCTTTAGTAGTCCACAATGCTGTTGCAGGACTGGTTAGTAAAGAGGTTGTACAATCAGGATTAGTTCTTGCAATATCTGGGGAGTAGGTAAGAACAACATGATAAGAAGAGTCCTCATTTGAGAATCTCTCAAGCTTTACACCAATAGGCATGGAGAGGTTGGTGAGGTGACTGCTACCAAAACTTCTTCCTTCCTGAGTGTTATTTTCTTTAAAATCTTCCTGATGAGCATAAACAAGTTGTAATTTTACAAATGGTGCAAAGGTATCAAAGAATAAAACAGACAAGGAGTCAATAGGTAGGGTAGCTCCAAGAGCTGCAGCAAAACAATCATTGCCCCAATTGCCTTTGATTTCTGGGAAGACAACATTTCTAGGGGCATAGAGAGTTGTCATATTTGTTTTCATCTTGTTAGATGTATGACTGTAGGATAGCTGCGCATCAAAAACCAAAGGAGCATCAACTCCTAGGGTGTTTTGTAAGAGCTTTTCCCAGGTTTTCCAAAATGAAGTGTGTTGGTAATATAAGGATCCTGCATAAATGTCAGAGTTATTTTTAGCGACAAAGTAGTCTTTGTCGTTGCCAAATAACTGACAGAAAGCAGCGCTGAAAGTATCTTCAGAAGCTGTTTTTAGAAGGCCTCCTAAAACATATCCGGCGCTGGTATGGCGGAATTTCCTTCTAGTAGGGGTGCTACTTCTATGTAAGAAGTTCGCTAATCCTGATGCCCAAAATCCCCGGTCATAGTCAGCACCATGAACGCTAACTTCCATAAGATTTTGAAGGGAGCGAATATCCATGAAAGATCCCCATAACGTATTAGGAACTAACGGTCCTAGCCGCTCGGGATTCGGAATGTAGCCAGTTTGTTTCCAAGTGAAAGTTGCTTGCTGGTCTGCAGTAGTAGCTCCTTGAGTCCAAGAGACTGTCCAATTTCCTTGAAAGCCATAGTGTGTAGGGGGAACATAACCTGTAACATTATCAACTGGAATAGTTGCTGTCCCTCCGGTTCCAGTTATTACAGATACAGCAGAATCAAAAGGTTTCGTAGTTGAAAATGCTGCGTTTTCATAGGTATTGCCGTCAGAGTTAACTAACTTAAGATTACTAATAGTTATGTTTTTGCCTGCTACTGATGTAGCAATTTTAGCAGACGTCGCTCCTTCTCCTAAAGGGGCGATGTTTACCTCTAAGTTATCTAATGTTATGTCTGCTCCAGTTGTCGCGACAGTTTGTAACGTAGTACCTACGTCCATAACAACAACAGAGCCTGCTGTCTGAGAAATTTGCTTAGCCTCTACAAGTACGCCATCTTTAAGAATTAACGATCCTGCAGCTAGGGTGATTGGTTGAGAGAATGATGAGGATACATTTTCAGGGATGGCTTTTTGAGCTGCTGTTAGCTTCTCTCCAGAAAAGACAATTTTTCCGGTGTAGGTAGTTATTCCATCTGCTTTATTGAGCTCTAATGCTGTAGTGGGATCTCCTCCAGTGTTTGTTATGGGGTCATAGAAGTAAACCCCAAAACCCTCTTTAGCGCTGAGCTTTAAAAATTTACTGTTTATGCCTATGCCTATGGAGTTGCTTAGTATTTTATCAGGTGATTGGTAGGTGTTTCCTTCAAATATGATGTCTCCAAGATCTGCTGTTAGGCTACATTCTCCTCCGTCTTTTATAGAAATAGCCCCTCCTTTAAGACCAGTGGGGCCGGAGGGTTTGGTTACAGAGTTCTTAGAGAAGATGGTAGGACCCCCAGAGGTCATGATGAGTTTATCAGCAGCAATAGCGCCGCCGCTGGTAAAGGCAACATTGTTTGTAAATAGGAGGTTACCATTTCCTGTTAATGTTAAAGTTATTCCGGTTGTATTGACGCAATAAATAGCTCCACCCGCAGAGTTGGCAGCTCCTGTTGTAGAGTTCCCTGAAAATACTAGATCTTTGTTATCAGAAATCGTAGTCGCAAAGTCTGAATAAAACGCTCCTCCAGATTTTTGGGAGGTGTTTCCTGAGAAAACAATTTTCCCAGTGTTATTTTGAATGGTATTTGCTGCTGTGGTAGAGGAGATAACACCTCCGTTATCAGCAGATTGATTATTTGTAAAATTAGCAGATCCTGAGGTTCCTGTTAATGTGAACCCTTGGCAGCTAATTGCTCCGCCAGCAGCTGACGAACAGTTGCTATCAAAGAGAATCTTAGCGTTATTGGTAAAATTTGCTGCTCCTCCCGATGAAATCGCTCCATTTCCAGTGATGTCTGGAGCACAGGAAGAACACGAAAATAATGAGAATCCTTGAATTGTTAAGTTTTTAGCCGCAGTAGCTACTTCAATAGCAGCAGGTTTTGCAGTTGCGATAATATTATCAAAGGATAATGAGTTTCCAGTGCCTGTAAAGGAAAGCTCCCCCTGAGTTTGGCTGAAGCAGCTTGTTGTCAGGGGAGTAGTTTTCCCAGCATAGGCAATAGAAATATCTCCAGAGCAGGTATAGTTTGTTCCGGTGGCGTCGGTTTTTTCTTGAGGTTGAAATTCTGCTGTCGCGTTGTTTCCATCGTAACTATTAGATGCATTTAAAGTTTCTTCAACGGGTGCTGTAAATCCTAAAGAGGAGGAAGCAATCAATCCCGAAGATAGTAAGAACCAATAAACTGAATGTTTCATGTTCTAATCTCTGGATGAATTGAGATAGTCTCACGCAAGCAAAACAATAATTAAAAGTCAAGAAGTAGGGAGAGAGGAAAGAAACCCTGCCCCCGAAGGGGCAGGAGAGGTGGAGGGTTGGTTAGAACAGGGATTTAGTTCCCAGGTTTACATTATAGTTTCTAGAAGAGCCTCTGAGCTCGAAATTAAATTGCGAGAAGAGTTCAAGGTTTGGAGATAAGGAAAGGTGACTTCCTGCTGTTACAATGAAAGCTTGTCTTGCAAGGTTGGTTGCTTTAGTAGTCCATACAGCGGTAGTAGGACTTACTAATAGAGATGTTGTACTCTCAGGATTGCTTCTTGCAATATCTGGTGCGTAGGTAAGCGCAAGATTGTAAGAAGTATTGCCATCGTCAGAGAATCTCTCAAACTTTATACCAATAGGAACAGAAAAGTTTACGAGGTGGCTACTTTCAAAGTGTCTTCCTTCTTTATTGTCATTCTCTTTGAAATCTTTTTGGCGAGCATAGATTGCTTGGAGTTTTAAGAAGGGAGTATAGATATCAAAAATAGAAGAGGATTCCGTATCGATAGGCATGGTTGCAGCAAGCTCACCAGCAAAACAGTCGTTACCCCATTCACCCTTGATCTCAGGGAAAACAACGTTTTTAGGAGCAAAGCGTGTGGTCATATTGGTCTTCATGTTATTGCTAGTATGACTGTAGCTTAACTGTGCACTAAGAAGGAAAGGAGGTTGAGAACTTACATTAGATTGTAGGAGATTACCCCAAACATCCCAGAAAGATGCTAGTTGACAATAGATAGATCCTCCTAGAGAACTCGAAGCATTTTTGGATACAAGATAATCCTTGTTTCTAGAAAACGTTTGGCTAAGTGCAATACTAAAGACGTCATCGAGTTGTGTTTTTACAAGAGCTCCTAAAACATAGCCAAGATTGCTATGGCGGAATTTTCTTTTTGTTTGCGTTCCACTTTTATTTATGAAATTACCAATTGCAGATACCCAGAAACCCCTGTGAAAATCAGAGCCATGAACGCTAGTTTCCATAAGATTTTGTAGAGCTCTAATATCGCTAAAAGCTCCCCAAAGAGTGTTAGGGACCAAAGGACCTTGACGTTCAGGGTTTGGATTGTAACCCGTTTGCTTCCAATCTAAATTGGCTGATTGCGTGGCAGCTGTTGTGCCTGGAGTCCAGGTAACAGTCCAATTCCCTTGATAGCCGTAGTGAGTTGGAGAAACAAAACCTGTGAGATTATCCGTAGGTATAGTAGAACTTCCCGCTGCTGCAGATGCGATGGTTAAAGCAGAATCGAAAGGCGTTGTTTTAGAAAAAACAGGCTTTTCATAGGCATTGCCATCAGCATCAACGAGTCCTAAACTTGAGATGGTGACAGTTTTATCCGTAGAGGTTGCTTCAACTTTGGCAGGCGAGGCAATAACCCCCCCCCCCCCCAATAATGAGGAGATATTCAGGTCTAAATTAGTCAGGGTTATTGATTCACCATTAGTAGATGGGGCCTGTAATGTAGTGCCCACATCCATAACAACGGTGGATCCTGCTGTTTGTGTAACGCCTTTAGCTTCCACTACTACGCCGTCCCTAAGCACTAAAGTTCCGGCACCTAATGTTACCTGCTGCTTAAAAGTAGATTTTAAATTATCAGCAATGGCTTTTTCATCCGCTGTTAATCTTTCGCCAGAAAAGACAATACTTCCTGTATAGGTGGCATCAGCAGTTGATTTATTGATCTCTATAGTTGAGTTTGCGTCGCCGTTATTACCAATGGGATCATAGAAGAAAATTCCTCTGCCTTCACGAGCATCAAGTTTCATGAATTTTCCACCAGTGCCTAAATCTATAGCGTTTCTTTTTGTTGATGCAGGATTTCCAGTTGTGGTAACAGTATTCCCATCGAAAGTGATGTCTCCAAGATCTGCTGTTAGGCTGCATTCCCCATTTGTGCTGTTTATGCAAATAGCCCCACCTGTTGGAGTGGCAGCAGAAACAGAGTTATTAGCAAAAAGGGTAGGACCGCCCGTAGTAATTATGAGCTTGTCAGCATGAATCGCGCCACCACTAGTTCCTGAGCTATTACTTGTAAAAATAAGCTCTTTGTTTCCTTCTAGTTTCAACTCAACGGCATTTGTGTTGGTGCAGGTAATAGCTCCGCCTTTGCCATCAGTTGGGCCAGTCGCTGTGTTTTCAGTGAACACAACTGAGGTATTATTAGAAATAGTTGTTGCGGAATCAGAATGAATGGCTCCACCAGCTTTGGTAGAGGTATTTGTAGAAAATATCAATTTTCCATTGTTATTTAGGATATTCGTTGCTCCGGTAGACCCTATTGCTCCACCATTTTCTGTAGACTTATTGTTAATAAAACTAGCAGATATAGATGTTCCTGATAGCGTTAGTCCTTTGCAGCAAATGGCTCCACCGCCAGCTGAAGAACAGTTTTTCTCAAAAAGGATTTTAGCATCGTTTTCAAACGTTGTACTCCCAGAGGATTTAATAGCCCCGTTCCCAGTGACCCCTGGAGGACAGGAGGTACATGAAAATGTAGAAAATCCTGTTACAGATAATGCTTTGTCTGTATCGCCTACTTCAATAGCTGCTGGTTTGTTTGTCGCGTTAACGTTATCAAAACACAGGGAGTGCCCATTTCCTGTGAAGAAAAGTTCCGCGGCAGTTTGGTTAAAACAGCTTTCTGTTAGTGCTGTAGGTGTGCCTGCAAAGGCAATGCAAATATCCCCAGTACAGTTGTAGTTTGTTCCTGTGGCATCGCTATTGCTTTGTGGTTGAAATGGATCTGAAGTGGTATTTCCGTTGTAACTGTTTGATGAATCTAGATTCTTTTCAACAGGAGTAGCAAAACTTGAAAAAGTTGAAGCTACCAGTCCTGAAGAAAGTAGGAACCAATAAACTGAGTGTTTCATATTAAGGTATTTGGGTGAATTGAGATACCCTTACGCAATCACAAAAGTATTTAAAAGTCAATGGAAAGCAGTCTGAAAAGAGGTCCTGCCCCCGAAAGGGCAGGAGAGGTGGAGGGTTAGTTAGAACTGAATTTTAGAACCCAGATCTATGTTATAGTTTCGAGAGGAGCCTCTGAGCTCGAAACCAAATTGCGAGAAGATTTCAAAGTTTTGAGATAAGGAAAGGTGATTTCCAGCTCTTACGATGAAAGCTTGTCTTGCAAGGTTTGTCGCCTTAGTAGTCCATACAGCTGTGGTAGGGCTTACTAATAGAGATACTGTATTCTCGGGGTTGCTTCTTGCAATATCTGGAGCATAGGCAAGCGAAAGATTATAAGAAGCATTGCTGTCGTTAGAAAATCTCTCAAACTTTATACCGATAGGCATAGAAAGATTTGTGAGATTGCTACTCTCAAAATGCCTTCCCTCTGCACTATTGTTTTCTTTAAAGTCTTCCTGGTGGGCGTAAACCAGTTGGAATTTCAAGAAAGGCGAATAGATATCAAAGAGAGAGGATGTTTCAGAGTCTATATCCACAGCCGCTCCGAGCTCTACAGCAAAACAGTCATTGCCCCATTCACCCGTAATCTCAGGGACAACAGCATTGTTAGATGTAAAGCGCGTAGTCATATTTGTCTTCATATCGTTAGAAGTATGACTGTAAGCTAACTGTGCATTAAGAACTAAAGGAGCTTGAGCACCTAGAGTAGATTGTAAGAATCTATCCCAAACATTTGAGTAAGACGTATGTTGGTAATAGATAGATCCTGCGTAAACATCAGCAGTGTTTTTAGATACAAGATAGTCCTTGTCTCTACCAAACAACTGAGTGAAAGCAGCACTAAAAATGTCATCGGAGTTTGTTTTTGCAAAGGCACCAAGGGCATAGCCAGCGCTTGTATGACGGAACTTACGCTTAGTAGGCGTACCGCTTTTGTTTATGAAATTACCAATTCCAGAAACCCAGAAACCCCTGTGAAAATCAGAACCATGAACGCTAATTTCCATTAAATTCTGAAGGGATCTAATATCTGTGAAAGCTCCCCAAAGGGTATTTGAAACTAAAGCGCCTTGTCTTTCAGGATTTACCTTGTAACCGGTTTGCTTCCAATCTAAAGCTGCTGTTTGCGTTGTTGCAGCAGTTCCTGGTGCCCAGGTAACAGTCCAATTTCCTTGGTAACCATAATGCGCAGCAGGAAGAAAACCTGTTGTAGGATCGGCAGGAAGGGTAACTGTTCCGCCTGTTCCGGCTACAGCTTGTATAGCGGAGGCAAAATCTTTAGTTGCGGAGAAGGTGGGATTTTCGTAGTTGTTGCTGTCGGATTCGACTAGGCGGAGATTTGTGATGGTAACACTTTGAGATGCTGCTTCCGCAGAGACTTTAGCAGGAGTGGATACCCCCCCCCCCCCCAACGAGGAGACGTTGATCTCGAGGTTATCTAATGTTATAGCTTCGCCACCAGTGCTTGGAGTTTGCAATGTAGTGCCCACATCCATAAGAACAACAGAGCCTGGTGTTTGGGTAACGGATTTTGCTTCTACTACGACACCATCTTTAAGAACTAATGAGCCTGAACCAACTTTTAAAGGCTGCTTAAAGGAAGATTTTAAGTTTTCGGGAATGGCTTTTTCATCTGCGGAAAGCTTTTCTCCAGAAAATACAATTTTTCCTGTGAAGGTAGTTGTGCCTTCTGCTTTATTAAGCTCAATTTCTGTGCTATTGTTTCCAGAGTCAGCAATGGGGTCAAAGAAGTAAATGCCTCTGCTTTCGCTAGCATTGAGCTTCATGAATTTTCCGCTAGTTCCTAAATCTATAGCATTTCTTTTTGTAGAACCAGGAGTCGCGGTATTAACAATAGTGTTTCCCTCAAAAATTATATCACCAAGGTCTGCTGTTAGGCTGCATTCTCCGCTTGTGCTTAAGCCAATTGCTCCTCCTGTAGGAGTTGTCGCAGAGGAAACAGAGTTATTAGAAAAAAGGGTAAGGCCGCCAGAGGTAATCGTGAGTTTATCGGCATGAATAGCTCCACCACAAGTTCCTGAACTGTTGTTTGTGAAGATAAGTTCTTTATTTCCTTCTAATTTCAACTCGACAGCATTCGTTTTAGAGCTAAAAATAGCTCCACCCTGACCATCAGTAGCTCCTGTAGAGGTATTTTCTGAAAATACAACTGATGTATTGTTGGAAATAGTTGTTGTGGAGTCTGAATGAATAGCTGCGCCTGCTTTGGCAGCATTGGCTGAAAATACAATTTTCCCAGTGTTGTTTTCAATACTAACAGCTCCGGTAGAACCTATCGCGCCGCCATTCTCTGTGGATGTATTTTTGGTAAAATTAGCAGATACAGATGTTCCTGATAGTGTCAGGCCTTTGCAGCAAATAGCTCCACCAGCAGCTGTTGAGCAGTTTTTCTCAAAGAGGATCTTAGCATCATTTTCAAATGATGTAGTCCCTGAGGATTTAATAGCTCCGTTGCCAGTGGTCCCTGGAGGGCAAGAGATACAAGAAAACGTAGAAAATCCTGTTACTGTTAAATTTTTATCAGAGCTTCCTACTTCGATAGCTGCTGGTTTACTTGTCGCGTTAACGTTATCAAAACAAAGAGAACCTCCTGTGCCCGTAAAGGAAAGATCTCCAGCTGTTTGGTTAAAACAACTGTTAGTTAGAGCTGCTGTTTTTCCTGCAAAAGCAATACAGATATCACCGGTACAGGTGTAGTTTGTGCCGTTGGTGTCTGTATTGCTATCAGGAGTAAACGGATCCGTAGTGGTATTGCCGTTATAACTATTTGATGAATCTAAGGTTTTCTCGGCTGGAGCGGCGAAACTTGAAAAAGTTGAAGCTACCAGTCCGGAAGAGAGTAAGAACCAATAAACTGGGTGTTTCATATTAAGGTATTTGGGTGAATTGAGATAGCTTTACGCAATCACAAAAATATTTAAAAGTCAAGGGATTGGCTTCCGATTTAGATTGAAAAAGGGGTTTTAAAGCAATGTAAGCATGCTTTTATAAGACTGTTAAATAGTTAATTACGCCTACATAATTGTTAAAGCATTCGATAGATGTGATATTTTTTTTCTCAAAAGTGATAATCAATTGTCTGATAAATAATATAGGCGCTTTATGAAAGAACTTTGGTATAATTCTTTCCGGTTTATAAAATCAGATTAAAGATACTCGGGAATTGACAGTCTATGATTCAAAAGCTGCTCTGCGCCTTTCTAATTGTTATTAGTATAGAAGGATTTGAGTCTAAAATTTTTTGTGATAACACTACAAAAATAGAAAATACTCATGAGGATTTTTGGAATCTCGATCCCTATTGTTTGGAAAGCCTCTGTGCCTATTTCGTGATTCACAATGATCATCAAAGCTCTCAAAGACTCTCTAAATTTTTCCCCCAGTTATCTGTTGATGAATTAACCACACTATCCAAATGCATCCTACTATCTAAAAATCCTGATTATGTTTTTTCAGATAAAGATGTTGCAGTGATGAAAAAACTCTCCTTTGAAGGAGTCTCCCTATTATGTAATAGCGAAAATACCCAAGTTCTTCCAGAAACGGACATCGCTAGAGCTCTCATATTTGCAGAATTTCCAGGGGAAAAAGATAAAGCAGAACACTATACACGTTACTTAGACGTTTTAGCTTTACGCGCTCACGTAGAACGTCAAAGATATCTAGATAGTAAACATTACGCACCAGGATCCGAAGCTTATCATAAAGTAACCATAGAAGCCCTCAATACAATTTTATTTTATGAGGAGGGAATTCGTTACCCCTCAAAAAACGAAATGTTTTCTGATGAGTTTTCTTTTCTTTCTTCGGTAGCGGATAGGAAATTCGGCGTTTGCTTAGGTGTATCCTCTCTGTACTTATCCCTAGCACAACGTTTAGATCTCCCTCTAGAATCTGTTACGCCCCCAGGACACATTTACCTGAGGTATAAGGGAGGAGAGGTAAATATCGAAACTACCGCAGGGGGAAGACACCTTCCTACAGAACACTATTGTGATTGCATAGATGTTGAGGAGCTGCGTGTGCGCTCTCCAAAAGAACTCATAGGTCTAACATTTATCAACCAAGGCTCTTTTGCTTTGCAAAAGCAAAGCTATAGCGATGCTGATATAGCTTACGAAAAAGCTAAAGATTATGTAGATGACGAGGAGCTGCAAGAGCTGCTCGGTGTTGTAAAAATTCTAAAAGGTCAGAAAAAAGCAGGGGAGGCACTCCTAAAAAGCTCTTCTCAAGCGCAGAAGCCTGGATCTGTAGCTTATGACTATCTCCATGGAAATATCGATAAAGATACGCTAAAATTATTATTTACCCATCCAGGATCCACATATGAAGAGGTCGTTCACTATGAGGAGGCCCTAAAAAAAGCTATGCAACGCTCTCCAAAATGTAGCGAAACACGGCGTAGGTTAGCATCGGTTGCATTGCATTTGGGAAAAACTGCGGAGGGCGTGGCTCTTCTAGAGAAATGCGCTAAAGAATCAGCAGATGATATAGCTCTTCATCTAAAGCTATGCAGAATTCTCTGCGAGCGTCATGACTACGTCAAAGCTCAGCATTATTTTATAATAGCCAGGCAGTTATTTAAGGATCGCGGAGAGAATGAAAATTATAAATCATTTACTCTATATCATGAGGTTCGTCAAAAAATATTTTTAATAGCTCCTTAGCTTTAACAACTTGATTTATTGAGGTTAAAGCTCATTTCTTGTATACTTATTTGTATTTTTTTAAATGGCGCTAAGTTTTTATGAGCTTAACTGTAAATCGAGAGCCTCCTCAGCTCAGTACGGAGAGTATTGAATCGAGATACCATAGTCTTACAACAGAGGGGAGTAACTTAAGATTAGTAAACGGATACAGATTTATTATAGAAATTGTAGCTGCAATCTTAGGATCGGCTTGCTTTGCTGTTTCCGTTGCTCTTGCTATAGGTGTTATAGCCTCAGCCTCTAGTGTTTGGTTGGTTCCAACAGGCTTTGCTTTGGGAGCCGCACTTTTGACTTTTGCTGTTACCTCTGCATTTTTGCGGCAAAGTGAGCTCAGGATTGATAGGAGCTGGAGAAGTCATGCTTTACGTTGGACAAACTTTGCTTTTGAGTTAAAGGGTGCCCTCGCAGCAAAGAAAGCAGAAAAGAAAAGCGTTTCTTTCGCACCACTCCAAACGCCTAGTAATTAATAACAGATAAGAGTTGTTTCTAACAAACAACTCTCGTTCTTCTTAACTATAATGAAGAACCCTTGCTCTTCCGCTTTCTAGATATAAGAGGAAGACCTTAGTTTGCCAGTTTGTTTATTCATATATTGAGGTGTTTTATGTCCTGTGGACGAGTAATGTCAGAAATTAGAGATGGATTGGGTTGTAGCGGTTTTACCAAACGCCATCTAGTAAGCGAAAAAATATCAGTGAATGTTACCCGAGTTATTACTGTCCTTCTAGCTCTTGTTCTTGGTTTGGGAGCATTAATTTGTGGTATCGGAGTCTGTACAGCCGCAACGTTTCTAGCAATGTCATTGGCTGGAGGCGCATCTATTCTGTTAGCCATAATTCTACTTGCACTAGCTTCCTTCTGGTCTTATGGCCTATTCGCTAGTTGCCATGGAAAGAAAATACAACAATAGCTCAGGTTGTATCCTCTCTTTCTTTAATTCAAGAAACTAGTCTTGAAATGAATTTTAATTAGGCCGCTTATAGCCCTAAGGGGTTATAACCGGCCTTTTTAAATCCTGCCCAGAAGGCCCTCCCGAGCACCTTTGTTTGTTGTAAATTCAAAAAAATAATATAATTAATTTTTGCGGTTTTTGCTCTATTGTTTTTTAACGAATGCCCCGTAGTATGGTTGTAAGCAAACAAGCAAGTGATTTAATCTAAATTTGTTTTGATATACTTTAAAGCAAGTTTACTATACTATCCCCCTTGATATTGATAAATTAGGAGATTCTTATGAGTTTCGTGGCAAATGTAAAAGAAGTTTATGGTGGTTTAGGACGAGTCGATTTCTCGCAGGAAGCGATTCCGGGATTTAGCAAACACAGAGTTTGCTCAAGTGTTTCTAAAACAGTATTAGCTATTTTAGTTGCTGTGGTTGCCATCGCTGCTTTAATTATGGGTTGTGTAGCCTGCTCTACAGGAGGACTTGCTATTATTACTGGTCTTGCTACTATAGCACTTGCAGGAATAGGTCTTGCTTGGTCTATTATTGTGATGAAACGTTTGTTTGAGAAACGTGGTACAGCTGGAGTAGTAGAAGAAGCTGCAACCGCTCAGCAAGCTGTTGAAGTCGGGTCTAGGAGTAGAGCTGGATCGGTACAAAGTGTCTCGGATTCTTAAAATTTGAGTGCTTTCCACTGTTTCTAGAACAATACAGTATGTAGTTGTTCAACAAAGTCAAAACTAAGAATCTTTTGTGATAACCTTCATAAAAGACTTCTTTTGAAGGCGACCTTACAAAAGAAATAACTTTCTTTAAAATGAAAATTTTCTTGAGGTAAGGTTGCCTCAGTAAAATTCCTCCTTTTATTCATATTGCACAATGATGTGCAAATCTCTGATTGAATCCTGTAAATGTAATCTATACATTATCTCTAATACTTATCAAAAATAGAGAGGTTGTCATGCCTTGTATCGAGAATATAAAAGATGTTTTTGGTGGTTTGGGTAGCTGTAATTTATCTGTAGAGAAAATACCCGCTTTTAGAGAAGAGCGTAAGTGTGTAGATATTAGCAGGGTTGTTATTACTATTCTGGGAGCTATATTTGCTGTATCCATTTTAGTCCTCGGAATAATAACTTTAAATATATCCCAGATTCCTGCAGCCCTGGCAGGGGGGTGCACAATTATCTTAGGTATGGTCCTTTTAGCCTGGGTTGTTATTATGATCCTACGTTTATGCGGTATCGGTAAAATAGCTAAAGAGCCTTTCGTAGGAAAAGTTCCTTCAGATAGTGATGAAAATCTTAATGCTCAATCGCCTGCAGCAGATGTAAATAATGATGAAATTAATAACTAATTGTAGTTAAGAGTCGTAATAGGAACTCCGATTTTCATTTGATGTCAGCAAAAAAGGACTTGAGGAAAATCTTCCATGAGTCCTTTTTTGTTATTCTTGTATATTGCAAACATCACTTTCCATTACTATAGTTAGCTCAATATAGGCAGAAGATAGAAAATTTAAAAAAAAAGGCTAGGAGTTTGCCCATGGATGGCGAGCAAGATGTAGGAGTTGAATTTTTAGGCGACTATAAGATCCTTTGTTATTTGCAAAAGAGCTTGTGGTGCCAGGACATTCTTGCTGAGCATCGTTTCATAAAAAAACGCTATATTTTAAAATTATTACATCCGGAAATTTCCTCATCAGAATCGTTCATGAACGCTTTTCATGAGGCTATTGTTAAATTGGCAACAGTGAAACATCCAGGAATCATTAGTATAGAAAATGTTTCCCAGGCGGATGGAAAGTATTTTTTAGTAACCGAAGAAAAGGAAATCCCTACTCTTTCTTTAAGCCAATATCTTTCAAGTCGTACTGAAGCTCTTTCCGAATTAGAAATAAAAGATCTCATTTGTCAGTTTGCTGAAGTTTTAGATTATGCTCACTCCAAAGGATTAGTTCACGGTGATCTAAATTTAGACTCTGTACATATTGATCTTTCTGGAAATTCTACGAATATCTTCCTACCAGAATTAGGATTCGCTTTCTTACTCAAGGAACGCTACACACAAAATCTTCTAAAAGATTCTTCTGAAACATCCTATTTTAATAAGCTAAGGCAAATGGTTTTATTCCAGGCTCCTGAAATGCCCTCGGGAACCATAGCAGAAGATGCCTACGCATTTGGAGTGATTACCTACTCCCTGCTATTTGGGAAGCTTCCCCAAGGGATGTTCCCTCTACCCTCTCAAGCTTTTCCAAATTACCTGTATGACTGGGATCAAGTAATCCATTCGTGCATGAGCTGCGAAATAGATAAAAGGCCTAAAAAACTCGCTCCCATAATTGTAAAAAGAACTTTAGGAGAACAATTTTTAAGTGCTAAAACTCAATGCACAGAAGAAGAACTGCGAGAAATTAGCGAAGAACCCGAAATTCCTAGTGTTGCAAATATTCTTAAAGAGGGAGAAAACCAAATTGTAGAAGAATCTGTAGAGCAGGCGGACCAATTGGCATTCGTGCTTGTAGAAGCAAAATCTATAGACGAAGCTATGAATACTACCGTAGATCCCGTAGAAGAGGTAGTCAAAGAAGAAGAAAGCTACTCACACGCTTTGCAATCCTTACTAATAAGAGAGCCTGTTGTCAGCCGTTATGTAGAAGAGGAGAAAGAAGAGGTAAAGCCTCAGCCCTTATTCACAGAAATGATGTTTATCGAAGGGGGGGAATTTACTCGAGGTAGTCGCGAGGGACAACGTGACGAACATCCTGTACATGAGATTGTTTTACAGAGCTTTTTCTTAGATATCCATCCTGTAACTAACGAACAGTTTGTTCGTTATTTAGAATGTTCAGGAAGCGAACAAGATAAATATTACAACGAACTCATTCGCTTGAAAGACTCACGAATACAACGTCGATCCGGAAAGCTTGTCATAGAACCCGGTTACGCTAGGCATCCCGTTGTGGGGGTAACATGGTACGGAGCTGCAGAATACGCTGCATGGGTAGGGAAACGCCTCCCCACAGAAGCAGAATGGGAAATAGCTGCCTGCGGAGGAGTCGCAAATTTGCGTTATCCTTGTGGGGAGGAAATAGATAAAAGTCAGGCGAATTTCTTCAGCTCTGATACAACAGCGGTAATGAGTTATCCTGCTAATCCCTACGGATTGTATGACATGGCAGGAAACGTATATGAGTGGTGCGAAGACTGGTACGGTTATGATTTTTATGAGATTTCTGCTCAAGAATCCCACGCACCACAGGGGCCCGCTCAAGGAGTTTATCGCGTGCTAAGAGGGGGCTGCTGGAAGAGTCTAAAAGACGATCTTCGCTGTGCCCATCGTCATCGGAATAATCCCGGAGCGGTAAATAGTACATACGGATTTCGCTGTGCTAAAGGAGTTAAATAAATACTGCATGCAAAGTACGTATTCCAGAGAAGAATATTTATCTCTGTGTAAGGAAATAGAAGAAGACGATTATCTATATTACGTTCTTCATAACGCGAAAGTTTCAGACTACGATTACGATATGAAAATGCAAAAGCTTCTTACTATAGAAGCTTTGCATCCCGAATGGCAGGTTCTTTGGTCTCCTTCCATGCGTCTAGGAGATCGCGCTTCAGGAAATTTCCCAGTTATTGCGCATTCTCATCCCATGCTCTCTATTGCTAATGCCTATACCTTAGAAGAGCTCGAAGAGTTTTTTACTCGTGTAGAAAAGACTCTAGGATACACACCTACATACACTCTAGAGCTTAAAATTGACGGTATTGCTGTAGCAATTCGTTATGAACAAGGAGTTCTTGTTCAGGCTTTAAGCCGGGGAAACGGTCATAAGGGAGAAGATATTACCGCAAATATCCGTACGATACGTTCTCTTCCCTTACGTCTTTCCAGCCATGCTCCAGAATTTTTAGAAGTACGCGGTGAGGTATTCTTCACACGTGCAGCGTTTAATCAGATTAACGAAGCTCAAAGGCAAGCAGAAAAACCAGAATTTGCAAATCCTAGGAACGCCGCAGGAGGGACTCTAAAGCTCTTATCTTCTAAAGAGGCAGCACAGAGAAACCTCGAGTTATCTATTTACGGATCCCTGGCAGACTGTAATACAAACTCACATTATCAGAATCTCTTACTGTGTAAAGAATGGGGGTTCCCCATATTTGGGCAGCCTAAGCAATGTCGGACAGTAGAAGAAGTTATCAATGTTCTCAATGAAGTAGAAAGTATCCGCGATCAGCTTTCTATGGAAATAGATGGCGTGGTAATTAAAGTTGATAATCTTGAAGACCAGAAAACACTCGGGATGACAGCGAAACATTATCGCTGGGCATTAGCATATAAATATGCCCCTGAACAAGGAGAAACTCTTCTAGAAGATATTTTATTGCAAGTAGGAAGAACAGGAGTTTTAACTCCCGTTGCAAAACTACGTCCCGTAATTTTATCAGGAACGAAAGTATCTCGAGCATCTCTATATAATGAAGAAGAAATCGAAAGAAAAGATATTCGTATTGGAGATACCGTATACGTAGAAAAAGGCGGGGAAATTATCCCTAAAGTCGTTGGCGTTTGTTTTGAAAAACGTCCCGAAGGAACCGTGCCCTGGCGTATGCCAGAGCACTGCCCAGTATGTCATAGTAAAGTCGTCAGAGAGTCCGATAGAGTATCCGTACGATGCAGTAATCCTCAATGTTCCGCAGGCGCTATAGAAAAGATTCGCTTTTTTGTCGGTAGAGGAGCTTTAGATATCGATCATCTCGGAGAGAAGGTAATTACAAAACTCTTTGATCTGGGAGTAATTCATAGATGCTGTGATATTTTTCAGATCACCGAAGAAGATCTTCTTCAGTTACCCGGATTTAAAGAGAAATCCGCAAAGAATATCCTTAAAAGTATAGAAAAAGCAAAAAATCCCCCCTTAGATCGTTTTATTGCAGCTCTGGGTATTCCTTATGTTGGCTCTGGGGGAGCGTCTGCTTTCGCAGAAAATTTCCAAACCCTAGACGCCCTTATGGAAGCCTCCCTAGAGGAACTAAAAGCTATAGAGGGAATAGGAGATAAAGTTGCCCAGTCCACAGTAGAATACTTCTCCAACCCAGATAATAAAGAGGAAATCCAAAAAATGCTCTCTCTCGGGGTGCACGTGCTTCCCTATCGTCGAGCGAGCTCCTCCTGCCAAGGAAAAACCTTTGTTATTACAGGAAGCTTAGACAAAATGACCCGTTCAGAGGCTGAAGCCTCTATTCGCAATTGCGGAGGTAAAATAGCCTCATCAGTGTCAAAAAATACGGATTACGTGGTTGTTGGTCAGGATCCCGGATCTAAATTTAAAAAAGCTCAAGAGCTTGATATTCCTACCCTTAATGAAAGCGATTTGTTAGAACTTCTTTACCCAGGTTAACCTGGAGTTTTGTTAAGTTCTTAACTTTCATTATTAATTAAGCGAGATTTCATTTCTCATCATCTTATATTATTTAATATAAATTCTTTTGAGGTTATAATATTTATCTAAATTAAAAAGTTTTTTAGAATTATTGTATTTTGAGGTTGCCGGTGTCTGTTTTATTGGCTAATGGGGATGCTAATCAATTTCCCGGAGGGGTTCCTCCAAACGGAGCGTTGTCAAGCTTGAGTCCTGAGGCTGTAGGAACCCGTACTTCATTTACTACGCAGCAAGCTCTTTTAGACTCCGTAGAAAATGAACTGTCCTCTATGGAACAGACGGATCTTAAGAAGATGCGTTTGTATAAAATCGCTCTGATTGTTCTAACAATAGTTGGGATGGCGGTGCTATTTATTCTTCCTGTCTGCATGGTTTTTGGGGTGTCAATATGGGTCCCCATAGTTATTTCCTTAGGAGCATCTTTAATATTCGGAGCTATTGGGAATAAACTAAAAGCTCGTTGTCAGGAAATCCGCTTAAAATATCGTTCTCTCCAGGTATATCATAAGCAGTTGCTTCGCCGTTTCCCAGGTTTAAAGGACTCTACACTAGCTAAGTATAATATTCAGATTCCTAAGAAAGAATCCTTTAAACAGAAGATGTTAGCTCAGCTACGACCCGATTTGAATCAGATTCCTTATGATGGGGGAGCCGCTTTAGATCAGAAGTTAGACTTATCCGGGGAAATGAATTCCCGTTATCAATGTGATGCCCTTTTAGGGATAGGAAGTGCTAATGAAGCATCTTGGCAAAAGCGAGTTTCAGAGGTCCTAAACGCAAAGACGGAGTTGTTAAAAAATAACTCTGCATATGCAGCTTTACGCACCATTTCCAACTCCGCCCTACAAGAAACAGGGATGGACATTCCAAAAATGCTTCCTCAGATGGATCTTATAGGTCTCGCACAGTCCCTAATGGGGATCTGCGGATTTGGCGGTAAGGTAGGCTTAGATATACGGCAATCTATAGACAAGTATGAGCGAACTTTCTTACACAGTCAGACTTTTTCCTCATGGACAGCGAATTTTTCTCCAGCCACGCGCCTCTATTTATCTCAGGGAACAGCAACTATAGATCTTTCCTTAAATATATTTTCAAAGCTTAAGAATCATGTAAATACTACCTTGTCGGCATCGTGGGCAGTAGCTTTTGAAAATTGGCAGGGAGATGTTATTCAGTTTGTCGAGGAGCCCGGCTTAACGCAACTTTATAAGAAGATTATAAGCAATGCTCATAAGCTTAACACTCATGAGGGGGTTGATGCTGAGAAATTGGAGCAAGTACGAAGTATTCTTGGAAAGCTCAAAGAACTAGTACAGGAACATCAAGCTGGAAATGCCGCAGCAGTAAATGCAAAGAAAAACGATATTTGTCGTTCTATGAATCGGATTCTTGAAACAGTTTACTTAGAATTAGGTGGCACCACTGCAACAAGTCCTAGGGCTTTATTTGAGCAAACACAGAAGGATTTCCTACAGTATTTGGTAAGCCTCGGGAATATGAGTGTGCTTTTTGATAAAATTCATATGAGTATACAACTAGGCAGGTTCGTTCGGGAAGATATGGAAAATGCGGTCCAAAGGCATCCCGATAATCAACGTATTAGAATTTTAGGCGCTATAGATCAGTTATCATCTCTAGTTAATGGAGATAATTGGGGAGCGATATCTGGAAAGCCTGTTGAGGAGATCCTCAAGGAAAAAGCAGAAATCGTGGCATATCTTGATGAGATTCGGACATACGTTGCTAACTGGAGTGTGAAATACGAAAGATTTAAATCTTTGAAGTTGTCTCGAGTGCTCATGAAAGATTTTTCTGAGAGCTATGCCAATATAGATGCTAAGATTGATAAGTTAAATAGCTCTCAAGCTACAGATCGTGAATTAAACGATTTTATAAGCAATTGTCGTGACACTTTAGGGGCGTACTTCGCTGAGCTTGGCGGTGATGATGTTCTTCCTAACGAAGAACAAATCAAAGAGTGGGCTCAGGAATACATCGCTTTGATAGGTGAATTGGATAGTATTCTTCCAGCATGTCAAGCAGCTGCAAATAGAGTTCAAGGTCAGGGAGCCACAGGAGCAAGGATGTTGCTACAGGCTCTAACAAATAAAGAATCCGCGTTAAGTGATAAAACTAAGACGAAAGAAGCGGAACTTGTCAAAGCAATTCAGGAAACACGTCCTGCTCAGGATACAGGTGAGCTTCTTAATCATGGTATTGCACAGCTAGAAGCTATCATTCAGGGTATGATGAGTTTTGAACAATCCATACAGGATCCAAAGCAGCTTGTCGTTGAAGAGATAACACGAACATCTAACGAGCTGTTTACAGCAATGCAAGATGGTAACTCTACGAAGTTAGCAGATTTAGAAGCGTTGTTATCATCTTCTACTGAAGGGTTACAAGCTTCTGCAACGGGAGAGGCTCCTGACAGCGCAGCTCAAACAGTTAGTGCTGCTCAAAAAGTAGCTTGGAGCGGATGGCAAGCGCGTAATAAGGATTTAGATAGCTTCTTAAAAGAAGTTCAAAAGATGGCTAACAAGTGGAACATGGGACAAACTATTGTCATGGGGATTACTGGATTGGTCCTCCTGGTTGTTGGCTTGGCATTGATGTCATTACAGATGACATGGTTGCCAGTGGGTCTTGCAGCCGCAGCGCTTGTTTTACAGATTCTTCCTTTGTTCTTTAACCGTATTATTGAGAAGAAGACCTTCGACGTGCGCGCAGCAACTTTAGCTAAGGAATTTCTCCCATCTTCGAAGATTCTCACTTCAGAATTTGATAATCCTGATCTTCAGCGTCTTGGGCAGCTTCAGGATGTCTTAAATCTCGAAGGATATGAACAAAGCTGGGCCAGGGAAGTAATTAAAGATTTAGATGCTTCTCCTACGGATAAACAGGGAAGTGACTTTAAGAGTACGAAAAAGCTGCTCAAAGGTTATTCCAAGGAGCTCGATAAAAGAATTAAGAAGCGTTTTGGTCCCGAAAAACTAGAAGTTATTGTAGAGCGTAAGCAAGCAGAGGAAAGAACTGCGAGAGCAGCTCAAGAAGATGCTCCAGGAGCTCCTCCAGCTCCGGCCGTACAGCCTCCAGCACCTGCTGCAGAGCAGGTAATCTCTCCCGAAGAGGCGCAAAGAATAGCGAATATGCCGGCTATTCAGCAGCGTTTAGATGGAGTGGTAGCTGAAATAGCGAATATAGAAGCTGAAGAAAATATGATAATAAGCCATCGCATGCGCTTTGATATGGAGAAGTCTCGTTATCTACAACAGAGGGCTTATCGTGATCAACTGAAGAGTCAGCTAGAAGACAATAAAGCAGCCCTTCCTGACTTAGAAAAGCAGATGGTAGAAAATCAAACTGCCGCGAATCTTTTATCTCAGGTACTGTCTCAAAAAACTTCTGAGCCAGCACAGAAGCAAGAAGTCGCTATAGCTGTAGAGAGTCTCCAGAACATGATCTCGAAAGTTTATGATTCAAGCTTATCTCATGATGAGAGACAACAAGCGAAGCGGAACTTTGACTTTATTATTAGCAATTTTGCGCAAAAAGGTCAGTTATCCTCCCTAAAAGATGTTTTAGAAGTATCCGCGTGTTTAGGAAGAAATGAAATCAGATTTGATCGGCTACGCTCCGAGCAACTTTCCGGTTTAAAAGGGGGCGAAGCTGTTCTGCCTCAAGGTGGAGAACAAGCTGCCATAGCAGAAAGAGAAGTAGAAAATCGTAAGAAGATGTTAGAGTATTTAGGGCTTTCTACTCTTACTCCTTTTGTAAAGTTCGCCTACTCTACAGTGCCAGGAAGCGGAAGGGCCATGGCTATAGAAGCTTTAGGTGCTATACAAGTAGTGAAAGCTAAGTTAGACGCTGGAGATGCAGTAACACAAGAAGAATACAAGAAAGCACAAAGAAAGCTCTCCGCTTATTTAGAGCAGCACAAACAGCTAACACCCTTAGCGTACGGACAGTTATTAGGAAATGAAGAGTTTCTAAGAAGCGCGCAAATGATACGAGAAGAACATGGTCTTCAAGAGATTGTAGCTATCAATACTTTGATAGGGTTTCAAAATCTTTGTTCCTTTGCTCTTCAGCGCATCGACAAGTGGATTGATAGGAAAATCTCCAAAAGGGAAAATAGAGAGGTATTTCGCTGTCTAATGGAGAGTATTCACTCCTCAGAAAGTTCAGATTCTCAAGGACAGGAACAACTACGAGATGTTTACTCTAAGCTTGTGAATCTCCCTGAACACATCTTACTTCGCATGATGAAGCAATATAAAACCCAGTCCCTAATTGCTACGGAAAAGGTGCAAAATATTCAGGATATGGAAAAGCGCTTGTTAATGGCGGGAAGTGTAGTCGAAGAGAAAGATAAGATGTTCGCGGGAGCTCAAGATAAGTGGGAAGAAGAATTGAACCTTCTTGCTCAAAAACTTGAAGAGCTAAATGCAAGGAAAACCCTACTTACTGCTGAAAAAGCAAGACTTCAAGATGGGTTAAATATACGAAGAAATGCGCCCTAAAAAGGTAGAAGAAACTGTAGCTGAAAATATTTCAGCTACAGCTTTACTCAGCTTGCTCAGCGGCAAATATTCTTAAAAGATAGGAAATGAGTTCATGTAACTTGAACTTGTGAGTTCTATATCCAATATAGTAATCAGGACGAATGATAAATAATGAATCCTGGTTAGCATGATAAAGACTAGAAACTTTAGGATCTTTATTCACGACAACTTCTAACCAATCACCGTATTCTTCTCTAAGGGCTTGCTCTAGTTCAGTACGATCTTTAAAGAAAATTAAGAGGTGCTTGGTGCTTTTTAAAGGATCTAATAAATAATTCCCGTTCTCAAGTTGGACATTAACAGCACGCATTCCCGGACCCGGACCACGGATCTCTTTATCTTGGGAAGACATCTTAATAATATCACTATTTTGATATTTCAATGCCTTGTGAGGGGGATAGTAATATTCTCCTCCGGCAACATCTAATTGACGGCAGCCCTTCAGGAAATAATACATCAGAGCTGGAGCATATAGATTGGAAAATAACAGTTTTTTAGCACGTCTCTGTCTTTTTTCACTAAGACGAGGAAGTATATTACCACTCTCGTTTTCTTTAGCGGTTATCAGGTACTTGGAGGCGGCCTTCTTCACTACAGGAATTAGCTTCCAAGTTAAATTAAAAGCTGCATGAATGTTAGTATTTATCCCTGTAAGATAAGAAAAATTCAAATTGTTAGCTAAATTACCAACAAAAAGAAAGTTGTTATGGTCGGAAGGATACTGATGAAAAATAGACCTGATACGGTAGTGCTCATCCGCAACAGCAAGCTTATAGTTATAAAGTAACTTTTGCTGGAATTTTACCGGAAGGGGGTAAGAACTATTAGTTAAACACAGCTGTTTCGAACCTTTTTCATGATTATAAAATACGAAGTTTAGAAAACTTTTTGAACTAGGAACTAAATGAACATGGCTCTCTTCAAAAGGTTCTCCTTCATCACAATGAACAAAGAGAACGTCTTTTACATACTTGCGTAATTTTATCTGTGTTTTGAAAAGGTCTTTAATATCAGGATCATTATCTGCTTCGCAGGCGATAACCCATTTAGGATTATAAATTTCTCGATTTTCGAAACTTTGAGAGGTTTTCGTACTCTCAATAAAAATACTATTATCTACTAAGGTAACGGGCCGTGTACCCCAATGAATTGTTCCACCACTTTCTTCAAACTTGCGAATCAAGTGCTTAGTTAAAGCCTGGTAGGACGTAGATAAACAAAAAGGAAATCGAGATTCTGATGCTTGGTTAAACTTAAAAAGTACCGTACGTTTTTTCCAATGGTAACGAGCTCCAAAAAGCTTGTGACCCTTTTCTATAAAATCTCCTAATAAACCAGCATTATCGAGAAGCTCTAAAGAAGAGCAAGATAAAATAACTGGAAGCTCCCTACAATCTAAAAAACCGGGAGCGTCTGCGGAATCTCGATGGTCGATAACCTTCACAAGGATCCCATGTTGAGTTAGCATACTTGCTAAAATAAGACCCGTTGGGTTGGCACCTATGACTAAAACGTCTGTCATACCGATCTCTATAAGTAGAGGACGCGAATAAAACTAGTATAGGGAAAACAGATAGATGAATCAAGCAGGGAATGATACGAAAAAAAGCTGCTTAGCTAGTTTCTCTGCATTTTTTTTCATGTTGATAGCATCAGACTAAGAAAGATTTACAGATGTAATTGAAAATGCGCAACTATATCTTGGATAATTTTAAACATATCCGGAGAAGATTCTAAATTATGATTCGTTTTTTCATAAGTTTTGAATTCTATATTTCCCGGTGCCGTGTTTTTAAACAAAGCTTGTTGCGTTAATGAGACAAGATTATCCTCAGAACCTTGTAAATGCAGAATAGCTATTTTTTGAGGAAGGGAGTTTAAAACTACGTGATCTTGAAGCTTAAGAAAATCATAAATATCTTCTTCGCAAACTACTAAAGGTAACGGATCAAATCCAAAATCCTTTCCTAAATCAGAAGCAACATCAGAATTTTGCTTTACAGACTCATACATTTCTTTAAATAGAATCCCGCCGTCAGCAACAGGAGCCCAAATAGTCATAGAGCGAATGTGAAAGTCATTGGGACTATATATGCGTGCAAGATGAAACGCTGTATGACAACCTAAAGAAAAGCCCGCGATACCTAATCTAAAGGGATTGATTTCAGGGTGTTGAGTTACCGCCTGGAGAATGTCTTCGCCATTTTTTAAATAGGTTCTAATGGGAGTTTCATTGCCAATGCCCTCGCTATCTCCACACCCGGCCATGTCAAAACGTACACAGGCAATTCCCGCTTTCGTGAATTCCCGAGCTAATTTTCTATAAGCTGCCGCTAATCCGCCTACTTTGCTTCCTCGAAATCCATGAAACAAAATAACCGCGGGGTAGCCGCCTTCCGGCATCGGAGATGTTGGAAGATGTAAGGTCCCGAGGAGATTATGCTCGCCACTTTCTAGATTAAGCGCAGTGCATTTTTCAAATTTTGGGGTCTTGGTTGTGTTGATCACAAGCAGGGAATCTGGAATCTCAGGAAATCCTGGGAGTTTAAGAGCTTCCGCGTGCGAAGAAAATGTAATCAACAACAGAGAAATAAATGCGTAAAGTCTTCGCATTCTAATTAACATGAAAATAATCTATTAAAAGTTAAATAAACTAGGGTTTTATATTTTTTTTGTCAATAAAATCAGGTTGTAAAAGTGTTTAAAAATAAATAGGTTTTATGGAAATTTTTAATTTTTAAGATCCCTAGGTAGAAAGATTCTTGTATTTTCATTAAGCGAAAGATAAACTGGCTTTTAACTTTTTTAAAAGATCTCGTTGTCAGGATATTATGCGGTACGATCCTAGTTTAATAGAAAAAAAATGGCAGGAATTTTGGAGAGAGAACCAAACCTTTAAAGCCGAAGAGGATAGCAACCAGCCTAAGTACTACATATTAGATATGTTTCCTTATCCTTCCGGAGCAGGGCTGCATGTCGGACATTTAATAGGCTACACCGCTACAGATATATTAGCTCGTTTTAAACGAGCCAAAGGGTTCTCAGTTTTACACCCCATGGGTTGGGATAGCTTCGGATTGCCTGCAGAACAGTATGCTGTTAGAACAGGGACCCACCCTAGAGAAACTACTCAAAAGAATATAGAGAATTTTAGAAAACAACTCTCTGCCATGGGCTTTTCCTATGATGAGAATAGAGAGTTTGCAACCAGCGATCCCGATTATTATCGTTGGACGCAGAAGTTGTTTCTTTTCCTGTATGAAAAGGGCCTTGCTTACATGGCAGATATGGCTGTGAATTATTGCCCAGAGTTAGGGACCGTATTGTCTAATGAAGAAGTGGAAAATGGTTTTTCTATAGAAGGAGGGTACCCTGTAGAACGCAAAATGCTACGCCAATGGATTTTGCGAATAACAGCCTATTCAGATCAATTGTTAGAAGGCCTTGAAGATTTAGATTGGCCAGAAAATGTAAAGCAACTTCAAAGAAATTGGATAGGAAAGTCCGAGGGCGCTACAGTACGCTTTTCAGTAGATGATGAAACTACCTTAGAAGTATTTACCACACGTCCGGATACTTTATGCGGAGTTTCGTTTTTAGTTGTTGCTCCCGAGCACCCCAGTGTAAATCAACTGGTTTCTGAAGAGCAAAAAGAGGCTGTAGAAGCTTATATTCGTTCTGCACAAAGTAAGAGTGAGAGAGATCGTATCAGCGAGACAAAGGTAAAGAGCGGAGTGTTTACGGGAGCCTATGCTAAACATCCTGTTACAGGACAAGATATTCCTATTTGGGTCGCTGATTACGTCATATTAGGATATGGTTCGGGAATCGTTATGGGAGTGCCCGCTCATGATGAAAGAGATAGGGAATTTGCAGAGGCTTTTTCTTTACCTATTAATGAGGTCCTTGATGAAGATGAACGCTGTATCCATAGCAACTATGATGACTTTCTATTAAATGATCTTTCTGGTCAGGAAGCTCGAGATTATGTTGTTTCCTATTTGCAGAAGAAGAAGTTAGGAGAAGCTAAAACTGCTTATAAATTACGAGATTGGTTGTTCTCCCGTCAAAGATATTGGGGTGAGCCAATTCCTATCATTCATTTTGAGGATGGTACCTGCCGTCCTTTAGAAGATGATGAATTGCCCTTGCTTCCTCCAGAGATCCAAGATTACCGTCCTGAAGGTTTTGGACAAGGACCTCTAGCAAAAGTAAAAGAGTGGGTACATATTCACGATACAAAAACAAATCGTGCAGGGAGAAGAGAAACACATACTATGCCGCAATGGGCAGGGTCATGTTGGTATTACCTACGTTTTTGTGATGCTCATAATTCTCAGGCACCGTGGTCTCAAGAAAATGAACGCTATTGGATGCCGGTAGATCTTTATATAGGTGGAGCAGAGCACGCTGTTTTACACCTGCTGTACTCCCGTTTCTGGCATCGAGTATTCTATGAAGCTGGTATGGTTTCTACTCCAGAACCATTTAAAAAACTGATTAATCAAGGATTGGTTCTTGCAACTTCTTATAGGATTCCCGGTAAGGGCTACGTCTCTCCTGAAGAGGCTCATGAGGAAAATGGCGTTTGGTTAACAACTTCTGGTGAGGAGTTGGAAGTCCGCCAAGAAAAGATGTCTAAATCTAAATTAAACGGCGTGGATCCCCAAATTTTAATAGAAGAATTTGGAGCAGATGCATTGCGTATGTATGCAATGTTTTCAGGGCCATTAGATAAAAATAAACTGTGGAGTAATCAGGGTGTTTCTGGTTGTAGGCGGTTTCTCAACCGTTTTTATGAATTGGTAACATCGCCTTCTGTTCAGGAGGTTGACGATCCTAAGGGGCTTACTTTAGCACACAGATTGGTGCATCGTGTAAGCGAAGATATTGAAAAAATGTCTCTGAACACTATTCCATCATCTTTTATGGAATTTTTAAATGAGTTTGGAAAACTTGCTATTTATCCTAAAACGGCGTTAGCTATGGTTGTACGTGCACTTGCGCCAATTGCTCCTCATATTAGTGAAGAGTTGTGGACTTTGCTGGGTTATGCCCCAGGAATTGATCGTGCAGGATGGCCAGAAGTAGATTCTAAATATCTAGAAGATACTTCTGTGACGTTTGTAATACAGGTAAATGGTAAGCTGCGGTCTCGCTTAGATGTTGATAAAAGTTTTGAAAAAGAAAAAATCATAGCTTTAGCTAAAGACTCTGTATATAAATACTTGGAAAACAAAGAAATTAAAAAAGAAATTTTTGTCCCTAATAGATTGGTGAATTTTGTCCTATGAGTAAATGTAGAATAAGCAAATTGAATACTTTGTTATATGACTGTTTCTTAATTTTTGCATTTATTATAGCTGTGCCCAAGTTGTTGTATAAAAGGTTCGTGCACGGTAAATATACTAAGTCATTGAAAATTCGCTTTGGTCTTGAAAAACCACAGTTACCCCCAGGAACGGGTCCTGTAGTTTGGTTCCACGGTGCCTCCGTAGGAGAGATTTATCTTCTTGTCCCAGTAATTAAACAATTCATGCAGGACTTCCCTGAATGGCGTTGCGTTGTTACTGCCTGTACCGAATCAGGTCATGAGAGCGCTCAAAGATTATTTTCTTCTCAAGGAATCACGACTTTCATTTTGCCTTTAGATTTAAGCATAATTATAAAACCTGTTGTACGTGCTATCTCACCAGCTTTAGTTGTTTTTTCAGAGGGAGATTGTTGGTTAAACTTTGTTGAAGAGGCAAAAAGGGTAGGAGCTACTGCTGTTATCATTAACGGAAAACTTTCTGCAAATTCTAGCCAATGGTTCACAGTTTTAAAACGTTTTGGAAGGAACTATTTTTCTCCTGTAGACGGATTTATGGTGCAGGATGAAACGCATAAAGCACGTTTTTTACGCCTTGGAGTTTCTTCGGATAAGGTAGAAGTTACAGGAAATATTAAAACTTATACAGAATTAGCTACAGATAATGGTGAACGTAATACCTGGCGAGAGAAGTTAAAGTTATCAGAAAGTGACGAGCTTATAGTATTAGGCTCCACACATACGGATGACGTTAATGCTTGGCTGCCCGCGATTCGAAAACTTAATCGTAGTAACTTAAAAGTTCTTTGGGTTCCTCGTCATAAAGAACGCGTCAAAGATTTAGAGAATCTTTTAACTAAAGAGAATACCCCATTTGGCTTATGGAGCCAAGGTGCTACGTTCGAAAATAATGATGCAGTTATAGTGGATGTTGTTGGGTTGTTAAAACAACTATATTTTGCCGCTGACATAGCTTTTGTTGGTGGTACATTTGATGCTAAAGTAGGGGGACACAATCTTCTAGAGCCTCTACAATCTAATGTTCCGTTAATTTTTGGACCTTATATTAAATCTCAATCTGATTTGGCTGTACGCCTTCTTTCTGTTGGAGCTGGATATCGTTTAGATTCTCCGGAACAGATTGCTGAGGCTGTTGCATTTTTACTTGATAACCCTCAAGAGAGAGCTGCCTATGTGGAAAAAGGCAATAATTTCTTATATGGAGAACGTGAATCTTTTTATCGTACTTGGGAGTCTTTAAAAAGATATATCCCTTGTGTAAAAATATAGATATTTGCTAAAGTCTTTTACTTATCGCGGGATAGAGTAGTGGTCATCTCGTTGGGCTCATAACCCAAAGGTCGGAGGTTCGAATCCTTCTCCCGCTATTATTTTTTTTACCATCTTGTGTATATGGCGGTATAGCTCAGATGGTTAGAGCAGCAGAATCATAATCTGCGAGTCGTTGGTTCAAGTCCGACTACCGCTATTTTTCTTTTTAATAAGTATCTTTTTAGAAATTAGTTTCTGGAATGGACAGTTGTGCTGTCTTATTAGTTGCTTATTCTTTTTGTTTCCCAGTTTCCCATAATAGCGTTAGCGGGCGTTGGTCTACGAGTTTTTCTTCTCCAAAGTACTGTAAAGGACCCGGGAAACAATAGTGATCTTCCATTAAATACATGTCACTTTGTTTTAAAAGGTACTGTACTGCAGGAGCATTGGGATTTACAGAATCTGTTTTAATGACAGGAGTTTCTTCCCCAAGGCGATGCTCTATTTGCATCATTTGATATAGAGGAGTTCCTCCTCCTACCCATTCGCTATAGGAACGTTCAAGATTGTTAATGGTTACCATATAGCCTGTTCTTTTCCTAACCAAGAACAATGCTGACATAATCCCTAAAGCTAGACCATAATTTGCATCAAAGTTTGATGGAAATCCTGCTCGAGATTCATAACCAAAAAAGTGATTCACAGTTTGGAAATCCATTTTTGGTTCTATTTTTTGAATTTCTCTTTTTATTAATGCAGCTAGGAGCTCCTCAGTAGCAATTTTAGATACACGAACATTGCCATGAGAGTCTCTAGCAATCAGTAACTGACGGGCAATCTCTATAGGTAAGGAAGAAAACGTTTTTAGAGACTCTGGAGAGAGTTTGTTATTGATATTTTCTAGAGTTAAGGTCGTATCCAAAAGAAGAATATTGAGTTCTTGAATGAGTTTTTTAGTATCTACAACATGCTCAATTAAACCCTCAGGAATCAGTATAGTACTGTAATTTTTCCCCGAGCGATAGCGATTCACTAAGCCCATAGCAATATGCTCGCTAAGCTTTTGAATGGAAATCCTTCTCATAGCGATGTGCTCACTAATCAAAGTAATATTCGGAAGAGTCTGTAATCCACATTCTAAGGTTGTATAAGAAGCTTGCTGTCCCATAAGTCTGACGAAATGATGGTACTTCTTGATAGATAGGGTGTCTTTTTCCAAGTTTCCGATCATTTCTGTATAGGTGCGGCACGAAGAGTGAAACCCTAAGGGAGTTTCTATCCAGGTGTTTTTCAGATCACCGTCGATAGTTTTTGGAACACCTACAATGGGAACATGGCAGTTATGCTTTAGGAAATACTCAGCAAGCATTGCTGTATCAGTATTAGAATCATTTCCTCCTATGATTAGCAAACCATCAAGCTTAAGCTTTTTTACAGTAGAAAGAATTGTGCTTTTTTGTTCTTTAGTTTTGATTTTCTCTTTACTTGACGAGAGCATGTCAAAACCACCGACATTGTAGTAATCATAAATCACAGAAATATCGAGATCTTTATAAAGGCCGCGGGTTAATCCCAGGGGACCTTGAATAAAACCAAAAAGCTTAGTTTTAGGATTAAATGCGCGTAATCCTTCAAAGAGACCTATAACTACATTATGTCCTCCTGGGGCCTGCCCTCCAGAGAGTAAAACACCTATCTTTAAAGGTTGAGAAGGTGTGGCATTTCCTTGTTCAATCGTTACTTCAGGAATATTACATAAATGGGGGATGTGTTCCTGCAGACCTTGAGAAATAGAAGGAGATTCTTGAGAATCTACAAAATGTAACGATGTTATGCCATTTACAAAATTTAGAGTTTCCGGACGATAGTGCAATCGTTGCAACTCGAAATAGCTTTTATTTACTGAGAGTAGCTCCATAGGTAATTCCTAGGGAATAAGTTGTTGTTTTAGCCACTCTACAATATCTGGTATTGCAGAACCCTCTTGTGGGAGATGGTGATTTGTATTGGGGTAGGTGCGTAGGTCACAGCGGTTAGGTTTACGGCTCATAGTCTCCGCGAAGATCTTTTGATGATGTAAAGATACGGTAGTATCGTCTTCACCTTGCATATGTAGTATAGATAGAGATTCAGGAAATTTTGGAATTTCCTTAGTGATATCCATTTCAATAAATTGTGAGCAGAATGTCTTATTTATAGGTGTTCCAGCATATAGGATATCTTCAGAAGCTGGGGAATGTGATAACACATTATCGGGAACATTCATAGCTTCTTGTAACCACAAAGCACCTTGTATTGTTGGAGCCCATACCGCCAGGCTTTTTATATAATGTAGAGAGGACATGTTCATCAGTGCTATTGTTCCCCCTAGGGAAGAACCAAACACAGCAACATTTTTGGTATCAATATTATTTAGGCTGTAACCATAGGAGATAATTTCATGAGCGCAGGTAATATAATCATGAAAAGAAAAATCGTAAAGGGAGCCTTCAGCATCTCCATGTCCAGGGAGATCAACGCGTAGGGCAGCTATGCCTTGCTCTGTAAGTTTTTCAGCAAGTTGTACATGAGAACGCTTAGAGCCGATTTTGTTTGAGGCTAGTCCATGAAGAATAATTACTAGTGGGTAGGAGGAGGCCTCCTGCAGGGGAGTGTGGAGAATACCAAAAGTTGTGACTTTATTTAGTACGTTGAATGTGACACTATGGCGTTGTTCATGTTTACGGCATGTAGTACTCATTAAGGTATGTTTCTCCTGGTTGGTGGGGCTCCCACGCTTTAATGTAATTTTTAAAAAAGAATTCGTCGAGTAAAAACTCGAACCCTTCATTATCTAACTTATAGTCATATAAATAGAGTGAAAAATATCTAGTAGTCACAGTCAGGAATTTCCATACATATAGAACATCTTTTCTGCCATTCATTATGATTCAGAAGTAATGTTAAGGGAGGGAAATGATCGGAGTGTGTTTCTGGAGGTGTATTAATTTGTAAGGGGCCTAGAAAGCGGTAGGAATCTTCGAGAGCCCATATTTTTCTATAGAGTTTAAACTTACGAAAAGCAGGACTGCCGATATCTATTAGGCTCTTTTTAATTAATGGTTTTATAGTTCCATCTGATTTTTCCTTTGTTGTAAACATTTTCACAATAGGAATTGCGCGTAGTCTCCATTTATCCACAATATTCATTAGAGATTCAATAACTGTAAGATAGCCATTACAGCGGTTATGAGTAAGAATTCCCGCTCCGTAACCTAAAGCATAGCTATAGGTATTGTCAAATTTTGTTGGGACGCAGGACCTTCCTTCATAACCTAGAAAATGTGAAATTGCGTTAAAAGGAACGTTTTTAAAATACTTTTTTAAATGGTTGTCAACAAGATAAATCAGCAGTTTTTCGACGCTAATTTTAGAAACGTAAACATTTCCGTGAGCATCGCGATCATTAAGGAGCTGATGGACGATTCCCTCTGGGAAGCTTGCTAGGAGTTGTTGAGATTCTTGAGATAATGATGAAAATTTATCAGCGCCTTCAGGAATGTGTTCTATTTCTTGAACAAGATTGTTAATTTCTGGAATGAATTCGATGATTCCTTCGGGAATGAGAATAACACCGTAATATTTCCCCATAGCGGCTCTATCAGCGATTATAGAACATACTTTATGAATAATGGTTTTCAGGGGGACGTTTTTTTCTGCGATTTCTTCGCCTATAAGTGCAATATTCGGATGCGTTTGTAATGTACATTCTAAAGCGATATGTGATGCTGATCGCCCCATAAGCTTTATAAAATGGTAGTGTGCTTTACATGACAGGGCGTCTCTTGAAATATTACTAATGATTGAAGAGTAAAATTTTGTTGCTGAGTCAAATCCGAATGTAAGGTCTAAAAATAAGTGTTGGAGGTCTCCATCGATGGTTTTAGGAACTCCTACTACACAGGTTTTCGGGTGATGTTGAGAAAAGTATTCTGCGAGAATAGCTGTTGCGGTATTCGACCCATCTCCACCAATGATTACCAGACCATCAAGATCTAACTCTTTTATTGTTTTCAAACATGCGGCTTTATTTTCTTCTGTGATGATATTTGTTCTTCCTGTTCCGATACAGTTGAATCCCCCGGAGTTTCTGAAGCATTCCATGAATTCTTCGGTGATTTCTACAGTATGATTATTAATGAGTCCTTGTCCGTCATTAATAAATCCGACTAGGGAGCTTTCAGGATGAATTTTTTTTAAGCTATGTAAGAGTCCCCAAATGACATTATGTCCTCCTGGAGCGGGTCCTCCTGAAAGCATAACGCCTACCTTTATGGGGTTAGAAGGTGGGGGTGTTCCTGCTATAAATTTTAGATAGGGGCTGTCGTAAGTATTGGGAAATAGTTTTGCAACCTGGGAATCAAATTTTGGTGAAAAGCGTTGATCGTTCGTGGGTATGAGTGAGGGAAACTTTTGTAATTCTCTGGGTAGTGAGGGAACATCAGGAATTACTACACCATCAAGGTCACGAGGATTCGGCTGCATAACAATTAATAGGGTAGGGGTTTTAAGTTTGTTTTGTTTGTTATTCTTAACAATGCGAAACCTTCATATAGAAGGTTTTCACATTGTTGTAAGCAAAACATTTTTCTTTAAAAACAACTAATTAGATAAGACCGAGGATTTTCCACCATAGGCTGCCGATGCCTATCCAAATAGTGATGTTTACAATACTTAAAGCAAAGCCTGCTCTCCACCATTCTTTTACAGAAACGAGTTGTGATCCGTAGTAGAGTGGAGCGGGTCCTGAACCATAATGAGTTAGTCCTCCGAAGAGGTTACTTGAGAAAGCAAGCACTAAAACGGCAAAAATAGGATTTGTTCCTAGGGATACTGCAACGGCAAGAAATACTGGGAACATAGCGCCGATATGAGCTGTGTTACTCGCGAACAGGTAATGAGAGTAAAAGTAAATAAGGAATAAAATAGGGAAGCCTATTTTCCAGGATAATCCTGCGACAGCCGCTGCTACGGAATCTCCGATAAGGGGAATAAAGCCGAGTTGGTTTAGGAAAGAAGCCATCATAATAAGAGCTCCAAACCAAATAAAGGTTTCCCAAGCAGTTGTATTAGCGATGACATCTTTATGCCAATCTAAAATATTGGTTAGAATAAGCAAGGATAGGCCAATGAGGGCTGCTGTAGTTGCTGATATTCTTAAGAGGTCTCCGAATGTCCATAAAATCACTAGGAGAATGAAAATCATTAAAATGATTTTCTCACCCTTTTTCAGAGGGCCCATTTCTTTAAGGCGTAGCTTTGCTGTGCGGATAGCCTCTTCACAAGAAGTGATAGTCGGTGGGTAGAGTTTATATAGAATTATGGGCATGAGTGTTAGGCTGAGTAATCCTGGGAGTACTGCGGCTTTTGCCCATGTTGCCCATGTTAATGATACTCCAACGTTACTTGCTAAGGCAGCAACTAGAGGGTTCCCTGCCATAGCTGTAAGAAACATTGCGCTTGTGATTACTGAACTTTGGTAGGCTACTTTAATTAAAAACGCGCCGATTAGGCTTTCGGTGCCTTTTTCTGAGGAACTTCCGAAAGATTCTGACAATCCCATGACCACGGGATAGAGAATCCCTCCGGAACGTGCTGTTACGCTGGGAATCGCAGGGGCTAGCAAACAATCTGTGATTACGAGTCCGTAGCTTAACCCTAGGGGATTTTTTCCTAATACGCTAACAAAGAAATATGCAACGCGTTCTCCAAGGCCGGTTTTAATAATTCCTTTAGCGATGGAGAAAGATAGGAAGACTAGCCAGGCTATAGGATTATGGAATCCTGACAAGCCCTGATCTAAGGTAAGCGTTTGCGTAAGTAATAGTGTGGAAATACCAATAATAACTATGGCGCCCATGGGTACGGGCTGTAAGATAATTCCTAAAATGGTAGTCGTAAATATGGCAAAGAGGTGCCAAGCATTTGGGTTTATCGCTTCCGGGTGAGGACAAAACCATATGCCTAAGAGTACTAGAGTGAGGAATAAAAGAGATAGGAAACGTTTTTGTTTATTCACTGGGAACCTCTTTGCGTTATTGTCTGTTGGAAAGTCCCGGGGGGATTAAGGCTCTATAGGAAAATCCTCTAGCCATTTTTCCATTTCTTCTAGGGTGTCGTTAATGAGTTCTGGTGAGGACAGAAGTTCTTGAAGACAGGACTCGATCGTTTCTTCGTTTATGATGTTTGTTACATCTTCCATGCTTATGAATGTCTTATCTATTAGTCCTGCGTTAAAAGCTTTACTAATTGGATACAAGAGTTCTCCGGGATATAGAGCGCATATAGCTGCTATGAGGCTATCCCATGCAAAGGAAGGGTGCTTTTCTAGTCTATAGTTTAACAGTTCTCCAAAATAACGGATAGTTGTGTCTCTGGAGATTTTTTTTGCTCCAACAAGATGTACAAGACTGGAAATGCCTGCAGCTTTTACGTAAGGATTAATACCTGGAGTTTCTATGAGTTCTTTAATTAAAGATTCGTCATCACATACGCTAGCAAGGATTCTCGGCAGATCTTCAGTGAGAACATCGCCGGCAACTGCATGAGGAGTATCATCGGTAAATGAAAATAGTTTGATAATTAGAGGAAGAGCGCGGGTTTCTCGAAATTGTGCTAACAGGTACATAGCATAGAGATGCCCTTGATAGCTGCCATCATTTATTAATTCAGGAATACGCTCGCCAGCTTCTTCAAGAATTTGAAGTAGGTAGGGAATAATTTGCGTATGTTTGACGATAGCAGCTTCTATAGCTTCTCTGGGAAGAATCCCTTCGTCGTAAGCGAGGTCTTCCAAGATATGAGAAATTTCCATCGTCAAAGATGCTCCATTTCAATGGCTGTTATTTTGAGTCGTAGCACGCTCAACTTCTTCTGTCAATGATTTACACATCACGAGGAAAATGGCTCACAACTATTTCCAGATGGTATTGATAGACAATTCTCTAGATAGTTTATGAGAAGAATTTCTTCTTGGCAATTCTTGCTTTGCAATCGTGTGTTTAAGACATATCTTAAGATGAGTGTAGCCTGTAGTATACATAACTGTTCACATACTACAAAGAACTTTAGCTTTTAAAAGTTCCTCTATTTTTTTTAGTTAACTTAAACTAGTACCTTTTCTTGTGCTATGTAAGGGTCATTAATCTCGGCATCTTCTAGGGAAAATATGGGAATGGCATCAAGAAGTTCCTGAGTTTTTTTATGCTCAGGAGTTAGGAAAATTTTTTCTGTTTGAGCGTATTCTACAAGGGCTCCTTTGTCCATAACGGCAATAGTATCTGCAATATAGTATGCTGCGGACATGTCATGGGTAATGAAAAGTAGGGTACTTTCACATTGTTGTTTTATAGTTTGAAACAGTTCTAAGATGAGCGATTGATTTAGAGTGTCTAATGCAGATATGGGTTCATCGCAAATAAGCAGTTCGGGTTCGCATACGAGAGCTTTTGCAATAGCAACACGTTGTTTTTGTCCTCCGCTAAGTTTATGAGGTTTTAGTTTGAGTACGGATTGTGGGAGGTTTACAAGCTGTAGAACACGATGAATTTTTTCTTTTTGTTGTTCTTTTGAGTAGATTCCTATGATGTGTAAGGGTTCCAAGATAAGATCTTCGATATTCATCGTGGGATTTAAACTTGAAGAAACGTCCTGCCAAACAATTTGCACGGCTTTAGCTTTTGGGGTTTTAGGATCTAGATGAAAGGTAATAGAACCTTGATCGGGCTTCATCAGTCCTAAAATTGCCAAGGCTAATGAAGACTTCCCTGAGCCGCTAGCACCAACGATAGTCAGACATTCTCCTTTTTTTAACTTTAAGTTAATATCTTTGAGAATGACTTGCTTTCTAATCGTTATTGATAAGTTTTGTATAGTTACTAAATTAGTCATGGACGCTCTGCAAAGTATTAGTGTTTTTCAAAGGTTTAAGCTTCGCTTTTAAGATTGGAGATGAGGCCGTTGTCAGAGGAATTTTCGATACAGCTTTGAGAAGACGCTTGGTATAGGGATGCTGGGGAGAAGAAAAAATTTGTTTTACGCTTCCAGTTTCTATGAGTTGGCCATCTTTAATAATGGCAATATCATCGCAGAGTTCTGTAACTAGGGCGAGGTTATGGGTAACTAGAAGCATTGCTGTGTTTTTTTCTTTATGTACTTTACGTAATATGCGCAATACTTGAGCTTGTGATACGGAATCTAGAGCTGTGGTAGGCTCGTCAGCAAGAATAAGTTCTGGGGAACTAGCAAGTGCTATGGCAATTACGGTACGCTGTCGCATACCCCCACTGAGCTCAAAAGGATAAAGATTCAAACAGCGTTCGGGATTAGGAATGCATACGCTTGTGAGTAGTTCTATAGCTTTTTCATAAGCTTCTTTTCTTGTTATTTTATTGTGTTGCCTTAGGGTTTCTATAATTTGAGCTCCTATACGCATAGATGGCGTTAGTGAGCCCATGGCATTTTGCAATACCGTGGCAATTTTTTTTCCGCGTATTTTTTGAAAATCTTTGTATAGCAGGGTTGCTAGGTCATAATCTTCAAAGAAGATATTTCCATTTAAGATGTCACAATTATCAGGAAGAAAACCAAGAATAGCTTTTGTAATTGTTGTTTTTCCCGAGCCATTTTCCCCGACAAGAGCAAGGCTATGCTGTTTTTTTATTGTGAGTGAGAGATTGTCTATTAATACTCGCTGGGGGTTTGTAGAAGCTATTGTAAGATTTTGAATATGGAGAAGGGTATCAGGCATGAGCGTTTTCCTCTATGAACAGGGCTTTTGCTCCCTCACCAATAAGGTTGAAGCTTATTGATAATGTGATCATAAAAAATGATGGAATGAAAAAAAGCCAGGGATAGTAATCAATAGCGTTGATTCCTTCTTTTACTAGGGTGCCTAGGCTTGCTTGTGGTGGTTGTATTCCTAATCCTAGAAAGCTGATAAAAGCTTCAGTATATATAGCTCCTGGAATGGTAAAAATTAGTGTGGAGATGATAGGAGTAAGTGTGTTTGGAAGAAGGTGCTTTTTTAGAATATGAAAGGTTGACGCATTCATAGTTTTTGCCGAAAGGACAAACTCTTTATTTTCTAGTAGCAAAAACTGTCCGTAGATAATTTTTGCTATGGGGATCCAACCTGTGAGTGTCATAGCAAGGATCAAAGGGATAATTCCGTGATTAAAGATAACAAGAAGAAGAATAATCACAGGGATTCTAGGAATGGAAAACAGAATTTCTGTAATACGCATCATAATAAAGGCGACTTTTTTCCCTGAGGACAGTGCTAATGTAGACCACAAAAGTCCCACACAGACATCTATGAGAGTGGCAGTTACTGCAATAAGTAAGGATAAGCGTAATCCTTGAATAGTTCTAGCGAGCATGCATCTTCCTAGGGAGTCTGTCCCAAAAGGAAACATTTTTCCTGGATGCGCTAGAGTATGTTCTAGGGAGGTTTGTTCGTAATTGGGGTAAACCCAGGGAAGCAGAACGGCTCCTAAAATTAAGACACTAAGTATGGAAATCCCTGTCATAAACATGGCATTTCCTTTCATGCGTTTCCATAGAGTAAGATGTGAGTTTAACGGAATATCCATAGAAATTTTAAAATGCCCTTGTTCTATGTGTTATGCTTCTTAGGTAATTTGGTTATCTTGTGTAAGGCTTTTCTCTTTATCAGCTTTTCTATAGGAATAGCGAATTTGTGGATCTATCATTGCTTGTAAAAGATCTGAAAACAATGAAGCTAACATAAAGAAAGCTCCATAAAATACCGATAGTCCTAAAGTTACTGGGTAGTCGCGTTGTTTAATGCTACAGACGAACCACTTTCCTAATCCTGGAATGCAAAAAATATTTTCTATTGCGAATGTCCCTGTCATTACTGTGGTAACGAGAAATGCTGCGTAGGAAATCGTTGGAAATACAGCATAGGGAAGAATATGTTTTAAAATCACTTTTATTGGAGATAAACCCTTAGCATAAGCTAATAAAGCGTAATCCTTATTTAACACTGAAGATACAGAAGAGCATGTCAATTGGGTAATGAAGGCCATGGGTGTTATTGCCAGGGCTAGGGAGGGTAATATCGTATGGCTAAAATCCCCCCAGCAAGCTATGGGGAAAATAGGAATTTTTACAGCGAATAAATACTGTAACATTGTAGCTAGAACAAAAGCTGGAATGGAAATTTGCAAAATAGAAGATAATAGGATATAGCGTCCTTGTTTTTTCTTTCTTAATGCTGCTAATGTTCCTAGGGAGATCCCTCCAAAAATAGAAAGAATTAAGCTTTCAATTCCTAGAATTGCTGATGCTGGAAATGCTGAGGTAATAATGCTAGTTACGCTCCGGTCTTTATATACTAGAGAATTTCCAAAGTCTAAGGTAACTAGGGATTTGAGATATTGCAGGTACTGTTGATATAAGGGCTTATTTAATCCATAACGAGATTTTAGAATTTGAAGAGTTTCTTGTGACAGAGCGTTGCTATTTTCATCATTAAACGGGTCTCCAGGAATCGATTTCATTACTAGGAAGGTGAGGGTGAGAATAATCCATAGAGAGAGTAAGTTAAAGATCAGGCGCTTACTTATATAACGGAGCATGGATAACCCTAATGTCTTGATGGATGGCAAATATTCTTAATACAGAATCTTTCCCAAATTGAAATATTATATCTCTGCCAACCCCTAGCTTCAATATAAAATAATTCATTGATTCGTGCTGAGGGTCGCTTTTGAAACATTTTTTTTCAAGCTTAAGTCAACATTCCGTTTAAAGAGATGTAGGAAGGGTAGAAGTATATTGGATTTGAGAATTTGAATATTATTTTGAAAACTCTGTTTCTTTGAGATCCATATGCCCTAAAGGGGAGCTATAAGTGTGTTGGATTTTAGGATTGGCAGCATAGGTATATTCGAAATGATACAGAGGAATTATCGGGGAGTCTTCTTCTATGAGTTGCTCGGCGATGAGTTGGTCTTTTGGATCTACATGGGAAGATTGTAGCTTGTGAAGGATGTGGTTATAGTGCTTGTTTTCCCATTGTGTTAGTGATTTTGTAGGCTGATCATTTTTCGGGTTCCCAAGAATAGAGAGAAACGAGGTTGATCTGGGATAATCTGCCACCCATCTTCCTGTAGCAAGAGCAAAATCCCCGCGTGTTCTTTTATCTAGGAAACAATGGTATTCCATACCTTGGATTGTCACATAGATTCCAAGAACATGTTTGATTTGCTGTTGGATTTCTTGAACAATAGCGTTTAAGCACGCAGATTCTAGAGGATAGATAATCGATAGTTCAGCAATTTGCTTTTGGGAGAGTTCCTTTTGAGCTTCTTTGAAATACTCACGAGCTTTTTCTTCTCGTTGTTCTTTAGAGAGGGAAGAGGTGGCGGTTATTGTAGATAAAGATGGTGGAAGAAAACGTTCTGCTACTTTCCCATGGCTGATAAATTTTAATAGCGTATTTTTATCAATGGCGTAATCTAAAGCTTTCCTTAATGCTTTGCTGTGCATAGGGCTACTTTTTAGATTACATATTAGCGCTGTGGTTCCTAAGACAGGGTAATTATGAAGCTTCTCTTTCGGAATACGGTTTTGGTCTTCTTTAGAAATAGGAGAGCTCCATGGTGAGCCTACCCAGTCGATGAGATTCTTTTGTAAAAGCTGAATTGCGGTATGTGTATCGGGGACAATTTGAAATGTGATTGTTTCTAGATGGACGGAGGAAGCGTCGTGATACTGGGAATTTTTTTTGATTATCAGTTGGTTTTGAGGCTGGTATTTGTGAATAACAAAAGGGCCATTAGAAATACTGGGAAAGTTCGCTTCTCCTGTTGTGTAGTATTCTCTTAGTGATTTGTGAACGGGGAAGAAAACCGGATAGGAAAGAAGTTCCAGAAAATATGGAGTAGGTTTTTCTAAAGTGATCTCTAAAGTTGAGTTATCTAGAGCTTGTACTCCTAAAGTTTCTACGGGTAATTGTTTACTTGTCACAGCTTCGGAATTTTTAATCACTCCAATGAGGATATTAGAAGAACAAGCTACTTCTAGTTGGTGAATTTGTTTTATAGACTCTTCGAAATCATAAGCTGTTAAAGGGTCTCCATTGCTCCATTTTGTATCTTTTAGATGGAATGTATAGACAGTTGCATCTTTAGAAATTGAGTAGTGTTTTGCTAAAGCTAATTGGGGCTGATTTTCCCGTTCGCGCATAAGACCTTCATAAAGAGCTTGGGCTATAGAAAGATCCTTACTTAAGCAAGCACTCCTAGGATCTAGCGACATAGGGTCGTGGCTAATAGCTATTCTTAGGGAATTATGATTCTTAGTGTTATGTTGATGACAGCTAGAACAGAGTAATAACGTTCCTGAAAAAAGAAGCGCTCGCAATGTAAATGTGAATAGGGGAGGCGTTTTTCTTTTCATAAGTTTAAAAGAATAGTTTTTTACGAAGAATCTCTGAATATGATCTTAGGTGCGACTAGTATACGGGTGTATTTTTCAATCTTCAACACAAACTTAATTTACTGTGATTCGATAAGTCTTATGTATTGATCGTAATAATACATGAATAATCATTTTTTTATTTTTAGTAATAAAGATAAGATTTTAAATTAAGAGAGAACCTCTACTTCTTTAAGGTCTACGTGTCCTAGAGGGGAAACATAGAAGTTTCTCACTCGGGGGTGGGCCAGTGAGACATGGTTGCTGTGGTATAGGGGAAATATGGGGAGTTCTTCTTCTATGAGTTCTTCTGCAATTTTTTGGTCTTCTTTTGTGAATGTTGCGGTTTGGTATTTTTTTAATATCTCATCAAAGCATTGGTTATTCCATTTCCCTATTTGGTTATTAGTTTCTTTATTTTCCGGGCTGCCCAGTATAGTTAAGAAGTTTCTGGCATTGAGATACTCTGCAATCCATCCCCCTACTGATAAGTAAAATTCTCCTTTTTGTCTTTTTTCTAGGAAGCAGAAATATTCTATACCCTGGATAGGGATGTGGATTCCAAGGACATTTTTAAATTGCTGTTGTACTTCTTGGACAATGAGTGTGAATACGGAAGATTCTTGAGGATAGAGAAGGACGAGTTCAGAGAGTTCTTTTTGAGATAGGGCTTTCTTTGCTTCTTCAAAGTATTGTCTTGCTTTTTCTTCTCTTTCTATTTTTGTCAGTGTTTGTTCTGTTTTGATTTCTGATAGTTCTGGGGGAACAAAAGAAGTTGCAATTCTTGCTGAGTTGAGAAGAGGAAGAATAGCTTCTTTATCAATGGCGTATCCCAGGGCCTTTCTTAGTGCTTTATTTTGTAGTACAGGCTTGTTTAGATTGTAAATGATCATGGATGTTGCACATACCGAATGGATACGTTTAGTTTCTTCGGGTGTATTATTGAGTATTTCTTGAGGGACTTTAGCAACCCAGGGATTTCCAAGGATATCTATGAGGTTATTTTTAAAACATTTTGCTGCTGTCTGTGAATCAGACATAATCTTGAAGACGAGCTTATTGATTTTTACCTTATCAGTATCGTAGTAGTAGTTATTTTTCTTTAGAATGAGATGCGTTTGTAGTTGAATATCTTGTACTGAGAAGGGCCCATTAGAAATATACAGGGGAGTTTCTTTTTTGTTGTTATAATGGTCTCTTAAAGATTTGTGGACAGGGAAAAATAGCGGATGCGAGACGATTTCTAAAAAGCTTGTCGTAGGATGTTCTAGGGTGATCTCTAGGGTTTTACTATCTAGAGATTTTACTCCTAGCTGGTCTATGGGTAAAAGGTCGTCTATAATTGCTTTAGAGTTTTTTATGATATAGAGCAGGTTGTGGTATGTGATAGGGAAACTTTTTTCATGAAGTTGTTTTATAGATGCCTCGAAATCATAAGCCGTTACAGGATCGCCGTTACTCCATTTTGTATCTTTTAGGTGGAAGGTATAAACGGTCCCCTCTTTGGATATCGTGTAGTTTTCAGCTACTCCTAATATAACAGTATCCCTATCAATACGTTCTCTAGTTAGCCCTTCGTACAGCGCCTTTGCTATTGAGACATCTTTTTTTAAATAGGTACATCGCGGATCTAGAGAAAGAGGATCATAAGCCATGCCTATTCTTAGGCACGCTTCTTCACCTTTATGATGTGCACTGTGGCAACTTGCTAGCAATAAACTCGTAAGGACAAGGGTGCAAATTGCGTAGAGCTTTCTTGTTTTATGTGGCATTGCATTGTCCTGATTTGGAATTACTAATGTTCTTTAGGCTTACAGTATTAAGGTTAATTGCTTCAAAAAATTATTTGCAATAACGGATCTATATAACTGGAGAGGTAGATTTTTTCCAATGAGAGAGGTGAAAGGTGGGGACTTAAAAGAAAAATGCGTATTTTAAGTCTACGGCTCCTGAAGCAGTGTGGATTATTTTTTCTATATGAGATGTCAGAAGGTAATCATAGCTCATATGATAAATAGGAATAATCTCTAAATTTTTTAAGAGTTTTTCTTCCTGTTCAATTAGTGAAGCGTTGGGGTAGAGAGCTACTCCTGTTGCCGTTGCTATTGCAAAATCATAGACCTGTCTTTTGCTTAAGAAAACATGATATTCTAAGCCTTCAAGAAAAAGATCGATCCCTACGCTTTTACACTGTTCTTTAAGAAGTTCTGCGATACGTTGGCATCTTAAAATGTTTGCTGGGTAGGTTAGAGTAAGTTTTTCGGGGGGTGTAATGGTTTTCTGTTTTTGACATTGTATTGGAGAGGGTTTCTTTCTATCTAGAGAGTATGCGGGTTCTTGATTTCCTTGTAAGGCGTATTCGATAATATCTTCTCTATTGATAGCGGATGCTAGTCTATAGCGGTTTTGAATTTGAGAGAGTGTAGGATCTTTAGTATTAATAACGAGCCAAAACGCCCCCTGAACAGGGTAGGATATATATTCATAAGGGGTATTTTCTTTTAATTCTTTAGTTAATCCTTGATGCCAAGGTTGACCTAGCCATTGGATTTTCCCACGATTTAGCAGCAATGCTGCGGTATACATGTCTGGAATGACAAGAAGATTAACAGAATTAATGTGTATTTTCTCTTTGTCATAATAGTGGGGATTCTTTTCTAAAAGTAGGCAATGGCCTGGGGTATAGGTGATAATATGAAAAGGCCCGCTAAATATGTTTAGGTTATCGGGATTGAACACTGCAAATGCAGGAAAAGCTAGCAATTGAAGTAAATTTGGATTCGGAGAATCTAATTTTATGGTGATTGTTGAAGGTGAACAAGCTGTAAAATGAATGCCTTCAAAAGACTTGTGGTGCGGGGAGAATAGCTTTGCGTGTTTCCAAGCTTTAGCAATATCTTGAGCTGTTATAGGCGTTCCGTTGCTCCAGAAGAGATCTTTCTTTAAGAAGAAGGTATACGTACATTCATCAGGTGATACGGTATAGTGACTTGCTAGGGCAAACTCTACATGGTTATGTTTTTCAGGGTTTTCCCTTGTTAGTCCTTCAAAGATAAGTTTTGCTACTGAAAGATCTAGGGCACGCTTTGCTTGTTCGGGCGATAGGGATGCAGGGTCATCATAAATTGCAACTGTTAGGTTTTTTGAGACTCGCAGTGCTGTTGGAAAACACCCCCCTAAAAAGGTGGCCGCACAAATCGCAATAATGAAACGCCATTTAGATATCATAAAAAAAATAACACACCCTCATTACCGATTTTGGAAAGAGAGACAACATGAATTTTCACGACATGTCGGAATTTCTTTGGATCTTTAATAATATACTAGAGGTCTGGACTTTCCCAGGAAGTAGGTTAATTTTTCCTTGTTTTTTGTTCAAATTAAATCTGAATGGTTTCAGATTGAAATAATTTATATATAGAAACGCAAGAATAGCAAACTAATAGAGATCGGAATTTAAATGATTAATGAAAATAGAAATAAAAGCTTTCTTGCGTATGTTTAGAGGGTATTTAGTATTGTGTTTGAGGAGAGCTTTCTAAGAAGCTTGTAAGAATTAATGTGGCGGCAAGGCTATCAGCCTTGCCTTTTCTTTTTTTTCGACTTAATCCACAGTCATTTTTTAACATGCGCTCTGCCTGTGCTGAAGAGAGTCTTTCGTCCCAAAGCACAACTTCGATATTAGAAAATTCGCGAATTAAAGAGGCTAGAGTATTGATTTCCTCTTGTAGGGAAGACGTTTGACCTTTTTGCATAGGAATAGGGTTTCCTAAAATTACACAAGAGACATTACGTTCTTGGATAACTTTGCAAAGGATTTTTGCTGTTGCTTCTAGGGTTTTCCCTGCTTCGATAAAACCTACGGGAAGACTAATGAACATGGGAGAACTAGCCAGAGAAAGGCCAATGCGTTTCTGTCCGTAATCTATCCCGAGAAAGGTTTTCCCTATTTTAGAATTAGACATAGCTTTTATCCCGAGAATACTGAATAGCTGCTTGAATAAGTCCTATAAATAGAGGGTGTGGAGAAATGAGTTTTGAAAGAAACTCCGGATGAAATTGCACACCGACCATCCAGGGATGATCTTTGATTTCTACAATTTCACATAGTCCTTGTGTGGGGCATACACCAACGATATTTAGACCATAATCTTGTAATTTCTTCATGTAGTCGAAATTTACCTCATAGCGATGGCGATGACGCTCTTGGATCTCTGATTTTCCATAAGCTTCATATACTTTAGTCCCTGGAGTTAAAACACAGGGGTAAGCTCCAAGGCGCATTGTTCCGCCTGTAGCAACTAGAGAATCTTGTCCATCCATCATACAGATAATAGGATCGGGAGTATCCTTATCCATTTCTGTAGAGTTTGCCTTTTCTAGGTTCATAACATTGCGAGCATATTCAACAACAAGAACTTGCATGCCTAGGCAAATGCCAAAATAAGGAATTCCTCTTTCTCTACAAAGTTTTGCTGCAGCAATTTTTCCTTCCCAACCGCGGGAGCCAAAGCCTCCAGGGACTAAACATCCGTCGCATTGCTCTAAGATTTCTGTAATTTGGGGATCTTCGGAATCTAGGGGGATAATTTCTGCAGAACAGTTTAAGCTTAGGGCAGCGTGAGTAATCGATTCAAAGACAGATTTATATGCATCCTTATGTTGTACATATTTCCCTACTAGACCTATGCGCACCTTATTAGGTAGAGGGTTGCGTAAACGATCTACAAGGATTTTCCAATCGTTAAGATCCTCTTGCTTGGAGGTCAGGCGTAATTTGTCCGTGATAAAGGTAGAAATTTTTTCTTGTGAGAGCATCAAGGGCATTTCATATATTGAATGCTCGACGTCAATAACATTGAAAACAGCATTATTAGGGACATTGCAAAATAGGCTGATTTTCTTTTTTACCTCTGCGGGTAGAGGAGACTCTGAACGACAGAGGATAGCATCAGGAATAATCCCGATACTTCGCAAGCATTGCACAGAATGTTGCGTGGGTTTTGTTTTAACTTCTCCTGCTGCTCGTAAGTAGGGCACATAGGTCATATGAATGCTAAAACAATTTTCTGAATTTTCGTGACGAAACTGTCGGATGGCTTCTAGGAACGGGAGAGACTCTATATCTCCAACGGTTCCGCCTATTTCTACGATCAATACGTCAGGTTGATTTTCTTTAGCACAGTCTAAAATGACTTCGATTATTTCGTTAGTAATATGAGGGATAACCTGCACAGTACTACCAAGATAAAAGCCGTCACGCTCTCTTTTAATTACACGGGCATAAACTTGCCCTGAAGTTGCTGTAGAATATTTAGATAAATGTACTGAAGAAAACCTATGGTAGTGGCCAAGATCTAGATCCGTCTCTATTCCGTCATCGGTAACATAAACCTCACCGTGTTCGTAAGGATTCATAGTTCCCGGGTCAACGTTAAGATAGGGATCTAGTTTTAACATGGCTACTTTAAGGTTCTGCCGTTCTAGCAATAATGCTAGGGAGGCGGCGGTTAATCCTTTGCCTAGTGAGGAAACAACTCCCCCTGTTAAAAAGATGCACTTGAATGGCATGTTAAGTATTTTTCCACCTTGGTTATATCTTCTGGGTAATCGACTGAAGGACTCTTAGCGTCCACAACACATACATGAATAGAGCCACCATGTTCTAACATACGTAATTGCTCTAGATCTTCCGCTTGGCTTAATGGTGTAGGAGTGGACTCTACATAATCAAATAGGGCCTGTCTTCTAAACGCATATACGCCAATATGAAGATAAAAAGGAGTCTCTTTTTTCATAATGTGTGGGATGGGACTTCGGCTAAAATATAAAGCCTTTCCATTTTTATCGAAAACACATTTTACTTTATGGTTTGTTAAGATTTCTTCGGGATCTGTAGTTACTGCTACCGGCGTAACCATTTGAATAGAAGGATCTTTATCTAGACGAGCAACAAGGGCGTCCACAACTGTGTGGGATAGGCAAGGCTCATCGCCCTGTATATTTACTACAATGTCTGCTTCTGGACAATAACGCGATGCGGCTTCCGCGGTTCGTTCAGTACCGTTAAGACACTCGGGGGAGGTCATAACGCATTCGCCTCCAAATTCTAAAACATGATCCATAATACGCTGATCGTCAGTAGCTACGATAACTTTGTCTAGGGCTTCACTTTGAACGATATTTTCGTATGTCCTTTGTATTAAAGATTTTCCAAGGATCAGTGCTAGAGGTTTTCCCGGAAATCTCACGCTTCCCCATCTTGATGGGAGAACGCCAACTTTCTTACTATCAAATGTTTGCTTGCTCATGTGGTAATAACTCGTAGTTTCAAATCATTTTTGGTTATCAGGATTATTGTTCTGGATTTTATAAAACACAAGTTTTTTCTGTTGTATTTGATTTTTCATGTTTTATTTATAATAAAAAGTGTCGGAAGTTATATTATTAAATTAATAAACGTATTTTATTTTTATTATGCTTTCAAAATTAAGTAAGTTCCTATTAACCGTATTAATCTCTCTTCAGGCCGCTTGTCCTACCGTGTTGGTGGCGGCGGAGTCCAGATTGAGTTTCCTATCCAAGGTAAAGGGTTGGTTCTCGAGTAATGAGGTAGAAGACCGTGATGTTTTGATCTCTAAGATAAAGGATGGTCTGAAGTGGAAACGGTATGACTATACGAAAAACTGTGGGTTTTCAGCAGAGTTTCCCGGGGATCCTGACCACTCTGGTCAGATTATAGAGATTCCTCAGTCTGAGCTTACTATACGTTATGATACATATGTTACAGAGACGCAATCAGATAACACTGTTTACGTCGTGTCTGTTTGGGAATATCCTGAGAAAGTAGATATCAGCCGTCCGGAGTTAAATCTTCAGGAAGGGTTTTCTGGAATTTTACAAGCTCTTCCAGAATCTCAGGTATTATTTATGCAGGCAAAAGAGATACAGGGACACAAGGCTTTGGAATTTTGGATTTCTTGTGAAGATATTTACTTTAGAGGAATGTTGGTTTCTGTAAACCACACTCTCTATCAGGTCTTCATGGTTTATAAGAATAAGAATTCTAAGGCACTAGACAAAGAATACGAGACATTCACTAAATCATTTAAGATTACTAAAGTGCGTGAGGCAAGAAATATCGATCTGAAAAAGAAAGTTAGACTTTAAGAAACGAATGTTTATACCCGTTATGAGTTAAGGTTCATAGAAGGTGGGTTCTTTTCGAGTCTAGTTTTTCGCTACCTCTAGACTTGAAAAGAACAATCTTCGCTTTGATTTTTAATTCTTTTTAACAGTTGATTTTCCTATAAGGACCCAAAAAGTCTGTAGTAGGGAATCTTTCATGATTCTTCGATTGTTGTTAATAGCCGTTGTTAGCTGTCTCTTTATCTCTTTAAGAGCAGAAGCTGTCGATATCTTCGACGAAAAGCAGTCTCCTGTATCTCGTATTGGCATTATTTTTGCCCTTCCTGAAATTTCTGAATTAGAGTCAGAGTGTCCCGTTCCTTGGTTTGCGAATAGCAAGAAGACCACGGAGGGTAGACGAACGTATTATTCCGGAGATTATTTTGGAAAATATCTCGTGATGTCTTCTTTTTGGCCGAATAAGGTCTCCGCTGCTATTATTAGCTGCAACATGATTCTTAAACATCGTGTGGAGCTTATTCTAATCATTGGTACGTGCTATTCTCGCGCGGAGAGTGGGCGTTTTGGAAATGTTCTTATTTCCAATGGTTATATCAATTATGATTCTGATGTACGCCCATTTTTCCAAAGATTTGAGATCCCTGATATTCATCAGAGTGTCTTTGCAACCAGCGAAGCTTATCGAGAAGCCGCAAAGACTGGAGGAAGGCAGTTTATTGCTACTCACAAACAATCCATTGAAGAGTTATTAAAGACTCATGGATATCTTAAGACTACTACTACTTCGGAGCATACTCTTGTAGAAGGAATTGTTGCGACCGGAGAATCGTTTACGATGTCTCGTAATTATTTTTTATCCCTTCAAAAGATCAATCCTTCCATTCAAGGTTTTGATAGTGCTGGGGGATCAGTTTCTCAAGTGTGTTATGAATTTGGCGTGCCTTGTTTAGGTGTAAACATACTTATTCCTCATCCTTTAGAGTCTCCAAGCAACGAAGAATGGAAGCAGCTTCAAAGCAAGACAAGTAAAATTTACATGGACTCTCTTTTAAAAAATGTACTCAAAGAAATCTGTTTAACCCATTAAAGCGCATCTTTCTGAATTCTTTGGTTGAGGTTAAATCTCTTAGCCATTAAGATAACTTTTTGTTTTTCTGATACACTAGCAAAAGAATAAACGGGGACTTAGCTTAGCTGGTAGAGCGTCTGATTTGCATTCAGAAGGTCAGGAGTTCGACTCTCCTAGTCTCCATTAACTCGCGGTTATAGCTCAGTTGGTTAGAGCGCGACACTGATAATGTCGAGGTCCCAAGTTCAAGTCTTGGTAACCGCAAGTCGTCTTATATTTCTAATTCGTGGTTTCTACATGTTAGAAGTCAGCCATCTTTTCTATTCCTATTCAAACCGGGCGATATTTAAAAATGCATCTTTTGTTGCGCACCCTGGAAAGATTTCCATTATTTTAGGGGTTTCTGGAATAGGGAAAACAACATTATTTCGTTTGATTTCTAAGTTTTTAACACCTATTTCCGGAGAGATTTTTTGGAAAAATCAACCTATAAAACAGGTGGATGTTGCTTATATGCAACAAAAGCAAATTTTGCTTCCGTGGAGAACCGTATTAAAAAATATCTACTTGGGTTCTGAATTAGGGATAAAAAAAGAGCGTTTTTCAATACTTTCCGATAAGTTTGAGGAGGTCGTTGAGAGTTTCAACATAGGGAAGTTATTAGATAGTTATCCTGACCAGCTGTCTGAAGGACAAAAGCAAAGAGTGTCTTTAGCTAGCCAGTGCTTATCTCCCAAGCCTATACTACTTTTAGACGAACCTTTTTCTTCTTTAGACATCACTACTAAAGAGCTATTGTATAAGTACATTTTGCGTCTCGCAAAAAAAGAAAGTAAAACGGTTATTCTTGTTACGCATGATTTCCGCGATGTTGCCTTTCTAGGGGATGCATTTTATGTAATTAAAAATCATGCGCTTGTTCCTATATTTTTTAATGACACCACACGTTCTTCAGAAAATGTCCATCTACTTATAGAGGATATCCGGGAGAATCTTTTAACATGACCTTGCCGTTAGCCGCATTACCTTCAGCAGAGCTAGGATATAGCTTACTATCTCCTGAAGAGAAATTATCGCTATGCCGGGGTATTCATTCGCATCATTGGAAAGGAGCTCCTCTTGTATTTCTCGGGGTGATCACTCTTGTTGTTTCTATAGCGCTATTGTTAATAGGATCATTGTTGCTTGGTTATCCCTTAGAGGGATTCTCGTTTGTTTCTGATGTGTTTCTCCCTTTTCTTCTCCCTGCGATTCTTGCTCTTGTAGGTGTTGCTGCTCCATTATTGATGCTTGCTTTTCAGCAGCATAGCGGAGCGTTAGCTAAGCATAAAAAATTAGCAGAGAGCAATTATCTGCAAATTTTGAATTACTGTAAGAATCAAACCAAAAAAATCACGAAACAGGAAGTCGCTGCTTTTATAGAGGCCAGCGTCGCTCTTCCTGAATATTCACGTAGGTTTTTTTCTGTTACTTTGTTGCAAACTAGCAAAGTTATCCCTGGAAAAGGCTCTTCACACACCTCTTTACACGATGAGATTATTGCTGAGGGTATTCTATATGCTCGAGATAGCATTTACATGAGTCAATATGAAAAAGAGAAAAGAGATCGTGTAGATGCTGAAGAGGAAGAAGAACGATCTGCTTCTATGCAGCCCGAGCCATCTTCAGTAGTAAATGCTATGTTGAAATAGAGTTTGTTTACTTCTTTTGTTGTATTTTCCCTATCGATAAGAAGATTAGAGCGATTCCTGTGACTACTGTGGGGATAAGAGCAGGCGCGTGTATAGGAATATGGAAAAATACAGGAGAAAGTACGATTGCTGCGGAGAAAATTAGGCAGAGCCATCGCAAACGTCTTAGGCTTTCAGCAAAAGATAGTGTGGATAACACGATAATGAACCAGCAGCAGATATTGGTATAGTTTCTTAATGCGTCTGTAAGGGATAAGTCATAACCGATTTTCATGAATATTATAGCTAGGCAAATAGAGATGGCCAGGTTAAGAGGGAAGGAGATCCCTTGAAAGGCTTGCTTACACGCTTTCCCAAAGGGGAGAACGGTACGCTCTTCCCAAAATAGTGAATCTCTGTAGTATTCAGAACCAAAAAACGACATGCGAATAAGCTCACGTTTTTTCTTAGAGAACTGTGATAAGTAAATCAAAGTTGCTCTTAATTCGTCGTAAGCAAAAACGAAAGCAAGAGCTGGTTGTATAGTTAGACATAGACACAGCCAGCAGTCAGGGCGTAGCTGTTTGAGCACTATAGGAATGAATGTTAAAATTATAGCGCATATTAGAGTAATAGCTGTTACTAGAACGATTTTTGGTCTTGTGTGCCAACGACGTTCGCCTCCGGATAATGATAGAACAACAAGAAGGGAATAGGTTGTCATCATTGCTGCATAAATGAAAAATTCGCATTCAAAAGCAGAGCTTGAGATTCCTAATGCGGATGCTGTTAGATAGCGGGATTGTAACCAAGCAAGCAAGCTGAGTACGAGCACGGCAGCACGACGTCCTCCTGAGGAGGGGTTGTAAGAAATCCCTTCGGGAAGGGTGGGGCCTACTTCTAGGGCTTCTGGACGTGTCGGGGGAATGCAAACAACGGCAAAGATTGCAAATCCAATGAGGGTATCGTTTGCGAAAACGATAGAAGAGCGCTCTGGAAAGCAGGAAAAAAGCGTCACCCAAATTCCAATGAATACTCCGAACCACAAAACGGAACGTTTTAAGAAAGAGAAAGCTGCAAGGGTAATGAGCAAGGCTCCACAAATCCTGTCGGATATGATGATGCTTTGATCTTGGTAGTTTAGAGTGTTTGGAGTGAATATAAGCAGCAGCCCTAAAAAAGCGGGAAGGATGCTGAGTTTAAAAAAGCGATAACGGAAGTGCTTATAAACATTGTCTATGGTTTCTTTATCCATGCAAAGAAAAACTTTAGGTTTTTTCTTTATCAATAGGAGGAAAATAATAAAACTAAAAGGTTTTTTATGATTCTATTGTTCATATTAATATAAACCTGAGAGGTCGAATATCTGCTGTGGGTTTATTCTCTTATGAAAAAATACTTTTAAATTTTTATTTTTTTGTTCTATTTCTTATTTCTGTGTGAGCTACGTAAGAAAAGAGACCGTCCTTGAATAAAAAGATACTTGTTATAATCACCAGCGCTTTTTTCATCATATCTTTTGGATTAATGATTCACAAAAAGCAAACAATACTTCCCCCTAAAGCTCATATTCCCACAAATGCGAAACATTTCCCTACTATTGGGAATCCATATGCTCCTATTAATATTACTGTTTTTGAGGAGCCTTCATGTTCTGCATGTGCGGAATTTACTACTGAGGTTTTTCCTTTATTAAAGAAGCGCTATATCGACACTGGAGAGGTGTCATTTACATTGATCCCAGTATGTTTTATTCGTGGATCTAAGCCTGCGGCTCAAGCGCTTCTTTGTGTATACCATCATGATCCTCGTCAAGCAGATGTTGAAGCTTATATTGAGTATTTCCACAGGTTGCTTACTTATCCTAAAGAGGAGGGTAAGCACTGGGCAACACCTGAGGTATTAACGAAGCTTGCTGAGGGATTGAAAACAAATTCAGGACGCAGCATTAACCCAAAGGGATTAATGCAATGTGTGGAAGCTCGTCAGTATGAAGAACAAATTAAAAAGAATAATATTTATGGATCTCAAGTATTAGGAGGGCAGTTAGCAACACCCACAGCTGTTGTTGGCGACTATTTAATAGAGGATCCTACATTTGATGAGCTAGAGCGTGTGATTCGACAGGTCCGCCATTTACAAGCAACAGAGGAAAGCAATGATTAAACTTCTTCGTAATTATGGTTTATATTTTGCTTGGTTAATTTGCTGCACAGGAACTCTAACGAGCATCTACTATAGTTACATATTAAACATTGAGCCTTGTGTTTTATGTTACTACCAAAGAATTTGCCTATTTCCTTTATCGATTATCTTAGGAATAGCAACGTATCGTAATGACATCTTCATAAAGATTTATACGCTTCCTTTATCTCTTATAGGCATGGCAATTGCTATTTATCAAATTTGCCTTCAAGAAATTTCAGGAATGACAATAGATATTTGTGGAAGGGTTTCCTGTTCAACGAAGCTCTTTATTTTTGGCTTTATTACCATTCCCATGGCGTCAGCTTTAGCGTTTTGCGCTATTTCTTGCTTATTGATTTTATCAGGAACTAAAAAGAGATAGTCTTTAGGGATTCTCTTCTTTTTAGTAAGTGGAAGAAGAGAATCATTTGGATTTTTTCTTGCAAATTCTTTAGGAATAAGAGTTTACAGAACTATAACCGTTCTTCCGGAAAGTAATGTTCTCATGATTCAGCAGGTTGTGAGGATGCCAGCATGTTAGCAGCAACTTCTTGTATTCCTTCCATAGCGTTCATGAAAGCAGGATTGTTCGCTACATTTGACAAGATCTCCATCCCACTGGAGGCCATATTTAGGAATAGCTCATTTTCTGGGGCATCTGTGGTTAAAGTGCTGAACATATTTGCAAAGGGTGAGTTTTGGGGATCAGAAAGTTCTCTGGGGGATTCCGGAGATTCTAGATCCGTGGTTTTTGAACCACGGCAGCATGACGCTAGTTTTCTAAACAGAGTTAACATTGCACAAACAAGGATTTTAGCTACAAGTAGAACGATACCTAGTCCTAAGATTTCAACAATTCCCGTAACAGTATGGAGAATTTTATTTTTGATATCATCTTCGCTGTCTTTTGTGGACCATACGCTATATACTCTTCCTAACCCAAGGATTGTCCCCAAGATCGGCATAGGTCTCATTAATTCTAAAGATCTTTTGTCGCAGGATGATATGAACGGGGAGTGGTGTATTGCTGGGTCCCATTCATCTCGTATGTTTCGAATTCCGGCCGCTTCTCTCACAAAACCGAAGCGAAATAGGGATAGCTGCGACGATGTTTGCGTTAAAAACTGCAAATTATTTCCGTATTTATTGATAAACATAGGTACATTGCCGTATTACTTTTTGGAGGCAAATAGTTTGTCTGCTTTTTTTATAAAAATCAATAAAAAAATAGGTTTTAGTAATTATTTATAATAAAAAAATGGTTATAATTACTTTATAAGTCTTTGTTTTTAGGTGATATAGTCTTTAGGGTGTAGTCAAGAATGTAATGAAAAAATTTGAATCGCCGCAATGGGTTTGTATGTTAAGAAACAGTAACAGGACGGTTTTGCCACCCCACTGTTCATGAGATTTTAGCATATGCTATAGAGTTCTGCTTAGTCTTATTCCCCATTTTAGGGAGACCTAGTATTAAAAATTATCCTCCTGATTTAGTTTGGGAAGATAAATGAAAATCTTTCAGCAAATTGTTGATTAGACATGGCTGAGGAAAGGATTTTATACATGATCCATGAGAGGAGCTCTGTAATATAAAAGAGCCCTGTGACAACTATTTTTAGTATTAATGCGGCTACGCCTAGTCCGAGGGTTTCTAGGGCTCCGGATATTGTGTGGAAGATGATATCCTGGCATCGATCTTCAAAGTCTTTAGTAGACCATACGCTGTAGAGTTTTCCAGCTCCTAGGATATTTCCTATTATAGGTACACAGCGAATGAGTAGCTCTTTGATATCATCAAGATTCATGATATTTATTTCCCATTCTGCCATGCTGGGTAGCATATGGGTCTGCTTTCTTACAAATCCTTCTTTAAATAACCAGTAAGCATTTTGATTATCAAAAAAGAAATCTGAATTACTTGTATATTTGTACCTGAAAATATTCACTAGAATGCTCTCTATGAAACTATTTTTAGAAATGAACTGAGGAACTTTTTGTTTAAAAATCCCTCATAGTATCTTTAGAGATTAAGTTGTTTTTATTTTCTCTAGGGAGAGGGTGTCAGTGAAATCGTTTTGATTTTATGGTAATTCAAGAGGCGATTTTTAAAAACTCTATAGTTTTTTAATTCTATAAACTATTTGAATTTAGTTGGTTTTAAGGAAAATACTAGATCAGGGAGTATTAAATTTCGTCATTTAGGATTTGTGTGCGGATATTTTTCATGACCTCTTGCATATAGTGTAGGTTGTGAATAGAAGCCCAAATACCCGCATTAGGTTCGTGTACTTTAAAAAGATGACGGAGATAGGCTTTGGAGATGTTTGATGCGCATGTCTGGCATGTACATTCCGGATCTATGGGGGAGAGATCGTTGGTGTATTTGTGGTTTAAGATTTTTATAGGCCCATGAGACGATAGAATCAAACCATGACGCGCGGCTTTCGTTGGGTAGGAGCTATCAAAAGAGTCGATTCCGAACCCTACGGTTGCATGTATTGAGGGAAGATCTCCAATACCTAAAAGGTGCACAGGACGCTCTTTAGATAGGTAGTTGGTTGTTACATCAACAACAGAGACCATCTCATGAAGATTTCTCCCTAAACTTCCTCCAATAGCGAATCCATCGAAGGGATGATCTTCAACAAATTGGCAGCCTATTTTTCGTTGTTCAGGGTCGATACCCCCATGAATTACCCCGTACATAGACTGGTACCCAGGATTTTTTTTATGGTAATCTAAAGAGCGCTTTTCCCAGACGTAAGTTCTTGAGCACGAAGATAAAAAATATTTTTCTTCAGAATGAAAAGGTAGTAGCTCATCTAAGGGAATGATAATGTCGGCTCCGAGGTCTTTTTGAGCTTGTACGGAAACCTCGGGAGAAAGAAAGAGCTTATGACCATCTCTATAGGATTTAAACCAAACGCCCTGATCATTAATTTCTAAGATGGATGAGGCGACCTTTTTTTTCCCACGACTTTTGATTTCTTCAGCTACGGAACCATAGGCAAGGCTAAAAATTTGAAATCCTCCCGAATCGGTAATGATGGGAGCGTTTCTGTTTATGAATTTATGAAGGCCTCCCATAGCGGCAATTTGTTCTGTTCCTGGATGGACTAAAAGATGATAGGTATTACAAAACATCAAGGGAATATTGCTATGGTCAACAACGCCTTTTAAAGCGCCGTTAGTTGCTACGGGAACAAAGGCTGGGGTGTCTATAATCCCATGAGCAGTTTCTATTCTTCCGACACGAGCTCGAGACCTTTTAGATTGATGAAGGACATGAAATTTTAACGCCACGATTAGGAGCCTGAATTCTATGATTCCTAAGGAAAGATACTGTTTTACATCTCACTTGAAAACAGGAAAATAAGCGTACCGGGCACGTTTTTTCCTGTAAATAGAATTTATGGAGGAAGCACAAGGGATACTTGTGAAGATTAGGATAGTTCCTAATATAGGCGGATTTTTGTGATTAACTTTCTCAATCAAAAAAGTATTTTACGAATGTTCTTTATATTGAGGATTTTTGAATACCTCTTTTAATTTTTAGAAATTTTCCGATCATAACTATGGGTAGAGACATAACAATCACCACAATTTTCGTGATTAGGGAGAAGAGAATCACGTGGGTAAGGTTTGCTACCAATCCATAGAGACCTAGGAAGGAAAACAAGAGGGTATCGAGGACTTGTGAAGAGATGAGAGATATTGCAGATCGGGTCCCGAAAGCTTTACCTTTGAATAAGTTTTTAAGATAAACGAAGAGGGCAAGATCTATAACTTGAACAATAGCTAGGGTGACTAAGGAGGCTATTGTTAATCTGAAAGTCGGTGAGAATAAGGCAAGGAAATGTTGTTGTGAGCTATCATTTGGTGAGGGGACCAGCGCAAGGTGTAGTTGTGCTATTAAGAGAAAAGCGATTGTGATGATCCACGATCCTATCATGGCATGATTTACTTTATCTTTCCCGTAGAGTTCTCTAGAGTAGTTTAGACAGGAGAGCATACCGATCATGTACACATCCGCAGAGGTAACTTCCAGACCACAAAGGGTGATTTGTTTTAATACAAATATGTTCATAATGACAGATAACAGAGATAGCCACCCTGTTAACCATCCTGTGCTTTTAGAAGCAAAAATTATCCCGGAAATGACTATAAGAACCGTTTGTATAATAAAGATAATTTCGTTGGTCAGCACCTTTGTCCTTTAGTTTATAAGTGGGTGTACAGAGGACCAACCCCATCAATCATTGGCTATTTAATGAGGTTGGGTTTGTGTATGGAGTCTCCCTATGTATTCTCTTACCTTCCCACAAAGAAAAGATGGGGAGGTTTTAAATAATATGGATGAGATGAATATTTTAATAATCAGGTGGTTAAAGGTAAAGAAATGACGTTAATGTGAGTTTAAAAGTTCATTTTCTTTAATATGCTAGATTTTCTTTTGGGTATGCTTCTTTTGCCAAACGTCTCGCTTATGAGCACAAGCAACGTGTTTTATTAAAAAATGTACATATGAGTTTTAGAATTAGTAAAACAATACCTAATCCCAGGGTTTCTAATACTGCGCATACAGTGAGAAAGACTAGCCTCTTCGGATCATCTTTGGATCGATCTTGTAATCCCCACAAGTTGTGTAGTTTTACTAATCCGCGGATAGTTCCTAGCACAGGTACGCAGTTTAATAGTGCTTCGGTTACATCCTTTTTATTGTAAATAATACAAACATCGGAGATTCTATCGAGATACCCATCTATACCACGTAGAAACTCGCTTGTAATTATTTTTGGGTACTGTTGAGTATCCCAGTAAAGATCTGCCGCTTTTGCATAAAATAATCTCATAGAGACCTCTAGTAATGAAAATGCCGAAGCAGTCTCGTTGTTTTTTTGTTAAAATGCAATGTTATTATATTTTGTTTGTATAAAAATTTTTGAAAGAGATTGGGACTTAATATAGTGTTTTATAAATTCAGTATTGCTGAGTGTTGGCGCTTTGGCAAACACAGTGCCTTAATATCGTTTCGTGTCGATGCGAGTTAATCAGATTGGTTGTTTTTGAAGATTTTTTAGGATCTAAGATTGGCAAGCGCTTAATACAATACTTTGCAACTAAGCGCTGCTGAGAATTAGATTTATTGCTTTTGAGCAATATCACTGTTTTGTTCACGGGATATTATGTGGCGAATTCCGGAGTTTATGAGGAGTGCTATAACAAATCCTAGAATTATAAGAGCTGTTGTTGTGATTCTAACTAGGAACGTTGCTATGCCTAATCCCAAGGTTTCAAGAACACCCAAGACGGTGTGAGCGAATAAATTAAAGCAGGAGTCTTTGCTTTTGTCTTTTACTGCCCATATGCTGTAGAGAGTCGCTATTCCCCGTATCGTTCCTAAGATAGGAACGCAGCTTAATAGGCCAGATTTTAGCGAATTACAGTCTAACATCAGAAAATGTCCTCCAAAGGAGTTCAGTTTATATAGACCACGAACATAGGCGCTTTTAATTACGCTTGGATGTGTTTGAATGCCTCGTATAAATGCGAAGCTATCTGGGAATGAGCATAGAAACATGGGGCCTCCTAAGTAATAAACCCCAAGATTCTAATAAAGAGAATGTTAAATGCAAAGCTTGTTATAATTTTGATTTTAATGTGCTAAGATTCGGGGCGCTTAACAAGAATGTGTGATTATTAAACGCCCGACTAACAGCTTACCTCTTTACCGTAGTTCTTTGGGTAGGGGTTTTGAGCATAATCCAGTAAAGAAGGCTATAGCTAGGTAGATGATAGAGGCAATAATTCTGATAGGTAGTAAAAGTAATCCAAGACCTAAAGTCTCCATGATACCTATGAGTGTATAAATGGTCAGCTCTTTACAAGAGTCTTGACTTCTGTCTTTTACTGACCAAACGCTATAAAGTCTTGCTAATCCTAATATGGTTCCTAGCACAGGTATGCAGGTAAGAAGTGCTGATTTTACAGCATCACAATCGTATAGTGTGACAGAGTAAATATAGTTTTCCAGCCCTTTTGGACAACGAGAGTAGTTGAGAACAAGGATTTTTGGATGGTTGCGAGCTTGATTAACAAAGTCTCGACTGTTTTGATAGGTTGTGAATAACATAAAATCGCCTCTAAAAAAAATAAAAGTTCAACAGCTTATGTGTTAGGCGGTTTTAAGGGAAGGATGAGTTTAAAAAAGTTGAGAATGCCCTGTGAGGGCTTATTTTTTAGGGTTTATATCCCTAAAGCTCTTCAGAGGGTGCTGTCAGCACATAAGCAAGGCGTATAAGGGCAGTAATAACAATTCTAATTAGCAAGACGACAATTCCAAGACCTAGAGTTTCTAAGATGGCGAAAGAGGTATGTATTGCTAAGGAGCATTTGGAGCTCTCGTCATTATCTTTTACTCCCCAGATGCTATATAGGCATGCTAATCCACGGATAGTTCCTAATATGGGAATGGAATTTAGTACGGCGACTCTTAGAGATCCGGAGCTGAGAGGGTTTTTGAGAGATCTCTGAACTGTTAAACGTTTGGCTAGAGATTTTAATCCTGAGGCTTTGCGAACATAAGCACTTTGCAAGATTATTGAGTGCCGGCTGGTCCCTACAACAAAGTCGAAAGAAGAATCATAAATTTTTAGACACAAAATAATATTCCTTGATACTTGAAAGGCCTATCTAAATCATGTAATCGAGAGCTCCGTAGGATCCGTGGAGGGCGAAAAACAGGGTGCGTTTGATTGTGGGGATTCTAACAAAACGATCCATTACATAAGATACGATTCTGATTAGGATGGTCAACGTTAGAAATAATATACTCCTTAATGCTTTTTGATCTAGAATCTTTCCAGGGAAAATTCTGTTTTGATGGTTCTTGAATACTATTTCAGCTTTTGACGCTTGCGTGATTTACTCTCTTTACCTCTTAGAGTTTGTTACGAAGCGTGGTATCTAAAAAAGTCATCAACACCTTGTTCAGTGATTATTCCAAAATATTTTGCTGCAGATAGAATATAAGTTGTTGTGATTCTAAATATCAGGACAAGTATTCCTAAACCTAGGGTTTCTAAGATACCGAGGACGGTATGTATGGTTTGAGAAACTTTTGCTTCCTTACTTCTATCTTTTACTGCCCACACACTATAGAGCCTTGCTAATCCTCGGATATTTCCTAATATAGGCACGGCATTTAATACGGCAGAGAGTAAAGAACCACTACGTAGAGAGAAAAGATCAGGGCATTTGTATTGACCTTCTGTATCAAGAACTATCGTTAAGCTCTTTTTAACAGATTTTAGTCCGTAGGGTGTACGGACAAACGCGCTTGAAATTAACTTAGGTGTTTGATTTCGGGAGTCTACAAAATCTGAGGAGTTAGCGTATAAAAACATCAATCTGCCAAATAATGAAACATGATTATAATACTTTAATTATTAGGGCGTTAAAGATAAATCAGAATAGAGGTGAGGGGTAATCCAGATATAAGAGCTATTTCTAGGATTATTTCCGCAACTGTGTGTTTTGACAGACTTTTTTATGGATTACGTGAGCGAGATGCGTAGCGCCATATATAATCTCTCTTAGCACCGTCAGAACAATTCGAAGAGCTAGGAGACATATTCCTAGGCCTAGAGTTTCTAAAATACCTAATATGGTGTGTATGATGAGTCCTGACCAAGAATCGTTGCTTCGATCTTTTACGCACCAGATGCTGTAGAGACTAATTAACCCGCGGATATTTCCTAGGATGGGAATAGCGCTGAGCAAAGCAGATTGAAAAGACCCGCTATTTAAAGGGAAATAATGGGGAAAAGTGTTTATTGTGAGCCGTCTGCTAATAGATTTTAGCGTATAACATCCTCGTGAGGATGCCGAAGAAATGAAGTCATGCTTATGGACAAAATCATTGAAAAATGCTGCTGAAGATACATACATTTTGGGCATGATGACTCAAGATTGTGTAGGTAAGTCGTAGGCATTTTATTAGTTAGTCTATTTAATATACAGAGAAAGGGCGCTGTATTTTTGTTGGGGATATGATTTTATGGATTTGCTCGGGATTATGTAGAGATTCTTAGTAAATACTGCGATCTCTGAGTACATGTTGGAACCTCATTTTTAGTTCTGCGGGAGATGCTTTTCCAAATTTCTTTTTTGAACTACATATCAATTGAGCAAGAGCCAAAATTACGGTTATGATGATTTTTATAGGAATAAGAATAACCCCTAGTCCTAGAGCTTCTATAGTGCCAACGGTCGTGTGAATCGCTAAGCTAGCGTGTGTATCACGGCTTCGATCTTTTACCCCCCAGATACTATACAGGCACGCTAAACCTCGAATAGTCCCTAGTATAGGGAGAGAACTTAGTAAATTTGATTTTAGCGATTCTCCGTTGACTGTTATGCGTTTGATAGGATCTTCTAAACTACCAATACCCCGCACATAAGCGTCTTTGAGTAGTTTGTGATGGTGGGCAGTATCCGCATAAAAATCCATCCCATTGTCATGAGTTTTTAAAAACATAAAACTATATAAAAACGAAAATTTATTTTTAATATTTTAATGTTTAATTTGTTAAAAATAAATAAGTTAAAACGTTAATTAATCTTAATAAAATGTAGTTCTGATTCTTTTTAAAAAGGAGGTTGTTTGATACTAGAGTGGTTAGACTGTATCCGGCACATCAGTAAAAACAGCTGTAAAGGATGTGTTAATTGTAAGGATTCGTTGATGCTTTATGATTTTCCAGTCTTTCTTTAAGAACAGCTAGACGCGAGTTTATTTGTTTTCATTGAGGAGATTGTCACGTTGACTTTCTAGCTTGCGGATGGCTCCCGTGGTGGGAACATAGCTTAATAATGAGAGTTTAACTGAATACTTCCCAAAGAGCCTCCTAAGGAGTTAAGACGTCTTTAAGACCTAATTTCCCTCTATAAACATGTGGGGAGCTTTGAGTATAAAAAAACCCCGCAAATGAAATTTGCGAGGTTTTAAAAACTTTAAAAGTTTCTTTATATGTAGGTTATTTCCCAGGAGGAGGGATTAGACCTGCAATTGTGGTTCCGTTAGCAAGAAAAGTTGTATCAACATAACGCTTTGGAAATTCTGGACCGTAAGAAGAGGTTACATCCTCGTTATTAATACTGTTCCAGATGTAGTTAAAACGGTCTAATTGAGGTAGAGCGTCTATAGGAGAAATAAGAGCAGGATCTGTTACAGAGAATACAAATCCAAGGCTGTATGAAGTTAACCCATCTTCTTCCACTCTAGATACTACTAAAGGAAGTAAACTGTGCTTTGAATAGTGTTTGCATAGTGTGATAAATGCTTCTTTGTCTACGCCGTATAGTACTCCAGAGAAGGAAACGGTTTCTTTTCCAGCTTTGAAAGCAACAACGTTGATATCAGCGTAATTTTTGTCCCCGGGTTTTTTTTCTTTTGTTGTTGGGATCGCATAGTTAAACATACGTGTAGCCTGCAAACCGCTAACAGGAACATGCCATAAGCTTTTTGTTTTGCTTGCGAATATAACAGGATTCATTAATTCGTCATGAATCAGAACAGGAACACAATTTAGTTTTTCTGTTCGAGTCCAAGCACTTTTAATTTCTTCCCACACTTTGCCGCCGTGTTCAACGGTTTTGAAAGAAGGGGCTAGAGACTTAGCTTCTTCAGCAACTTCTTTATCATAAGTAAAAATGTCGTTAGGCAAACATCCAGAAATCAATACAGTAAGCGAAGCTAGAATTAAAACGCTTAATGGTTTGATTTTCGACAGGAAAAAGTTTTGTTTTCTCATATCCTTTCCTCATTCACAATATTTAGTTTAAAAGCAAAAGACACTAGCAATTTACAACTTTGTTTGCGATAAAAAACGTTCAGGAAAAATGCTGAAAAGTCATCGAAGCATCGGTAAAGAGCTGCTTTTTAAGTGAGAGAAATAATAAAAATCCACAACATGCTGATTGCAAATATTTTTAGGATTTAATTGCATTGTAATATGAGTTTAGAGGTGTGATTTGGTGGTTACTGTTTCAATTGTTACTTCAACTTCGGAAGGTTGTTCTTCGGCTATCTCTTCATTGTCATCTGAGGCGAGGAAAATAAGATCAGCACTTGCTGTTGTAAGCTGGTCTTGAAGTTCTTTTATCTTTTTTTCAGCTTGTGCCAATCGAGTTCTGAAAATGCCTGCCATGCCTTGATCTACGCTGTTAATTAGAAAAAGTACCCCTATACTAATAAACAAAATGCCAAGAAGAACTAAAACCGCAGATAGCGAGATTGTTGTCGCATTTAACATGTTAAGGCCGCTAAGGAAGAAAATAGCTATAAATATTGAAATAACCGTAGAAAACCCCAGGACGATAATCATTGTGTCCAGGAATAGTCTAAAAGATGATCGGCGCTGAGTAAAATCCATCTCTTTTTGCGTTAGATTCAGTGAAAGAGTAGGAGTACCAGATGAGAGTTGCGTAGGTAGTAAAGTTGACATACCCGCTCCCTAGTTTTTTTATTAAAATCGGTTAAACAGAATATAAAAAAATTTTTTTAATCGCAATGAGTCATCAGTTTTTTAAAAAAACCAGTGATTAAATAAGAAAGGAGATTCGACACGAATAGAAAGGGCAAGCCTTTTATACTCATGGAGATACGTGTTTTTCTGGCCGCTGATCACCCGTGGTTTATGGAAAAAAAAGCAATGTTTTTTTATTTTGGAAATTGTTAAATTAGTCACCAGAACGATAGATAATCAGTTTTTTTTGCATCATTTACGTATGAAATATGTGACGTGGTTTACATCAAAAAAGCTATCTTAAGGTCATGTCCACAATTTTCATGCTGCGTTCATAGAGATATTGTGATCTCTATGAAGTCGCTACACTAACCGTGCTCCACCCCCAGGGGTAGGAGACTTCGAGAAGTTTCTTTTTCAAACAAATTTAATCTCAGTACTAGAGAATCAGAGCAACTGCTAGCGCTGAGAAACATACAGGTTAAAGGCGAGCTGTAATAAATAGTAATATGTAAACAGTGACGTTTCTCCAGAAAGTTCGCACCTGGTATTTTACATGGGGGAAGACTATGTATATTTCTAGGGTAAAGGCATGCGTAGGAGCATGCTTGCTGTTTTTATTGTGGGGCTGTTCTGATGTTATTCCTTATAGAGATAACACACTCGAACAAGTCTTTTGTATCAATATTCCAGTTTCTGAACTTTCTTGTTATTCTTCAGCGTATACCGTATCACAGCTATTGTCTAAGGAGTGTCTGAATCTTAGGGTAAAGGAAGAGGCAGATAACAGATCTCGTGAAATTTGGAGAGAAATTCATAAAAAACTTGGATTGACCTCTCCATATATCCCTATCGTTGCTTACGGGAGCTTAATGCATCCCATATCAGCAAAAAAGACATTACAAGAATATCATCGCCACGCTGTTTGGGTGCACGATTATATAAGAATTTTCGATTTCGATCTAGAAGCGATTGGAAAAGTACTTTCCGAAGCAGGTGGGGATGATATTGAAAATCGGGGAGTGTTGAATCTTAAACAAGAAACAGGAAGCTCCTGCAATGCCTTTGTTTTGGCTATGGGAGAAGAAGATTTTGTTGCATGCCGTAATCGAGAATGTATTTATGATTTAGTCCCGGTAGTTGTTTCTGATTATTCTTCTGATAGTTGTAAAAGGAGTGTTGCCTTCGCTTGGATCACGAATAATCATGTGCGTTCAAAAAAAGTTTTACCTATAAAGGGGTATTACTCTATGGTTTGGGCGGCAGTATCTTCGGATAGCGTAAAAGAGTGCTATGGAGAAAGGTTCTCTGAGGACTACTTAAGAACAACATTTTTAGCAAATGGAGAGTCTATTACGACTATTCATAAAGAATACCAATATTGAACCACTTTTTGTGTTTATGATGAGCAGGGGGTCTGGCCACTAAACTCTTAAGAATACGGATTGTTGGATTAGGAATATTTTAGAATAATGTAGAAACGTGTAGTTAAGGTGCTCCGTGAATATATCTTGGCACTCCTCCGTAAGGTTTTCTGATGATTTTGTGAATAGCCTTCCCAGGCAGGGTAAAGGTGCAACACTAGAGAAAATTGCCACGCAAATAGACGACTATTTGTCTATTCTCTTCTCTAAAAAATTTGTAGTTATTAAAGAACAACCCCTAGGTAGCGGCGTATACTGTTTTAGATATAAGTCCGAGAAGGCGGGCTATGGAAAGGTAATCTGGAAACTACTGTCCTATTTCTTAATTATACCTTTATTGATTGCCTTGATTTTGAAAGTGATTGTTATGTTCTTGCTTTCAATAAAGTACCCTTCGATTCAATGTATCTCTCTAGAACAGTTAAAATCTCAATTGCGATACTTTGAGGATGAATATTTTCTTCCTCCCCTAGATGCTAAACATGCTCAGATACTTGTTAACAAACATAAAGAAATCCGATTTTCAGGAAAAACACGTAAGGAACTGAAAGAATTGGGACTTCTTATGCATTCTGTATCTGATGATCCAGATCTACAAGATTTCCCTTTTTTCGAAGATGAAATGATAGTGTTTTTTCTCAAAGAGTTCCCTGGATTAACCTTTCAATCTATACAATCCTCAACACGTTTTTCCATAGAAGATAAAGGTCCTAAAGAGTTCTGTAGTGAAGTTCATGCTATAGAAACATGGAAAACAGATTTCTCTCATATTATTAGATATGGATTAGAGCACACTCTCGTGACCAATCCTGATCATATGATGCACTATACTCTTGTCGCTGCAGAAACTTGGTCGTTTCCTAACGAATAATCAATTGCTAGCAGATTTTTATAAAAATTCTTAGACGTATCTTACTAAGTAAGATCTATTTGTTAGAAGTTCACCTATTTTAATTTGGCCATGATAGAGCATTTCTTTTCTTCATTGATGTTTTCTGAAAATTTTTTCAATAACCTTCCTAGGAATCACTGGGGAAAGGGGAAGTTAGAATCTTTAGCAGAGCAAATCGATAGATTACTACGGTTTAGAGATCGGTCTCATGTTCTCTATATTGATGCAATAAATGCAGGAGGAAGTCTTGCATATGTTGATGTGCAGATCCCATTATTTTGTTTGGAAAAAACAAAAAGTTTTTTCATGTATCTTTTTGTCATTCCTGCTCTTATCGCTTTAGTAATTAAATTAATAGTACGGATCATTTTATATAGGAAGTATGGGAAGCTAGAAGAATGGTCCGAAGAATCCCATTTTTTTTCTAATCCTCAATCACCCTCACACATAACACAACGCTCTCTTAGCACATTAACAATGCGAGATCTTCGTAACATTGATTTTCAACTTCCTCCCTTGAGTCAGGATAATTTGGAAAAAATCATAGAAGCTCACAATAATTTTCGAAGCGTGCAAAGTAAGCAAGAACTAGAAAATTTCGGGGTCATAGTGAAATCTAAGCAGCATTCCGATGATATTTTAAGAGATGAGGATGACATTGTTTTCTTGCATCGCGATTTTCCTGGGTTGGAATTTGAATCCGTAGGAAGGATTAATATCAGCCCCGAAGTTAGCTACTCAGCTCAGGAATGGGCTGATTTACACATGCGTAACTACATATTAGCTCAAAAAATGCAGATGTCAGAATTAAACGAAAATACAGGAGAGGTACAATTAAGATTGCGAAAGATTCGCTCAGAAGTGCTTCAAAATCACGTTTTGATCATTAAAGAAATTTAATTGCTCAGTAGTGATAATGAAATCCTGTTTATTCCCTATACTCATTGATTTAGGATCTGTCTCTAAGTGAGGCCAGACCGTAGTTTCAAGGCTTTTAATACTTGGAACTTATTGACAATAATTTATCTTGAATATTAAATTTATCCGTACTTATTTCAAGTGATCCTTTTATTTCTCACTAAGAAGTATATGCGCGAAGCTCTTACCTTTGATGATGTTTTATTGACTCCCCAGTACTCTGAGGTACTTCCTCACGAGACCTGCTTGTCTTCCTACATTTCAAGAAGTTTGTCTTTAAATATTCCTATTTTGTCTGCTGCTATGGACTCTGTAACAGAGTTTTCTATGGCTTTAGCTATGGCAGAGGCTGGGGGATTAGGGGTTATTCATAAAAATATTAGCGCAGAAAAACAGGCCGATATTATACGCCAGGTGAAATCACATAACCCTGTTTTATCAACAGCTGCTGCTATAGGTATCGGTCAACAAGGTTTAGAAAGAGCAGAAATTTTAGTTGATGCAGGTGTAACTGCCTTAGTCATTGATACTGCTCACGGGCACTCTAAAGCTGTAATAGATACAGCAGTTATAATCAAAAAGCATTACCCAGAAATAACACTAATCGTTGGGAATATAGTTACTCCCCAAGCAGCGCTTTGTCTTGCTGAAAGCGGCGTAGATGCTGTTAAGGTGGGAATTGGCCCGGGATCTATTTGCACAACGCGGATTATTTCTGGAGTGGGCTTACCTCAATTAACAGCAGTTATGGATGTCGCTGCGGCACTAAAAGACTCCTCTGTTTGTGTTATTGCTGATGGGGGGATGCGTTACTCTGGAGATATTGTTAAGGCTCTAGCTGCAGGCGCTCATTGTGTAATGTTGGGGGGTATGTTAGCAGGAACTGATGAAGCCCCAGGAGAGATCATTCAAACATGCGAAAAGACTTATAAAATGTATCGCGGCATGGGATCAATTGGTGCCATGCATAAAGGAAGTGCGGAACGTTATTTTCAGGAAAAAACAGCGAAAAAATTTGTTCCAGAAGGAGTAGAAGGCTTGGTCCCTTATAAAGGAGCCCTTAGTGACGTATTATACCAAATTATTGGAGGAATTCGTTCCGGAATGGGATATATAGGTGCTCATAATTTGGAAGAGTTACGACAAAAGGCCGTATTTACTCGTATTACACATTCAGGGCGGAGTGAAAGCCATACTCATACCTTACAACATGTTCAACAGGCTCCGAATTATCTTGTTGCTAAATAAAAGGTCCTTATAGTGGGTAAAATTCTAATTCTTGATTTTGGTTCTCAATATACAAATGTTTTAGCAAAAAAAATACGCGGGTTATCTGTATTTTGTGAGGTACTTCCTTGGAATACCCCTTTAGAAGTTATTATAGAATCTTCCCCAGCAGGTGTTATCCTTTCTGGAGGACCCCACTCTGTTTATCAAGAAAATAGTCCTTACGTAGACCAAGCTCTTTATGAGAGCAGAATTCCAATTTTAGGAGTTTGTTACGGTATGCAATTAATAGCTCGTGATTTCGGCGGCGAAGTTATGAGCGGTAAACACGAATTCGGCTATACCCCCATTGATTTTTATCCGGGAGATCTTTTTAAAGGTCTTGTTGATCAGGAAACTTTCCACACAGAAATTCGTATGAGTCATTGCGATTCTGTTGTTCAAGCTCCGGAGTTATTCTCCGTTACAGCGCGTTCCAAACAGTGCCCCATAGCGGCTATAGAATGTCCTGAAAAGAAGCTCTACGGTCTTCAGTTCCATCCAGAGGTTTCGGATACCCATTCTATAGGGGATAAAATTTTAGTTAATTTTGTTCAGGATATTTGTAATGCACCTCAAGAATGGAAAATAGACAAAATCGAAAAGCAGTTAATAGCAGATATTCAAGAGAAAGTTGGCGATACTGAACGCGTGCTTTTAGGGCTTTCAGGAGGGGTAGACTCTGCTGTAGCAGCCGTTTTGCTATATAATGCAATCGGAGATCGATTAACTTGCGTTTTTGTTGATACAGGTCTTCTAAGGAAAAATGAAGTCGAAGAAGTTAAACAGCAGTTTTCTTCTTTAGGCATGGAGCTCGTAGTTAAGGACGCTGCAGACATATTTTTTGAGGGTTTGTCTGGAGTTCAAGATCCGGAGCAAAAACGTAAGATTATAGGAAAAATATTCATAGAGGTATTTGAAGAGGCTGCTAAAGATCTTGATGTTCAATGGTTGGCGCAAGGCACTATTTATTCTGATGTAGTTGAGTCCGCGAAGTCTTGTAATGCTACGCAAGTTATCAAATCTCATCATAATGTAGGAGGACTTCCAGAAGTTCTTCAATTAAAGTTATTGGAACCTTTGCGTTTTCTTTTCAAAGATGAAGTTAGGGGATTAGGACGAGCTCTGGGATTGCCTGAAAGCTTTATTTCCCGACATCCATTTCCTGGTCCTGGTCTAGGCGTAAGAGTTCTTGGAGAAATACGTAGAGAGTACGTAGAGATAGTCAAAAATGCTGACAGCATTTTTATCGAAGAATTACATAAGGCAAATTTATATCATAAAGTAAGTCAGGCATTTGCCTTATTTCTTCCTGTTAAATCTGTAGCCGTAAAGGGAGATTGTCGCCATTACGGGTATACAATTGCTTTGCGAGCTGTAGAGTCTACTGATTTTATGACGGCATGTTGGTCGCCTTTATCCAGAGAGTTTCTTAATCACTGTTCTGCACGCATAATTAACGAAGTTCCTGAGGTCAGTAGGGTTGTTTATGATATCTCTGATAAACCTCCGGCTACTATCGAATGGGAGTAGGGTGAAATACGTAATTATAAGTGAGTCATGATTGACAATCGGTTGCAGTCTCTTATTAAGCAATTAACGCGATTATCTTCGACATTTGATAATATGCGTTGTTCTCGTAATTTTATTAGAGATCTTCCTAAGGCCGATATTCACGTTCATCTACCTGGTACTATTTCTCCAACTACCGCTTGGGAATTAGGAGTAAGAAATGGCCTTATAAAATGGGAAAAAACACAGTGGGAAGCTAAGCCTCTTGCTGATAAAAATCCTCATAGATATTACTCTGAAATTTTTCAAAATTTTGAAGGTATCCGTTATGATCAAGATCCTGATGCGTCTTCTTTAAAATATGCCATTATAAATCGCGATTTTTCTGGTTTTGACCGTATTATGGCCACAGTACAGGGACATAGATACCCTCCAGGAGGAATTCAAAACGAAAGTGATTTATGGCTGGTTTTGCAAAAATACCTGGAACAATGTAAGCATGATAATATTATTTACACCGAAGTTCAGCAAAACATTCGTATGGCCTATGCTTTGTATCCCCATTTAGAGCAGCAAGAAGCACGGTTACGTTTATACGATGTTCTTTTCAGAGCTTCCGAATTTTTCCTGAGCCAAGGTGTAGTTCTTAAATTCTTAAATTGTTTTAATAAAACCGGGGCTTCTAATCTTCAAAAAACTACCCAACAAAGATCAAAAGATGCGACTCTTTGGTTAAATGAAGCCAGTAGGCATTTCCCAAATCTGTTTGTAGGTTTACAGTCCGCAGGTTCTGAAAATTGTCCAGAAGCTGCCCCTGAAAACCTAATTTCTGGTTATCATCTTGCTTATGAAAATGGTTTTGGCTGTGAGGCTCATGCCGGTGAAGGAACTGGTTTTTTGTATCTAAACAGAACCTTGAAGAATTTACCCGTTCAAAGAATAGCTCATGGTTTTCAAGCAATAGAACATCTCCCTACTATTTGCGAAATTCTAGAAAAAGATGTCACTCTGGTCATGGCCCCAATTATTAATTTGATATTAGGGGCTTCAGTGCACCAATACTCAGGGGAATCCAAGATAAGCAAAACCATGATCGATCGTGTTGATGATCATCCTTTCTTCTCTTTGTTTAGGCAGCATAAAATCCGTATAGCTCTCAGTTCCGATAATCCACAAATGGGGGGATTGTCTTTGGCAAATACCATGCTGCTGCTTGCAGGTTTCCCCATAGATGAAAATATTTTTATTCCCGTAGAGCCAGCAAACGCTGCTCCCATAACTGTTAGAGAATTAATTCAGCTAAATACCGAGGCCATAGTTTCCGCGTTCATAGACATAGAGACCAAGGTAGAACTTTTAGGCAGAATATTACAGTATTTGTTAGCCTTTCAAGACACAGGTGTGGGTATGTTTTCTAAGGAGAACCTGTCGAAACAAGTTCTATTTAGCCAGTCTTCAAGTAGTCTTTAACGATATTTAAGAGCAAAGCCCTCTAGTTACCCATTCTTAGTGCCCCCTGACTAACCGAATCATGTACTAGTTCGAAATACAAATCTTCGAGTTATAGTTACAAATGCCGCAGTCGACCCTTTTAACGGTTCAAGAGACATGCCATCATATCTTTAAAGCACTTATTTTATTGTTAGTTTTTTGTAAATGCTTTATTTAAAGCTAGTTGTTTTAATGTTGTTGTTTAAAAAAATTATAATTTTTGTTAAAATGTTTCGGCATTATTTATTTATAATTATTTTTTCAGTGGTAATATGGCTATTAGTTTTTGTACCCCCGTTAGTTTTTCTCAGGAGTATATTCAATGGAAATCGGAGTCGGGTAGGTCGACCAGTTTGGAGAGGGCAGTTACATGCGTAGATAGGCTGCTAACGTTTGATGGTCAAGGTGTGGAAGTAGGGTTGGATATCCAAGCCAGAGCGGTCTACGAGAGAGTTCATTTTCCTGTTTCCGGAGCGCAGAAATGTTTAAAAATTTTCCTAGCTCTTTTAATACTTCCTTTAATTGTACTTTTAGCTGTTAAGCTGATCCTTAGATTTTGTTTATTATCGAAATACCCTGAGTTTTCTGCAGCGGAGCTCCCTCCTACTCTTCAAATGGAAGCTTTCCCTCCAGTGGAGGCTCCTCGGGTTGAAGAAGTCGTTCTCCCTCAAGAAGACCTACAAGTCCCCGTTTCCCGCATCCGCATAGATCCTGACACACCACAGGCTCAAACGCGCATTATGAGAGAGTTTCTAATCCTTCCTAGGTTTACCGAAGTTCAGCAGCAGGTCATAGATTCTAAGATTCAAAGTATTTTGTCTCCAGGAGTAACTTTAGCTACCCTGGCTAGAGAGGGGATTCATGCATCTGCTCTCCCAGAAGAGGGTGTTTTGATCCGATTTGAGTTAGATGCTCTCCCTGGATATGTATTTACCCATATCCCGCAAGGAGAAAGGTCTTTCGAAGCAAATAGGAGATTCGCTGCCGATTTAGTTCATCAAAGGCATATTCTTGGCATCACTCTTCTTCAGGGGGAGCTAAGACAGAGAGGAGGGGGCCTAAGTCGTGAGGAAGCGGAAAGAATCTTAGCAAACTCTGGATCAGAATGTGGAGTCCTTAGAATGGACGTTAGAGGAAATCATATAGTAATTATTTCAGAGAAAAAATTAAGGGGTTAACTTTTTTATAACCCTTTGTATAATAAGAAACTAATTTGATGTATTTAAGTTGGTTTAATTGAATATTTCTTTATTTAGTTCGTTAGTTTTTGCTCCTCAGTTTTTGAAACAGCAGTCTTTGAGGGGCAAGTCTACAAGATTAGAAAAAGTAGTTGAGACTGTAGACAACTGCTTTTGTTTTCGTACGAGAACAGTAGAGGTTATTTCTATACGGGACAGGGGGCTGGTCTATCGCAAGATTCAGACTCCGCACTCGTGCTTAAAAGAAATCTCTAGGATCCTAGCTTGCGTATTGATTATTCCTATAATCGTCTTGTTGGTCTTGAAATTAGTGCTGCGTATTGCTCTGTCTGTTAAATACCGAGGAAGGGCCATTGAAACAGAATTCCTAGGTAAAACACAGATCATAGATAGGTACTTAACACTTCCGAGTTTAAGCCCTATGGAACGAAATCAGCTAGATGTATCCTTCAGTTTAATTTTATTAGGTCTGTCTCCAGAAGTTCTTGAAGATTCGGGGATTGCTCTCTTAAATCCTTCAGGAATAAACAAAAAATTCTCATTTATTCTAGCCGCACCATACTTCCGGAATAGGATGTTTACCTATGTTCCTGGCTTGCCTGAAACCAAAAGGGACGTTCCTAGATTTTATCTGGACGCTGTGAGTGAAAGCGAAAAATTTGAAAAATACGCAGAATACGCCTACTCATGTTTTTCTGCGGACAATGCACGCGAACTGCTCAAGGATATTCAGGGGGAGGGAGCGAAAATTATACAAAGAGAAATGGTCTTCCGTGGATTAACTGAACTTTCTGATGAGGACCTACAGCTGTTGATTGAGAAACATAAAGATAGAAACCAATCGATTCGACCTGCTTGTTTAGAAAAAGTGCCTTGCTTCTTCAAAGAAGATTTCTTGGGGCATGCTGGAATAATAGTGACCCAACTTGGAGCAGAGGGACTGGAATAGATTTAGCGTATATTACTTTAATTTATATGGTCTGATAATATGTATTATGTTGCATAATTAATAGTTTTTAATAAAACCAATTAATTACACTTTAATGACTTAAGTAGTATACTGCTAACAATTAACAATGCCTACACTGTTTGCCGCATTCGCTGGGAAACAGATCTTTTGATATTTTTCAGAATCATTGCAATCTTAATAACTGTAATTGCTTCGTTTATAATATTTTTATACTCTCCGGTAGATATTTTAACTAAAAATTATGAGAAAATTGTTCTCATAATGTGTTTAGTTGGAATTTATGGTAGATCTTAATTTAGTCAGATTTAAAAATGCGACTCTAGCTTCTAGGCTAACTTCTTTTCTAAAATCCAAGCCTACAAAAACCAGTTATTTAGTAGCTATTGCCCTGGCCTCCATTGCTTGTGTAGCTGTTGGCGTCCTTGGTCTTTCCGGATCAGCTATTAGCTTAGGACTGACGATAGGTGGACTGGTCTCCCTTGCTTTGATGGGAACGCTTTTGGGAGGTGTTTTTATAAAACACGCTGTTCTTACATCTTCCTGTCCCCCGCTAACGCCAGAAGCTGTCGAGGCATTGTCCTACGCAAAAGAACAGGCACGGATAAAGGAGGAGATTTTTGATCTTGGAGAAGAGGAAACCCCTGCTACAGGCTTATTATGGGGACGTTTACCCGAACCTATAGGAGGAATTCGTCCCTCCCCGCTTAACCCCGCCATCTCGCAGATTTATGCTCTACAAATAGAGAAAGGCTCAAAATTAATGAATTTGCTAGATATGACCGATAAAGGGAAACACGACTCTCCTTCTACACCCGATACCATGGAGAAATTCAATAAGCTTGCTACAGAATATCTGCAGCTGTCCTTTGCCGTAAGCTATCTTGGGTTACTCGATTTACCGCTCTATTTAGCAAAAAATCCCAGCGTTGGATCTCATCTAGAAATTTTAACTCGAAGAGAACTGAGTTATTATATCACATTTTACAAGATGTCTGCCGCATATTCCTTTCTAAGAAGGCTTCACTTAAGATCCAGTGATTATAGCAAGCATTTGACCGAAGAAATGGTAAAAAATCGCGAGCGTATGTTTTATCAGGAAGGATTAGAAGGTGGCTGGAGAAATCTCTATAATTGTTTTTGTGAGCAAGCGCAGTGGTATATTGGTAGCAAGAAAAAAGCTAAGGCTTTAGAGCCCTCTTTGATCAATCACTCGACCCCTGATCTCGGGCCTATTTATAAATTTCGTGGAAACATAGTGATTTAGCTATCTCCCCTTGTTTAATCTGATAAGATCTGAACAGCCTGGATATGGAGGGTTTTTACGCCTATTGTTTTCTAGAGCCAGATTAGGGACCTCGGTATTTATGTCCCGCATTTCTAGGGGGCTTTTTTACCTTGGCCGTGGAGAGCTCCCGCTTGCGCTTCGGTTTGGGTGCCAATTCAGGAAGGTCGCTTCTGTGAATAGCCCGTATAGTCTTTTTTTAATTTAAAGTTTTCTTAATATTACTTAAGCTTTTAAGTTTTAATTAGTGTTTTCTCGTTTTTATTTTTAATTATATATAATTGTGAATCTTTTTATTTTTAATTCGTATATAATTTGTGGGTCTTTTTATTTTGTGAGGTTCACATGTCCATTGCATTACTGTCCTGTCTTTTAGCCAGTATGTCTCAGTTTCCTGAGGAAGAGCCGCAGGATGCACAAGCATCTACAACTACGTCATTATCCCAGGAGATTAAGAAGCCCTCCTCTTCCGCTAAGGAAACTTTGAAACGAGTAGCCTCAATTTGTTTGATAATTTTTGCTCTTTCTCTGCCTATTGTCATGTTAGTAGTGTCTGCCCTCGGTTTGCTCGGGCCTCTGAGCACGTATGTTTTAGTGACTTCAGCGGTTGGGGTAGGATTCCAAGTGCTTCTGGGCATAGCGTTGATTGGATGTTTAGTGAGAAGGAAATACTTGAAAGCAAAAAAGAAAGGAAACGAAGAGACCGGAGCTCTAGTTACAGAAGGAGCTAGACGGCAAGATACTTCCAGAAGGAACAGCCTTGAGATATCTTCCAAAGTCAGTACCGATAGTAGGGTCCGTACCGAAGGCCAAGTCTATACTGATAGTGAAAGCGATACCGATGATCAATCGGAGCAAGACTCCTGATAACAGCAATCAGGTCTCCTCAAGAGATGGGTATGCGTAATTTTTGTGCGCACAACCCTCTACTTCTGGTTTTAGAAACAGCCGTAGCTACACAATAGTCGCCTCTATTTTATTTGTAGTATTGGGAGTCCCTAGTCTTGCAGGAGCAGCTCGATCCCCCTCCCCTCCTTACGGAGGGGTCCTGCTCCTGTTGTCCCCTTGGGGTTCCCCGAGATAAAATTGCGCCTGTCTGGAGCGCGATCATTATGAAAGTAATCCAGCATTTTTCCTAGACTCCACGAGTCTGTCTTCAATCATTTAGCTTTGTTTCAGCGCTTTTCTTTACAATGTTTAAGCTTTCTTTCCATTGATTCAAATAGTTTGTCTTTTTTTCGCTAAAACTCTTGTTTTTAACTGTTTGCTTTTATTGTTATTGTTAATAAATAACATGATATTTGCTTTTTTTCTAACGGCAATATAGGATTCTGCGTCCTATTTTTAATTTTGGTAATTATGGCTAATATCATCCAGAATCAGCAAGCTGAACGGAGTAATGAATTATTGACTTCGGAAGCTATCATCGAACGAAGGTTGAAATGTGTGGAGTGTTCAAGAGTTTTTGGTATTGTTCTAGGCGCTATTGTTTCTATCATTCTTCTAGTAGTCGGTGCAACCGGTGCCGCAGGAGTGGCAAGTCTTCCTTTAATAATTATAGGCAGCGTTTTTCTGGGCTGTTGTATTTTAAGCAGTATCATGGAAATCTGCCGAAAGAGGAAAAGGCAAGAGGAGCTAAGACAAGAGGAGCTGCGGGAACTACCTCTGATTAGGCCAGAACTGCCTCCTGTAGCAGAGCAAGCTCTTGCTTACGCAAGGAATCGTCTAGCTGGGGAGGAGGTTCAAGTGCCGGAAGATTTTTGGGGAGGCCTGCGTTCTCCTGAAAATCCAGAAATCTCTCGCATCTCAGCATTGCTGGGGAATAAAATTCAGGAAACTCATCAATATATTGTTGATCAGGAGAGTAATTACTATGTTTACCCTAGAAATCCCGAATCTTGGACTTTAGTTTGCCCAATCATGACGGAATATATGCAGTTGGCTTTTGCAGAGAGTTATTTAACGCTGCTAGATATTCCTGCACTTAGGAGCTCCTACCCTCAAGATTACACTTCTAATCTATTAACGTTGTATCGGCAGAATTCCTATGCCTATAACGCATTCTATCGTATCTCTTCTGCTTATCACCGAATGAGATTTTTATACCAATCAGGTTTAGAAGACGACGATGAAGCTCAACAGGCTGCGGTGGCAAGGTTTTATCAAGAAGGCACTCCAGAATATCAATGGAGAATGTTATTTAACAGTTTTTGTGAGCAAGCTCGCTGTTGGATCGGTGATCTGGCAGTTGCTGAGGAAACGGAAATACGTCTTGTAAAACATTCTAGAGCGGATCTTGCTATCGATCACCGTCATCCTGGAACCATCCCCACCTAGAATTTCGTTTTTAAGCGAAACTATTAAAGGTGAACAGAGCCCTAGATATCCTCTAGGGTTTTTTCGCTTTATAAGCGAGAAAATGTCATTCGTGTTTTATTCCTGGAACACTTTTTTAGAAATTCGTCTTTCCAGATTATTTAAGATAATTAGGGTTCTTTTTCTTTGTTTTGTTAAAAACTTAACAAGATAATTATCTATTTTTCTGCTATTAAATTTTAATAAATTTGATTTTTATTATTAGAAGTTTTAAAATATTTCGTATTAATTTTTGTTTTGGTGTTCTAGATGAGTAGTATACAGTTTGTTGAAAGAGATTCCGGCGTGCCTGAATTGTCGGAGGATTCCTTTAGACCAGCTCATCCCCTAAAAGCATTGGGTTTACCCGTTCTTATTATTATTTCCATAGCTACTACTCTAATAGGCGCTCTCGGTTTGGCCGGTGCAGGAAGCCTCCCCTTATTGATCATTGGTAGCTTGCTTATAGGGTTGTCTCTAGTTGCTGTTTTGAGTATCGGTATTTCATCGCTGTTGGCAAAGAAAAAACTAGAGTCTTCTCAAGAAGTAGTAAACAATCCACCCGTCCTCACTTCTTCAGGGCAGGCGGCTCTTCTCTACGCAGAACAGCAAATTTCCTCGCAGGCGGGAGTAGCTTCCCCAGAATGGCCTTCAAAGGTCCTCCCCCCTATAAATAAAGATATTACTCTACTTCTATCCCTAGCGGAGGGAAAATTTGCTGAACTGCAAAATTATAAGGCTCAAAGAGACCAGGGGGTAAGTGGGTCCTCTTCGGATGCTCAAGAAGGTAAAGATTTTAACACTCTAGCTACAGAATATTTGCAACTATGTTTTGCTGTCAGCTATTTTTCGTTATTAGATCTATCGGAGTATGTAAATCAGAACCCTGATATTCGTAGTGTAGAACACGCTTTAGCCCTAGATAGCTCATGTTACTACAGAACATTCTACCAAATGTCCATGGGCTACCACGCTCTAAGATTTGATGATACAGCTTCTCCCCAACAATCCTCAAGGTTTTACGAGGAGGGAACCCCAGAGTTTCAGTGGCGAGAGTTGTATAATAGTTTCTGCGAGCAAGCTGCCTTGTATGTGGGTAGAAGGGATTTCTTAGAGAGGTTAGACTCACGGATACTCAAACATTCAACAAAAGATCTTAACAATTGGTATCAACATCCGGGACATTTTCCCGTCTTTTTCTAGAAGTCGAACGCCGAGTATTATTAATTTTCTAAACAATTGGTAGGGCCCGCCTCTAAGAGCCGGCGCGGCCCCTGCTCCTGTATTGATTTTAACTGCTAAATCCTAGATAATTATAGCTTTATAGTTTTTGGTGGGTTATGTCTAGTATACAGTCACAAACTTCTTCTCCAAGTTTACCGCAAAATCCTGTTTCGGCTTCACGTTTAAAAGCTTTGACTATTGCAAAGACGGCATCCGGAATTGTTGCCGTAATTACCTCAATAGCTTTCATAACAGTAGGAGCTCTTTGTTTAGCAGGGCCTGCAAGCTTGCCCTTGTTAATCATTGGAAGTATTATGATGGGTATGTTCCTAATTGGAATGCTATTTTCTCTGGTTATTCCCAAAGTAATAAATAAACTGTTATTATCAGCAGATGATATCAATAATTAAGGGAAGAAGCTCGGCATGAGTTTGGATTGCCACTAAGTTTAAAGTGGTGTACCGCGTCTCAGTAAGTAAGCGCTTTCAGGCTATGCCTGGGCGCTTATTTTTTTATGATTGCATTTTAACCGGCAAATTAAAATTATTTTTATATTGTTCTAGTTCGGTCGGTTATGATTACTTTATCTTCGCAAGCCTCCTTGACACCCTGTTCAGAATCCGTAAATTTTTGGCAGTCTACATCTTTAAAAATTATAGTTTCTTTTGTTGTAACGATCGCTGCATCTGTTCTTATAATTCTTGGTTCTCTGAATCTTGCAGGAGTCGCTAGCTTTTGGCTGCTTATTGGCGGTTGCGTACTTCTAGGTTTTGTAATATTAGGAGCCGTACTTTCAGTTATTAGCACGATTTTAAGTAGGTCTGAAGTGGTATCTCCAGATAGGATAGGTTTAACAGAACGGCCTGCTTTGAATGCTGAAGCAGAAAGTGCTATTGTTTATGCACAACAAAGTCTCCAGTTGAGAAAAGCTTCAATATCTCCCGCTGTCTGGGAAGGCATAACTCCCCCTCTGCAATCGGATCTGTCCTATTTCATAATTTTAAGAAGAGAGAAAGTAAAAGAACTACGAAAAGCCTTGAACATTCAAGAAGACGGTGGGGTTAGTTACGACTTTACTGCTGCTGCTTGGAAAAATATTAACGCAATAGCTGAGCAGTACCTGCAGCTGTCTTTCAGTATTAGCTATTATACATTAAAAGAGCTGTTGGTTTTCTTAAAAACACAGGAAGATGTTATATCAATCCCAGAAGTATTATCCGATCCTAGATATTGTTACTATTTATCTTTTTATGCCCTACCCACAGCCTACTACACTATAAGATTTTTACACGCCCACGGGACTATTTCTAAAGCGGCACAAGATCGGAGAGCCGTGAAGTTTTATCAACCAACAACAAAAGAGTATTCCTTCAGGAAGCTGTATAACTGCTTTTGTGAGCAAGCTCGTTGGTATCTTGGAAATCAAGAATTAATAAAAGGAGATAGAAGCTTAATTACACACACAAAGGCAGATCTAGGCTTAGACTTTACAGAACCTGATAATCTAGCATAGAAATTTATCAAATAGATAAGCATATTGGTGGCGCGCCGAGTACTTATTTTTTGTTGAAATTAACTTTAAGCATTCATAGAACTTTTGCGATCTTTATGCTTATTCGTCATATCTAATAACCCTATCCTAGTTTTAGAAAAGGCGGCTACAGCAATCTCAGTTCTATAAATAAGGTGCGATAGAAAATATGCATTCTTATTTATAGAGAGATTACTTGTTTTTTGTTGAAATTAACTGAGGGTATTCATAAAACTTTGCGCTAACCAATTTCAGATTAAATAGTTATGTCTAGTATAACCTCCCGGGTTTCTATCTTATTTGGACCTACTCCTCCCCCAAGACCTATGAGCTGGGTAACAAAAGTAGTAATTGGCATAGCAATTGTTATCTCAGCTTTATCTGTCAGCGCTTTTACATTGTGCGGCATTATGAATGCCTTCGGAGATATCAGTTTTATACTTTTAGTCGTAGGATGCGTGCTTTTTGGAGCGATTATTTTAGGAGCAATTGCTTTTGGAATATACAGCCGCTTAATAAAGAAACCCACAATTGTCCCTAAGGTAGAACGTAGGGAAATTCCCCCAAAACTAGAACTAGAAAAAGATGTCGCTATATTCGAAGACATCGCTCCAACTCTTGTCGATGCGCAGCTTATTGCCGATACGAATATCGAAGAATATTCCCCAAAGTACGCAAATAGAATATTGCAAAGTAGAGGCGCTACTACACTAGCTAAAAATTGGTCTCCGTTAACCAATCCCGCAAACAACGATATTTCTTTGCTGGCAACTTTGGCAGAAGAGCAATATCAAGCTATTCAAGAGTGCTTGCAGATGGATGAAGGAGGAGAATTTGAGTATCCTAAAGATCCTGAACAGCTAAAACGATTTTATCTTTTAGCCGCTGAACATATGAAAATGTCCGTCGCTATAGGGAGCTTAACATTAACCGAGTTATGCATAACTGTCATGCAGAGCCCTACCGTAGTAGTAGATGCACATGAAGTTCCAGAGGGTGTATTGGGAAGTTCCTACATGCCGCTGGTCATAAATTGGTTAAATGATAAGAGGCTTTATTATAGAGAAGCTTTGCAAATGACTTACAAAAGTTATGCATTGGTGAGATTTTTACACAAGCGATGTAAGGACCAGCTTTCCAAAAGAGAGATCGAAGTCAGAGAAGGAAGATTCTATGAATTTGGAACTATAGAAAATAGTTTTAGAGAGCTATTCAACCAGTACTGCTTAGTAATTTCGAGTTACGCTTTTGGACCTTTACCCAAATCGCTTTCTGAGTTTGTAGGGCTAGACGCAGACAGTAGATATAGAGATAACTATTCCAACTAGAAATATACGATTGTTGCTCACTAATTTCCTATTCCGTTTTTGGAGCAGTTCCTAAAGGAATAGCTCATCTTGTACAAGCAGATACCAACACAGATTACAGGGCTCTAGAATTTCAATAGAGTTGTTCAATTTGGCGCTTGTCTATTACATTTCGTTGTGAATGCTTAATCGGTGTTTGATAAGGCAAAAGACCCTATAAAACATTGCCCTCTGGCCTTATCAATAAAAATTTTTTTGCGGTGGTTAGGCTGATTATCCCACAACTTTTGGAACAAAAATGTTCCGAAAGTTATGGGTATTAGAAAATTATTAAAACTACTTCATAAGTATTTAAGAGAAAGATTTCGATGTTTTTTGGCGTTTTATCTCTTTAAATGTCAGAGGTTTTTGTGTTGATTTTAACTTGAAATATCCAACAAGCTTTTTCCCAACCAACTCCATTTTAATTGGTTATGGAAAAATTAAGTTTACAAAATCTTCAAAATACAGCTGCTCATTCCTATGGAATTCCCCTAAGATGTTCGCTATCTAAAGCGAAAAAAATTAGTGGTGGTGTTCTTACCCTTTTATCAGGAATTTCTCTTATTGTTATTGGTGCTTTAAATTTGGCAGGAGGAGCAAGTTTAGTTTTATTCATAGTAGGATGTTCCCTTACAGCGCTAGTTTTGTTCTGGGTGGTTATTGCTGTTGTTTATCAATGTCTAGTAAGAAAAATCGTTTTAATGCGCGGTTCCCTTAGTATTGCGCTTCCAGAGATAAGCAAGGAAATTATAACTTCTAAAGAAGAGATCGTAAAAGAAGACCCACCTCAACCGATTAAAGAGGTCTCCCCTGAACCTATAATAGAAGACATCCCTGAGGAGAAAGAAATCATCCTTCCTAGTGTCCCCGTGGTTGACAAGGAGGTTGTACCGGAAATATGCCCGGAAAGCAAAGCTCTTGATTACGCCAGGCAACTTTTAATAGAAAGAAGAACAGTGGTATCCCCTGCAGATTGGCATCCTTTAAGTCCCCCTTTGAATGAGGACATCTCTTATTTAGCAGCATTGCGGCAGGAGAAAATACTGGAAATTCGTAAATGGCTAGGTGTTTGCGAACGCAATAGGTTCGACTATCCCAGAGATCCTAAAATATTAGCAGAGTTTGACTGTCTAGCAAAAGAGTGTCTAGATATCTCTTATGCTATAGGGACTCTTGCTGTGTCGGAACTGAAAGATTACGTAAGGAAATTTCCTAAGTTGCGATCGCGTTTATATGCTTTAACACACCCTAGACTTTACTTTTCAGAGGCTGTCACTTACCCCGTGACAAGCTATTTCCTCATACGGTTTTTACATCGAAATTGTCAGGACGAGTTAGATCCAAAAGAACAGGAAGAGAGAAAAGCCTTATTTTACACACAGGGAACCCCAGAGTATGACTGCAGAATGGTGTTCAATGGTTTTTGCGAACTAATTAACTACTGTGTTTTCAGGTCAAAACAACATCGAGCTGCTGAAGCTCTGGCAATATACCAAAAACTTGATCTTAGCCCAGATTTCGAAAAAGAAGTGTTTCCGGTAAGTAGCTTAGGATAAAAGGTTAAAATTTTTCTTGTTGATTTTAACTGCTGATATTCAACAAATTTTTGCGAATTTGTTTTTATATATAGGTGGTTATTATGAACATAAATCTTCAAATTGGTAGCGAAACGTCACCAATCACTACTTGCTTATGTTTCCCTCAATCAAGGTACATGAGGGTCTTCATAACAACGATCTTCTCTGTAGTTTCCATTATTTTGATAACACTTGGTTTTCTTAATCTCGCCGGAGCTGGTAGCTTTTGGCTATTCACTCTTGGCTGCGCTATTTTAGGCCTTGTTTTAGCAGGGGTCACTTTTGCAATTGTTGATAAGTTCTTAGAGAAACCTACTCCAAAACTACCCAAAGTTATTGTGAGAGAAGTCATCCCCCCTCCCACCGAGGAAGTCACTCCGCTTAAGATTTCTGTATTAGAAGCTTCTATGGATTATGTTAAGAACCTTTTAGAAAAAGAAAAAATAAACACTTCTCCAAGAGAGTGGAAAGCTCTTCGTGCTCCTATGAATGAAGACATTTCTTACCTAGCAACATTACGACACGATAAGTTTAAAGAAATTCAAACATGTTTAAGAGTGGATTCTAACAATAGATTTAACTATCCAGACGTCCCTACCTTAGAAATTTTTAATACTCTCGCTACAGAATACCTCCAAACCTCCGTTGTTTTAGGAATGTTAGTATTGGAGGAATTGCCTCAATATCTAAAAGAGCATCCGGAATGTAAATCTTACGTAGACGTACTGCTAGATTCCTCATATTGCGAAATCATTTATCACGCAGGATGTAGTTACTGTTTAATGAGATTTTTACATTTAGATTGTAAGGATAAATTAGATGAAAGCGTGAAGAAAAATAGACAGGGCAGGTTTTATGAGCAAGGGACTGTCGAGGGAGAATGGAGAGAGCTTTACAATACGTTTTGCAAGGCCCTGCATGCTCTCATCTCAAGAGAAGAACAAAACAGAATGAAAAATGAGGATATCCTGGTAGTTCCAACTCCAGATGAAGGACCTCAATTTAAAAATTCATTTTATCGATAATATTTCCATTGATCTCATAAGAAACTTATTTGGAAAGTAACAGAAATAGGTGTTTAGGGAATCCTTTTCCCTAACACTTATTTTTTTTGTGATTGATTTTAACTAGAATCTTCCAACAAAATGCTTCTACTGCCTAAGTGTCTTTTATTTATTGGTTTAAGGTCGGCCCGCCTTGCAAGGGCCTAGTATAAAATATGCTCAGCCTAGCGCTTGTAGCGTGATTTCCTAATTATTGAAAAAATAAGCGCTTTATCAACCAGTTGTTTCTAAGCGTTTTTCCATAATTGATGTTAACCAGAAAAATTCTTGGAATTTTTCTTACTTACCCTACGTAAATTGCTTATGTCTAATATAACCTCACAAATTTCTAACCCCATACCAGTTCCCTCTCATACTGCTTCAAAAAGCTCCACGTTTTATACAGCTGTAATCACCATAATGGTTAGTGCAGTTGTAGTTGCTAACTCACTCATACTGCTAGGAGTTACTAATGTATTTGGGGGGGGGGGGGTTAGCTTCATACTGTTATTAGTAGGATGCGTACTTTTTGGATTAATTATCCTAGGAGCTGTGTCTTGTGTCTTATATAACTGTTTAAAAAAGAAGCCCACACTATTACCCGAGGTACAACCCGAAAAAATCCCCTATAAAAAAGAAAAAATAATTCTTCCTAACATGATGCTTCCTTATTTTATTTCTACGCCAGGACAAGAAAAAGATAGGGATATTGCTCAAGAAGCTATTACAAAAGCTCAAGAGCTTCTAGAAGAAAAAAAAGCTTCTATACAACCTAAAAACTGGGGAGAAGTAACTCCTCCTTCAAACGAAGCCATCTCTCTTTTAGAAACTCTCAGAGAAGAGAAATTCAAAGAGCTGCAAAATTTCCTGCAGGTGGATAAAGAAGGAAAATTTGAGTGTCCTATAGATCCTGAAGATATGGTGCAGTTCACTGAAATAGCTACGGACTGGATAAACATAACGGGCGCTATAAGTTTTCTTTCCCTTGAAGAGGCATCAAACTTTTTAGCAAACACTCCTGGAAAGGACTTCTTCAGAGATATCTGCTCCGATAACAGCCTATTTTACTGGCAAACACTTCCCAGCCTATGCAGTTGCTATCGATTCTTAAGGCTTTTACATTACGATTGCAAGAACGATATCGGTATTGAGAAAAAGAAAGCAAGAACCCGACTCTTTTATCAAGATACTCCAGAAGGTAAATGGAACGATCTGTATTCTTGTTTTTGCATGGCGATTTCGGGTAGTTTTTCTTCCCAGGAACAGAAGCAAGAAGGAGAAGATTTGCTAGGCCTAGAAATGGACGTCTACCCGACTTTTGAATTGAAGTTTCGCCCAAACCAATATTTACTCATTAAAGAATCGCAAGCGCCTAAAGAATCAGAAACACCTAAAGAGTCGGAAACGTCTAAAGAACCGCAAGCGTCTTCGGCTGAGTAGTTAATCGTCCTTTTTTATTGCTTTTAAGTTGGAATTTTTATAAAAGTATGTATCTATTTGATTTTCTCTTACTAAACATGGCGACCCCAGCTCTACATGCACCTA